>JALYOC010000172.1 GCA_030857095.1 Myxococcota bacterium | reverse complement strand
AGCTGACGCAGCAGCGCGTGGCGGACCAGCGAGTCATCCTCCACGACGAGGAGGCGCTTGGCGGTGGGGGGGGCGGACGGGGAGTTCATCAACGGGGCCGAGCAGGGCTAGAAAATCACGCACCCTCCGGAACCCACAATCCAGTGACGGAAGTTTCGCTGTGTCCGGCAAACTTCAACGGAGCGGTAGGTCGCCCTCCTCCTCCACCTCCCACCGACCGTGGAACCAGCGGTGGACGGCGAAGCGCCGCGCCCGGCCCGCCTCCACCGCGAAGACCACCTGGAGTACCCCCGGAAAGAGCAGGTTCCCCCCTGGCGCGGCGGCGAGGCGATCCTGGGCGGAGAGGGCCGCGCTTCCGTCGGGGTGTGAGTGGAAGATGGCGTCCAGTCGGTGCCCGGGGAGCCGCAGCGCCCGCAGCAGCTCCCCCGGAGCCAGTTCGAAGTGGCGCCGGGGGGTGGCAGAGATGTTGGGCACCGGCAGCACCTCCAGTCCGTCCGGGCCCTGGAGGATCAGCCCGCATCCCTCCTGGGGATAGACCGCCTCCACCGCCCGGGCGGCGGCGCGGAGGATGTCCCCGGGCAACGGAGTCATCGGCAGGTGGAGCAACGGGTGGGGGCCCGGGCCCCGATCCGGCCTTCGGAGGAGATCGTCCATCCCCCCTCGGACGGGGCCAGCCCCAGCGCCAGCCGCTGCAGCACCAATGCTGCCAGGGCACCGGTGGCGGTGGCCTGGGCCAGGGGCACCGGCTGCAACAGGGCGCAGGTCTCCTGCAGACAGACGCGGCAGTCGTCGGCGGAGACCAGGAGCACCACCGCCCCTCCCTCCTCGGCGCCGAGACACAGACGCGTGCCGCTCGACTCCAGTCCGGGTGGGAACGGCGCCTCGGAGAGGACCGCTCCCCTTGCCCCCTGGGAAAGGGCGTCGGCGTTGAACTCCGCCAGCACCTGGCGCAACAGCGGGCCTGTGGCGGCGCCCTGGTGCGAGGCGCCGAAGAGGAAGCCTCGTTGGCCCGGGCCCACTGGAACGCCGCCGTCGGGCACCCCCTCCACCCCGCTGCCCCCCGCGGCCAGGTAGGCGGCGGCCACCGCGGCTGCGGCGCCCTGCCCGTCCCAGCCCACCCGCACGTCCAACAGCCGCTCCTGGCCGGCGCCTCCCACAGGGCGCAGCAGGATCTGCCGCGAGTAGCGGAGGATCTGGGCCTCCTCCAGCACCCCCTACCCTCCCGCCATCGCCGGGATCAGGGTCAGGGTGTCCCGATCCTGGAGCGGTGAGTCCAGCACGCGCAAAAAGCGGATGTCCTCATCGTTGAGGAACACGTTCACGTAGCGGCGGACGGCGCCCTGCTCGTCTAGCAACCGCGGCTTGAGCCCGGGGTGGGCGGCGATCAGCGCGTCCAGCGCCCCGCGGACCGAGGCCGCGTCCACCGCCACCTCCGACCTGCCGCCGGTCTCGCTGCGCAGGCTGGTGGGGATCCGGATGGTGATCATGGGCCCTTCCTCAGGGTCAGCCGGTGGACGCCGTCGGGCAGCGGTTCCAAGGAGACCACCTGGTGACCCTCCTCCCGGGCGCTGCGGGGGAGGTTCTTGAGCGGCTCGCTGCCGCGGATCAGCACCTCCAGCAGTTCGCCCTCCGCCAGAGGTTCCAGCCGCAGCTTGGTGCGCACGTAGGTCATCGGGCAGACCTCGGTGGTGATGTCCAGGGTGTGCTTCAGCATCCCGCCGCCTCGGGGTCGACCAGGCGCAAGCGCGCGTCGGCGCCACAGCCCACGCAATCGGCGGCACGCCGGACCCGCACCTGCCGCTGGACCAGCCGCTGCGCGTCGAACACGCACAACGGCTCCTCCGGACCGGTGCGCGGGTGATCCCAGAAATGAAGGGCCGCCTGCGCCTGCAGCCCCCCGACCACCCCCGCCACCGACCCCAACACGCCTGCCTGGGCGCAGCTGGGCACGTCGTCTTCGCCCGGCTGTTCAAACAGACAGCGCAGGCACGGTCCCTGCGGACGCAGCACCATCCACTGCCCCTCCATCCTCAACACCCCGCCGTAGACCACCACCCGGCCGGTGAGCACCGCGGCGTCGGAGAGGAGGAACTTGGCGGCGATGGAGTCGGTCCCATCCACCGTGAAGTCGTGGCTGCCCACCCGCTGCTCCGCGTTGCCCGCGTCCACCCGATCCTCCAGCGCCTCCACCCGGGCTTCGGGGAAGGCGGCCAAAAGCCGGGACCGCGCGGCCTGGACCTTGGACCTTCCCACGTCCCCTGTCCGGAACCACGGCTGGCGGTGGAGGTTGGTCAGCTCCACCCGGTCCGGATCCACGAAGGTGAAGTGGCGGACCCCCGCCTGGGCCAGCGCCAGGGAGGCCGGACAGCCCAGGCCCCCCAGCCCCACGACCAGGACCCGCTCCGCTCGCTGCGATGGTGCCGCCGACTCGACCATGGCCTAGAAGGGACTACATATGAGAAGGACGATCAGATTGCTTGTGGTGCTGACGGCGCTGCTTTCGGCTTGCCAGGAGCGGAACGCCGCCGCCCCGCCCGCTCCGGCGGTGGCGGACGCGGGCGCCGGAGTCACCGAGGAGGCCTGCGTCGATTCGTGGCTGGCCGGGCGCAAGCTGGACCCCTACGGCAGCGCGGAGGGGACGATGTACGCCGGCGGGAGCCCGCTGTTCGACGAGCGGACCGGGGAATCCAAGGACCGGCTGGAGTTCGTGTACGCCCGTCACCCGGAGGCCAAGATCGCCTGTCGCAAATGAGGCCCGCTGGCCCACCGGGCAGGGGGACGGGCGAACGACCGATGGTGAAGCCGCGGGACCGCCGTACAATCCGTGGCGCTTGATCGACCCCGGCCTCGCCCTCCCTGTTCCGTCCAATGATCGCCGCGCGCGCGTGCAGGCGGTGCTGGAACGCCGTCACCTCCAGACCAACGTCTCGGCGGAGCAGGCCTCGGCCTCCTGGGATCAGGATCGCTTCGTGGCCCGGGCGCGGGCGCTGTTCTACGCGCGGATGATGTTCCTCACCCTGGGGCTGCTGATCCTGGCGGTCCCCCCGTGGGCCCACTACTTCGGACTGACCACGGTGTGGGCGTTCGCCGGGTACTTCTCGATGCTGCTGTACAGCGTCGCGAACTTCATGGTGATCGATCACAAGAAGGCCGGTCACTGGGTGACGTACATCACCCTCTGCCTGGACCTGACGATCACCGTGGTGCTGATCGTCAAGCCGGTGGTGGGCGGAGGGCTGCAGAGCCCGCTGCTGGCCACCCAGCTGATGTTCACCACCCTGTTCGCGATCCTGTTCCCCAAGCCGCTGGCGATCCTCCCGCCGCTGCTGGCGCTGCCGATCACCACCCGGCTGGATCTGCTCCTCAACGACAACCTCAGCGCGATCGAAGTCTTGACCCTGCTGTGGTACCTGGCGCTGAACTTCATCATCGTCTACGTGATCGTCTACCTCAACGAGCGCGAGGCCACCGCCCACCGGGAGGTGATCCAGCTGCAAGGAGACCTCAAGGAGCTGGCGGTGGTGGAAGAACGCAACCGGCTGGCGCGCGAGATCCACGACGGGCTGGGGGCCACCCTCTCCTCGATGATCATCCAGTCCGAGTACATCCTGCAGATGGTCCACGACCAGCCGCTCCGGGGCGAGATCGGCGAACTGAAGGCCACCGCCGAGGAGTCGATTGAAGAGCTGCGCCGCAACCTGCAGATGATGCGGGAGGACTTCGAGCTGACCGCCGGGCTCTCCGACTACGTGAAGACCTTCAGCGAGCGCACCCAGCTTCCGGTCCGCTTCCAGCGCAGCGGGGTGGTGGAGAAGCTGGGCTCGGACGTGCAGCTGACCCTGTTCCGGGTGCTGCAGGAGTGCCTCTCCAACGCGGCCAAGCACGCCGGGGCCCAGGGGGTGGAGGTGCATCTGGCCTACAGCGCCACCGAGGTCGCGCTGTCGGTGCGGGACGACGGCAAGGGCTTCGACGCTGGCGCCACCCCCGGCGGCCACTACGGCCTGCTCAACATGAGGGAGCGGGCGATGACGGTCCAGGGACAGCTGATCATCGACGCGGCCCCCGGGCGCGGCAGCCACATCACCCTCTCCATCCCCATCCCCCCGTAGCGCCCCACCGAGGACACCTTGGAAGACGCCGTTTTCATGCCAGTGGCCGCCGCCGAGCCGATCCGGGTGTTCGTGGTGGAGGATCAGACCAAGATCCTCAAGAACCAACTGCGGCTGCTGGAGGCCCACGCCGAGATCCAGATCGTGGGCACCGCCCTGTCCGGGGAGACCGCGCTGGAGGAGGTGGCCAAGCTGCGCCCGCATGTGCTGCTGCTGGATCTGGGGCTGCCGAGGATGAGCGGGATCGACGTCACCCGGAAGCTGAAGGCCACCCAGCCGGAGGTGGAGATCCTGATCTTCACCATCTTCGACGAGGAGGAGAAGGTCCTGGAGGCGGTGCAGGCCGGCGCGTCTGGCTACCTGCTCAAGGGCGCCCCCACCGAGAAGATCGTGGAGGCGATCAAGGAAGTTCGCGCGGGAGGGACGGTGATCCAGCCCAACCTGGCCCGCCGGCTGCTGCGTCACTTCCGGGTCGGGGAGACCACCCCGGAGTCCAGCGCCAAGGCCACCGCCCCCGCGCTGCAGGAGCCGCAGCTGCGCCCACTCTCCGAGCGGGAGAAGGAGATCCTGCAGCTGATCGCCAAGGGCGTCTCCAACAGCGAGGCAGCCAGGCTGCTGGGCCTTAGCAAGGCCACCATCAGGACCCACCTGGAGCACATCTACCGCAAGCTGGAGGTCACCAACCGGGTGGAGGCGGTGACCGAGGGCATCCGCAAGGGACTGATCTCGGTCTGAGAAACAACAGCGCGGAGGGAGCACCGTGGCTCCCCCCGCGCAGGTCAACTTTCAGCTGCGACGGCTAGAAGGTGGTGCCGACCTGCAGCGTCCCGCCCCACCGGCCATCGGTGAAGAAGTTGTCATCCGCGGCGGGGATCAGATCCTGGCTGAACAGCATCGAGTAGGTCCCGCGGAGATCCGCGGTGAAGTTCCCCAGGTGGGTGCGCAGACCCGCGCCCACCGGCACCGCGCCTGCCCAGTCATCCTGGAACCCGGCCGCGGAGTCCGCCCGGACCGAGTACCGGCTCAGCCCCACGCCGGCCAGCAGGTAGGGCTGGATCGCGGTCGGCAGCCCGACGGTGGCCAGCGCATGACCGCCGTTGCGGACGATGTCCGCGCCGGTGCCATTCTCCAGGTTGTCCTGGAACATCTCGTCATTGCCAATCTCGTTGGCGGCGCCGGTGTAGCCCAGCTCCAAACCCAGCACCTTGGTGGGCTTGATGGCCGCGGTCACACCCCAGGCGGGGCCCACGTCCAGCCGGCTGCGCAGCTCGCCGGTGTACCCTTCCACACCGCCGCCCAGGGTCACGACCAGCCCGCGCATGTCGTTGCGGTCTTCTTCTTCGATCGTCACCTGGGTGGTGGCGATGTCGGTGGTGCCCTCATTGGCGCCCCCACCGTACGCGTCGGTCTGCACCGAGCGGTCGTCGGCATCCACGCTGCCCTGCACGTTCACATCCCCCTCGGTGTGGATCTCCACGTCGGCCTCGGGCTCGGCCTGGACCTCGGTGGATCCGGTCAGGTCCATGTCGTCCTGCGCCATCGCCGGAGCGGCGAAGACGGCGGCGGCGACCACTGCTCCCATCACTTTCTTGTACATGCGAAGTCTCCTTTTGGTTTGTTCCATCCCCTCGGGCAAAAAGGTTTGTGCGACGCAATCGGACCGCAAGACGGGGCGCGCGTCGAAGCAGGCATGGGGACGGGCGTTCGGCTCCCCCCAGCAATCGTTTGAACACCGCGTTTGCCCTCCCGTTTCGGCACAGGGAGTGCGCGCCGCCGAGCAGACGAGGAGGCTGGAAGACGCGCGGAACCGGACACGCCAATGCGGCGCGATCACGTCGGGGCGAAGCAGGCCGCTAGAACGCGGCGCTCAGTCCCCAGGTCAGGGTGGAGTACGTCTCCTGCGCCACGCCGCCGTTCTCCCAGCGGGTGCCGGCGCCGGTGAAGCGGTCCCAGTAGCCTTCGAACAGGAAGCGGACCGAGTAGCCCAGAGGTCCCCACAGATCGCCGGCCAGCCCCGCCTCGGCCAGAAAGCCGATCCCCCGGGTGGAGGCGCCGTACTTGGCAAGCTCCTCCGCGCCCGCGCGGGGATTGAGGAAGTAGGCGCCGGCCAACTCCACGCGCACCAGGCGGGCCAGGGGCAGGCTGGCCTCCAGACCGAAGGCTGGGAAGCCGCGGTGGGAACCGGCCAGAAGCGTCCCGGCGGTGGGATCGACGCTGAAGTCGCGCGCGCGGTAGCCGGCGCTGATCCCGGCGAACCCCGCCAGACCCTCTGCACCCAGGCCGAAGTACCAACGGTAGAGCGCGGCGGCGGACCAGGAGAGGTCCACCGAGGTCACCGTGCGATCAGGGGTGGTGCTGTTGGGGGTGGAGATCCTCACCGTGGTCAGCGAGAAGGCCTGGCCGAAGCTGCCGCCCAGTCCAAAGCCGTTCCACCAGCCGGAGGAGCGCGCCAGCGGGAAGAGCTCACCGGCCACCCGGTAGCCGGCGTAGGGCACCGAGGAGGTGAAGGTGACCGTCTCGCCACCCGGCTCGGTGCCGTCGGGGAGATCATCCCACTGCTTGCAGCTGTTGACGCCCGGCCGCGAGCAGTACGCGCGCCAGGTGGTGGTCCCGCTGATCCTGCCGGAGATCAGGGGCGGGTGGATCGCTGCCGAGGTCTGGGAAGGGGCCGGCGGGAGGCTGGCCTCCACCGTCGCGGCCGGCGGCGCCGGTTCGGTGGCGGGCGGGGGAACCGGCGGGGTCACCTGCTCCGCCACCGGAAGGGTGGGCTCGAAGGTTGGCTCGGGAGGGGGATCGGCTCCGAGGGGCGGGGCAACCGGGGTGGCGGCGGCGCTGATCGCCGAGGCCAGCCGCCGGGCGTTGTCCGCGGACAGCTTGCCCCGGACCAGCGGCAGCTCCTTGGTCCACACCGGGTCCCCGCGGGGATCAAAGATCCGCAGCGTGAACCGCCGGCCCACCTCTCCGGCCACCACCGCGGTCACCCCCAGGGGAGGCGCAAGGGCGGCCACGGTGGACGCGGCGGTATAGGCGGGGGGAGAAATCCGTTGGGCGTCCGCCGCGTCCTCCCACCGGCGAAGAGAGACGAACTCCACCGCCTTGGCCTCCGCCAGCGCGCCCAGCACCTGGGCGCGGACGACTCCGCGGCGGTCTCCGTCGAAGTCCAGCACCACCACCCGGGCGGGCGCCTGGGCCACCGCGGAGAGTCCCACCACGGTGGCAAGGAGGATGAGACCGGATGCGAGCGGGCGGGCGGGCAAAGAAAGACCTCCGGGGGGAGGTGTCCTCTTAGCGCAAACGCCGCGGCTTCAGGGAGTGACGATCGACGAGGCGGGCAGCCCGGGGGTGGCCCGGGGAAGCAGGAAGTCCCGCCGGTAGATCCGGACCATGGCCATGAAGATGGAGGCGATCAGCGGGCCCACCAGCAGGCCCATCATCCCGAACACCGCAAGCCCACCGAACATGGAGAGGAACACCAACAGCGGGTGCAGCGCCATCCGCGCGCCGCACAGCCGGGGGCGGATCACGTTGTCAATGGTGCTGACCAGGAAGGTGCCCCAGGCCAGCAGGAATATCCCCCCGGTGTAGTTGCCGGAGACGATCAGGGCGATCCCCACCGGCCCCCAGATCAGCGCGGTGCCCCCGATCGGGATCAGCGCCACCACCACCATCGCCACCCCCCAGATCGGCGCGTGGGGGACGCCGGCGAACCACATCCCCACAAAGCCCAGCGCGCCCTGGATGATCGCGGTCAGGGTGTTGCCGTAGATGATCGCGTAGGCGACGTCCTTGAACTCCTTGGCGAAGGTCTCGAAGTAGCGGCGATCAATCGGCAGCAGCCGCGCGCCCTCGTTGACCAGCCGCCGGCCGTCGATGAAGAAGTAGTAGAGCGCCACCACCAGCAGGAACAGGTTGATGGCGAACTCGGTGCTGGCCTTGACCATCCCGGTCAGCATCCCCGCTCCCCCGGAGATCACCCCCAGCACCGCCCGCTCCACCTCCTTGGAACGGGGATCCAGCCGCACGTAGCGGCGCACCCCGCGGGGGAGGCTGTTGAGCAGCTCCTGGCGCAGGTCCACCTGATCCAGCAGCGCCTTGGCGTAGCCCATCACGCCCAGGACCTCCCGGGCGACCAGGTAGGCGATCACCGCCAACGGCACCACCACCACCAGGAACACCACCGAGGTGGAGAGCGCCGCGGAGAGCCGGACCCGGTTCTTCAGCTTGCGCGTGAAGTAGTCCTGCACCGGCATCATCAGCACCACCAGGAACGCCCCCAGCAGCAGGGGCATCACGAACGGCAGCAGGATGCGCGAGAACAGCACGATGCTCAGGGCGAACAGCCCCGCAAAGATGAAATTCGACAACCGCTTCGGATCCACCGACCCCACCCGTCCAACCCCATTCCCCACAGAACCGCCCCGTCGCCAAGCTAGGGAGCAGCGCCACAAAGAGGAAGCGGTGGGGGTGATCCGTCGATCAACGGAGCGTTGGCCACCGTTCGCATCGCTCCAGTCCCCGCGGCGCGCCTGTTGGGGTCCGGACGGGGTCATGGGGCAAGGCCGCAGGGGGACCTGGCCGACGACTGCCGCCGGCGGTTCCCTCTGCGCTCTGGCTGGGCTGCACCGGGCGACAGGCGCCCGGATGGGGAAACGACTACTTCTTCTTGCTGGGGGCTGCCTTGGCGGCCGCCTTCTTCTTGTCCGCGCGCTTCTTCCACGCCTGCCGGATCTTCATCCGCTTGCGCATGTGCTTGCTCTTGCTGTTCGCCATGTCCGTGTCTCCTTCAGGTTCCTTGAAATTCCGGCGGGGCTAACTACCAGAAGTCTCTCCATCCGGGGAAGGAACGTTGTTCGAAGGGGGCTGCTCGCCTGGTTCGGCCTGTTCTTCGGGAAGGGGCCGGGTGGGGTACGGAATCCCCTCCGCGCTCCGGACGTGGGAGGGCAAGACCTCCGAGGCCCGGAAATCCACCTCCCGGTCCTCGTCGGCGGGCTTCTCCCTGGCCGGCGAAGAGGCTGCCTGGGAAGGGGTCTTCCCCACCGACTTGAAGATGGGGCGCACCCCGTCCACGAAGCGGCGGATCTCCTCCAGGGGGATGGCGGGGCTGTGGTGGCCGTTGATTCCGGTCATTGGAGTGGCCATGCACATCGAGTTGAGGATCGCCTCCTCGGTGGCCTCGATCACCGCCTCGTAGAGGGGGTCCAGCCGCTGATCGAGCAGGATCTTCATCCGGTACACCATCTTCCGGGTGCGCCGGGGGATGACGTTGGCGGTGGAGAAGCCGACCACGATCTCGCCCGAGCCGTGCCCCGCGTACGAACCGACCCGGCCAATCCCCAGCGCCACCCGCTTGCAGAGCCGGGCGATCTGGTGGGAGAGCAGCGGCGCGTCGGTGGCCACCACCGCGATGATTGACCCGTAGTTTTGTCCGCGCCGGGGGAGATCCTTGAGCTTCTGGGCCAGGAACTCGCCCACCGGCAGGCCGGCCACCCGCAGGTTGTGCATCTTGCCGAAGTTGGACATCACCAGGACGCCCAGGGTGTAGCCGCCGTGGACCTCGGGGAGCTTGCGGGAGGAGGTGCCGATCCCCGCCTTGAAGTCACAGGTGATCATCCCCGTGCCCCCGCCCACACCGCCCTCGGCCACCGGGCCGGCCGACGCGTTGTTGATCGCCTCCAGCACGTGGGTGTCCTTGACGTGGCGCCCGGAGACGTCGTTGAGCCAGCTGTCGTCGCACTCGCCGACCACCGGGATGATCACGTCGTGCTCGTCGCCGATCCCCGGGTAGCGCTCGATCATGTACCGGGCCACCCCGTCGGAGACCGCGCCCACGGACATGGTGTTGGTGAGCAGGATCGGGGTCTCGATCAGTCCCCACTCCTGCACCTGGGTCAGCCCGGAGACCTCGCCGGCCCCGTTGAGCACAAAGCCGCCGCCGATCAGGCGGTCCATGAAGATGTTCCCCAGGTTGGGGAGGATGGCGGTGACCCCGGTCCGGACCGGTCCGTGCCCGGGTCGAAGCGGCCCCTCTCCGCGGATGATGGTGGAGTGGCCGACCAGCACCCCCTCCACGTCGGTGATCGAGTTGAGCTTGCCGGGCCGGAAACGGCCCAGGGGCAGCCCCAGCTCGCGCGCGCGCCGCCGGGGTTCATTGGAGTTGTCGAAACCTTCCGCCATGGGCGCGCGGACCTTAGCTGGGATAGAAGGCGCGGCCTATGGCCAGCTTCTCCTTCGAAAATACCAAGTCCACCGCTGCGCTCGTCCTGGATCTGCTGCCGACCCTGGTGTTGGCGATCACCTTCCTGCAGTCGGGGATCGACAAGCTGGTGGACCGGGCGGGCAACGAGTCCTACTTCCGTTCCCACTTCGCCAAGTCCCCGCTGGCGAAGTTCAGCGGCCCGATGCTGAGCGCGCTGATGGTGGTGGAGCTGCTGGCCGGCGTGCTTTCCGCACTGGGCTTCTTGCAGATCCTGCTGGGCGGCGGGCGCACCCTGGCGTTCTGGGGGGCCACGATCAGCGCGTTTACCTTCGCCGGGTTGTTCGCCGGTCAGCGGATCGCCAAGGACTACGTGGGGGCGGCCAACCTGATCCCCTATTTCCTGGTGGCGCTGTTCGGGATCTTCACCCTGCAGTAGCGGTCAGAATCAGCCCCGGAGGGCGGACCGACTCCATGACCCGGGGGAACGCCGCCGGGTGTCCCCTGCCCCACCCCCCTGGGTGTACCCGGGCAGGCACTCGGCAACTGCCCGGAACCGCTGGGCCGGAGAGTTGGCACCGCTTTGGAAAGGGAGCAGCGCTGGAACCCTTCCCAAGGAGCAGCGGTGCGCCCAATCCTGTGGCTGGTGCTGGCAGTCGTCGGCGGTACCTCGGTGCCCGCGCTGGCTGGCAACTGCCCGCAGCCCCAAGACGCCAGCGTCCAGGCGTTGACCCGCAAGGGCCGGCAGCTGTTCCACGACGGCAAGGTGCGCGACGCGCTCTGCACCCTGGACCAGGCCACCCGCAAGGACGCCACGGTGGCGGAGGCGTGGTTCTGGCTGGCCTCGGCCGCCGCGGAGGTGGGCCTCTCCCAGCGCGCGGAGCAGGCGGTGCAGCGGGCGCTGGAACTAGAGCCCGGCCTCGGAGAGGCGTGGGTGCTCTCCGGGTACATCGCCCAGCAGAATGGAAACCTGGACCAGGCCCGCAGCCGGTATCAGCGCTACCTGCAGGACCACCCGGGCACCGATCAGGCCGAGGAGCTGCGGTGGGTGCTGGCCCAGCTGCCCCGGTCCAGCTGAGGGGCTGACCTGGCCCCCTTGCGGCGACTGGCTGCAGCTAGCTGGGCTTGAACTCCGGGTTGGCGGGCGCGGTGGCCACCGGGACGGCCGGCGCAGCCAGCGGCTTGGCCTCCTCCTTGGGCAGCGGGGTCCCCTCCACCTTGTCCGCCCGGCGTGCAGACTCGCGCTCCTTGTAGCGGCGGATGGCGCCGGAGAGGATTTCCCCGATCAGCGCCCGGTAATCCATCCCCGCGCCCTTGGCGATCAGCACCAGATCGCTCCAGTCCGGGGTCAGCCCCGGCAGCGGGTTGCACTCGATGAAGTAGGGCCGGCCCTTGTCGTCCATCCGGAAGTCGATGCGGGCTACGTCCCGGCAACCCAGCGCCATGAAGGCCCCGCGGGCGGCGGCCTTCAGCCTCTCCATCAGGTTCGGATCCAGCTTGGCCGGCACGTCGTAACGGATGCGATCATTCCAATCCAGCTTGTGCTGGAAGCTGTACACCGGGGTCTTGTCGCTGGGATCCAGGAACACGATCTCCATCGGCGGCAACACCCGGGGGCGGCGCTCGCCCAGCAGACCGACGGTGAACTCGCGGCCGGAGATGTACTCTTCGATCAGCGCCGGCTGCTTGTACTTCTCCAGCAGCTCCCGCACCACCTCCCGGACCTCCGTCTCGTTGGTGCAGACGCTCTTGGAGACCACGCCCTTGGAGGACCCTTCCGCTACCGGCTTTACCAGCAGCGGGAAGGTGGTGAACTCCTTGGAGAGCCGTTCCTTGCCGGTGGTCATCAGCTGGAAGGCCGGGGTGTGGATCCCCGCCTGGCGGACGATCTTCTTGGCCAGCGCCTTGTCCAGGGCGATGGAGAGGGTCGCCGGATCGGACCCGGTGTAGGGGATGT
The DNA here is from genome assembly GCA_030857095.1 of Myxococcota bacterium. Taxonomy (GTDB): domain Bacteria; phylum Myxococcota; class Myxococcia; order Myxococcales; family Myxococcaceae; genus JALYOC01. The sequence goes on along the minus strand of JALYOC010000172.1, from coordinate 5,893 downwards.
CCAAAAGCTCCAGGATCGCCGGCACCTGGCTCTCGCGGTTCCTGCCCTTGAAGCCTTCGGCGATGTTGAACACCAGATCCACCGGGTTGGTGGCCAGCACGTGCGGCAGCTCCGCGTTGGCCTCCAGGTCCACCACCTCGTGGCCCCAGGAGGCGATCGCCTCGCGGATCGCCTGCAGGGTGGAGGGGGCGTCGTACTCGGCCTCGTGGTCCTCGGCGCCGTCGATCTTGGGCTTGATCCGCTTGACGTTGTAGGTGAACCCCACCCGCAGCGGTCCCGACTTGCGGGTGGGCTTGGCCTGCCGCCTGGCGCTGTCCCGGATCTTGTAGCGGCGGGCGGCGCTGTGGATCACCGCGTCGATCACCCCGTCGAAGTGCAGCCCCTCCAGTGCCGCGGCGGCGTAGATCCCCGCCCCCGGCTCCAGCGAGGGCAGCGCGTTGATCTCCAGGAAGAAGGGCACCCCGGCGTCGGAGAGGCGGAAGTCCAGCCGCGCCAGATCGCGGATGTCCATCACCTGGACGATCTTCTCCGCCGCCTTGCGCACGTCGTCCGCCAGGGTAGCGGAGATGCTGGCCGGGGCCCGCACCGAGACCGCCTTGTCGTGCTTGGACTTCAGGTCGTAGTCGTAGATCTGGTAGCGGCGCGGGCTGGTCTGCGCTGGATCGATCACGTACTCCACCGGGGACAGCACCCCGTCCCAGTCGTTCTTCACCTCCGCCAGGAAGGGCACGGTGAGATCGCGCCCGGCGATGTACTCCTCCACCAGCACCCCGGCCGGATACTTGGCCAGCGCCTGGGCCACCTTGGCCCGCAGCTCGTCCACCGTCTCCGCCACCGAGTCCTGGGTGATGCCCTTGGAGGAGCCCTCGAAGTTGGGCTTCACGATCACCGGGAAGTGCAGCTCCTCCGGCTTGAGGTCCGCGGGCTTCTCCACGAACTGCCAGTCCGGGGTGCGGATCTTGTGCTGGCGCAGCACCAGCTTGGTCAGCTGCTTGTCCAGGGTCAGCGCCAGCGAATACGCGTCGGACCCGGTGTAGGGGATGGCCAGCTGGTCGAACAGCGCCGGATAGAACGCCTCCCGGAAGCGGCCGCGGCGGCCCTCGGCGGTGTTGAAGATCAGATCCGGGCTGTACGCCTCCAGCCGGGCCACGGTGCGCGAGGCCGGTCCGGAGACCTCAAAACGCTCCAGCCGGTGTCCCAGCCGCTCAATCGCGGAGGCCAGGGCGTTCACCGTCTCCAGGGTGTCGAACTCCGCCTCGTCTTCGGAGTCCGAGAGACGAAGGTTGTGGGTCAACGCGATGCGCACGTCATGCCTCCTTCAACTTGCAAAGTGGCGTCCGGCCCGCTGGCGGGCCGCGACCATCAAAGAACCTTCGGCGCCAGCGGGACGCTGCACCGTCGGCACATCCAGCGCGCCGATCGAGACCTTGCCATCCACCACCTGGGTCTGCCCCCACTGATCCCCCAGCCTGATCCCCAGCGGGTCGCGCAGCGCGTTCCAGGCCTCCACCCCGCCGATCACCAGCACCCCGCCCAGCGCCCCCACCGGTCCCAGCGCGTCGGGCAGCATCCCCAACAGCACGATCAGCCCGAAGGGGGCGTTGCGCAGGCAGCTCTCGCGGTAGCTGGCCGCGCTGCGGGTTGGCAGGTACACAACCTTGATCCCGAACAGCCGCTTCCCCGCACTCTGGCCTTCGAACACCCCGTCCGCGAGCAGCACGTACAAGATGGCAATCACCGCGCCCACCTGGCCGGTGGTCACCCACAGGGCCCAGGCCACCGCGACGTCGAAGAACCGGGCCCCGGCCCTCAGGAACAGCGAACACTTGGGGTAGGGAGACTTCTCCGCGTCGTCCACCACGCGCAGCGACGGCCGGACCCTGCGCGGGGCGCCCAGGCTCATCCGGACACGTCGTCATCTGAGTCATCCAGCCCGGCCAGCTGCCGCAACCGGGTGTGCTGATCGAACCGGGGCGCGTCCTCCGGAGTCGGGGGAGGAAACAGGCGTTCCTCGGGCTCGGTGGGGTTGTCCTCCGCCTCGGCGGCCACCTCGCGGGTGAAGAACACGAAGGCCATGGCCGGCCGCTTGGAGGACTCCCTCATGGCGAACTGGACCCCATCCAGGTTCCAGCCCAGGCGGGTCCAATGGTTCAAGGTGTGTTCGAGCCCGCCCTCGTCCACGGTGGAGAGTTCGACCACCTTGTACTGCAGGAAGCCAGGCTGCCGGACGATGGGCGCCCTGCCCAGGCCGGGGCGCCGAGCGGACCCGCTGCGTTCGGGCGGAGGCTTGGACGTCTTCCGGCGACTGGGCCGCTTCTTCTTCATGGTGGGCGCCGCTCATTACGCCCGATCCACGGCAGGGTTCAAGGCCGCTGGGCAAGCAAGCTTCCAAGGCCTCCAGAAGCGGGCGTTTCCCTGGGGAAGAAGCGACCCCAGATTGGGGGGCAGGCAGGAGTGGCGGTCCGAAGCAGAAGTCCTCGGAGCGCCAACAACCGGACAGGAGCAACCCGATGGCGAAGCGACCGACCCAGAAGAAGCCAACCCCCGCGGCCCGGAAGAAGGTCCGCCGGCTGACCGTGCGCCGGCCGGCGACCGCAGCCTACCGCCGGGAGGCTCCGGCCGGCTTCGATCAGGGGATCCGGGCGGACATCGAGGCCCGGGTGGAGGCCGCCTCCCGGATCCGGGACGAGATCACCGCCAAGATCGACCGGGGACTGAGCCAGGCGCAGAGCCCGGGCGACAAGGCCCGCGGCTGGCGCTAGCCGCGCAGCACCCGGGCCGCCTCCAGCGCGTGGTAGGTGAGGATCAGGTCCGCGCCGGCGCGCTTGATCGAGGTGAGCACCTCCATCATCACCCGCTCGTAGTCGATCCAGCCGTTCTGGGCGGCGGCCTTGAGCATCGCGTACTCGCCGGACACGTTGTAGGCGGCGACCGGGACGTTGCAGTGCGCCTTCACCCGGGTGATCACATCCAGGTAGGAGAGCGCCGGCTTGACCATCACCAGATCCGCGCCCTCCGCCAGGTCGATCTCCACCTCCTTGATCGCCTCCCGGACGTTGGCCGGATCCATCTGGTAGCCGCGGCGGTCCCCGAACTGGGGGGCGCTCTGGGCCGCCTCCCGGAAGGGACCGTAGAACCCCGAGGCGTACTTGGCGGCGTAGGAGAGGATCGGCGTCTCGGGAAAGCGGGTCTCGTCCAGCGCCTGGCGGATCGCCGCCACCCGGCCGTCCATCATGTCCGAGGGGGCGATGATGTCCGCCCCCGCCTGGGCGCAGCTGACCGCCATCTGTGCCAGCAGCGGCAACGACGCGTCGTTCTGCACCTCGCCGTCGCGGATCACCCCGCAGTGCCCATGATCGGTGTACTCGCAGAGGCAGACGTCGGCGATCACCTGCAGGGTGGGCAGCGCCGCCTTCAATTCGCGGATCGCCCGCTGCACGATCCCGTCCGAGGCGTAGGCCCCGGTCCCCTCCCCGTCCTTGTGCTCCGGGATCCCGAACAGGATCACCGACGGGATCCCCAGCGCGTGGGCGGTCCTGGCCTCCTCCACCGCGTTCTCCACCGAGAGGTTGAAGATCCCCGGCATGGACGTGATCGGCCGCTTGATCCCGCGCCCCTCCACCACGAACAGCGGATAGATGAAGTCCGCCGGATCCAGCGTGGTCTCGCGGACCATGCGGCGGAGGGTGTCGTTGCGGCGGAGGCGGCGGGGGCGCTGAACCGGGAACATGGCTTGCCCTTATAACCTCCCGGGGGGTCAGCGCGATGGACGAGCAAGGGGGAGTGCGCCCCGGATCATATTGGTAGGTAGCCCAGCGCCTCGGGGGACAGCCCCGGCTCCAGCCGCAGCGTCCGGGGAGGGAGCTGCTCATTGACCTGCATCACCGCGCGCACCTCCCACGCTGGGGGCGGGTTGAGGGCGAAGCCGGCCTGCAGCACCCCTGCCTGGACCTGATCCACCAGCGCCTCGAAGTCGGCGATCGCCGCCAGGTGCGGGTGGTCCGCCCGCTCCGGGTCGCGGATGCCCAGAACGGTGCGCAGCACCAACGACTCCAACAGCACCAGGTCCAGCCCCCGCAGGGTGGGGTTGCGGGGCACCGCCCGGATGGTGGACAGCTCCAGCGCCTGGCGGATCCGCAGGATGCGGGCCCGGCCCTCGGGCAGCACCAGCAAGAAGGCGTGGTGCCCGGTGGCCAACGAGGCCAGCTTGGCCTTCGCGTCCGCCCGGCCCTGGGCGGTGCGCAGATCGGCGTCCAGCTCGTAGATCCGCGCGTACTCCGCCACCAGGTGCAGGAAGGTCTTCTCGTCGAAGGTGGGCAGCGCGCGAAGGCCCCGGTGGAAGGGCTCCAGCCGCAGCCCCGGCTCGGAGAGCGGCAGCACCGCGGTCAGCGGGGAGGTGCCGGAGGGAGGCTGCAGCGGCCGGATCTCCAGCTCCTCCAGGGCCTCCTCCACCCGGCGGCGGAAGCCGTTGGCGCCCAGGCTCCAGGCCCGCGCCACCCGCCCCTGACCGCCGCCCTCCCAGTCCGGCGGGCCGTGGCGGGTGATCTCCTCCAGCAGCCCTCCCAGCACCCGCTGATCGTCGGCGGCCAGGCTGGGCACCAGGGTTCCCTCCGCCGCCGGCAGACCGCCCTCCTCCAGCGGCACCGCGTTCTCGCCCAGCCGCCCCACCAGGTACCGCACCGGCGGACCTCCGGCAGCGGACACCTCCATCACGGCAAACGACTGGCCGGAGGTCTTGGAGCGGGAGTCGGGCAAGGGGAGTAGACGCGCCATGGCCGCAAGGTGGGAGCGGACCGTCGAAGCGGCCACGTCGCCGCCACAATCGCTCCTCTGCCCGGCTGCTTGCGGGGCAGGCTAGAACGCGCAGCGGAGACCGGCGGTGAGGGTGACGAACTCCTCCCGCGCCGAGCCGCCCTCGACCCGGGTCCCGGCGCCGAAGAAGGAGTCCTGGAACAGCCCGTACTCCGCCCGCACCGAGTACCCCAGCCCCGCCCGCCCGAACCGGCCGCTGAGCCCTCCCCGGAGTCGGAGGGTGTCGGAGCCCACCACCGCCCCGCCGTGCGCCTCCCGCTCGGCGGTCCCCGGCGAGAGTCCAAACGCGTACAGCACCCCTGCCTCCAGCGTCAGCCAGCGGCCCCAAAGCGGCACCCCACCCTCCAGCCCCATCCCCGCGCCCAGCTTGCGCACGCTGTCGGTGCCGGCAGCGCCGGTGCCGGTGACGAAGCGCCGCGACCCCAACCCCAACCGGACGCCATGCCACGGCTCTAGGCCCAGCACCGGGAAGGAGCGCCGGAAGAGCAGCTCGCCCCAGAACTCCTCGTCGTAGGCGGGGTGGTACTCCACCGTGCCGGTGCTGCCGGTCAGCCCCACCTCCAGGAAGCGCCGCGCGTAGCGGCCCTCGAAGCCCAGCCCCGAGAGCCGCGGATCCACCGACTGGAAGGGAAAGGTGGTGAGGGTCAGGCTGCCGCCGACGTACGGGGCGTCGGTGACGAAGCGCAGCCCGGCCGGTCCGGCGAACACCTGCCGGCCGCACTGCAGCGATCCGGGGCAGAACTCGTAGGTCCGCCACACCGCCTCGGTCCCCAGGCTCAGCTCCAGCCCGGGCAGCTCGCCTTGAAGGACCGGAGGGGAGCTGGGCGCCTCCCGCAGGGGCCGGGTGACCGGCGCGCTGGCCGCTGACAGCGAAGGCCGCTCCGGCGCGGCCAGACTCTCCGCGGGCTGGGCGGCGGCGATCACCGCAGCGGGCCGGACGTCTCCGCCGGTGGAGCCGGCCGCGGGCTGCACCGGGTCGCGCGCGTCTGCCTCGCGGGGGGTGGCCAGGGCGCCCCTGGCCAGGGGGGCCTCGCCGGTGGAGCCTCCTCCCGCGGACTGCGCCTCGCCGGTAGCCTCTGCG
>JALYOC010000169.1 GCA_030857095.1 Myxococcota bacterium | reverse complement strand
TCGCCGCGGAGGGGGTCTGGGAGGTTCCGCCCGGCCGGGGCGCCCCCTGCGCGGTGGGGGTGTCGGCGCGGTCCCGGAGGGGACGCGGCGCGGGCCGCTCCAGGCTGCGGCGCGCGGTGAGGGAGGGAGAGACGATCACGCCGCCGGCGCTGTCCTTGCGGAGCGCGTCGGTGGGGGCCGACTTCTCCGGGCCCACGTAGGTCACATCCTGGGGCAGCAGCCGGGAGATCCGCCGCAGCTCCCGCCGCACCTGATCCGCCGAGCTGGGGCGATCCTCGGGGCGCTTGAGCAGCATCTGGTCCACCAAGTCCGAGAGCTCGTCGAGCACATCCGGCATCAGCTCGGTCACCTTGGGCGGGGCGTACTCCAGGTGCTGGACCAGGAACTCCATCGGCGAGCCGGCGTTGAAGGGCAGCTGGCCGGTCAGCATCTGGAAGGCCATCACCCCCAGCGCGTAGAGGTCGGTCTTGGGACCGATCGCCTCTCCCCGGGCCTGCTCCGGCGCCATGTACTCCGGGGTCCCCACCACCAGCCCGGAGTGGGTCTGGGGGGTGGTGGCGTGGGGGGTGGTCTGCTTGGCCAGCCCGAAGTCCAGCAGCTTCACGTACTGGGAGCTGCCCTGCTTCACCAAGAAGATGTTGTTCGGCTTGAGGTCCCGGTGGACCACCCCCGCCTCGTGGGCCGCGGAGAGGGCGGAGGCGATCTCCTCCAGCAGGCTGACCGCCTCGGCCGGGACCAGCACCCCGCGCTCAAAGATGTACTCGTCCAGCGCCTTGCCCTGCAGGAACTCCATCACCAGGTACTGCCGGCCGTCGGGCAGCTGGCCGAAGTTGAAGATGTCGATGATCCCGCGGTGGCGGACCGCGTTCACCGCCCGGGCCTCCGCCAGCAGCCGCTCCACGTGGGAGGGGCTGTCGGAGATCTCCGGACGCAGGATCTTGATCGCCACCGGCTTGCCGATCACCGGCTGCAGCCCGCGGTAGACCAGCCCCATCCCTCCCACCCCGATCAGCTCCTCCACGAAGTACTCGCCCAGGTTCTGGCCGATCAGCGGATCCCGTCGTGCCAGGGTGGGCTCCAACCCCTCGCCGATATTTGGGCCCACCGGGCGCCTGAGGGTGGTGGCGGCAAAGCCTCCCGGCAGCAGGTCCTCCACCAGCGGGGTGCCGTCCACCGGGCAGGTGGCGGTCCCCAGGGGCACCGCCAGACCGCACCGCGGACACTCTGTGGAGGGAGAGGTGCTCACGGGAAGCACCTCAACATATCAGAGGGGTTCCAGAGGCCGACCGACAAGCTCGCCTGCTCTGTTGCTCACGAGGCGTTCGAACGCCCTCGCCGCCCTGCCTCCTGTCCGACGTTTCCCCACGGGTCGACTCAACGCGAGGTGGTGCCTCCCGGCGAAGCCCGGTATGTAGGTAGGACTTATGCCCCCCTGGGCGATGTGGTTGGCCTGCTTTGCGGTGCTGTTGGCACGCGCCCTGATGGCCGCAGCGGAATCGGCGCTGTACGGGACTTCCGATGTGCGAGCCAAGGACCTGGCCGCGGACTATCCCCGTGCGGGCGGGCGGGTGTACCGCCACAAGATTGATCGGGAGACGACCGCCGGGGCGATCCGGATCGGGATGGTGCTCTCCGGGTTCGCCGCCGCCGGGATCGGTGCACTGGTTCCGCCCTCGTTGATGGACCTGGGCCGGTTCTCCGAGGGCCCGGCGCTGACCGCGTTGACCGGCGTGGGTGGGGCGCTGTTCGTGGGGCTGATCGCCGCGCTAATGGATGTCTCCGCGCGCTCGCTGGCCTCCACCAACCCCGAGCGCTGGGTGCTGCGCCTGTCCTGGGTGGTCAGCCTGCTGGTGTTCACCCTCTACCCGCTGATGCGGCTGCTGGTGGGGTTGCTGAACCTGGTGATCCGCCCCTTCGGCGGCCGGGCCCGCTTCGAGTCCCCGCCCCCGCCGTTGGAGGAGCTGCAGAACCTGCTGGCCGCCCGGGCCGCCAGCACCGAGGGGGTGGACAAGGGCGCCCCCCAGCTGATCCGCTCCATCTTCGAGCTCTCCGACAAGCACGCCCGCGACGTGATGGTCCCCCGCACCGAGGTGGTGGCGATGGACATCAGCACCCCGCCGCTGGAGGTGTTGCGGATGCTGGCGGAGGAGAGCCACTCCCGCATCCCGGTGTACCGGGACGACATCGATCACATCGTGGGCATCCTCCACGCCCGGGACCTGATCCCGCTGTTGCAGCACCCGGAGCTGATCGTGCTGCCGGACGTGGTCCGCCCCGCGGCGTTCACCCCCTGGATGAAGCCGGTGGGCGATCTGCTGCGGGACATGCAGAAGAAGCGGATCCACATGTCGATGGTGGTCGACGAGTACGGCGGCTTCATGGGGGTGGTGACCCTGGAGGACATCCTCCGCGAAATCGTGGGCGACATCGCCGACGAGTTCGAGGTGGAGGAGAAGCTGGTGGAGAAGCAGGCCGACGGCTCGTTCCTGGTGGACGCCGCGGTGGAGGTCGCCGAGTTCACAGAGGTGTTCGGGGTGAACCTGCCCGACGGCGAGTATGAGACCCTGGGCGGCTTCCTCAGCTCGCTGGCCGGCAGCATCCCGGAGGTGGGCGAGCGGTTCGCCTTCAACGGCTTCCAGTTCGTGGTCCACAGCAAGGAAGGCGCGCGCCTGGAGCGGGTGCGGGTCACCCGCGCCGGCGGCAAGTCCCGCGAGCTTCCGGCCGCCGCCGGAAACCAACGCAGCTAGGTCCGCTTCAGGGGACCGGCGGCTCCTGCAGGGTCACCGCGCCGGCGTGATCGAACACCCAGGTGCGCTCGTCGTCCCCCAGCCGGGCGGTGATGCTGCCATTGAGCACCGCCCCCGCCGCCCCGGGAGCGGGGGCCTCCAGGAACGCCACCGGCATCTGGATCCGCACCGCGGCGGCGCCTGAGCCCTGCACCACAGGGGCGGTGGAGACCACACCTTCCGCGAACGGCCGTCCCCGCAGCCGCAGCGCCCACCCCACCCGGCGGACCTCGAAGTCCAGGGCGCGGGGGTTGGGCACCGAGAGCGCGAACTGGACCCGGGCCAAGGTTGGCTGCTCCAACCGCACCTCCAGCGCGCTGACCTGGGCGGTGGGGATGCCGGCGGAGAACACCTGGGTGAGGGTGGCCCCGCATCCCAGCCCAAGCAGGGCGGGGATCACCCACCCCAGCGAGAGGGGACGCATCCCTACCCTCCCAGCAGCGGGGTGAGCGCGTCCACCGTCAGCGGCCAGCCGTTGCGCCGGGCCAGGACCTCCAGCGCGCGCAAGAACTCGCTGGCGGTCTGGAAGCGGTGGGCCCGATCCGCGAACAGCGCCTTGCGGACGATCTGGGCGGCGTAGTCCGGAATCCCTGGCGCCACCGAGGTCAGCAGCGGGGCGCGGGCGTCCCGGACCTTGAGCATCAGGTCCCCCTCGTTGTCCGCGGTGAACAGCCGCCGGTTGGCGAACAGCTCCCAGAGGATCACCCCCACCGAGTACAGGTCGCTGCGGGCGTCCACCGAAAGGCCCAGCACCTGCTCTGGGCTCATGTAGGCCAGCGTCCCCCGCAGCGCGCCGGCCTCGCCGCGCATCACCCCCTCCACCTCCGCCACCCCGAAGTCGGTCAGCTTCACCTCGCCCTGCACCGACATCAGGATGTTGGTGGGGTTGACGTCGCGGTGGACGATGGTCGCCCCCGCCTCCCCCACCTTGGCCCGGTGCACGTAGTCCAGCGCGCGCAGCAGGCAGGTGACCACGTACACCGCGCTCTCCGGCGGCATCGGGGTGGCGCTCTTCTGCAGCAGCTCCTGCATGTAGGCCAGGGTCCGGCCGGGGATCAGCTCCTGGACCATCAGGTAGTCCACCCCGGCCTTGAAGCAGCGGAAGGTGCGGACGATGTTGGCGTGGCGGAGCCGGACGGTCAGCTTGGCCTCGTCCACGAACTGCTTCACGAAGGCGCCGTCGTTCCGGTAGGCGGGCAACAGGCGCTTGAGCACCACGTCGTCCGGCTCGCCCGGAGAACGCTGGGTGCCTTCCTGCGGACGCGCCTGGTACACCTCGGCCATCCCGCCGACGGCGATCCGGCCGACGACCTGGTATCCGCCCAGCTCGCTCTCCTGCGACACGGAGTCGAACCTATCCCGCTTTCCCGCGAGGACCCATCTCAGGCCCTCCGGGAGTGGGGTTGACGACGTTCAATCAGTGACTGGAAGAGGGCCTGGTACTTCCTGGCCGAAGCCTCCCAGGAGAAGTCCTGGGCCATCCCCCGCTTGCGCACCTCCTCCAGCCGGGAAGGTTCCCAGAACAGATCCACCGCCCGGTGCAGCGCGTGGGTCAGCGCGCCGGGGTGGAACTCGCCGAACTTGATCCCGGTGGCCCCGGCTTGGGAGAGATCCACCACGGTGTCGTCCAGCCCGCCGGTGGCCCGCACCACCGGCACCGTCCCATAGCGCAGCGAGTACATCTGGTTGAGGCCGCAGGGCTCGTAGCGCGACGGCATCACGAAGAAGTCCGAGCCCGCCTCCACCAGGTGCGAACCAGCCAGATCGAAGCCAACCTTGATCCCCACCTGGTGAGGGAAGTGGTGGGCATAAGAATGCATCTGGTGCTCCAGCTGCGGGTCGCCGCTTCCCAGGACCACGAACTGGGCGCCGCGGTGGAGCAGCTGCGGCACCACCTGCAGCAGCAGATCGATGCCCTTCTGTGAGGCCAGCCGGCTGACCACCCCGAACAGCGGCCGGGCCAGCGCGCCGTCGTCGCTGGGAAGGCCGAAGCGCCGCAGCAGCTCACGCTTGGACTCGCGCTTGGGGCCCAGGTCGGCGGGGGAGTAGGGCGCGGGCAGGAAGTGGTCCTTGGCCGGATCCCACTCCGAGTAGTCCACCCCGTTGAGGATCCCGTGCAGATCATGACGGCGGGTGCGCAGCAGCCCGTCCAGGTTGCAGCCCAGCTCGGTGCCCTGGATCTCCTGGGCGTAGCGCCGGGAGACGGTGGTGAGCGCGTCGGACCACCACAGCCCCGCCTTGAGGAAGTTCACCGCGTCGTGGAACTCCAGCCCCTGGCTGCGGAACAGGTCCCAGGGAAGCCCCAGGTCGTCCATCACCTCTTTGCGGAACATCCCCTGGTAGGCCAGGTTGTGGATGGTGAACACCGAAGACGCGCGGGAGAGCGAGGTGTGTCCGAACCCCCGCCGCAACGCCACCGCGGCCAGGCCGGTCTGCCAGTCGTTGAGGTGGACGATGTCCACCTCGAACCCCAGCACCTGGGAGGCGGTCAGAGCGCCAATCGAGAGCAGGCCGAAGCGGCGGTGGTTGTCCGGGTAGTCCCCGCCCTCGCCGTAGATCCCGCTCCGGTTGCCGAAGTAGTGGGGGTGGTCCAGGAAGAGGACCTCGTGGCGCTCGCTGTACTCCACCGAGCGCAGCCCCACCCTCTCCTCCCCGAACGGGAAGCGAAGCCGGAGCTGCTCGTCCAGCGGCTGCAGGTCCTGCGTCTTGACCGACCCGTACAGCGGGGTCACCACCTTGACGTGGTGCCCCAGCGCCGCCATTGCCGCCGGCAGGGCGCCGGCCACGTCCCCCAGGCCCCCGGTCTTGGAGAACGGGACCACCTCGGAGGAGATGAACAGGATGTTCATGAGCGCTGATGAATAGCAGGCCTTTTGCTGGGGGGACTGGACTTTCCTTTGCCCCGGCAGCGGGTTAGGTCCGCGGGCATGGAGCCTTCCTCCGAGCCGCTGGTGTTGTTCCAGGACCTGTTCCGCCAGGCGGTGCAGCAGCTGCCGCGCGATCCGAACGCGATGGTGCTCTCCACCGTGGACCGGGCCGGAAACCCCTCCTCGCGAGTGGTGCTGCTCAAGGACTTCGACGAGCGGGGCTTCGTCTTCTACACCAACTTCACCTCCCGCAAGGGCCGTGAGCTCTCCGAGACCGGCCGCGCCGCGCTGCTGTTCTGGTGGCAGCCGCTGGAGAAGCAGGTGCGGATCGAGGGCCCGGTGGAGCGCGTCACCGACGAGGAGGCGGATGCCTACTTCGCCACCCGTGCCCGCGGCAGCCAGATCGGCGCCTGGGCCAGCGAGCAGAGCGCGGAGCTGGCCTCCCGCGAGGCGCTGGAGCAGCGGGCGCTGGAGTTGGAGGCCCGGTACGCCGGGACCACGGTGCCGCGTCCGCCCCACTGGGGCGGCTTCCGGCTGTTGCCCCAGGCGATGGAGTTCTGGACCAACCGCACCAGCCGGCTGCACGACCGGGTGCTGTACCGCCGGACCGCGACGGGCTGGACCCAGACCCTGCTCAATCCCTGAGGGCGGCCGCCGCCGCGGTCTTCCCCGGCTGCTTCCAGGACCGGCACCAGGGGCCCTCCCCCTTCTGCTTGGGGTGGACCCCGAAGATCGCCTCCCACTGGGCGCGGTCGTGCGCGGGGAGGATGGTGAGCGCGGGATCCGCCTGCTGCAGTTGGACCAGCCGGGCCACGTTCATTGAGTTGGCCTCTCCGTCCTCGTCGGTGAGCGAGCTCATCAAGGCCGACTTGGGGACCTTGCGGTCAATGGACTCCGCCAGGCTGATCACATCTCCCACGTGAAGCAGCTTCACCCCGTCCGGCAGGGAGACGAAGGTCCCCAGGCTGCCCGGGGTGTGCCCGGGCAGCGGGACCAGCACCACGCTGCCGTCCTGGAACAGGTCCAGGCTCTGGTCGAAGTTCCCCCACGGGCGCTGCTCCCACGCCACCTCCACCATCTGCGCCGCCAGGGCGTCCGCGTGCGCCGGGACCAGCCCCACCCCTCGCTGCTGGGCCACGAAGCCCGGCTCACCCCGGCCGACCAGGACAGGGATTCCTGGCAGCCGGGGCACCCCTCCGGCGTGGTCGGGGTGAGCGTGCGAGAGCACGATCGCGCGCAGCCGCGAGGGGTCCGAACCCGCCCGGGTCAGCAGCTCCCGAAGCTCTCCGCGCAGGGCGAAGCTTCCCGACAGCTGGCTGTAGAGGAAGCGGTTCCAGGCCGGAAGGACCTCCGTCTCCTGTTGGATGTCCGGCGAGCCGCCGGTGTCGACCAGCACGTCTCCTTGCGGGTGCCGGACCAGCAGCGCCGAAGCGGTCACCTCCCACACCTCGGTCCGCGACCAGCCCGCCGAGCCAAAGCCGCCGGGGGCGTCCTTGCCGGCCAGCTCCAGCCAGCACACCTCCATCTGTGGAGGAGGGCTGGCCCGCAAGGGGACGAAGGCACGCGGGGCGGGGGTGGGCAGGCCCGCGCAACCGGCGAGAAGGAGGATGGCGGCCAGGGGGATCGCTCTCATCTGCTGACTCCAAAAGGACTTCGGGTGTGCGGGAGAGGTACGCCCCGGACGAGATATCGCGCACATCAATGCGTGCATCTGCGATATTCAGCGCGTGAATCTTCGCCAACTCGACCTCAATCTGCTGGTGGTCCTGGACGCGCTCTTGAGGGAGCGGAGCGTCTCCCGGGCCGCGGTGGCGGTGGGGCTGACCCAGCCGGCGACCAGCAACGCCCTGAACCGGCTGCGGGCGGCGCTGGGAGATCCGCTGTTCATCCGGAGCCGGGCGGGGATGACGCCCACCCCCCGCGCGCTGGCGTTGCAAGGACCGCTGGACGACGCTTTGACCCGGCTGAGGACGGCGCTGGAGCGCCCCGCGCCCTTCGACCCCCAGACCAGCGAACGGTCCTTCGTCATCGCGGCCAGCGACCACGCGCAGCTGCTGTTGTTCCCGGCGCTCGCTCGCACCCTGCAGCGCTGTGCGGGGCTCCGGGTGCGGGTGGTGCCACTGCCCCGCGACTTCCCCTCCCAGCCGCTGGAGGCCGGAGAGCTGGATCTGGTGGTGGGGATCTTCAACCTGGCGCCGGGGGACCGCGTCCCCAGCGGGCTGAAGCGGCAGCTGGTGGTGGAGGAGGCGTATGTGGTGGTGGCGCGCCGCGACCATCCGCTGTTCCGGGGGCCGCTGGATCTGAAGCGGGCCGCCGGCTTCTCCCGGCTGCACGTCGCGCCCCGGGGAGGAGCGGAGGGCGCCCGGGAGCGGACGGGCAAAGCCTCGCTCCACCACAACATCCGGGTCTTCACCCCCCACTACCTGATCGCGCCCTGGACCCTGGCGGCCACCGACCTGGTGGCGGCCATCCCCGAGCGGCTGGCCCGCCGCTTCGCCGAGGCCTTCCCGCTGCGGATCGCCCCGCTGCCGGGGGCGGCCCCTCCCGTCCGGGTCCACCAGGTGTGGCACCCGCGGGCCCAGGAGGATCCCGGTCACCGCTGGCTGCGCGACGAGGTCCTGCGCTGCGCTCGCGCCCCGACCTGATTCCGCAGGCCGATCGACCTGCCAAGATGCTCCTTGCCGTGCGCGTGGCGAAACCGCACGACCCCGCCTCGGGGGCGCGCGCCATCGCCCTTCTACTTGCGAAAGGAGAGGGCCAGGGCAAGGGCGGCGGGTAGGCCCTGCACGAGCAAGATGCTTGGACTCACGGTGATGCCGCCGACGATCGCCGCGAGGACGACGAAGCCGAGGGTGTAGAGCCTGAGATTGCGATCCCCGGAGACCGCGGCCCAGAGCAATCCGCCAGCGAGGAACAGGTTGTAGAAGCACTGAATCGCGACGGGAGGGCTTGTCCATGGGAACGCAGGAGCTGGCAGGAACGGTGTGTCTGGTGACCGGCGCGGGCGCGGGAATCGGCCGAGCGACGGCCGCAGGGCTGGCGGAGAAGGGCGCCACCGTCGTGGCGATGGTGCGGGACGTCCCGCGCGGGCAGAAGATGGTGGAGGAGATCCGCAAGGCCAGCGGCAACGAGAAGGTGGAGCTGCTGGAGTGTGATCTCTCCTCGCAGCAGTCGGTCCGGGACGCGGCGGCCAAGTTCAAGCTGCGCCACCCGAAGCTGCACGTCCTCATCCACCAGGCAGGCCTCGCGCCCCCGAAGCACACGCTGACGCCGGACGGCGTGGAGCTCACAATGGCGGTGAACCACCACGCGGCGTTCCTGCTCACCGAGCAGCTCCGGGACGTCCTCGTCGCCAGCGCGCCGTCGCGGGTCATCGTCGGCACTGGCGGCATCTCCAACATGGGGAAGATCGACTTCGACGACCTCGACTCAAAGAAGGCGTGGAAGCCGTTCCGGGTGCTCGCCCAGTCCAAGCTCGCCAACGTCCTCTTCACCGCCGAGCTTGCCCGGCGCCTGAAGGGCACCGGAGTGACCGCCAACCTCTTCGACCCGATGTCCGCGAAGACCGACTTCGCCAAGGGCTCGGGCGGCGTCATGGGCGCGATGATGGCGCTGGCCCGGCTCTTCGCTCCGACGCCGGACAAGGTCGCGCAGGACATGGTCCACCTCGCCACCGCCCCGGCCCTGGCAGGCGTGACCGGGCGCTACTTTCTCAAGCGCAAGGAGCAGAACCTGCCAAAGACCGGCCAGGATCCAGAGATCGCGCGGCGACTCTGGGAGGTCAGCGAGCGGGTGACGGGAACGCGAGCCGGCTGAGTTTTTCGCCCCCTTGGCAGGAGGGGGCGACCCCGCCAAAGTCGCCCGATGGGTCGACCCGGAAGGCTGACGTGGCTGCCGCTGCTGCTTTGGGCGGTGTTTCTGACCTCATGGGGGGCAGACGCGGCGGAGGAGGCGCCTCCGCGGATCTATGCCGGCGTTTACCTGATTGACGTCTCCGCCGTGGACCTGAAGGCCGGACGGTTCGATGCGGACCTGGAGCTGTGGCTGAAGTGGAGGGGCGGGCCGACCCCCCCACCCATCTCGGTCGTCAACGGCGACTACGAGGAGCAGCAGCTGGCCCAGGAGTCGCAAGGGGACTGGCACATGGTGCGCCGCCGACTGCGCGGCACGTTCCGCGGAACCTTCCCGCTGCACCGGTTCCCGTTCGACGAACAGGAGCTGGGCATCGAGCTGTCGCTCCCGGCGAACGACGGCGCGCTCCTCCCGGATCTGGCGAGCAGCGGGATGGCGGAGGAGTTCTCCATCACCGGCTGGATCTACCAGCGTCACTTCCGGGCCGAGCAGCACACCCTCACCATCCCCTCTGATTTCGGAGCGCTGGAGGCCGAAGGGGAGGCGCGCCGCACGCAGGTGCTGCGCTTCGTGGTGGATGTCTCGCGGCCCATCGCCGCCTACACGCTCAAGTTCGTGCTGCCGTTGCTGATCATCCTGGGGATGGCGGTGCTCGCCGCGTTCGTCCCGACCGATAACCTGGATGTGAGGGCAGGGATGGGCGTGACCGCCTTGCTCTCCTGCGTTGCCTTCCATTTTTCGCAGGCGGACTCTCTGCCGGACATGCCGTACCTCGTCGCCGCGGATCTGCTCTTCCTGGGCGCCTACGTGCTGATCCTGTTCACGCTGGTCGAGAGCGTCGTTGCCTTCAGGCTGCTCGCCGCGAAGCCCACCGCGGCGGAACGCCTGGACTTCTGGACCACCCGCCTCATCCCCACCGCGGCCCTGGCGGGCATCCTGACCATCGGGTTCGCCTCCCATCAGTCCGGGGACCCAATCGGGCCCTCCTCGCCAGCGCCCGTGACGGCTGCGGTTCGCTCCCAGGTCCCCCTCCTGCGGGTGGGGGTGGTCGATCTGAAGTCACTGAGCGCAGGGGGGCTCAGTCAGCTGCTGCGGCGGGGCCTGGCGCCCACGGACGCAGAGGGCGTCCGCACCCCGCACCTGGTGGACGTCGTGCCTGCGACCTCCAACGACCGGGTCCGCTTCCTCACCGACGGGGGGATGACCGTCCTCTGGCGGCTCAGGCCTGGACTGAAGTTCAACGACGGCACGCCCATCACCTCCGAGGATCTCCGCTTCAGTGCCCTGGCGCGGCAGGATTCAAACCGGGCGGAGGTCCAGGTGATCGATGCGCTGTCGATCCTGGTCCGTTACACGAAGCGTCATCCCGAGGCGGTCAACCCGTTCACGATCTATTCGCACCGCGCGCTGCAGGAGACCTTCGCAGCGGGTGGGACAGCGGCCATGGAGAAGCACCTCGCGCAGGAGCCCCTCCCCACGGAAGGGCCCTTCCGACTGGTGCGCTTCGAACCCGGCAAGGCCGCGGAGCTCGAGCGCAACCCCCACTTCGCCGGAGTGCGGCCTGCCTTGGATCGGGTGAGCGTCCGCTCGTTCCCCACCAGCCTGGCTTTGGCCGAGGCGCTCTCCCGCGGCGAGATCGACTTTGCGCCAGTCTTCAACGCCCAGGGCGCAGAGGCGCTGGGGAACACCCCGGGGATCGTCGTGCGCCGCGTCCCCAGCAACCTGATGGCGCTGCTGCAGCCGGACCTCAGCGTGCCGCTGTTCCAGGACCGGCGGGTCCGCGAGGCGCTGCTCCTGGCGCTGGACCGGGAGGGACTTGCGGTGACGCTGTTTGGCGAGGGCGCTCGGGCAGCCCACAGCTTCGTCTCCGAAGGGATGCCCGGCTTCCAGGAAAGGGTTCGTCGGTATCCGCACGATCCCTCTGCCGCGAGGGCCTTGCTGGTCGAGGCCGGGCTCTCACTTCCGGTGAAGGTGACGTTCCAGGCCACCTCCATCCTGGCCGGGACCTCGCAGGAGCTGACGTACCAGAAGGTGATCTCGGATCTGGAGGAGGGGGGCTTCAAGGTGGAGCCACACTTCAATCCGGGAGCGAAGACGGTGGAGCAGTTCTCCAGCGGCCGCCACGGAGGGCTGCTCTTCTTCACCCGGCGGGCGTCTGAGGATCCGGCGTTCGCCTTCAACCTTCCGCGCACTCCGGGCGGGTTTGACGACCAGACCCCGCGGCCCCACTTCCCGGTCGAGACCGCGCGCCACTTCGCCCGGCTGGCCACGACGCTGTTCGTGGAGCGGCGCGAGTCGATCAGCGCTGGTCTGCAGCTGGATTTCGCCGAACGGCTGCCGATCCTTCCCATCGCTTTTGGCCTCGACAACAGCGCGCAGGTGGCGGCGCTCGAGGGCGTCAATCCGGGCAGCGGATCGCTCTGGTGGAACGCGGAGACCTGGCACCTGGGCGCGCCCTCCCCGGCCGAGGCGAAGGCCGTGGCGACCGACGCGATCCCCTGAATCAGCCCCCTTGGTCTGGGCGCTCGTGCAATCGCCTCGTGATCTTCGCCGGTTACCGGGGCCGTTTGGCCATCCGGACCCATGGAGCGCCCGGGCGGCGGCGGTGTGCGCAACAATCCTACTTCAAGGACGATAATGGGGGGCTCTCCGTTTGCCGAACTGCCCCCGAGCGTCCCCATGGCCATTCTTCCTGTCACCTCGCGGCCCGTTCCGCCGACCTCCACCACCGAACGTACGGAGGGCGCGGCGCCTCCGCCGGCGCCCCTGCCTGCTTCGGCGGATCGCTTCGTCGGCGGGCCTGCTGCCCAGCCCCGTCCCGCGGCTCCAGCCGCTCCCCGGTCGATCGCACTGCGTGCGGCGGCGACTCCGAACGCGGCGATCCAGGATCTCACGACCACCACCTCGACGGTGGAGTTCACCGACGACGTGAACGTCGATCAGCTCTCGCTCAACCTGGACCTCGGGCACTCGTTCCGGGGAGACCTGCGGGTCACGGTGGTCAGCCCCTCCGGCAAGGCCGCGGTGGTCCACAACCGACAGGGCGGCAGCGCGGATGATCTGACCGGTAGCTTCGACCTCTCTGCCTTCAAGGGCGAGCAGGCAAAGGGCACCTGGACGCTCAAGGTGGAGGACCTGGCCAAGGCGGACACCGGCACCCTGAAGTCCTGGTCGCTCTCGGGCGTGGGGTCCTCGGCGCCGCCCCCCAAGCCGACCCACAACGACTTCCAGCTGAAGCTCGCCGGCCCGAACCCGCCCAAGGCGGCGGGCGGCTTCTTCGAGCAGCTCAAGCAGGCCTCGAAGTCCGCCGGCCTGGCCTCGGATGCGAAGAAGAGCATCGAGACCAACGGTCGCGAGCCGTCGAACTTTGCGGTGGAGTCCAAGCTGCGCTCGCTCAACGTGATGACGCCCACCAGCGACGCGTCGTCGATCAGCCACGCGGACTACTTTAGCCGGCTGCAGGGAGTCCCGCCCGAGAAGGCGTACGACTTCATGGTGAAGAACCCGCAGGCGCTGTTCGGCGGCTCGCAGCTCAAGATGCGCCCGCCCGCGTTTGAGCTCAAGGACGGCGCGCGGCTGATGCTCGAGGACGCGGGTCCGCCGGCAAAGATGTGGTTCCCGGTGGAGGTGCGGCTCGATCCCATCGCCAAGCAGATCCGGATCACCACGCTCGATGGCCACCCGCTGCGTGGCACCAACGTCTTCAAGTTCAACAGCGACGGTGCCGGCGGTACCCGGTTCGAGCAGCTCACCCGGTTCCAGCTCAGCTCCAAGGCGGTCGAGCTGGGGATGAGCGACGCGGCCCTGGACCGTCAGCACGGCTGCTGGCGGCAGTTCCACCAGACGATGTTCGACCAGCTGATCAAGGAGGCGTAAGCGTGCCCGCCTGGACCCCTGTCCCGGAGTCCGAAGTCCTCAAGCTCGGGTCGGAGCAGAAGATCTCCGCGCACCTCGCGGACGAGGGGCGGTTCAAGGAGCTCGCGTTCCTCTGCGAGGATCTCGAAGCCGCGCTGCAGCCGAACAGCCCGAAGCGCGAGCAGGTGCTGGCCGAGCGCCCGTACCTGATTGCCCATGCGGACAAGTTGGCGGCGCCGAGCGCCTCGCCGCTGCTGACCGCGAAGTCCGCTGCGGCCTCGAAGGAATGGGCCCGCGTGCGCGCACTCCTTGTGGAGGGTGCACGACCCGCTTGAGGCACTGGAGCTCCAGCGGGACCTCCTGGAACGGAACGCTCCGGATCCGAGAGCAGCGCCGCGGCCAGGCACAGCCGGCGCTGGGTGCCGCCGGAGAGCAGGGCCATCCTCCGGTGCAGGAACTCCCCCAGCCCCAAGGCCTCGACCACCCGGCCCACCTCCCCCCGCCGGTAGATCCTCCTCACCCAGTCGAGGTACTCGGCGGCGGTCAGCTCCCGGTACATCCCCGGCGCCTGGGGAACGATTCCCACCCGACGCCTGAAGTCCAGGAACCGGGGTCCGGAGACATCCTCGCCGAAGAGCCGCACCACCCCTTCGGTGGGTCCGAGGGCACCGGCAAGCAGCCGGATCAGCGTGGTCTTTCCGGCGCCGTTGGGCCCAAGCAGGCAGGCGCGATCGCCAAGCTGGAGGGCGAAGGAGACCCAAGACCGCGATCGCGCCAGCCCAGCACCCGCGTCACCAGCCCACCTGGGCGAGACCAGGAACGCCCCCCGCTATTCTGCGACAAGCCGCCAATTGTCGGTGTCCCGGGCTAACCGACCAGATCGGCTCAGGAAATCTTGGCTGCACTGACAAGCCGCCGTCTGTCGGTGTCACGGGCCATCCGACCCCATCTGATCCGGAGGCCAGGGTGCGACCGACAAGCCGCCAATTGTCGGTGTCCCGGGCCAACCGATCAGATTTGCTTCGGAAAGCCCAACTGCACCGACAAGCGCTGGATCGTCGCAGAATAGCGAGGCGCGCCAAGAGGACCTCTCCTCAGGAGGGTCATTGGTGGATGGGGATGCCGGTGCCGCTTACGCGGTCCGGATGCCCGTATCCGTCCGGCGAACCGCGTCGGGTTTCGGGCCTGATCAGACCGTAGGACGTCGTCCTGGGAGGTTCCATGGCGATGACGCAAGAAGTGTGGAGGGAGCGGCTGAGGCGGTGGCAGGCGAGTGGGCTGAAGATCGAGGAGTTCGCTGAGCGGGAGGGGGTGAAGCCGGGATCGCTGAAGTGGTGGCGGTGGAGGCTTGGCGGAGTAGACCGCGCGAGGAACGGAAGCGCACCGCAGGCGCCGGCCCCGAGCGGGCGATTCGTGGAGCTGGCTT
>JALYOC010000110.1 GCA_030857095.1 Myxococcota bacterium | reverse complement strand
TGGTTGCCGGCAGCGTCGGTCGCGCGGACCTCCCAGGTGTGGCTGCCCTGGCCGACGGTGATTGCCACTGGGCTGGTGCAGGAGGCCCAGGTGCCGGAGTCCAGCCGGCACTGGAAGGTGCCAGCCTCGGTGGAGTTGAAGGTGAACGAGGCCGCGGTGGTGGTGCTGACCGCCGCCGGAGCGGTGAGGATGGTGGTGTTGGGGGCGATGGAGTCCACCGACCAGGTGTGGCTGGCCGGCGAGGGGTCTTGATTGCCGGCAGCGTCGGTCGCGCGGACCTCCCAGGTGTGGCTGCCCTGGCCGACGGTGATTGCCACCGGGCTGGTGCAGGAGGCCCAGGTGCCCGCGTCCAGCCGGCACTGGAAGGTGCCAGCCTCGGTGGCGTTGAAGGTGAACGAGGCCGCGGTGGTGGTGCTGACCGCCGGCGGGGCGGTGAGGATGGTGGTGTTGGGGGCGATGGAGTCCACCGACCAGGTGCGGCTGGCGGGGGTGGCGTCCTGCTCGGCGCCGTCCACCGCGGCGACCTCGAAGGTGTGCGGGCCCTCTGCCAGCGAGGTGTAGCTGATCGGGCTGACGCAGACGGTGAAGGCCGCCCCGTCCAGCCGACAGAGGAAGGTCGCGCCCGGACTGGGAGAGCTGAAGGTGAGGGTGGCGCTGGTGAGCTGGGTGCTGGCGGGCGGCCCGGAGTTGATCACCGTGTTGGGTGCCACCTGGAAGCGGGTGGGCTCCTCTTCGATCCCGGGGATGCCGGAGAGGAAGGTGAGGACGTCGCCGCTCAGATCACCGGTGGCGTGGACCACCGCCTGGTTGGCGATCAGGCCGGTGGCGTTGGCGTCGACCTGCACCCGGAAGCGGATGCTGGTCGAACCATCGGTGGTGCTCAGGCTGCCGCCCAGGCTGGAGGTGGCGCCGTTACCCAGACGCACCACAATCCGTCCGGCTCCCGCCTCGTACTCGCCCTGATCGTCCCCGGGCAGATCCGACAGCGGCCCGGCGTTGGGGCCGGTCAGGATCTCCAGCGACCCGGGCTGATAGGTCACCCCGGCGGGGAGCACATCCTCCACCCACAGCTCCACCGCGGTGTCCGAACCGCTGTTGTAGGTGGTGATCGTGTACTCGACCTGATCGCCCGGGAGCGCCTGGCCCCCATTGAGGTCCGAGTAGCTCTTCAACGTCTCGGTGAACAGCGGCTTGAGGGTGGAGATGGAGGTGGCAAACGCCCCCAGCAGGTAGACATCGCCGGTGCTGCTGGCCTGGATGGTAGCGGAGGTGCTTCCGGCCGTCAGTTGCGCGGTCACGTCCACCACGTCCAGATCCAGGCCGGACATTGAGGCGGCGCCACCGGTCAGTTGGGGCAGATCACCGGCTACGGTCACCGCCGAGCCCACCCGGGTGCGGGTGGAGTTGAAGAAGTTGCTGGTGCCGCCGATTCCGTCGGTGAGCGCGGTTCCGTTGAACCGCAACTGGTCCCCGGTGACGACGTTGTCCCCCTCGTAGGCGATCACCCCCAGCTTGGCGCCGAAGGAGGTGGAGGGGACGATGAAGCCCTGCACGGTGGCCGAGGCGGGCGCTCCGTTGCTCACCGGGTCCAGCCCGTCAAAGAGGGTCAGGTTGCGCGGGGGATCGGTGGTCAGCTCATAGAACACCACCATGCTCCAGGCGACGAAGCTGACCTCGTCGTCCTGGTTTCGAAAGTCGATCGACGAGACCCCGGAGACGGTGTAGCCGCCCTGACCGGCCTGTTGGACCAGGGCGGTGATGGTCGCGCCGCTCTGGTAGAAGTTCCGCCCCGAGGCCACCGCGGTGTTGTTGGCGTCCGCGGAGATCGCGGTGCTGGTCCCACCGGGGCCCTGCAGGGTCACGGAGAGATCCGCGCCCAGGGTCGCGCTCTCGGCCGCCCAGTACAGCCGCGCATAGGTGATGGTCGCGCCCGCAGGCAAGGCCAGCACCGCCTTGGACTTGCCGGAGGTGTGGGTGTTGACTGCGGTGGCGGAACCCACTGCCGGATCATCCGACCTCCAGAAGATGTCCACCCCGCTGTCGTTGCTGTTGTTGCCGCAGGCGCCCACCGTTCCCACCAGCGGGACGGCGGCGTAGCGGCAGTCGTGCGCCAGGGTGTTGCCGATCAGGATCATGTCCCCACGCACCTCTTCGGTGTGGCGGAGCACGGGGGCGGCAAGCACCGGCAGCGACCCGAGCAGCACCAGCAGTGAGCTGGCTCGGAGCATGAGGCGGATACCTGGGGAGCGTGGGGGCGTCACGGGGGTCCGGGGTGGCAGGAGTAAAATCTTCCCAGTTTACTGCAAGTCGCGTTCTCGAAGGTGGGGTAGCGCCAACCCACCGGAAACGTTTGACCCACCTCCTCCCCAGAGGACGTCCGGTGCCGTGAAACGTCAACCGGATGGACCAGAAGCGTTACCGCGGCGGGAGAGCGGGTCGGGAGAAGCACTTGTTTTCATAGGGACTTACACCCAGCCCTGCTCAGCGACGGCGAGTGGAGGCCAGCGCCCGCAACCCGGCCTTCTTCTCCAGCCGGCTGGCCTCGGCGGCCGGCTTGCCGCTCAGGGCCATCGCCACCGCCAGCCGGGGGTGTCCCTTGGCCCGGGCCAGCAGCTTGGTGGCCTCGGCCTCGGGGACGGCCCCCAGCTCGGAGATCATCCTGCTGGCCCGGTCCCGCAGCTTGGCGTTGGTGCTCTGCAGGTCCACCATCCGCCCCCGGTAGACCTTCCCCAGCCGGATCATGGCGGTGGTGGAGATGGCGTTGAGGATCAGCTTGGTGGCGGTGCCCGCCTTGAGCCGGGTAGAGCCGGCCACCAGCTCTGGGCCGGTGTCGGCCAGGGCCAGCACGTCCACCGCCGGGGAGCCGCGGGGCGGCCGGGCGCAGCAGACCAGCACAGTGCGCGCCTTGCGCCGGCGGGCCTCCGCCAGCGCGCCGAGCACAAACGGGGTCCGGGCGCTGGCGGTGATCCCGCACACCACGTCCCGGGGGCCCACCCTCAACTTCCGCAGCTGGGCGGCGCCGTCCGCAGCGTCGTCCTCGGCGCCCTCCACCGCGCGGCGAAGGGCGCGCGCACCTCCGGCGATCACCCCCACCACCTGGGAGGGGGAGGTTCCGAAGGTCGGGGGGCACTCGGCGGCGTCCAACACGCCCAACCGCCCGCTGGTGCCGGCGCCCACGTAGATCAGCCGGCCGCCACCGGCGATCGCCCACGCGACTGCATCTGCAGCCAGCACAATCGCCTTGGCAGCCTTTCCCACCGCGCGCGCAGCGAGCACGTCTTCGGCGTTCAATCGGCGCACGATCTCCAGCGAGGACTCGAGATCGAGATCCTCGGCGTGGGGATGAAGCTTTTCTGTCTTCGGCGGCGAGGGCCGCCTGGGAGGGTAGGGCAAGGAGGCGTTACGCCGCCTTGGTCACCTTGCCCGCCTTGATGCAGCGGGTGCAGGCGCGAACGCGGTCCACCTTGCCGTCGACCAACGCGCGGACCTTCTGCAGGTTCGGGTAGGACTTCGTCTTGGACTTGTTGTTCGCGTGCGAAACGTTGTTCCCAACGAGGGGGCGCTTGCCGCAGAGGTCGCACTTCCAGGCCATGACAACCAACTCCTTGAAATCGGGCGGTCGAAACACCGCCGAGACTGCTGATCCCGCCGCGAACTGAGGCGGAGAAAAGGGCGGGGGAACCTACACGAAAAACCCCGGGGAATGCCAGCCCCAGGTGCGGGCCCTCCCTATCGCTTCTACTTCAACGGATCGAGCTTCTTCGCCGATTCCTGCACCAGGCGGGCTGCCCGGACGGCCGAGAGCAGCTCCCCCTCCAGGCCCAACCCCGGCAGGACCTCCCGGCTGGCCAGGAACATGTTCTTGGTCCCGGTGCGCTGGGACAGCCCCTCTACCCCCAGGACCCGCTCGGCGGACTCGAAGGCGAACAGCGGGTGCGGCAGCAGCCGGCTGCCGCGCATGCTGCTGGCGTCCAGGTAGGGGGCGGAGACCACCTTCACGTGCTGGCGGGTAAACGGCATCAGCGCTTCCAACTGCGCGCCCAGCCGGTCTGACAGCCCCCGCAGGTGGGACTCGCCCAATTCGCGGGTGCTGGCGGGGACGAAGGCGCCGGCGCAGACCACCCGCAGGCTCTCGTCCTCTGGCTTGCCTACCCGGCGGGCAGAGAGGACCTGGATCAGGACCGGGCCCAGATCCTCGTCGTCGTTGTGCTGCAGCAGCAATTCGCCCATCCCGCGCGGCAGCATCTCCGAGGGGACCACCCAGTTGAGGGTGAAGAGGAACTTGCGGGTGGTGGACAGGTCCAGCAGGTCGGTCAGCTTGCGGTGCTTCTTCTTGTCCGGGACCAGCCGCCGCAGGGCGCCGGCGTCGGTGGCGCCGATGAAGGCCGCCGCCCGGTACACGGTCTCGCTCTGCACCAGCTTGATCCCCACCACCCGGTCCCCCTCCAACACCAGCTCCTCGGCGATGAAGTGTCGGGAGTTCTCCTGGGTCAGCAGATCCCCGCCCAGATCCTGCAGCTTGCGGGTCAGCAGCTCCCGGAAGCCCTCCCGGCCATTGGGGAACCGCGACGGCTGGGACAGCGCCTGGGACAGGGCCCGGGCCACCGCCAGCGGCTGCTCAGGCGAGTCCAGGTAGGTGAGGAAGGGGATCAGATCCAGCAGAGCCTGGGAGGGCCCGTCTTCTGGGAGGGCGGGCAGCGGGGTGGCCAGCTGCGGCGCCTTCCTCACCAGGCTCTTGAGGCCCCAGGTCTCCATGAACCCGTCGGCGGGCAGCTCCATCGGCTGCTTGAAGAAGGCGTCCTGGGGCTGATGGAAGGCGGCCAGCTGGCCCATCGCCGCGTGGTGGGTCCCGGCGTCCGGCCCGTACTCGCGGGTCAGCTCCCCCAGCCGCTTGCTCTCCTCGGTCAGCGACAGGTCCAGCCGGTGGTCCGGCAGCACCAGCTGCAGCTCCGGGACATGCGGGCGCAGGGTGCGGGAGATCGCGGTGGAGAGTCCCAGCTCGGCGAAGGCCTCCTCCACCGATCCCAGCGCCTTGAAGGGCGGGGAGATGAAGGGCGCGAACGGGAGCAGGAAGCCCTCGTGCTCGTAGCCCTCGCCCAGCCCGTCGTGTTCGATCAGCAAGACCCTGTAGCCGCGCTTGGCCAACAGGGCCGCGGCGAACGCGCCTCCCAGCTGTCCGCCCAGGATGATCACGTCGTAGACGTGCCGGGTGGGGCTGGAGGAGACCTTGCTGGTGGTTGCCTTGGTCGCCATGGGGATGCGCAGACTCCTACAGCTCCTCGTCGCTCACCACCGGAATTCCGGCGGTCTCCAGCGCTGCCGCGGCCACGCCCCGTCCGGGACGCAGCTGCCCATCGATCCACACCTGCCGGCTGCCACAGGAGGGGCTGCGCTCCTTGAGGAGGGCCACGGTCGCCCCGAACCGGGCCGCCGCCTCCACCGCGAAGCCTGCCCCGGCCACGAACTGCGCCGAGGCGTCGCCTCCGGTCTCCCGCTGCCGCGCCCGGGCGTCGCCGGCCAGCACCTGCTCACCGTCCCCGCCGCGCAGCTCCACCGCCGGGCGGGGGATCCCCAGGCCCGCGGCGGCCTCCGGACAGACCGGCACCACCGCCTTGCCGGCCAGCGCCGCCAGGACCTTCTCCGATCGCTGGTGTTTCCCGTCGTAGCGGCAGCTCTCGCCCAGCAGGCAGGCGCTGACCATCACCACCGGGGCCGAGCGCAGCGCCAAGGTCCGCTCGTGCTCGGGATCCCTCATGACCGCCCCGGGTTGCGCAGCGCCGCCGCGGTGCCGTCGGGGTGGGCGTCCAGCCGGGCCACCTTGCCCTCCAGGGTCAGCCGGCCCTCTGCCACCAGCCGCACCACCAGCGGGTAGAGACGGTGCTCCTCCACCTGGATCCGCTGGCCGAGGCTCTGTTCGTCGTCGGTGGGCAGCACCGGGACCGCGGCCTGGGCCAGGATCGGCCCGGTGTCGGTGCCCTCGTCCACCAGGTGGACGGTGCAGCCCGCAAGCTTGGCCCCGTGCGCCAGTGCCTGCCGCACCCCGTGCATCCCGGGGAAGGCCGGCAGCAGGGCAGGGTGGATGTTGATCACCCGGTGCGGGTGGGCGGAGAGGAAGGTGGAGCCCAGCAGGCGCATGAAGCCGGCCAGGCAGACCCACTCCACCTGGTGTTCGGCCAGCACCGCCAGCAGCCGGCGTTCGAACGCGGTGCGGTCCGGAGAGTCGCGGTGATCCACCACCACCGCCGGGACCCCGGCCTGGGCGGCGCGCTGCAGGGCAAAGGCGGTCCCCACATTCGAGATCACCACCGCCACCTGGGCCGGGTAGTCGGGGGTGGAGGCCGCGTCCAGCAGCGACTGGAGGTTGGTCCCGCCGCCGGAGACCAGCACCCCCAGCCGGATCTTCCTGGCAGGTCCGCTCACGGCAAGATGACCGCGGTGGCCTCTCCGTCGCCACGCTCCACCCGGCCCACCTCCCAGGCGGGGATCCCGGTGGTCTTCAAGACCGCCAGCGCGGTGGCCGCGTCTTCCGGTGCCAGGATTGCGATCATCCCCAGCCCCATGTTGAAGGTGGAGAACATCTCGTCGCGGGCCACCTCGCCCAGCTTTGCGATCACCTCGAAGATCGGCGGCCTGGTCCAGCTGTCCTCCCGGAGCACTGCCCGGGTGCCGTCCGGCATGCAGCGGGGCAGGTTGCCGGGGATGCCGCTGCCGGTGATGTGGGCCAGTCCCTTGAGCTTGACCTGCTGCTTGAGCGCCGCCACCGCCCGCGGGTACAGCCGGGTGGGCTCCAAAAGCTCGTCCACCAGCGGGCGGGGCAGGCCGTCCACCTGGGAATCCAGGGTCAGCCCCTGCTGCTCCAACAGCACCTTGCGCGCCAGCGAGTAGCCGTTGGAGTGCAGCCCCGAGGAGCCCATCCCGATCAGCACGTCGCCCTCGCGGATGGTGGTGCCGTCCAGGATCTGGTCTCGCTCCACCACGCCGACGCAGAAGCCTGCCAGGTCGTACTCCCCCTGGGTGTAGAAGCCGGGCAGCTCGGCGGTCTCGCCGCCCAGCAGGGTGCAGCCGGACTCCAGGCAGCCCTGGGCCACGCCCTGGATCACGTCCGCCGCCTGATCGACCTGGAGGCCGGAGGTGGCGAAGTAGTCCAGGAAGAACAGCGGCTCGGCGCCGGAGGTGATCACGTCATTGACCGACATCGCCACCAGGTCGATCCCCACCGTGGCGTGCCGGTTGGCCATGAAGGCCACCTTGAGCTTGGTGCCCACCCCGTCGGTGCCGGAGACCAGCACCGGCTCGCGGTAGCCCTTGGGGATGGCGAACAGGCCGCCAAAACCGCCCACGCCGGAGAGGACCTCCTTGCGTCGGGTCCGGGCCGCCATCGGTTTGATCCGCTCGACCAGCGCGTCGCCGGCCTCGAGGTCCACGCCTGCTTGCTTGTAGGTGGTGCCCACGAGCGCCTCCCTAACAGCACAGCGTTCCCCTGTCATTCGCCCATCTGGCCTACAATGTCGCCCCAAGACACCCCCATGAAGCAACTCTTCTCCCGCCGCCGCTTCGAGCTGCTCGCGCTGTCCATCGCGCTGGCCTTCTCCGCCCTCCACTTCTGGGCCGACGACAACCCGGTCGCGCCTGGTGCGGAGATGAGCACCGGGCTGGATCAGGCGCTGTTGCGCGGCATCGCCGTGATGGAGGGCCGGATCACCGACATCCAGTTCCGTCTCCGGGGGCCGATCCCGGTCCACCCGGACGTGCTGGTGGCGGTGGTGGACGAGCCCTCTGCGCAGAAGTACGGGCTGTGGCCCTGGCCCCGGCCGCTGATGGCCAAGGCGCTGGACAACCTGCACGCCGCCGGGGTGAAGGCGGTGGGGATGGACATGTTCTTCACCGACGAGGTGAAGGATCACGCCGCGGTGGCCTACGGCGAGGTGATCAAGTCCCTGGATCAGTCCTTCCCGGGTTCGCGGATGACACTGGAGTTGGCGGCGCTGAAGCAGACCCTGCAGACCCGCGCCGCGGTCTCCCCGGACAACGTGCTGGCCCAGGTGCTGTCCCACTCCCCGGAGGTCGTCCAGGGGGTGGCCGCCTACCCCACCCGGCAGCGGGAGGAGTTCCTCAACAAGGAGGCGGAGTACAACCAGATCCTCGAGCCCCACCTGCTGCGCCGGTTCTACAAGCCGGACAGCCCCGGCTACTTCGAGTTCGACCGCCAGGTGCCCTCCTACGGCAACTTCTCCGCCCAGACCTGGCTGCCCACGTTCGCCCGGCACGCCCGCTACATGGGGCACTTCAACGCCACCCCGGACACCGACGGCACCCTGCGCCGGCACCCGCTGTTCGCCCGGCTGGACGGGCCAGGAGGCCTGGTCCCGTCCCTGGCCCTGCAGACCGCCGCGGTCTACTTCGACGCCACCATCGAACCCACCTACGACAAGGACGTGGGCCGACTGAGCGGGGCCCGGCTGCGCAAGCCGGACGGCAGCCTGCTGAAGATCCCGATGCAGGTGACCGAACCCTACATGCTGATCAACCACTCCGGGCACAACTCGGTGTTCCCCAAGATCGCCATGGCCGATCTGGTGGACAACTCTTTCGATCCCTCGCTGGTGAAGGGAAAGGCGGTGCTGACCGGCGTCTCCCTGGTCGGCTTCTTCGATCAGCGGGTGACCCCGTTCAGCGAGATCGAGGCCGGGGTGTTCACCCACGCGTCGATCCTCTCCAACATCCTCTCCGGGGCCTTCCTTAGCCGCCCGCTCTACATGCGCTTTTTGGAGATCCTGTTCATGCTGTCAGCGGCGGTGACCTTCGCCCTGGTGCTGCCCAAGGCCCGCTTCACCTGGAAGCTGCTCACGGTGGCCCTGGTGGCCGGCGGCTATCTGTTGGTGGATCAGTGGCTGTTCTCCACCGCCCGGCTGCAGCTGGCCACCGTGGTCCCGATGCTGAACGTGTTCACCTGCGCGTTCGGGCTGATCTTCCTGGGCTACGTCTCCACCGACCGGGAGAAGGTGTTCCTGCGCTCGGCCTTCCAGCACTACCTCAACAAGAGCGTGATGGAGCAGATGCTCCAGAACCCGGAGAAGCTGAAGCTGGGCGGGGAGAAGAAGGAGATGACCGTCCTCTTCTCCGACATCCGCGGCTTCACCACCCTCTCCGAGCGGATGGCGCCCGAGGCGCTGGTGAAGTTCATCAACAGCTACC
The DNA here is from genome assembly GCA_030857095.1 of Myxococcota bacterium. Taxonomy (GTDB): domain Bacteria; phylum Myxococcota; class Myxococcia; order Myxococcales; family Myxococcaceae; genus JALYOC01. The sequence continues at coordinate 6,100 of JALYOC010000110.1, read as the reverse complement.
TGACCCCGATGACCCAGATCGTCTTCGAGGAGGGGGGCACCCTGGACAAGTACATCGGCGACGCGATGATGGCGTTCTGGGGCGCGCCGCTGGAGCAGGAGGACCACGCGGTCCGCGCCTGCCGGGCCTCGGTCCGCTTCCTGGGGGAGCTGACCCGGCTCAAGGCGGCCTGGCGGGAGCAGAACCTGCCGGAGTTCGACATTGGGGTGGGGATCAACTCCGGGCCGATGATCGTCGGCAACATGGGGTCGGACGTCCGCTTCGACTACACGGTGATGGGCGATTCGGTGAACCTGGCCTCGCGGCTGGAGGGCACCAACAAGGAGTACGAGACCCGGATCCTGATGTCCGAGTCCACCTTCACCCAGGCCAAGGACCACGTGATCGCGCGCCGGCTGGGCGCGGTGCGGGTAAAGGGCAAGCGCAAGCCGGTCCGGATCTACGAGCTGCGGGACATGGGCCAGGCCCAGGGCCCGGAGCTGGAGGCGATCACCGCCTTCGAACTGGGCGTGGACAAGTACGTGGGCCAGCAGTGGGACGAGGCGGCGGCGCTGTTCCAGAAGGTCAGCGAGCTGTGGCCGGGGGATGCCCCCAGCCGTCGCTATCTGGAGGAGATCGCCGAGCTGAAGACGCGCCCGCCCGGCCCGCACTGGGACGGGGTCTACACCGCCACCACCAAGTAGGTAATTTGACCCGCTGGCAAACCGGCTGCTAACTGGCGAGGACCATGGGCGCAGAGGAAACGCTCTTCCAGCGATTCGGTAAGGAATTCCCGCAGGGGACCGTGCTCTTCCGTGAGGGAGAGCCCGGGAAGGAGATGTACGTCCTCCAGTCCGGAAAGGTGGCGATCTCCAAGCGGGTCCGGGACGTGGAGAAGATCCTGGCCCTGCTGGGGCCGGGCGAGTTCTTCGGGGAGATGGCGATCATCTCCAACCGCCCCCGCAACGCGTCCGCCACCGTCTCCGAGGACGCGCGGCTCCTGGTGATCGACCCCAAGACCTTCGAGGGGATGATCCGCGGCAACTCGGAGATCTCGGTCCGGATGATCAAGAAGCTGGCCGAGCGGCTCAACGAGGCCGACGCCCAGATCGAGAGCCTGCTGATTGGCGATCCCAACAGCCGGGTGCTGCACCAGATCCTCCAGACCTGCCAGACGCGCGGCCGGCCGATGGAGGAGGGGATTGAGATCGACTTCGTGGTCCGCGAGATGCCCCGGATGATCGGGGTGGGCGAGCCCGCCATCCGCTTCCTGCTGGACAAGCTGGAGCGGGCCGGGCTGGTGGAACGCAGCGGGGACCGCCTCACCATCTACGACACCGCGAGGCTTCAGGAGTATCTGAACTACCTCGAGATGAAGTGGAAGTTCGGAGACCTCTAGTGAAGCTCCAGGTCCTGGGCTGCCACGGTGGCGAGCTGCCCAAGCATCGCACCACCTGCTTCCTGATCGACGGGGTGCTCGCGCTGGACGCGGGCGCGCTGTGCAGCTCCCTGCAGCTGGAGGAGCTGGTGAAGGTGGACGACGTGCTGGTCTCCCACAGCCACTTCGATCACGTCAAAGACCTGCCCCTGCTGGCGGATCTGATCGTGGGGCGGCGCGACAAGCCGGTGACCATCCACGCCTCGGTGGAGTGCGCCAAGACGCTCAAGCAGAACATGTTCAACAACGCGCTCTGGCCGGACTTCACCCAGATCCCAACGCGCAAGAACCCCGTCCTGCAGATCAAGACCTTCAAGGTCGGCAGCAAGTTCAAGATCGGCAAGTACGCCATCACCACCATCCCGGTGACGCACCCGGTGGAGTCTTGCGGCTTCGTGGTCACCTCCGGGACCTCCTCGGTGGCGATGAGCGGCGACACCGGCCCCACCGAGAAGCTGTGGAAGGTCCTCAACAAGACCAAGAACCTCAAGGCGGTGCTGCTGGAGACCAGCTTCCCCAACCGCCTCCAGCAGCTGGCGGACATCTCCGGGCACCTGACCCCGCAGACGCTGCAGGGCGAGCTGGCCAAGTTCAACCGCAACGGGGCCGAGGTCTTCCTGTACCACCTCAAGCCGGCGTTCGTGCCCCAGCTGAAGAAAGAGCTTGCCCAGCTGCCGGTGGAGGTGTTGGAGCTGGGCGACACGTTCGATTTCTAGGACCGTCTCGCCATGTCCTCCTGGTTCGCCAAGAAGCCCCGCATCTCCACCCGCGCAGCCGATCCCGAGTCCCCGTCCCGGATGCAGGGGCTGTGGGTCAAGTGCGAGCAGTGCGACGAGATCATCTACCGCCAGGAGGTGGAGAAGAACTGGAACGTCTGCCCCAACTGCGCCCACCACATGCCGTGGCCGGCGCGGGCCCGGCTGGCCGCCCTGCTGGACGAGGACTCCTTTGAGGAGTTCGACAAGGAGCTGGAGCCCTCCGACCCGCTGGGGTTCGTGGACTCCAAGAAGTACAAGGACCGGATCAAGTCCTCCAAGAAGAGCACCGGGGAGCCGGACGCCTTCGTCTCCGGGGTGGGTCGGATCGACAGCCACCCGGTGTCGATCGGCTCCTTCATCTTCGACTTCATGGGCGGGTCGATGGGGTCGGTGGTGGGGGAGAAGGTGACCCGGGTGTTCGAGCGGGCGGTGGAGCTGAACACCTCGGTGGTGCTGTTCCACGCCTCCGGGGGGGCCCGGATGCAGGAGGGGATCTTCTCCCTGATGCAGATGGCCAAGACCTCCGCGGCCATCGCCCGGTTCCGGGAGATCCGCAAGCCGTACATCTCGGTGATGCTCCACCCCACCACCGGTGGCGTGGCCGCGTCCTTTGCCTGGCTGGGGGACGTGATCCTGGCCGAGCCCAAGGCGCTGATTGGCTTTGCCGGGCCCCGGGTGATCGAACAGACCATCCGCCAGAAGCTGCCGGAGGGCTTCCAGCGCTCGGAGTTCCTGCTGGAGCACGGGATGATCGACGCCATCGTTCCCCGCAAGGAATTGCGGATCCGGCTGGGGCAGCTGATCGGGCTGATGGCCTGAGGGTGGACCCACAGGGCCGCCCCCGCCCCCGCACCCCACAGGAGGCGCTGGAGTTCTTCTCCCGCCTCTCCCCCTCCACCATCCGGCTGGGCCTGGACCGGGTCCGCTCGGCGCTGGAGCGGCTGGGCCGCCCGGATCGGGCCTACCGGTCGCTGCAGGTGGCCGGGACCAACGGGAAGGGTTCCACCTGCGCCTTTGCCGCCCAGATCCTCCAGCGGTCGGGCTACCGGGTGGGGCTGTACACCTCGCCGCACCTGGTCCGGGTGACCGAGCGGATCCGGGTGGACGGGGAGGAGGTCTCCCCCGCGCTCTTCGGGCAGCGGATCCTGGAGGTGATCCAGCGGCTGCCCGAGGTGTTCGAGGACCCGCCCGGGCTGACCTACTTCGAGGTGGGGACCCTGGTGGCGCTGTGGCACTTCGCCCAGGCGGGGGTGGAGCTGGCGGTGCTGGAGACCGGGCTGGGGGGCAGGCTGGACGCCACCACCGCGGCCTCGGCCCAGGTCACCGCCATCACCTCGGTGTCACTGGATCACCAGTCCTACCTGGGAGACACCCTGGGACAGATCGCCGCCGAGAAGGCGGGCATCCTCCGCCCCGGGACCCCGGTGGTGGTCTCCCGGCAGCAGCCCACAGCGCGGAAGGTGATCGAGGCCGCGGCCCAGGCGGGGTCCTCGCCGCTGATGAGCGAGGGTCAGGACTTCCGGCTGGAGTCCGGCGTCTACACCGGCCCTGGAATGGTGCGGCTGGAGGGGCTGACCCTGTCGCTGGCCGGTCCCCACCAGACCTCCAACGCCGCGGTGGCGGTGACCGCCGCGCGGCTGCTGGGCGGGGAGCGGGTGACCGCCTCCGCGGTGCGGACCGGGCTGGCCCACACCGCCTGGCCGGGGCGGTTCGAGCAGCTGCAAGAGCACCCGGCTGTGATCGTGGACGGGGCCCACAACCCGGAGGGGGCGGAGATCCTGCGCGCGGCGCTGGCGGAGCGGTTCGGCGCCCGGCCGGTCCACCTGGTGTTCGGGGTGCTGGCGGACAAGGACCACTCGGCGATCCGGGCCACGCTCTTTCCCGGCTGCGCCTCCATCCACCTTTGTCCGGTTCCCAGCCCCCGCTCCCTGGACCCCCAGGACTCGCGGCCCCAGGCCCACTCGGCCTGCTCCCGGGTGTCGGTCCACCCCTCGGTGGGGGAGGCGCTGGAGGCGGCGCTGGAGGCGGCGGCCCCGGGGGACGTGGTGGTGTGTGCGGGATCACTCTTCCTGGTCGGGGCGGCCCGGTCGCACTTCCGGAAGTGAACGCCGGCATTGGCGCAATGCGGCAACGGCCCCTAGATTGAAGCAGGGTCATGCGCGCTCCCGACTGGAAAGCTGAAGCGGTTCCACAAGAACCGGTCACCCCGTCGGTGGACGAGGTGGACGCGCGCAGCCTGTACACCAAGACCAAGTACGTGGTGGAGACCGCGGATGGCTGGTCCCTGGTGATCACCCGCTACCGCCCGATCCGGCAGGAGTTCTCCCAGGGGCTGTTTGGCGAGCCGCTCTTGCTGGTGCACGGCTTCTCCCAGAACCGCCACGCCTGGACCTCGGGGGAGTTCGTCAAGAACCTGCTGTTCTTCGGGCTGGACATCCACATCCTGGAGCTGCGCGGGCACGGGAAGAGTTCGTTGGAGTTCCAGCGGGAGCGCGCCCGGCGCTTCGGCCGGCCGGTCCCCAAGGATCTGGACTACGACTGGGACATCGACAGCTACTTCCTCTACGACCTTCCGGCGGCGGTGAAGGGGGTCAAGCGGATCACCCGCAGGGAGAAGATCTTCTATTGCGGCCACTCCATGGGCGGGATGCTGGCCTACGGGTACGCCGGCATCCACGACGACCTGGAGGGGCTGATCACCATCGGGTCGGCCTCCGATCTGGGGCGGGGCTTTCCTCTGCTGCGGGCCGTCGCCCTCTCCACCCCGCTGTTCGCGGTGGCGGTGGATCTGGCCTATGGGTCGTTGAACCTGAACACCAAGGCCCGGAGGCTCTCCTCCCGGCTTGTAGGATCCCGGGTCTCCCGGCTGCTGCGGCGGACCGGGGAGGAGGTGGCGGAGAGCGCGGAGCAGCTGGCGGAGGCCAGGTTCCGGTATCTGCCGGTGGACGCCTGGCTCAAGACCCTGGAGCGGTCGCTGGCGGCGGCGGAGCTCAACCCGCTGGTGGGCCGGGTGCTGGAGCGGGTCAACTGGCTCTCCAACCTGGACCGGGTCAGCGTGGATGACATCCGCTGGCTGCTGCGGGAGGGCGGGGAGCGCGAGCCACGCGGGGTGATCGAACAGTTCGCCCGCTGGATCCGCAAGGGCGAGCTGCGCTGCTACCGCACCGGCTACGACTTCAAGCGCGGCTTCTCCAAGATCCGGATCCCGATGGCGATCATCTTCGGGGACATGGATCCGCTGGCCTCGGTGGATTCCACCCGCAGCGTCTACCGGGCGGCCAAGAGCGACTATCTGCTGTGGCGTCCGGTGAAGGGCAACAGCCACATCGAGCTGACCATGGGGCACGACATCCGGCAGATCTGCTACGACATCAAGAACCTGATCGAGTACGCGGTGACCCACCGACAGCGGACGCCGTCGCTGCCCCGGATCGAGTCCCACCGGCGCAAACTGCCGCCTGGTGACCTCTCGCGGAGGTAGAAAGTTGGTTGCCTTGCCGGGGGGCGGTAGATTTCGGCCTCCCGTACCTCACTTTCAAGGGCGCTTGATCATGATGCTTCGCAGGCTCGTCCCGGCCCTCAGCTTGCTTGTTCCCGCCCTGGCGCTCGCGCAGGGGGTGGGTCTGAACACCATCTCCAAGGTGGAGGTGAAGGGCCGCTCGATCGAGATCACCGGCACCAAGAAGCCCAACTTCACGACTTTTACGATGACCGATCCGCCGCGGCTGGTGATCGACATCTCGGAGGCGGTGTTCGCCGGCGTCCCCGACGAGATGCAGGTGGGCAACGGCACGGTGACCGCGATCAAGACCGCCAGCTACGGGTCTGACGCCTCGGCGATCGCCCGGGTGCTGATCGGCTTCGAGAAGGAGCTGGAGACCGACATCCAGAGCTCCGGCAGCAAGCTGGTGATCAAGGTCTCCGG
>JALYOC010000153.1 GCA_030857095.1 Myxococcota bacterium | reverse complement strand
GGGGCCCCGGGGCGAATCACTGGTGCGAAGGGACCGCTACGCCCGGACTTCCGGCGCGTCGGCCGCCGAGGCGGGAACGTCCGCCGGCTTGCTGATGAACGGATCCTTCTCCAGCGCGTTCTTGAGCACCTCGTCCATCTTGGTGACGAAGATGAACTCCAGCTCCTTCTTGGCCTGGTCGGGGACGTCCTGCAGGTCCTTGCGGCAGCGCTCGGGGAGGATGATCCGCTTGATGCCCGCGCGGTGCGCGGCCAGGACCTTCTCCTTGATGCCACCCACCGGCAGCACCAGCCCGCGCAAGGTGGCCTCGCCGGTCATCGCGGTGTCGTGCCGGACGCGGATCCCGGTCATCAGCGAGGTGAGCGCGGTGAGGATGGTCACGCCCGCCGAGGGGCCGTCCTTGGGGATGGACCCGGCGGGGAAGTGCAGGTGCAGGTCGGTCTTCTCCAGGAAGTTCGCCGGGATCCCCAGGTTCTCGGCGCGGTTGCGCAGATAGCTGAGGGCGGCCTGCGCCGACTCCTTCATCACGTCCCCCAGCTGACCGGTGAGGACCATTCCGCCCTTGCCGGCCATCTTGGTGGCCTCGATGAACAGCAGGTCTCCGCCTGCCGCGGTCCAGGCCAGGCCGGTGGCCACGCCGGGAACCTCGGTGCGCTCGGCGACCTCGGAGTAGTACTGATCCGGGCCCAGGATCTCCTTGACCCGCTCTCCGTTGACCGTCTGCTTCTCCAGCTTGCCACCCGCGACCTCCACCGCGATCGAGCGGCAGACATCGGCGATCCGGCGCTCGAGGCTACGAACGCCCGCCTCGCGGGTGTAGGTGGTGATCAGGGTCATCAGCGCGTCGTCGTCGATGGCGATGTGATCCGCCGAGAGGCCGTGCTCACGCAGCTGCTTGCCGATCAGGTGGATCTTGGCGATCTGCAGCTTCTCCTCGAAGGTGTAGCCGGACAGCTCGATGATCTCCATGCGGTCCCGCAGCGGGCCGGGGATGGGATCCAGCTGGTTGGCGGTGGCGATGAACATCACCTTGGAGAGATCGAACGGCACGTCCAGGTAGTGGTCGGAGAAGCTGTTGTTCTGCTCCGGATCCAGGACCTCCAGCAGCGCCGCCGACGGGTCGCCGCGGAAGTCGGCGCCCAGCTTGTCGATCTCGTCCAGCATCATCACCGGGTTGCGGGTGCCTGCCTTCTTCATCGACTGGATGAAGCGGCCGGGCAGGGCGCCCACGTAGGTGCGGCGGTGTCCGCGGATCTCCGCCTCGTCGCGCACGCCACCCAGGGACAGCCGCACGAACTTGCGGCCGGTCGCCCTGGCCACCGACTGACCCAGCGAGGTCTTGCCCACGCCCGGAGGACCGACCAGGCAGAGGATGGGGCCGCGCATGTCGTTCTTCAGCTTGCGCACCGCCAGGTACTCGAGGATGCGCTTCTTCACCTTCTTGATGCCGTAGTGATCGGCATCCAGGATCGACCGCGCGTTCTCGATGTCCAGGTTGTCTTCGGTCTGCTTGGACCACGGCAAGTCCGCGATCCAGTCCAGGTAGGTGCGGGCCACCGTGTACTCGGAGGAGGCGGCGGGGATGGTCTTGAGGCGGTTGAGCTCCTTCTGGGCGACCTTCTCCACGTCCGGAGGCAGGCCGGCCTTCTTGATCCGCTCCTGCAGCTCGTCCAGCTCCTCCTCCTCCTCGCCCATCTCCCCCAGCTCTTCCTTGATCGCCTTGAGCTGCTGGCGCAGGTAGTACTCACGCTGGGTCTTCGACATCTCGCCCTTCACGGCGGAGTCGATCTTGTTGGAGAGCTTGAGGATCTCCCGCTTGCGGTTCAGCAGCTCCAACACGAGCTTCATCCGCGCCTTCAGATCCACCGTCTCCAGGACGGCCTGCTTCTCCTCGATCGGCACGTCCACGTTGGCGGCGATCAGATCCGCCAGGTGACCGGGATGGGTGATGGACTCCACCAGCTCGGTGGCGGCGGCGGGCAGCTCGGGCATCAGCTCGATCACCTCGCGCGCCAGCTTCTTGAGGTTGATCCCCAGGGCCTCCACTTCGACGTTCTCCGCCGAGGTGCGGTCCTCCACCGCGTCCACCCGCGCCTTGAGGTACGGGGCCTCCTGGACCAATTCCACCACCCGGAAGCGGGCCAGGCCCTGGACCACCAGGGAGTAGTTGTCCTCGCCCATCTTCAGCAGCTTCACGATCCGGGCGACGGTCCCCATCGAGTACAGATCCTGGGCCCCGGGATCCTCCTCTTCGGCGCGGCGCTGGGTGACCACGCCGATCACCTGATCGTCGCGCACCGCGTCCTTGATCAAGGCGATGGTCTTCTGCCGTCCCACCGCCAGCGGCAGCACCCCGCCGGGGAAGAAGACCGAGTTTCTCAAAGGCAGGATCGGAAGGACCTGCGGGATGTCCTCTTTGTTGATGGTCCCAGGCGGGGTCATCGGTGAGGCCATCGCGGTAGCCGACTGGCCTTGCTTCTTCTTCTCATCGGACATGGCTGTCAGGTTCTCCCCAAGCTGGGTGTGACTGGTGACTGAACGTAACTATCGATGGCCAACTGGCAAATGGCACCGTGAACTTTTGCAGCTGCACAATCAGATACGGGACGAAATTCGCTTGCCCGGCCCGTCTGGGGCATGCTTCTGGCACGCGAATCGCCTGAAGGGTCCGGAGGCGCTGGTCGCAGGTCGGGAACATGCACCCATCCACTAATCGCGTGAACTGGCTTTGGCCATCGGTCGCAATCCTCTCGGCTGCTGTCGTGCTGGTGACCTGCGGGTCTCCGGTGAACGATCCGCTCTCCACCGTTCCCGGCAGGTGTCAGCTGGAGGCGCCGATCATCCAGGCGGTCCAGACGGACATCCTGTTCGTGATCGACAACTCTGGATCGATGAAGGAGGAGCAGGCGGCCGTGGCCACCGAGCTTCCGGCCTTCATCCAGGCGCTGGAGGCTGGCGGCGGGCTGGAGCAGGACTTCCGCGTCGCAGTGATCACCACCAGCGTGTACCAGAACGCCCAGCTGCCCGACGGCGGGAGCTCGTTCCGCGAGTATGCCGCGCTGGGCCAGGCCGGGCGGCTGCAGGCGGTTCCGGACGGGGGAGAGGGCGAGCGCATGCTGCTGCCCGGCGACCCCCAGCTGCTGGAGAAGTTCGGCCGGCTGATCCAGGTGGGCACCAACGGCTCGGGACAGGAGACGCCCTTCGAGGCAGTTCGCCGGGCGCTCACTTTGCCGCTCTCCGGTGAGAGCGTGGCGGAGGGCGGCACCCGTGGCTTCCTGCGGGACGGGGCCCGCTTGCTGGTGGCGGTGATCTCCGACGAGGACGACTGCAGCGAACTGCTGGAGCCCGGTCAGCGCGCCCAGGTGGCGGTGGGCCAGGCCGGCGGCGTGGACTGGTGTCATGAACAGCGGGAGAAGCTGACCTCCAGCCAGCAGTACTTCGACTTCCTGCGCGGCCTCAAGGACAGCAAGGGGGGCCGCCGGGAGGTGCTGTGGGCGGCCATCGCCCCGGTGGGGCAGACGAACAAGGAGGTGGGGGAGGTGCTGGACAACGGCACCCTGCGCAACGTGGATTGCCCCACCTCGTTCCAGCCCGGCCGCCGGCAGAAGGAGATGGCCCAGCTGTTCGACCCGACGCTGACCAACCTGGACTCGATCTGCAAGCCGTCCTTCCGGGACAGCCTGATCGCCATCGCGGATCTGGCCAACTCCATCTCCTCCATGGAGGTGATGAACATCCCCGACCCCGCGCTGCTGGTGGTGAACATCACCCGGGCGGATGGAACCGTGGTGCCCTGCACCCTCTCCAACGGTGGCTTCACCTTCGAGGAGGCCACCGTTGAGCGCGCGGCCCGGGTCAACTTCCAGGGGACCTGCCAGCGGTTGCCCAGCGACACCCGGGTCGAGGTGAAGCTGCTGTGCGCCGGCTGATCGGCGCAGGCGTCCGGGCGTAGGTGTCGGCCTGTCCAGGCACTGTCTGGGACGAAGGCTGAACGAAGGAAGACAACGCGCCGCGGGCCGGTAAATCGGCTCCGGCGCGTTTTTTCGTCCGTCATTCCGCTGGGATGTCAGACCCGCTTGCATACTGAACATCGGTGCAGCAGTGTTCCTGGCGAGGGGCTCACAGGAAGGGTCGAAGCGTCATGGCAGCGGCGGTGGAGACGGCACAGCCAGGGGCAGTGGAGGGGGGCGCGGCCTCGGCGAAGCTGGAGCTGTTGCGGGAGAAGATCCGCAAGCTGCAGGCGGCGCCCCGGCGCTACCTGGCGGCGCTGCGCACCGGGATCCCGGAGGTGGACGGGCTGCTTCCCCAGGGCGGGCTGCCGCTGGGCCAGACGGTGGAGCTGACCGGCCAGGCCGCGTCCGGGCGGACCAGCCTGGCCCTAAGGGCGGTGGCTGCCGCGCACCGGGAGAACCGGCTGGCGGCCTGGGTGGACGGCCCCCGCGAACTGTACCCCCCGGCGGCGGCGGCGCTGGGCGCCGATCTGCGGCGGCTGCTGATCGTCCGGCCCAAGAACCCCCGGCAGCTGGTGTGGACCGCGCAGCAGCTGGTCCGCAGCGGCGCCTTTGCCTGCGTGGTGCTGGATCTGACCCACACCGGGGTGCGGCTGACCCTGCCGGAGTCCCGCAAGCTGATGGACGCCGCGGTCCACGGCGGGGGCGTGCTGTTGCTGCTGACCCCTCCGGAGGCGCCGGCGGACGCCGCCTTGCGGCTGCGGCTGGAGGCCCAGGGGGCGCGCGCCTCCTCCCGGCGGGAGGTCACCGCCACCCCGCCCACCCCAGAGCTCTCCTTGGGCGGGACCTTCCGGGTGGAGATCCTGCGCAGCCGTGCGGGGGGGATCGGCGCCTGGGCCCAGGTGCCGTGGTCCTCGCTGATTCCGGGGGGAGGTCCGCCCCTGTGTGGGCTGGACACCCGGGCGGCGCTGCCCGCCGAACCGCTGACCGCGGATGGCCGGGGGCCGCACGAGGCCCCCTACCAACGGGTGCGCAGCTCGGAGGTCCGCAACGGCACCCGGGGGATCTGTGGCCAGCGGCCGGGGCGGGACATCCGGATGCCCCCCCTGGGCGCCAGCCTGGGAAGGGGTGGGTGACCTTCGCGATGCGGGTGCTCTACGTCCACCTTCCGCGCTTTCCGGTCCAGCGGCGGCTGACCGAGACCCCCTCCCTGCGGGGGCGGGCCCTGGCCCTGGTGGCGGAGGTGCGGGGGCAGCGGGAGGTGGCCTTCGTCTCGGATGCGGCGGGGCGGCTGGGCGCCCGCCGGGGGATGACCCTCACCGGGGCCACTGCGCTGTGCCCAGAGCTGTTGGCGCTGCCGTTCCTTCCCCCGGAGGAGGCCCGGGCGCTGGGCTCGCTGGGGGAGGCCTTGCTGGCCCTGGGGCCGGCCTTCCAGATCGCCGCGCCGGATGGGGTGTGGCTGGAGGCCTCGGCGGCGCCGCTGTTCGGGGGCGAGGAGGGGCTTTTGGCCCGGGTGCTGGAGTGCTGCGCCGGCCACGGCTACCAGGGGCGGGCGGTGGTTGCCTCCCAGCTGTTCACCGCCCGGGCGGTGGCCCGGTATGGGGAGCGGGAGCGGACCCGGGTGATCCCGCCGGGAGGGGCGCAGGCCGCGCTGGCCCCGCTGCCCCTGGCCGCGCTGGAGGGGGTGGGCGCGGCGCAGACTGCCGCCTTGCGGTCCCTGGGGCTGACCACCCTGGGAGAGGTGGCGGCGCTGCCGGCCGGGGCGGTGGTGGCCCGGCTGGGGGCCAGCGGGCTGGGGGCGCACCGGCTGTGCCGGGGGGAGGATGACCGGGTGCTGGTGCCGGCCCGGGTAGCGGAGGTGCTGGAGGAGACCGTCCAGCTGGACTGGCCGGCGGAGTCGGTGGAGCCGCTGCTGTTCGCGCTCAAGACCGCGCTGGACCGGACCTGCGCCCGGCTGGCGGGGCGGCAGCGGGCGGCGGTCCGGCTGACCTTGAGGTTGCGGCTGGATCCCTCCGGGGAGCGCAGCGTGGGGCTGACCCTGGCCCGGCCCACCGCCCAGACCCGGCTGCTGCTGGATCTGGCCAAGCACCGGATCTCGGCTCTGACCTTGGAGAACCCGGTGTCCGCGCTGGGCGTCCGGATCGACGAGGACTGCGAGGACCGGGGGCAGCAGCTCTCCTTGGGGGAGGGGCCGCAAGGGGACGCCGCGCTGGAGGTGGTGCTGGCGCGGCTGTCCACCGCCCTGGGGGAGGACTCGCTGTTCTCCGCGGAGTTGGAGGCCTGGCACCGGCCGGAAGGGGCGTACCGCTCCCGGCCCTTCCGACCCCAGCAACGGCCCCGGGGACTGCTGGAGGAGCTGCAGCAGGAGCGGGAGCAGGCCGCGGGCCCGGTGGACGCGGCGCTGCTGGAGCGGCCCTCGCGGCTGTTCGCCCAGGCCGCCCAGCTGGAGGCGTTCGTGGATGAGAGGGGGGTGATCTCCGGCGCCCGGGTGCTGGGGCGCAGCCGCCAGGTGACCTCGGTCAGCGGCCCGGAGCGGCTGTGCGGCGAGTGGTGGGGCAGCGAACCCTTCAGCCGGGACTACTTCCGGGTCCAGTTCGACGGGCTGGGGCCGGCCTGGGTGTTCCGCGACGCCCGGGATGGGCGGTTCTACCTGCACGGGATGTTCGATTGAGCCAATCTGGCCCTTGGACCTAGAGTCCGCCCGCCCATGCTGAATGCCGTCTTGCTGACCGTCCTGCTGTCGTTGGATCCCTCCCTCTCCGCGCGCCCGGCGCTGCTCACGACCCAGAGCTCCGCCGGGGAGCAGGCCCGCTCTGGAACGCCCGACGCCGGGGTCGCCCCGGAGGAGGCCTCCGCAGAGGGCGCCGCCACCGGCGAGCAGACCCCTGGGGACGGGGACGCGCTCTCCGACTCCCCCGGCGCCGCTGCTGCTCCCGGTGCCGCTGCTGCTCCCGGCGCCGCTGCTGCTCCCGGCGCCGCTGCTGCTC
>JALYOC010000144.1 GCA_030857095.1 Myxococcota bacterium | reverse complement strand
GCCCAGCTCGCCCATCAGCGACCGGAGGACCTCTTCGCGCCGGTAGAGGTGATAGAAGTGGCCGCCCTCGAAGACCCGTGGCCCGACGAACCGCGTGGTGTGCGCAGCCCAGCCCTCCAGGGCATCCGGCGCCACCACCGGATCGCGGGCCCCTCCCAGTGCGACCAGGGAACACCCGAGCGGCTCCGCGGGGGTGAAGGCGTAGGTGTTCAGCAGCTCGAAGTCCGCCCGGAGCACGGGCAGCAGCAGCTCCAGCAGCTCGCGATCCTCCAGCAACTCGGCCGGAGTGCCCTGGAGTCCCTTCAGGTGGCTGATCAAGGTCGCCTCCGGAGCCTCGTGGATGCCGGGGACCCGGCTCGGCACAGTCGGCTCCTCGCGCCCCGACACCGCCAGCAGCGCCGGGGAAGGCAGCCCGGCCCGCCTCAGGGCGCGCGCCAGCTCGAAGGCGATCAGCGCACCCAGGCTGTGGCCGAAGATGACCACCGGGCGATCCATCGCGGGTGCCACCGCCTCCACCAGGGAGTCGATCAGCGGCGCCATCCGCCGGTGGGGAGGCTCCGACAGACGCGTCTCGCGGCCGGGGAGCTGCGCTGCCCAGACCTCGATTCCGGCCGGGAGGCCCCGGGCCCAGAGCCGGTACAGGGACGCCGTACCGCCAGCGTGGGGGAGGCACAGCAGCCGCACCTTCGGGTCCGGCTGGGGACGAAGAAACGGGAACCAGGAAGGCGCCAAGGTCCGCGATTGTAGTCGGCCCGCCGCCGGGCCTGCTACGCTTACGACCGTGGCCTCCGCCGCGGCTGCGGCCGGGAAGGGAAAGGGATGACCCAGATCCTGGCGTTCGCCGGAAGCCTGCGAACCAACTCGATGACGCGGAAGGCGCTGGAGGTGGCGACCGCGGCTTCCAGGGCTGCAGGCGGAAACGTGACGCTGTTGGACCTGGCGGCCCCGCGCCTTCCCCTGTTGGACGAATCCGCCACCGAACCGGATCCGGCGGTCCAGGCGTTCCGAGCGAGCGTCCGGGCCTGCGAGGCGCTCCTGATCGCGACTCCCGTCTACCACGACAGCTACAGCGGCGTTCTCAAGAATGCCCTGGACCACCTCTACGACGAGCTGGCCGACAAGGTGGTGGCGCTGATTGTTGTGGGCGGAGGGTCCAACGGCCAGGGACAGGCGCTGGAGCACTTGAGATCGGTCTTCCGCGAGACGAGCAGCTGGGTGATTCCGCGCCAGGTCATCGTGGCCAACGCCGCGCATGCGTTCGGCGAGGACGGACGGCCGGTCAACCTGGACGTCGAACGACGGCTGGTTGCGCTCGGCCAGGAGCTGGTGCTCCGCGGCCGCCAGCTGAGCAGGCGACGGGTGCCGTCCAGCGCGAGAGGCTAGCCCAGATCCGCGGGGGAGCCCTCAGCGGGACCTCAGGTCAGCCGAGCCACCCAGCCTGGGTTGTAGACAGTCTCCAGGTAGGCGGTCCCCCGGTCCGGGCAGATGAACACCGCCACCGGCGGCTTCTGCGCCTTCATCAGAACGGGGTACTGCCGGGCGGCGGCAAAGGCGCTCCCGGAGGAGCCACCCACGAACAGCCCGTGCTCCCAGAGGAGGGCCTGACAGGCCTCGGCTGTCTGGCGCTCGGGGATCATCACCACCTCGTCAATCCGCGCGTGCGCCACCAGCTCCGGCACCACGCTGGCGCCGATCCCCGGGATGTGCCGCCTCTGGGGCGCGCCGCCGAAGATCACCGAGCCAACAGCGTCCACCGCCACGATCCTGACCGCCGGGAAGCGCTCCTTCAGCCGCCGGGAGACGCCGGCGATGGTCCCGCCGGTGCTCACCCCGATGAACACCAGATCCAGCCGCTCCAGCTGCTGGCAGAGCTCGGCCCCGGTGAGCTGGTAGTGGGCGTCCATCCCGTCGGGGTTTCCGTACTGGTTCGGCCAGTAGGCGCCGGGGATCTCCGCGCACAGCTCCTGGACCTTCCGCAGCCGCGTCCCCAGGTATCCCCCGGTCTCGTCTCGCTCCTCGACCTTCACCACCCGGTCGCAGGTGCGCCGGAGGAACGACTCGGTCACGCCGGTGATGTTGGGGTCGATCACCGGGACGAAGCGGAGCCCGAGCAGCTTCGCGAACCCGGCGAGGGCGAAGGCGAAGTTTCCGGACGAGGACTCCACCACGGTGGCCCCAGAGCGCAGCTCGCCCCGCTCCACCGCACCCTTGAGGATCCAGTACGCAGTCCGGTCCTTGATGCTTCCGAACGGGTTGTGGAACTCCAGCTTGGCGTACAGCTCGAGGCCCTGTGTCCGCAGGGGCACCACCGGCGTGGGCCGCAACAGCGGCGCCAGCGCGAGGACCCTTCGGAGCAGCTCCGGATCGGGTGGGCGTCGCTCCGCCAGGGCGGAGCCAGATTGCGGTGGGCTCATCGGTTGTCATAGTAGCAGAGCCCCGGCTCCTCGCACCGTGCGACCGAGCAGGCGTGCCGGGCACTCACATCGGCTGACTCCCGGGTGGAGGGCCGGCTATACTCAACGCCGCATGGCGGCCATCGTCTCGATCCAGAACGTGAGCAAGGAGTACGCGCTGGGCCGCGTGCTCATACCCGCGCTGCGGGAGGTCTCCCTGGAAGTAGAGGCCGGGGACTTCCTCTCGGTGGCGGGCCCATCCGGCAGCGGTAAGAGCACCTTGCTGAACCTGATCGGCTGCGTCGACACCGCCACCTCGGGGGTGGTGCACGTGGCCGGCCAGGACACCTCGCGGCTTGGCGAGCGCGGGCTCACCGAGCTCCGCCTCAAGGCGATCGGGTTCATCTTCCAGGGCTTCAACCTGATCCCGGTCCTTTCGGTCTCCCAGAATGTGGAGTTGCCACTGCTGCTCCAGGGCCAGCTCCGATCCCAGGAGCGGGCCGCGCGCGTGGAGGCGCTGTTGGAGGAGGTGGGGCTGGCTGGACACGCGCGTCACCGACCGAACGAGCTCTCCGGTGGACAGCGCCAGCGGGTCGCCATCGCTCGGGCCCTGGTGACCCAGCCCCAGATCATCTTGGCCGACGAACCCACCGCCAACCTCGACTCGGTGACTGGCCAGACGATCATCAACCTGATGAAGCGCCTCAACCAGCAGAACGGGATGACCTTCATCTTCTCCACCCATGACGCCAACGTGATGGCCCAGGCGAACGCCGTTGTCCAACTCGCGGACGGCCGGATCCAGGGCCGCACCGGTACGCACCCCACGCGTGTCCGAGCGCAGCTCGCCTGAGTCACCGAGCATGAAGTACCTCCTCCTGGTCCTTGGAATGCTTGCCGCCCTACCTGGGCAGGCTTACTCCTGGAAGCACATCACCCCCGGCAAGAGCACCCGTCAGGACGTCCTGACCGCGTTCGGAGAGCCCGCCAAGGTCACCACCGTGAGCGACCGGGAGATCCTGGTCTACCTGGGCACGAGGGGGATCGCCGGGACGCGCCAGACGCACTTCCGGGTGGACACCTCCACGCTCATCGTGGACCGGATCGACGTCTTTCCCTCGTCGAAGATCTCCAAGGCGCTGGTGGTGGCCACCTACGGGCCGCCGTGCGCCGAGACCCCTGAGAAGGGCAAGGCCTGCTACGTCGAGAAGATCTCCGGAGACACGCGCGTCTACTACCTGTACCCCAGGCTTGGGCTGGCGGTCTTCTTCCAGAAGGACGGCAACACCGTCTTCAACTTCGTCTACGTGCCCACCGAGCGCGCGCCCCGAACGGAGACGGCCACCTCCCCGCCCTCCGGAGAGGACGAGGAGGAGAGCCCGGGCGAGCCGGACGCGCGCGACGCGGTCTTCGGCGAGGTGGGGGACACCCAGAGCGGGTCTGGAGAGGATGAGAACGCTGCGGCCTTGACCACCTCGGAGTCGCTGATGGACGACCCGCTCAAGATCGGCGGGCTCTTCTACTTGCGCAGCGTAACGGAATTGGGTTCGACCCGCCCGGTCGGAGAACCCCAGCAGCTGGCGGTGGCCACCGGCGCGCCCATGCTCCTGGACCTGTACCTGGATGGACGTCCCAACGAGCGCCTTCGGGCAATGGTGCTGGGGCGGCTGCTCTACGAACCGATGCGTTCGGTCACCGACCCCGCCAATCTCAACCCGTCCGTGACGCTCGATCAGCTCTGGGTCAACTTCGACATCGCCAAGCGTGTCTTCGTCACCGCAGGACGGCAGCGGGTGAAGTGGGGCTCGGGGCGCCTGTGGAACCCTACCGACTTCCTCACCCCGCCCCGACTCAATCCGCTGGCCCCGTTCGACGAGCGGATCGGCACCGACATGGTCAAGCTGAACGTGCCCCTGCCGGACCTGGCCACCAACCTCTACGTTCTTGGGCTGGTGAACACCCGTGGTCCCGAGAAGCAGCCCCTGCAGTTCGGGACGGCGCTGCGCGGTGAGGTGGTGGTCCTGGGCGCGGAGGTCTCGGGGACGGCGGTCTTCATCCAGGGCAGGGGCCCCCGCTACGGCATTGACCTCTCCACCGCGGTCGGGCCGGTGGACCTGCACGCGGAGGTCGGCCTGCGCAGGACGCCGGACCTGCCGATGTGGCGCGAGGCTTCCGGAGCCAGCGCCACCACCGACTACACCGCCCGCTACGAGCGCTACATCCCTGACTATTTCCAGCTCTCGGGCACTGCCGGGATCACCTGGGTTCACCAGTTCAACGAGAAACGGACGCTTTCCCTGGCCGTGGAGGGCTACCACAACCCCCTCGGCTATTCCGATCCCGCGATCCTTCCCTGGCTCATCGCCCAGGGGAGCTATCAGCCCTTCTACGCCGGACAGTGGTACGCCGCCGCGCTGGCCACCTACTCGTACCAGGACTTCCTGGATGCCTTCAACGTCACCGGGGCGTTGCTCGGGAACCTCAGCGATCAAACGTACCTGGCGCGCGTGGACCTCTCCCTGCGCGTCCTCAAGGACATGTTCATCGAGCTGTTCGTCTCCGTTCCGCTGGGGCACGGAGGCGGGGAGTTCCGGCTGGGGTGGGACGAGGGGCTGGTCCCCGGGCTGGGAGGCAGGCCGGTCCCGATGGGCCAGCTGGGGCTGGGCCTCCGGTTCGCGATCTAAGCCTGAGTCACTCCAGGTCACGCACCATGGCCATCCGCAGCTCCGAGGTGTGCGCACCGCCCGAGCGCCGCAGCCACAGGTGGGCGGGATCGGGGAGCATCTCCGAGAGCGTCACCGGGCCCAGCGAGAGCAGCCGCTGCAGCATGGACTGCGCGAAGGGATTCTCCAGATCGATGCACAAGGGCTTGGGCTCGGTGGGGCTAAGGGCGAACAGGTACCGGGGCCAGCCGCGCTCGACCCGGGCCCGGGTCACCTCCAGCAGGGTCTCGGCTGGGGTCCGGGCAGCGACCACCGCCTCCAGCGTCCCCTGGGCCAGTTGCCAGCGCTCGCGCTGGAGCACCAGGCCCCCGATCTCGATCCGGGGGGTGTGCTCGCCCAGGCGGACGGGTGGGATCTCCACCTGCGGCGGCGCGAAGGCGCGCAGGTGCGGGTGGTCGTCCTCGCCGGCGTAGAGCCGCAGCTCTCCTCTGGGCCCCATCAGGCGCAGCCCCCCGGTTCCGGCCTCCACCCAGAGGTCACCGATGGCCAGGGACCGGGACGAATCCAGCGCCGAGCGTCCGGTGACCTCGATGAAGGTCCCCGGGAAGGCGTCGCTCACCAACCCCTTGTGGCGACGCCGCCTCAGCACGGTGGCCAGCCGCTCCGGGCCACCCCAGGGAGACAGGTCGGCGCGGAAGATGGCCTGCAGGTCCTGGGGATCCGGCGCGAACTGGTTCTGCGAGCCCCAGGCATAGACGTACGGGTGGACCTCGCCGATCACGTAGCGCGGCCCAGGGCCTTCGCCCATCACCATCACGTCCGGGCTGGCGAAGCGCCCCTCTCCGCCCGCCGTCCCCAGCGCCTGGAGGTCGTCCGGCGAGAGCCTTGCAACCCGTCCGTCGGACGCGGCCTTGACCCGGCTCCCCAGCGCGTCCAGGAACGCGCGCGCGGGGCCCAGCAGCGGCTCGATGGCTCCCTCGGCGATGCGGCCGTCCAGCGCCTCGGAGAAGGCCAGGAACGAGGCCCGGCCGCCCAGCTCCCCCAACACCTGGGTGGCAAGGGTGACCACCGCCGCGGTGCGAAGCTTGCCGTAGCGCGCCCCCAGCTCCAGCGCCGGTCCCAGCGCGACCTCCAGACGGGCCGCCTCGTCCTCGCCCATCCGCACCGGCAGCAGATCCCCCAGGCAGTCTTCGTAGAGGATGGTGCGATCAGCATAGGTCCTGCCCGCCGCCCGGCGCGCCGGCTGACCGCTGGCCTTCTCGAAGAGCGCCTCCGCCTCGCGCAGCACCTCCCGGCGCCGAGGGAGGTCCGCTTGCTCGAACCGACGGAGCAGGGCCTCGAAGCCCTCCAGCGCCTCTTCCCAGGGCTTGGCCTCGGGCACCTTGGGGAGCTCGCGGCGCAGGACCTCCAGGGGGCGCGAGGTGGTGGAGGGTGGCTCCAGGTCGCGGCGCAGGAACCCTCCGCGCTCCAGGGTGTGGACCAGGGCCTCCGCGGCGTCGGGGGGCAGGCCCAGCCCCTCGGCCAACTGCGCCGTGGTGCGGACCCCGTCCACCCGCGCGAACAGGCGAGCGGCACCCTCCGGGACGTTGATCAGGGCGCCGTTTGGCGCCCGGCCCACCGTGCCGTCGATGGAGGTCACCGCGATGCGACGGACCGGGAGGGCGCGGCGAATCACCGGGTCGCGGGAGATGGCCTTGCCCAGGGCAGCCACCGCCCAGAAGGCGGCGAACGCCTCACGCTTGAGCACCCCCGAGGGCGCCTCCGGGCCGAACGTGGTCCCGGACACCTCGGGCGTGACAGCGCCGTAGGCCAGGGGGCCGAAGAAGCTGGTGGTCTCGTTCTTGGCCGCCAGTCGCTGGGCGAACGCGTAGAGCCTGCGCTCGAGCGCGCGCTCATGGGAGTCGGGCTGCGGGGACGGCGCCGCGTCCAGCTCCCGCTCACGGGTGGCCAGGACGTCTGGCGACAGCAGCCACAGGGCCTCCCGGACGGGGGGGCGCTGGAAGATCTCACGCAGGGCGGCGCGGGCGCCTCCCATCTCGCCATCCAGGACCTTCTCCAGATCCGTCCGCCCCTGGCGGGCCGCGAGCCAGGCCGCGGCCCAGGCCTGGTGGGACGCGCGGAGCCCGGGGGCCCAGTCCCCGTCTGGGAGGGTCGGGTCCTGGCGGCCCACCCGCTTGCGCAGCTTGGAGAGCGCCTTCAAGGTGGCCTTGTCACCCCGCTCGGCTGCTGCGCGGACCTCGGCGGGGAACAGCTCGCGAAGGAGCCCCGCCCTGATGGACTGCGCCTCCGCCTGGGAGGTCGCTACCTGAACGGCAAGCCCAGCCGCGCCGCCGCAGGCCAGCGGGTCAAGCAAGACGAACGGGAAGCCGGCCCGCCTAAGCAGGAAGCGCGGCACCAGCTTCCATCGGGCAGGGCCGCTGGGAGGGATTGGCATCGCGCCGCTCAGCTCTTGGCCGCGGCTTGGGCCATCTTCTGGCGGAGGCTGAGCGGACGCATGTCCGTCCACACCTCCTTGATGTGGGCCAGGCACTCCTCCTTGGACCCGGACTTGCCAGAGTCGGTCCAGCCGGGGGCGTTCTCCCGGTCGGAGGGCCAGATGGAGTACTGCTCCTCGTGGTTGACCACGACCTTGTAGACGGTCTTGTCTTCAGGGATGTCCATGGCGGTGTGGCTACGGTACCAGCTCACGTCAGCGGCGTCACCGGCCCGCGGCCTGCCTTGCGCCGGAGGGTCTTGGATGCATGAGCGCGGTCCCCCAGGGGTCCCGCGCAAGGACTCACTCCAGCGCGCCGGTCATCGACTCCATCAGGTCGACCAACGCCTGCTTCTCCTGGTCGGTGAGCTCCAGTGGGACGATGGTCTTCGTCCGAACGCCCTTGAAGGCGCCTTCCGGATCACCGCCCCGGTTGTAGAACTCGACCACGTCCGTCAACGTGCCCAACT
This sequence comes from Myxococcota bacterium, assembly GCA_030857095.1. Classification (GTDB taxonomy): domain Bacteria; phylum Myxococcota; class Myxococcia; order Myxococcales; family Myxococcaceae; genus JALYOC01. The sequence goes on along the minus strand of JALYOC010000144.1, from coordinate 6,998 downwards.
TCCCGGTGTGCATGTACGGCGCGGTCAGGGCCACGTTCCGCAGGGAGGGGGTCTTGTAGGAGCCCTCCAGCTCTGCCAGTGCCGGGCCGGCCGCGGTGCGCAGGTTGTTCAGCCGGTTCGTCGCCAGTGAGTTGGGCGCGTCGCTGTACGGACCGTCCGCTCCGAACACCGACTGGGTGACGAAGTCGACAATGGCCCCGCGACCCCGTGCGGCTTCGCTCGCGTCCTCCAGGCCGATGTTGTGGAAGGTCTGGTCCGAGAGCGTCGGCCCCTTGTGACAGACGACGCACTGCCCGGTCCGGATGAAGGTCTTCATCCCCAGGAAGAGCGGGTGGGACTCCGCGTTCCCGTCCCGGGCGGCGCTGATGAAGTCCTGCAGCTGCTGGTCGAAGGGTGACCTCGACCGGTTCAAGGTGACCTCGTAGGCGGCGATCGCCTTACCGAAGTTCGCGACCAGCAGGTCCTCCGAGTCCGTGGAGGGGTCCGTTCCGAAGAGCGCGGTGTAGTCCGCCGCATACCCGGAGGCGAGCCGGTCCCGGAGGAGGGGCGGGGTGGCGTTCATCTCTACCGGGCTGAACAGGGGGAGGCGCGCCTGGTTCCACAGCCGGTCCGACCGGCCATCCCACATGAACCAATCCGAATAGGCCACGTTCAGGATGGTCGGCGCATTTCGGGGTGGGTGCTCACCGTCACAGCCGGGAGGAAGCGCCTCTGCGACCGTGAGCCCGTCGTTGGTGTGACAGGAGGCACAGGAGACGGTGCCGCAGGAGGAGAACTGGGGGTCGTTGAAGAACGCCTCCCCCAGCACCACCGCGTCCGGGTTCCCCTGATGCCGGTTGGTGGGGTCCTCCGGCACCTGAGGCAGCCCCCACAGCGCGTTCATCTGATCGATCTCCGCCAGGTTGGGGAAGTCCTCCCCCACACAGGACAGCAGGTGCGGTGATCCGAGGATCACCATGGCCAGGAGGCCAAGGCGGAGGCGAGGGGGGTTTCGGCTGCTGTCCATGAGCATGAGGCTCTCCAGGGGTGCCCCGGGATGGTAGCCGATCCGGTCCTATTCAGGCTGCATCCGCCGCAGGTAATGACCCACGTCAACCCGGAGACCTGGAGACCTTGAGCTGCGCGTCTCCCCCTTGGATCCGCCGGGCTGCGGCTAAGCTGGGTGGGTGCGTCAATGGGAGCCCACGTCATGGCGAACCCGGGTCGCGGCCCAGCAACCCGACTATCCGGACCGCGCGGCGCTGGAGGACACGGTCGCCCGGCTGCGCCACTACCCGCCAATTGTCGCCGTGGGCGAGTGCCAGCTGCTTCGTCAACAGCTCGCCGAGGCTGCGGAGGGGAAGCGTTTCCTTCTGCAGGGCGGTGATTGCGCCGAGCGCTTTGAGGACCTGACGGGGCGGGCGGTCGTCAACAAGCTGAAGATCCTGCTCCAGATGAGCCTGGTTCTCACCTACGGCGCCCGAAAGCCAATCATCCGGGTGGGGCGGATGGCCGGCCAGTACGCGAAGCCGCGCTCCAGCGCCACCGAGGTGGTGGACGAGGTGGAGTTGCCGACGTTCCGCGGCGACAACGTGAACGACCTTCTGGCGGACGTCCGGCTGCGCACTCCGGATCCTTCGCGACTGGAGCGCGGCTACTTCTCCTCCACCGCGACCTTGAACTTCGTTCGCGCGCTTCTCAAGGGCGGGTTCGCCGACCTGCGCGAGCCCGAGCATTGGCAGCTGGACTTCATCCCTGCCAGCGGCGTTCACGCCGGGTATCGCGAGATCGCCGACCGGATCCGCGACACCATCGACTACCTCAGGAGCCTGGGCAGCGCGGGCGAGGGTGTCCACGCGGTGGACTTCTTCACCTCGCACGAGGCGCTGCTGCTGCCGTACGAGGAGGCGCTCACCCGTCGGCGCCAGGGCGAAGCGGACTTCTACAACCTCGGCGCGCACTTCCTGTGGATTGGAGAGCGGACCCGTCACCTGGACGGCGCGCACGTGGAGTACTTCCGCGGGATCCAGAACCCCATCGGGGTGAAGGTGGGGCCGCGCGTCTTGCCCGAGGAGCTCCTCCGTCTGATGGACCTGCTTGATCCTGCCGGACAGCCAGGGCGGCTGACCTTGATCACCCGCCTTGGTCACCAGCAGATCGCCACGGTGCTGCCGCCCCTGGTCCGCGCGGTACAGCAGGCAGGGCGCAAGGTGGTGTGGAGCTGTGATCCCATGCACGGCAATACCCACACCACCGCGGACGGGCTGAAGACCCGCGCCTTCGACGACATCGGCAGCGAGCTGAAGACCGCCTTTGAGGTCCATCACGCCGAGGGCTCGGTGCTCGGTGGCGTCCACTTCGAGCTGACCGGAGAGAACGTCACCGAGTGTGTGGGAGGAGTGGAGGGGTTGGTGGCCGCGGATCTGCGGCGCGCCTACGAGTCGGGCTGCGATCCCCGGCTCAACTACGCCCAGAGCATGGAGATGGCGTTCCTGATCGGGGCGTTGCTGCGTCGCTACCAGGGTGGCAAGGAGCGGTGATTCGGGCGCACCTCACAGCTCGGCGAGCTGGTCCAGCACCACGTCCTCCAGGCTGACCGTCTCGCCCTCCCTGACCTCCACCACCAGCAGCTCACTGGAGATCCCGCCCACCTCGATCAAGATCTTCCGGGTTCCCACCGCCACCACCAGCGGGTTGCTGGGGAGGATGGGGGTCCGGCGGGAGGTGGGCTTGCCATCCACCCACACCGCCGCGCCATCCGGCTCGCTGGTGACCAGCAGGAAGCCACGGCCCTTCTGGGCCCGACTGGAACCGCTGGCTGCGGCCCGAGACCGGGAGGGCCGGGGAAGCGGGGTCATCTCCACCTTGACCATCCGCTCCCCGACCAGCGAAGAGGAGAGCTGGTCGCTCTGAGGCACGAAGCCGTCCTTCTCCGCCCGGTAGCGGTAGGCGCGGTTCACCTCCAGCCCCTCTGCGCGGACCCCGGGGGCGGTGCCGATCAGCTGACCATCCAGGTACACCCTGGCGCCGTTGGGCGCCTCGAACACCGCGGTGAAGGTAGGGAGCACCTCCGGCTGCTCCTTCTTCTCCTCCTCCAGGAAGACGCTGAGGATGGCCTGCTTCTCGTCCTCGAAGACCTTCACCCGCTGGCTGTGCTGCTTGTAACCCGGAGCGGTGACCACCAGGTCGTAGTCTCCGGCCGGAAAGCTGGCCGACACCCCCGGCTGAACCAGCCGACCGCTGAGGGTGACCTGGGTCGGCTCCACGGTGGGGGTGACCTTCACCACCACCACCGCGGTGGAGCTTGCCACCGGGACCTCCAGCGGCGCCGCAGCCGATTGGAGCGACTGCGCCCACCAGCCGGCTCCGCCCAGCACCGCCAGCAAGCCCACACCCAGCGCGGCGAACAGCGCCGTCCGGGAGCGGCGGGGAGGAGGCGTGCTCGCCGCGGGGAGGCCGGCAAAGTCGAAGGGGACCGAGTCGGCGAAGGGCGCCCCAACAGATCTAGGCGGATCCTCCGACCAGGGCATCATTCCCCCGCTGACCACCCCGTCAGCAGACTCCAGCACCGGGAGTGGACGCGGAGCGGGAGGCGCGCCGGAGAGACTGGCCAGGTTGACCACCTGGGTCCGCTCCGGGAGTTCGTTGAGGGTGCGATCATCCTCGTCCAGCTCGTAGTCGGTCTCGAACGCCTCGCGGAGGGGTGCCGGCGCTGGGGCCTTGGGCGCGGGGGCCGGGGTGGCCAGCCGCGGCCGGGTCTTGCCTGGAGGGGTGGCGGACCGTGGGGCGCCGCCCGCGGGGAGCACCACCTCGCTGTACCGCCGCAGCCGCTCCTGCTCGGCAACCAGATCCTTCGCGAAGCTGTGCTGCATCCAGTCGGAGAGCAGGTTCGTCGAGTAGGGGGTCTCCTCCGCCAGCAGGTACTTGGTCAGGTCCTCGGCGAACTGGGCCGCGTTCTGATAGCGCTCGGCGGCCACCGGGGAGAGCGCCACTCCCAGCAGGGCGTCCACCGTGTCCGGCAACTCCGGGTTGACCAGTGTGGCGGGAGTGAAGTCCGCCCTGGCCACCCTCTCCATCAAGGCGAAGTCCGACTCCGCCTCGAACGGCCGGATCCCGGTCAGCATCTCGTACAGCACGGTGCCCACCGCGAAGATGTCGCTGCGGCGATCCACCGCCTCTCCCCGGACCTGCTCGGGGCTGAGGTACCCCACCTTGCCCTTGAGGACGCCGACCTGGGTCTTCTGCAGCCGGTTGCTGGCCTTGGCGAGGCCAAAGTCGATCAGCTTCACCTCCCCGTCGTAGGAGATGAGGACGTTCCGCGGCGAGACCCCGCGATGGACGATTCCCAGCTCCTTGCCGCGCGAATCCTTGCGACGGTGGGCGTAGTCCAGCCCCTCGCAGATCTTCACTGCCACGAAGAGCGCCTGGCCCACCGACATCGGCCGACCCAGCCGGTGCTGATGTTCAAGCACCTGCGCCAGACTCCTTCCGGACACGTATTCCATGGCCAGGAAGTAGGAGTCTTCGGCCTGGGCCACCTCCACCACATGGACCACGTTGGCGTGGCTCAGCGCCAGGCTGATCCGCGCCTCATCCAGGAAGGCGCTCTTGACCTCATCATCATGCGCGGCGGTCGGCTGCAGCCGCTTGATCGCCACCAACCGTTGGAGATCTCCCAGCCCCGGCTCCTTGCCAATGAACACCTCCGCGAGCAACCCGGCGGAGAGGCGTTCGAGAAGCAGGTACTTTCCGAAGGGAAGGGGATTCATCGAGGGGGCGGCCGGCATCTTAGGCAGCGCACCCCTCGCGGTGGAAATTTGGGCGAGCCCGGACGGACAGCCGGGCACCGGCCAGGCAGGCTTTCACTAATAGGTGTATTTGATTTCGCCGAACAAAGAGGCCCCCGGCACGGGGAACCCGAACGACTCCTCGTGACGGGAGTTGAAGATGTTCGACCCCAGCAGGGACACGGTCATCCCCTTGGTGACGTTCACCCCCAGCCGCGCGTTGGCGGTGAGGTACGGCTCCAGGGAGATGCGCTCATGGGCGTCACCCTCCACGCTGGGATCGAAGCGCTGGGAGACGAACACCGCGAAGAACTCCATGAACGCCGCGCTGCCAATGTTGGTGCGCCCGCGGAAGTAGACCCGGTGACGGGGGGCGTAGTCCAACCAGGCCTCGGGGCGACCTTCGAAGGGCAGGGAGCGCGCGTGCAGGAACTGGTAGGCGAGGCTGAAGGAGGAGTTGATCTCCTTGATCTGCGCCGCCGCCTCCGCCTCAAAGCCCACCACCCGCGCGTCGCCGATGTTCTGGAACTGCGAGGTGGAGCCACCCATATGCTCCTGGTTGATGAAGTTCTTGGCCAGGTTATAGAAGCCGGTGACGGTGAAGCGGGCCGCGCCGTCGAAGGGCCAGTAGTCCACCGCCGCCTCGAAGGTGTCCAGGGTCTCCGCCCGCAGGTTCTGGTTGCCGAGCAGGGTGGAGGCGTACATCTGCTGGTTGATGACCAGCTCCGACAGGGTGGGGGCGCGGAAGGCGCGGCCATAGTTGGTGCGCAGGGTCAGCAGGCGATCCACCACGTGGTACACAATGCTGGCGCGCGGAGAGATCTGGGAGCTGGGGCTCTGCCAGATCGCTTCAGGGATCAGGTAGTGGTCGTAGCGGGCGCCGCCACCCAGCACCAGGTTGGGCAGGGGCCGGAACTCGGCGTCCACGTAGGCGCCGAGGATTGTCTGGGTCAACAGACCGTTGGGGTCCGCCACATCCGGGAACACGTTCCGGTTGTTGACCACGTCGTACTTGGCGTCAGCGCCCACGGTCACGCTCAGCGCGTCGGCCATGGAGATCAAGGCCCGCGCCTCTCCGCCGTAGCGACTGCGCTTGCCCAGGGTGGTGTCCAGGTTGCCGGTGATCACGTTCTCCAGGTCCACCTCGCGCCGCTTGAACAGCGCGTAGGCCTGGCCGAACACCCGGATGTTGTCGTTCACCCTCAGGTCCGCCTGGGCGTTGGCGTTCAGGTTCTGGACGTGCTCGCGATCATTGGGGGTGTAGTGGCAGCGGCCGCAGGTGCCCACCGCTGAGATCTGGTTGCCGCCCGGGCGGCCCAGGTCGGCGTCAGTGAAGTCCACGTCCAGCCGCACCACCTTGGCGATGTCCACGATCCCGGAGACCTGGTGGACCTGGCTCCACTCCTGTTCGTCCACCACGCCCTGGGTCGGGTCGCCCAGCAGGTCCGGCCCGTCAGAGAGGAACCCGTAGTAGTTGATCAACCCCTCCACCGGGCCGGCGCGCGCGGCCGCGGTGGCCTGGCCACGGAAGCTGTTGTACTGGCCGCCCAGGATCCGGGCGTCCATGCCGAAGTCCCTGCCTTCGGCCATCAGGTCCGAAGGAGACCGGCGGATGACGTTGATCACACCGGAGAAGGCGTTCGAGCCGTAGAGCGAGGATCCGGGGCCGCGGATCACCTCCACCTGCTTCACGTTGGTGAGCGGGGTGGTCTCGTCGCCGTAGAACTGGCCCGTCCAGGGATCGGTCTGCGGGCGCCCGTCCTGCAGCAGCAGCAGCCGGTTGGAGAGGAAGTTGTTGCCCAGGCCGCGCGCGCTGATCGCCACCTTGCGCATCGCCCCGCGCCGGCACTCCATGCCGGGGAAGTACTGAATGGCCTCACACAGCGAGAACTGACCGGTGCCTTCCAGCTCTTCGCCTGGGATCCAGGCCACCGTCATGGGCACGTCCTGCAGCCGCTGGGCGCGCTTGCTGGAGGTGGTGACCACCGCTTCGGTGAGCAGCCGGCCCTCCAGACCCTCCAACTCCAGGTCCAGTCCGGCCAGCGACGCGGGGGGAGACATGGGCCGCCCGGGGGCGGGACCGCTGAAGGGGGACATCACCGGCGGGCCGCGCTCCGGGGTCTCCTGCTCGGGCATCTCAGTGGGGGCGGACATCTGCCCTACGGTGTCTCCGAGGACGCGCTCGCGGCTCACCGCGGCGCCGGAGTCCGTCAGCCGGGGGGCGTCCGGCGC
>JALYOC010000135.1 GCA_030857095.1 Myxococcota bacterium | reverse complement strand
GCTGGAGTCTGGACTGCGACCTGCGCCACCGACACCTGCACCTTGGCCGAGGCCGAGGCCAGCGCAGTGGAGTGGTACGGCGCCGGCAGCACCCCCACGGGCAACTCCGCGCAGCGCGCGGTGCTCGCGGATACCAACAGCAATGCCGACTGGGGCTCGGCGACAGTCACCGGCACCTTCGGGGCGCTGAACGTCGGTCAGGAATAGCCTCTCGCTGACCTGAAATTCCCAGCAGGCCCCGGTCGCCCGATTTGGGTGGCCGGGGCCTGCTGCTTTTGTGCGCACCGAGCGACCGGGCGAGCAGCAATTCAGGGCTGGAGGGGCGCGGCTGTGCTATTGGACGCGTTTCGACCCGAGCGCGCCTTGTCCATCGCCGAGATCCAGACCTCCGAGACCCCTGACGCTCCCCCCGCCAACGACGCCAAGTGGCTGCTGCGGCTGCGCGACCAGGTTCAGCCCACCACCTTCAAGAAGGGCCGGGAGTACGCCGAGTCCCAGAACGTCCAGGGGATCACCCGCGAGGCAGACGTCATTCGCGGCAAGGTCACCGGCACCTCCTCCCGGGCCTACGAGGTCGAGGTGTACCGGGTCCCCGGCGACGGGGTGGACTCGCGCTGCAACTGCGAGTCCTGGAACAAGTACGGCCCCCACTGCAAGCACGTGGTCGCGGTGGCCCTGGCCTACCTGGCGCAGCAGCGGGAAGCGAACCGGACCTTCGAACCGGAACCTCCGCCGGACCCGGTCTCGCTGCCTGCCCTGGCCAAGCTGGAGACCTGGCTGGGTCTCTCCGCGCTGCCGGACTACGAGTTCTTGTACCGGATCGCCCCCACCCACGGACCCCAGGGCGGCCGTCAGTGGGTGGTGGACGTCCGCCGGGTGGACGCCCAGGCCAAGGGCCCGGTGCAGGTCAAGCGGCTGCTGACCGCCGGCACCCGCATCGCCCCCGCAGACGAGCGGGTCTTCACCGAGCTGGCCAAGCACGAGCATCGCTACGACGCGCGCATCCTGCTCACCGACGACGACCTGGCAGACCTGGTGGACATCCTCAAGCACCGCCGGGTGATCTACCGCGGCACCCCGCTGACCTTCTCCACCGAGCCGGCGCGCCCGCAGATCCACCTGGTCTCCAGGCCGGACGGCGCCGCCGCCACCATCGAGCTGTTCTTGCCGGACGGGTCCTCCGCCGGGCTCAAGGACTGCCTGCTTTTGGCCGGCCGCCGCACCTTCGCGCTGTTCACCCAGACGCTGTTCCCGGTGGAGCCGGAGTTCCCGCCCCGGCTGCTGCGCAAGTGGCTGCTGGAACCGACGATGTCGTTTCCGCCCGGCCAGCTGGACCGGGTGCTGACCTTCTTTGCCGCCCACCTCCCGCGCTTCCGGATGACGCTCAAGGCGGACGGGGTGGAGGTGGAGGAGGCCTCCGAGCCCAAGTTCCTGCTCACCCTCGAAGGCACCCCGGAGCAGATCTCCGGCCGGCTGGCGGCGCGCTACGGCCACACCACGGTGCCGGTCTCACCCACCGCCACCCATCTGGGGTACGCCAGCGGCACCGGCGAGAACTCCAGGAAGCTCTATCGCCGCCGCGAGGCCGACGAGAAGGCCGCCGGGAAGCTGTTGTTGGAGAAGGGCTTCAAGTTCGACACCCACCAGGGGACCTTCGAGGCCTCCGGCGACGCGGCGATCGAGTTCTGGGCCCAGGGGCTCAAGGAGCTGCCCGACTCCTGGGATCGCTACGGCGCCGAGAAGACCAAGATCCGCGTCCGGCCCAAGATCAAGCCCCGCATCCGGGTGGGGATGAGCGGGGTGAACTGGTTCGAATTGGAGGCGGACTTCGCCACCGACGACCAGGCGGTGGATCTGGGCGCGGTGCGGATGTGGCTGGACTCCGGCCGCAAGTACATTGAACTCAAGGACGGGACCTTCGCCGAGGCCGACGCGGCCGAGCTGCGCCGCGCCGCGGATCTGCTGGAGGAGGCCGGCGCGCTGCCGGGCAAGACCAAGACCCGGCTGCCGCTGTATCAGGCGGTGGCGCTGGATCTGCTGGCGGACCTCTCCACCGCCGAGATCGAGGGCAAGGCCCGCAAGGCGATCATGGAGCTGCGGGACACCGCCGGGGTCCCCAAGATCGCCGCGCCCCCGGGGCTGGACGCCACCTTGCGCCACTACCAGGAGGCCGGGCTCTCCTGGCTGTGGTTCCTGCACCGGCACGGGCTGTCCGGAATCCTGGCCGACGACATGGGTCTGGGTAAGACCATCCAGGCGCTGGCGCTGCTGCAGAAGGCCAAGAACGACGAAGGCAACAAGCCCTCGTTGGTGGTGGCCCCCACCAGCGTGCTCGCCAACTGGGAGCGCGAGGCGGAGAAGTTCACCCCCGGGATCAAGTCCTTCGTCTGGCACGGGGCGGACCGCAAGGAGCGGGCGGACCAGCTGGCCAGCATGGACCTGGTGCTGACCTCCTACGCGCTGATCCGCCGCGACGTGAACGAGCTCTCCAAGATCCCGTTCCGGTACGTGATCCTGGACGAGGCCCAGAACATCAAGAACGCGGACTCGGCCACCGCCCAGGCCTGCAAGTCCATCCCCTCCGAGGCCCGGCTGGCGCTCACCGGCACCCCGCTGGAGAACCGGCTCTCCGAGCTGTGGAGCATCTTCGACTTCGTGATGCCCGGCTTCCTGGGGTCGGCCAGCACCTTCGGTGAACGCTACGAACAGCCGATCCAGGTGGCCGGAGATCTGGAGACCCGCGAGCGCCTCAAGCGGCGGATCCACCCCTTCATCCTCCGCCGGCTCAAGACCGAGGTGGCCAAGGATCTGCCGCCCAAGACCGAGTCGGTGGCCTACTGCGAGATGAACCCCGGCCAGGCGGCGCTGTACCGGGAGGTCCTGGAGGAGTCGAAGAAGAAGGTCTACGACACCATGGCCAAGGTGGGCTTCAACCGCAGCCGGGTGTCGATCCTGGCCGCGCTGATGAAGCTGCGGCAGGTGTGCTGCGACCCGCGGCTGCTCAAGCTGCCCCCGGGCACTGTGCTGGCGGAGTCCGCCAAGCTGGAGCGCTTCGGCGAGCTCGTGGACGACCTGGTCGCCGAGGGCCACCGCGCGCTGGTCTTCAGCCAGTTCGTGGAGATGCTGGAGCTGCTCAAGCAGTGGGCCGACAAGAGGGGGCTGACCTACCAATCCCTGGATGGCCGGACCAAGGACCGGATGGCGCGGGTGGACAAGTTCAACGCGCCCGACGGCCCGCCCTTGTTCTTCATCAGCCTCAAGGCCGGCGGCACCGGCCTGAACCTCACCGCCGCCGACTACGTCATCCACTACGATCCGTGGTGGAACCCGGCGGTGGAGGATCAGGCCACCGACCGGACCCACCGCATCGGTCAGACCAAGGCGGTGATCAGCTACAAGATGATCACCCGCGGCACGGTGGAGGAGAAGATCCTCTCCTTGCAGAAGCGGAAGAAGGATCTGGCCGCCGGAGTGCTGGGACATGACGCCGACATAGGCAAGGCCCTCACCGAGCAGGACGTCCACGAGCTGTTCAACATCTCCCCCGAGGATTAGCCGCCAGGAGTCGGTCCGCCTCGGCGAATCCGAAGCCCGGAGCCGCCGTGGATCGCTCGGGGCCAGGACGCTCACCCTCTCGGTGAGCTCCGCAGCTTCCGGAGCAAGTCGGTGAACAAGGTCGCCCGAAGCCCCCGCTCATCCCTGAGCGTCGGACCCCTCGCCGCCCCGCTCGTAGGTTTTGAACCAGCCGCACCGCAGGTGGCCCGCGATCCAGATTCCTCCTGGTGAGGAGGGAGCGGGTTCACGGCGAATAGATCATGATCTATTCACCGTCCCCCCCCAACGCTCCCCAGGGGGCCAGCACCACGAGCAGCGCCCCAGACGGTCGCAAAGGCGCAGCCCTCCGGCGGCAAGGCACCAATCACGGCAGTCTGGGGCTCCGCCCCCAATGTCCCGCTGGACCTCCTCAGCGAACGTCTCGATAGCGTCCAGGTCCCACTGGCTCCGGCCCTGCCGGCACCGAGCCAACTCCTTCATGCGCTCCGGATCGCCCAGGTGCCCGAGCGATGTAACCCTAGCTCGGGGCTCGGGGCCGAGACGGCGGGTTGATCAAATGATCAACTTTCCGCAGCCCGCCGGCCGCCGTGACGCGGAATCTTGCTCATATGATCAACCTGCTGCGCCCGGCGTCCCAGGCGGGAAACTTCGGCAGGCCTTCGGCGAGCTCTTCCTGCGCAAGCCGCCGGGGGGGCACGACCAGATGGAGGCCGCCGCGCGGTTCAGCGGACTGACGCGGCTCAGGGTGTCGGTCTTCTTGGCGCGCCGGGGGCCGCCGCGCGGTGGTCTGCGGGGCGGGGCGGGGCGGGGCATCGAGCGCGACACGGATTGCTTCGTGGAAGCGACGCCCGGCGGTGCGGAGTGCCGCGCGTCGGCGCGCTCTGCTTCGAGCGCCGCCCGGAGCGATTCGCGGAAAGCCTCCTGACCGAACTCGGCGACGTAACGCGCCTCCGCGACGCTTCTTATCGGTGAGAGCGCGCCTCAGGGGTCCAAGCGGGCGGGACCGGCGTCGGGACATGAGGCCTCCTCCGCCGCATAGATCACGCCGGATCTGGGTTGTCGCTCCCCCCGGAAACACCGCCCCAATCAATCTGGGCGTGCACCCCAGCGAGGCTGAAAATTTGAGCAGTGTCAGGACATACTGCTAGGCTGTTCAGTGGTTGGGCACGGGGCCCGACCGCTGGAGGGGACAACGTGCTCCTGGCGCTACGGATTACGAATTTCGCGGTGATCGAGTCGGCGGAGGTGGAGTTCGGTCGTGGGCTGACCGTGCTCACCGGTGAAACGGGGGCGGGCAAGTCGATCCTGGTCGACGCGCTGAGCCTGCTTCTGGGGGGGAGGGCGGATCCGGAGCTGATCCGCTCCGGGTGTGAGGAGGCCTCGGTGGAGGGGATCCTCACCAAGGACCCGCGCCTGATCTCCACGTTGGAGGAGCTGGGCCTCCCCGATCTGGGGGAGGAGGTCAGCGTGCGCCGGGTGCTCGGCCTCTCCGGGCGGGCCAAGGCCTACGTCAACGGAGCGCTGGTGACAGTGGGGGTGCTGGGGAAGGTGATGCGGGGCACGGTAGACATTGCCGGGCAGCACGAACACGTCGCCCTCTTCGATCCGGGCAAGCACCGCGAGCTGTTGGATGCCTCCGGCCCATTGAGTGGACCGCTGGCCGCCTATCGTGCCGCACACGCGCTGTTGCAGGAGGCGGCCCGCCAGGTGGAGGCGCTGGGCGGAGACGAGAACCGGGTGGCGGAGCGGATCGCCCTGCTGCGCGAACAGGTGGACGAGATCGACCGGCTGTCCCCCCAGCCCGGGGAGGATCGCAGCCTGGAGGAGGAACGCCGCCGGCTGATGTCCGCCGAACGGCTGCGCCGCGCCGCCAGCGAGGCCGAGGCGCTGCTGGGCGCAGAGGAGGGCTCCGCCGCCGATCAGCTGGGGCGCGCCGCCAACGTGCTGGCGGAGGCGGCGAAGCTGGATGGTTCCCTGGAGGCCACCTTGGCCCACGCGCTCAACGCCCGGGCGGAGGCGGAGGAGGGGGCCCGCGCCCTCTCCCGCTATCTGGAGCTGCTGGACGGCGATCCGGGTCGGCTCCAGGAGGTGGATGACCGGCTGGATGCGATCCGACGCCTCTGCAAGCGCCACGCGGGCAACGTGGAGGTGGTGTTGTCCCACCGCCAGGCGGTGCAGGAAGAACTGGTGCGGCTGGAGTCCCGCTCCGAGCTGCTGGCCCACGCGGAGGTGGCCCGGCAGGCGGCGGAGAAGGAGGCCCGCACCGCGGCGGCGGTGCTCTCCGCGCGACGGATCGAGGCTGGACGCGACCTGGCCCGGGCGGTGGTCGCCTCCCTGGAGGAGCTGGCCATGGCCAAGGGCCGCTTCGAAGTCCAGCTGACCCCTTTGGATACCCTGGGCCCCACCGGGGCGGACGGGGTGGAGTTCCTGTTCAGCGCCAACGCCGGCGAACCGGTGCGGCCCCTGGCCAAGGTGGCCTCGGGCGGTGAGGCCTCCCGGCTGCTGCTGGCGGTCAAACGCACCCTGGCCGGGGACGACCCCTGCGGCACCTATGTGCTGGATGAGGCGGACGCCGGGGTGAGCGGGGCGGTGGCGGAGGTGGTGGGGCGGATGATCCGCGACGTCAGCCGTTCCCGTCAGGTGCTGTGCATCACCCACCTGCCGCAGGTGGCGGCCTACGCTGACCAGCACTTCCGGATCGAAAAGACCCAGGGGAGGGGTCGGACCTGGTCCCGGGTGGTGCCGCTGGGCCAGGGGGAGGAGCGCACCTGCGAGTTGGCCCGGATGCTCTCGGGGGTGGAACTGACCCGGGAGGCGATGGGGGCCGCCGAGGCCCTGGTCCGCTCCGCCCAGCGGAACATGGGCCCCAAACCCAGGCGCGCGGCCCGTCCTCCCACGGCAAGAAGGGCGGGATAGGGACAATGCCTTGCCCGGTCCCAAGGGGTCACGTAGTCTCCGCGCCGTGTCGAACCCCGCAGGGCAGACCTTGGCGCCCAAGCTCAAAGTGCTCTCGGCCGGGCTCACGGACGTCGGCCGCAAGCGCAACCACAACGAAGACAGCTTCCTCATCGACGAGGAACTGCACCTGTTCGTGGTTGCGGACGGCATGGGCGGCCACGCAGGCGGCGGTACCGCCTCGCGCATCGCGGTAGAGACGATTGACCGCGAGCTGCGCAAGTTCAGGGAGGGGCGAGAGAATCCGTTCGCCCAGTCCCGACCGCTCCAGGACTCTCCCGTCCCAGAGGTGATCCGGACCGCGGTGGAGAAGGCTTGTGCGGCGATCTTCACCGCCGCCCAGGAGGATCCGCGGCTGGCCGGAATGGGAACCACGGTCATCTCCCTGATGGTCCACGACGGGCACGCCTTCTTCGCCCATGTCGGCGACAGCCGGGCCTATCTGGTCCGGGGCGAGTTCATCCAGCAGATCAGCGAGGACCACTCGCTGGTCAACGAGCAGATCAAGGCCGGGATGATCACCCCCGAGGAGGCCAAGCACTCCCGGTACAAGAACATCATCACCCGCTCGGTCGGCTTCGAAGAGGAGGTCCAGGTGGATGTGATGGGCCTGGTCTCCCAGCCGGGCGACACCTTCATCCTCTGCTCCGACGGGCTGGCCAACATGCTGGAGGACCGGGAGATCTTCGACGCGGTCCGTCGGCACGGCCTGGACGAGGTCCCCAAGAAGCTGATCGAGATGGCCAATGACCGTGGCGGGGACGACAACATCACGGTGATTGCGGTGCAGACTGTTGCCTGAGTGAAACCACTCAGGCTTGCCGGGCGACCGACCTCACGGACAGATGTTTACGTTGACACTCTCTAATGTGCTTTGATAGCTCGCATCGGTTGGTCCTTCCGCTGGGTGGTTGACTGATCGGTTGGAGATTGCAGCCGGCAAGCCTCCGGGCGGCTGAACGGGCGGGGAGGGCGACTTAGCTTGTGGCGTCGCTAGGGCGGGGTTTTCCGCGGGTGCGCAGGGGAGTTACCGAAGGTGGCGAAAAAGTCCTTCACGCTGATCGTCGTTCCGGACCACAACGCGCCGGTCAAGCGTTACAACATCCAGAAGAGCTTCCTGCTGCAGGTCGCCATGGGCGGCGGGCTGCTGGTGTTGATCGCCCTGATCGGGTCGATCCACTACTTCCAGGTCGCTCAAGACGCGGCCGAGAACCGCACCCTGCGTGAGGAGAACCTCACCCTGCGCTCGCAGCTCAAGGCGATCCGCGAGCGGGTGGATCACATCGGCACCACACTGGACCGGGTGGAACGCTTCGATCAGCGGCTGAGGGCAATCACCCTGCTCTCCGACCCGCAGCGCAACCTGGCGATGGGCCCCACCGAGGTCGATCCCAACTCCCAGGTGCCGCACGGCGACAACCAGTTCACCCGCCTGGCGTCCACCGAGACCCCGCGGGCCCTGTCCTCCAAGCTGGACAAGCTGTCCGCGGAGGCCACCCGCCAGGAGCAGAGCCTCCAGGAGCTGCAGGCCTACTTCCAGGAGCAGAAGTCGCTGTTGGCCTCCACCCCCTCGGTGTGGCCGGCCCGCGGCTGGGTCACCTCCGACTTCGGTCAGCGGCTGGATCCCTTCACCGCCGACCGGGTGATGCACGCGGGTCTGGACATCGCCGCTCCGCACGGCAAGGAGGTCGTCTCTCCCTCCAGCGGCACGGTGGTGTTCGCGGGGCTGGAGGGTGGCTACGGGAACGTGATCGTGCTGGACCACGGCTACGGCATCAAGACCCGCTACGCCCACCTCTCCAAGATCCTGGTCAAGGCCGGGGATCGCATCAAGCGTGGTTCGATGATCGGCGCGGTGGGCAACACCGGCCGCTCCAGCGGTCCGCACCTGCACTACGAAGTGCGCGTCAACGGGGTGCCGCAGAACCCCCGCAAGTTCATCCTGGAGGAGTAACGCTTCTAGGCCCGCCGGGCGGTGAGGGTGACCTCGTCCCGGTCGTGGTACAGCTGGCGGATCTTCAAATTTCGCCAGCCCGCCCCCTCCAGGGTGTGACGGACCCGGTGCAGCATCGGGTTCTTGTCCTTCATCGGCAGCTTGATGTTGGCCACCAGGTGGAAGCTCCAGCCGTGGCGGCCCCACTTGGCCAATAGCTGCGCTACCTCCAGCGGTCTGTAGGCCATGTCGCAGAACAGCCAGTCCACTGGCTCTTCCGGGGCGTAGTCAAACGCGCTGGCCTGCACGTGCCGGACCCGCTTGTGCCTGGCCAGATCCGGCGCCAGCTGCGCGGGGTCCACCGCGATCACCTTCGCGCCCCGGGCAATCAGCCGCCGGGTCCAGCCCCCCGGCGCAGCGCCCAGATCCACGCACACCTCGCCCCGCGACGGCGCCAGCCCCAGCCAGTCCAGGGCCTCGTCCACCTTGGCCGCGGCGCGGGACGGCGCGTCCGCCTCCCGGCGCATCCGCTGTCTGCCGCCGGGGGCCAGCACCTCCGCCTCCGCCGAGGGCAACACCCCGGTGATCAGCAGGCCCCGGTCCGCCCAGCACACCTGCCCCAGGATCGCCCCCTGGTCCCGCGCCGCCCAGGCATGGGCCAGCACCGGGACCGGCGCCAGGGCCTGCTCCACCTCCGTGCCCAACAAAGAGACCTCCTGGGAGGCGGGGTTGGCGCCCGGGGTGTCCAGGGTCCAGGCCTGCACGTGGACCCCGCGCACGGTGGCGCCGGTGGCCACCCACTCCGCGGCGATCCGCGGCGCCAGGTCCGCCTCCCCCGGCAGGTGGATCCCGGTGACCCGGAAGCCGGTGCGGGCAAAGGCGGGAAGGAGGCCCTTGGGCGGGTCGCTCTCCACCAGGGCCACGCCCAGGATCTTCGGAGCGCGCTTGCCCCACACCAGCTCCTCGTGGAGGTAGCGTTCGAAGCCGGCCCGGCAGGTCCACAGCCAACGGCCGACCGCCGGCGCGCGGGGCACCGGCGGGACCGAGGGCGGAGGCACCGATTTGGGCGGCGGGGGCGGGGGTGGAGCCGCCGGCGGCTTGCCTGCTCGGACGTTCCGTGCAGCGTACGCCGGGGCGGGGGAGGGACTACGTGCGGGACGGCGGGGAGCGTTGGGATTGCGACGGGTCTTCATTGCACCTTCTGTTTCCCGCTTTAGCTTCGCCCGCTTCGCTTGGGAATGCGTCCCTTCCCTTCCCCCGATGATATAGGCCCCAGCGCACATGATTGAGTGGACCCTCAAGAAGATCATCGGCACGAAGAACGAACGCGAACTCAAGAAGGCCTGGCCGAAGGTGGCCCGGTTCAACGAGCTCGAGCCCAAGATGCGCGCGCTCAAGGACGACGAGTTCGCCGCGTATACGAACAAGCTGCGCCAGGAGGTCCAGAACGGACGCTCGCTGGACGAGGCGATGTTCGAGGCCTTCGCCCTGGTGCGGGAGGCGGCCCACCGGGTGATCGGCCAGCGCCACTTCGA
This sequence comes from Myxococcota bacterium, assembly GCA_030857095.1. Lineage (GTDB taxonomy): Bacteria > Myxococcota > Myxococcia > Myxococcales > Myxococcaceae > JALYOC01. Next base: position 23,330 of record JALYOC010000135.1, on the reverse strand, counting down.
CGTGCAGCTGATCGGCGGGATGTTCCTCCACCAGGGCTGCATCGCCGAGATGCGGACCGGTGAGGGCAAGACCCTGACCGCGACCCTGCCCTCGTACCTCAACGCGCTCTCCGGGCGAGGGGTGCACGTGGTCACCGTCAACGACTATCTGGCCCGGCGCGACTCGGAGTGGATGGGCCGGGTGCACAAGTTCCTGGGGATGAGCGTGGGCTGCGTGCTCCACGACATGAGTGACCGCCAGCGCCAGGAGGCGTACCGGTCGGACATCACCTACGGGCAGAACAACGAGTTCGGCTTCGACTACCTGCGCGACAACATGAAGTTGTGGCTCAAGGACTACGTCCAGCGCGAGCTGAACTTCGCCATCGTGGACGAGGTGGACTCGATCCTGATCGACGAGGCCCGCACCCCGCTGATCATCTCCGGCCCCACCGAGGACACCACCGACAAGTATGAGAAGGTGGATCAGGTGCTGCCCGGGCTGGTGCCGGACCAGGACTACACCCTGGACGAGAAGCACAAGTCGGTCTCCCTCACCGACGAGGGGATCGAGAAGCTGCAGAAGCGGCTGGCGATCCCCAACCTCTACGAGCCGGGCGAGATCGAGACCCTGCACCACGTGGAGCAGGGCCTGCGCGCGCACACCCTCTACAAGCGGGACCGCGACTACGTGGTCAAGGACGGGGAGGTGATGATCGTCGACGAGTTCACCGGCCGGCTGATGCCGGGACGGCGCTGGTCGGACGGTCTGCACCAGGCGATCGAGGCCAAGGAGGGGGTGAAGATCGAGAACGAGAACCAGACCCTGGCCACCATCTCGTTCCAGAACTACTTCCGGATGTACACCAAGCTCTCCGGGATGACGGGCACCGCGGACACCGAGGCCTCGGAGTTCGCCGAGATCTACAAGCTGGACGTCCGGGTGGTCCCCACCAACCGGCCGATGGTCCGCAACGACCAGGAGGATCTGGTCTACAAGACCGAGCGCGAGAAGTTCAACGCGATGACCGAGGCGATCGAGTCCCTCAACAAGAAGGGGCAGCCGGTCCTGGTGGGCACCGTCTCCATCGCCAAGAGCGAGGCCTTGGCCGGCTTCCTCAAGAAGAAGGGCGTCCCCCACCAGATCCTCAACGCCAAGCAGCACCAGCGGGAGGCGGACATCGTGGCCCAGGCCGGACGGCTGGGGGCGGTGACCATCTCCACCAACATGGCCGGTCGCGGCACCGACATCCTGCTGGGCGGCAACGCGGAGGTGAAGGCCCGCCAGGAGCTGGGGCCGGAGCCGGTTCCCCCCACCCCGGTGGCCGGGGAGACCCTGGATCTGACCGGCTACCAGCAGCAGGTGGCGGCGCATCAAGACCGCTACCAGCAGCTGCTGACCCGGTTCACCAGCGAGACCAAGACCGAGCGCGAGAAGGTGATGGAGCTGGGGGGCCTGTTCATCCTCGGCACCGAGCGCCACGAGTCCCGCCGGATCGACAACCAGCTGCGCGGCCGCGCCGGCCGACAGGGAGACCCGGGCGTGACCCGCTTCTACCTGTCGCTGGAGGACGACCTGATGCGGATCTTCAACTCGGAGCGGATCTCCGGGTTGATGGAGCGGTTGGGGATGGAGGAGGGGGAGGTGATCGAACACCCCTGGCTCTCCAAGTCGATCGAGAGCGCGCAGCGCCGGGTGGAGGCCCACAACTTCGACATCCGCAAGAACCTGCTCGAGTACGACGACGTGATGAACCAGCAGCGCCGCTCGATCTACAAGCTGCGGCGGCAGGTGCTGGCGGCGGGCGCGGGGATTCCCCTGGTGGAGTTCGACGAGAACCCCAAGACCAAGGTCAAGACCCGCACCGAACGTTCGATCAGCTGGGCGGACTTCCGGGAGATGGTGCTGGACGCGGTGGAGGACACCATCGTCGGGCTGACCGACACCTACCTGCCCAGCAAGAGCCCCTCCGGGTGGGATCTGCCTGCCCTGGAGCGCGCGCTCAAGGACACCCTGAACGTGGAGATGAGCTTCGCGGGGGCCAACGACGTGCAGGAGGTCCAGGAGCAGGTCTACAAGGTGGTGGAGAAGGTCTACCTCCAGCGCGAGCAGGAGTATGGCGACGACTTCCACCGCTTCTGCCAGGTCCGCTACCTGGCCACCGTGGACCAGCTGTGGAAGGACCACCTGCTGGCCATGGATCACCTGCGCCAGGGCATTGGCCTGCGTGGCTACGGCCAGAAGGACCCCAAGCAGGAGTACAAGCGCGAGGGCTACGCCGGCTTCATCCGGATGCTGTCCTCCATCAAGGAGACCTTCGTCAGCCAACTGATGCGGGTCCAGCCGCGGGACCAGGCCGAGGAGGCCGCCCGGCTGCAGCGGCAGATGCAGCAAAAGCAGAAGCAGATGATGGAGAGCCGCGCCGGCGCGGACGGGACCCCAGAGCGCAAGCAGCGCGCCGCCCCTGCCCGCGAGGGCCCCAAGGTGGGCCGCAACGACCCCTGCCCCTGCGGCAGCGGCAAGAAGTACAAGAAGTGCCACGGGGCCGAGGCGGCGTAGGCCCCCTCCGCCCTCGCCCAGGGTGCCTGCCTGCCTGCCGGTCGGCTACCCTTGGTAGCCAAGACCCCTTCCCTCTGATCATTAGAAACGGGAGGAGTTGAGCCCCCCTGGGGGTTCTGGTAGAGCATCGCCGGCCGCCTCTTCGGAGGGGGTCAAAAAGCAGCTGAAGTCATCTCTCACACGACGCTTCGGCCCAGGTGCCCTCCGGTTTTCCTTCGGAGGGTGGGGCCGGCCTTTTGGGCGTTCGTGGCGGAACAACCGGAAACAGGAGTCGCAAGCAATGGATACGCAGCCGCAGTCCCCCGAAGAGCAGGTCCCCAACGTCCAGGCCCAGGCGATGGCCGCCCAGAGCGGCATCACCATGAAGCAGCTGCTGGAGGCCGGCGTCCACTTCGGCCACCAGACCAAGCGCTGGAACCCGAAGATGAAGCCGTACATCTTCGGCGCCCGCAACGGCATCTACATCATTGACCTGCAGAAGACGGTCAACATGGCCCGGGCGGCCTTCAAGTTCGTCTCCGACGTCACCGCTCGCGGCGGCTCGGTGCTCTTCGTGGGCACCAAGAAGCAGGCCCAGGACGTGGTCCGCGAGGAGGCGGCGCGCGCCGGCCAGTTCTTCGTGGTCAGCCGGTGGCTGGGTGGCACCCTGACCAACTTCAAGACCATCAAGCAGGGCATCGACCGGCTCAAGACGCTGGAGAAGATGTCCGAGGATGGGACCTTCGACCTGCTTCCCAAGAAGGAAGTGGCGATTCTGGAGCGCGAGCGCGAGAAGCTGGAGCGCAACCTGGGCGGCGTGAAGGACCTGTCCCGCATCCCGGGCGCGCTGTTCGTGATCGACCCCAAGAAGGAGCAGATCGCCATCCACGAGGCGACCCGTCTGGGGATCCCGGTGATCGCGGTGGTGGACACCAACTGCGATCCCGAGGGCATCGACTTCATCATCCCCGGCAACGACGACGCGATCCGGTCCATCAAGCTGTTCACCTCCAAGGTGGCTGACGCGGCCATCGAGGGTGCGGCCCGGTACCGCTCTTCCGGCGCGGCGGATCGCGACGAGGAGCAGGATGCGCGCCGCGAGTCCCGCGGTGGTGGGGACCGGGACCGCAATGATCGCGGTGGCCGTGGCCGGATGGGTGGCCGGGACCGCAACGACCGTGGCGGTGGTGCTGGTGGTGGTGGTGGCGAGCGCCGCGGCCCGATGGTCGAGCACCGTCAGCCGATTGCCGCTGCCGCCCCCGAGGCGGCCGCTGCCCCGGAGGCCCCGGCCCCCGAGGCCGTCGCCGAGGCCAAGCCGGAGTAGGCAGCCCCGGCCGCATCCGTCCCCCCTATTGGGGGGGACGCGAAGTTCGGCGGGTGGCCGGCGCAAGCTGTGCCGCCCGCTTTTCGTTTCGAACCAACCCCCTTGAAGGAAGAACAAGCACATGGCTGAGATCAGCGCCGCGATGGTGAAGGAACTGCGCGAGAAGACGGGCGCGGGGATGATGGACTGCAAGAAGGCCCTCTCCGAGACCGCCGGGGACTTCACCAAGGCCGAGGAGTGGCTGCGCAAGAAGGGCCTCTCCGCCGCGGGCAAGAAGGCGGGCCGGTTGGCCGCCGAGGGCCTGGTGGGCACCTACGTGCACAGCGGGAAGATCGGCGTGCTGGTGGAGGTCAACTGCGAGACCGACTTCGTCGGCCGCAACGACGACTTCGCGGCGCTGGTGAAGGACATCGCGATGCACATCGCGGCGGCCAACCCCACCTATGTGCGCCGGGAGGAGATCCCCGCCGCGGTGCTGGAGTCGGAGAAGGAGATCCACCGCGCCCAATTGCGCGACGCCAAGAAGCCGGAGGCGATGTGGGAGAAGATCATCCCCGGCAAGCTCGAGAAGTTCTACGAGACCGTCTGTCTGGTCGACCAGTACTACGTGAAGGACGACAAGAAGAAGATCTCGGACATCATCACCGAGAAGGTGGCCAAGATCGGCGAGAACATCACCATCCGCCGCTTCGTCCGCTACCAGGTCGGTGAGGGGATCGAGAAGAAGAAGGAGGACCTCGCCGCCGAGGTCGCCAAGACCCTGGGCCAGGCCTAGCCTCCACAGCCTCCCGGTCGTCTTGAACAGCGCCGGCTCCTCGCTGCCCCATCAGGGGACGGAGGGCCGGCGCTTTTCGTACAGCCCCAATCGCGTGCTCGCCCCGGTGGCGAGGTTGGGCTACAAGCCTTGGTCGCTCATGGCCGACGACAAGCCGCGGTACAAGCGAATCCTGCTCAAGCTCTCGGGTGAAGCCCTGATGGGCGAAGGGAAGTACGGCATCCATCCGCCGACGTTGATGCGGATCGCCTCCGAGGTGAAGGAGGTGGTGGAGATGGGAGTGGAGCTGGCCATCGTGATCGGTGGCGGCAACATCTTCCGGGGCGTCGCCGGTTCCACCGAAGGGATGGACCGGGCCAACGCCGACTACATGGGGATGCTGGCCACGGTGATCAACTCCATGGCCCTGCAGGACTCGCTGGAAAAGCAGGGGATGCAGACCCGGGTGCTGTCGGCGATCAAGATGGAACAGATCGCCGAACCGTACATCCGCCGCCGGGCGGTCCGGCACCTGGAGAAGAGCCGGGTGGTGATCTTCGCCGCCGGCACCGGCAACCCGTACTTCACCACCGACACCGCGGCCTCCCTGCGGGCGATGGAGATCAACGCCGAGGTGATCCTCAAGGCCACCAAGGTGGACGGGATCTACAACGCCGATCCGAAGAAGGATCCCCAGGCCCGCAAGTACCGGACCGTCTCCTACATGGACGTGCTCAAGCAGCGGCTGAACGTGATGGACTCCACCGCCATCTCGCTGTGCATGGACAACAAGCTGCCGATCGTGGTGTTCGACCTCACCGCCCGTGGGAACATCAGGAAGGCAGTGGCCGGGGCCGGCGACTTCGGCACCCTGGTGGGGACCGCCGACACCACGTGGGCCTGAACGGGCCCTCTCAGAAAGGAACCGCAGATGAGCGAGGAAGTGGTCAAGGAGCTGAAGTCCCGCATCGACAAGACACTGGACGACCTGAAGCGTGACCTGAGCAAGGTCCGCACCGGTCGCGCCAACCCGGCGATCCTGGATGGGATCACCATCAGCTACTACGGGACCCCCACCCCGCTGTCCGGCGTGGGCTCGATCGCGGTCCCCGAGCCCCGGCTGATGGTGATCAAGCCCTGGGACAAGTCGTCGCTCAAGGACATCGAGAAGGCGCTCAAGGAAGCCAACCTGGGCATCAACCCCATGAACGACGGCGAGGTGATCCGTCTGCCGATGCCGGCGATGACCGAGGAGCGCCGCAAGGACATCGCCAAGCAGGTGCGCAGCAAGGGCGAGGACCACAAGGTGGCGATCCGCAGCGTGCGCCGGGACGCCAACGAGCGGCTCAAGGTCCTGCTCAAGGACAAGACGATCACCGAGGACGACAACAAGCGGATCACCGAGAAGGTGCAGAAGGAGACCGACGCGGGGGTGAAGCTGGTGGATGAGATCATCACCAAGAAGGAAAAAGAGGTGATGGAGGTTTGAGCCGCCGGGCGCTGGTGGCGGATCCCTCGGTGCCGGTCTCCGGCACCGTCAAACGCTTCTTGGAGGGCGCGGGCTACACCGTCAAGGTGGTGCGCTACTTCGACGAGGCGGTGCATGCGGTCCAGGAGAAGTCGGTGGACGTGGTGTTCACCTCCGCCTCCGACCTGTTCGACGGCGAGTCGCTCTGCCTCAAGCTCAAGGAGCTGGCGCCCGCCCTGCCGGTGGTGCTGGTCTACCCGCCGGAGGCGGAGGATCCGGACGCGGCCGCGGTGCGGGCCGGCGCCGACGCCTACCTGGTGGCGCCGCTCAAGCGGGGCACGGTGGTCTCCACCGCCAAGACGGTGGCCCGGGTGCGGGCGCTGATGGAGACGGTGGAGCGGCTGGAGCTGGACCTCAAGCGGCACATCGCCGAACCGCCCAGCGACACCGCCCAGGTGGTGGGCACCACCGCCGACTTCGAGTTCTTCAAGAAGTTCCTGCTGATGGAGGTCAAGCGGTCCCGCCGCTACAAGTATCCGGTGTCCTTCCTGCTGGTAGGGTTGGACCAGCTGGAAGGGAAGCTGCACCCGCTGCCCCCGGAGAAGCGGATGGCCGCCCTGGCGGAGGCGCTGGGGATCATCACCCGCGGGGTGAGGGACATCGACCTGGCGATACCGTTCAGCGAGGGCCGGTACCTGGTCTTCCTGCCGCACACCCCCCGGGGCGGGGCGATGGTGGTGGCCACCCGGGCCCGGGAGCGGCTGGGGAAGATGGAGACCGTGCCGGGGATGACCGCCTCGGTGGGGGTGGCCGCCTTTGAACCCGGCCCCCAGGACGCGACCATCAGCTTCGGCAGCCTGATGAAGCAGGCCACCGATTCGCTGCGCAAGGCGCAGCTGGCGGGCGGAGATCGGGTGGAGGCCGCTGAGAGCGCGCGGCCGACGAAGCGGGACCGGATCAGCCTGGGCTGAGGCTTAGATGGCCAGGTTGGCGTAGAGGTCGTCCACCGCCAGCCGGCAGGAGACCGACTCCAGTTGGAGCGCTTCCCCGGTCCGGGCCTGGGTCCGCACCCAGCCCCCCTCCGAACGACGGAAGACCTCGATCAGCCGCTCCCGCGAGGAGAGCAGGACATACTCCTGCAGCGAGGGGAGCTGCTGGAAGTGTTCCAACTTCGCGCCGCGGTCGTAGTCCTCGGTGGAGCTGCTGAGGACCTCGAACAGCGCGGTGGGGTTGAGCAGGGTTCGCCGCTTGCTGTCCGGGTCCAGCTCCAGTTCGCCACAGACCACCGAGGCGTCGGGGTAGGTCCCCAGGCCGGTGGCGCGGACCCTGACCATCAAGTCGGAGGAGAAGACCCGGCAGGGGCGGCCTTGCAGGCCGTTCCGCAAGGTGGCGGTCAGGTTCACGCACAGCTCGGCGTGTTCCACGGTCCCGCCGGCCATGGCGTAGATCTCGCCTGAGAAGAACTCGTGGCGGGTCGAGCTTGTCTCCTCGACCCTCAGGTAGTCGTCCCAGGTATAGCGATGGGAGGGAGCGCGCACCTTTGGAAGGTATCCGCGGAGGCCCGGAACCGCCAGCCGGCCCTCAGTAGGTCAGTGAAGTCCCGCTGATCTCCTGGACCACTTCGGAGACCCAGGCCAGCAGCTCCACGCCCTTGCCCTTGTCGTCCAGCCACCCGCCGGAGTCCGGGTGGTAGTCGAAGTGGAGCCCCTGGCTCTTGCCGGCCACCCAGATCTGCCGGACCGCGCGCTGGGTGTTGACCACGCACTTCTCGCCGGAGGAGGCGGTGAGGGTGACCATGTCCCCGGTGCTGTCCGCCTCCAGGGTGTCCGGATCCAGCTGGTCCGCCGCCGCCAGGATCCGCTTGAAGAGTGCGGAGGTCAGCTGGTTGTAGCGGGCCTCTTCCAGCATCGCGGTCAGCGATCCAGCTGTTCGAGGAGGGGCTGGCCGACCCCGGCGTAGAACAACAGGCGTGCCGGAGCGGTGCCGGTGTCGTCCTTCTCCAGCGCGATCACAGTGCCTGGGCTGACCTGCTTGGGGAACGGCTGCACCCCCATCAGGTGAGCGGCCATCGCGCCCATGGAGGGGGAGTGGCCGACCAGGATCAGGTTCTCGCCGGCGTACTGGTTGACCACGCTGTCCATCGACCCCACCGGCATGTCCGGCAGCAGGGAGCGGTGGGCACGCAGCGGCCCCTCGTGGTGGATCACCGCGGAGAGGATGGAGGCGGTCTGCACCGCGCGCACCAGGGGGCTGGTGAGCACCAATTGCACCGGGCCAATCCGCTCCGCCAGGGAGGTGAAGTGCTCGCGGAGCTGCAACCTGCCCTTGCTGGTCAAGGCGCGTGCTTCATCACCGAGTCCCTCCGGGATCTCCGCGTCCGCGTCGCCATGCCGTACCAGAAAGATCCTCACGCAACCTCCAACCGGACCGCGGTTCGTACACGACGGTGGCACTCACGGTCAAAGATTATGGCGTGAGGGTCGACCAGCGGGAGCGGCGGGAGGGGGTGGCTATACTGGGCCCCCATCGAGGACCGGATGCGCCGAGGCTGGCTGTACATGCTGTTGACAGTGGGGTGTGCGCTGGCCGGCTGCAAGCGCGATGGCGCAGCCGCGTCCGCGGTGGCGGATGGAGGACGTACCCGGAGTGTGGAGGCTACCCCGGGCGAGCTGTCCGCGGTCCAGCTGACCGCCTACGTGCGCTACCAGCGGGCGATGGTGGAGGTGTACGACGCACTGTTCCGGGAGCTGGAGCGGCTGGGGAAGAACGTGGACGGCGGCCCCAGCGGAATTCCACCCCAGGTGCGGGTGGTGGAGACCAAGGCCCTGGCGGAGGAGCAGGCCCGCAAGGAGGCGGGGCTGACCGAGGCGGAGCTGGCCTGGATCGAACCCCTGGTGCTGGAGGTGCTCAACGCCCGGGCCCTGGCCCGCAGCCTGGACGCGCAGGGCCAGCTGACCGAACTGGAGGCGATGCGGGATCAGCTCGTGGGAGACGCCCGGGAGGGCCTGGAGCAGACCCTGCTGGAGCTGCGGGAGGAGCAGGCGGAGGCGGCCCGGCTGACCGCGGTGCGGGCCAAGTACGGGGACGCCAACGTGGACCGGGTGCTGGCCCAGGAGCCGGCGCTGGCCGAGAACTACGAGCTGTGGCTGAAGAAGATCAGCGGCTGAGCAGATCGAACCAGAGGTTGGTCTGCTTCTCCAGGACGCTGTTGGCCTTGAGCCGGCGGTGGAGGTTCACGAAGTCCACGCTGTCCAGCGGCTGATCCTGGTTGAAGCAGGAGAAGACGAAGCTCTCCGCCCCGGTCTTGGGGTCCACATGCTTCTGCAGGCACTGGGCGCAGATCTCCTTCATCATGCACTGCATCGGCGAGTTGATGGAGCCGATCGCCTCGTGGCGCGGGTCCAGGAACCGCTGCAGCACCCCGTGGCGGGCCTCCTTCACCGCCCACATCATCCGGTCCGAGCCGATGGCGATGATCCGGGTGACCTGGGAGAGAGGAGCCACGGTGGGGACCGGGAGCCGGCCCTCGGCGTAGGCCACCATCGCCTGCACCACGTTGCCATGGAAGGCTGCGTCCTGGGGGCGGCGGGGGGGGATCAGGTCACCCTGGTCCACCGACCAGACGATCTGGTCGGTGTCCCGCTCGATGTCGTCCTGCTTGAACAGGTCCTGCGCCTTCTTATAGCCGGCGAAGTAGATCACCCGGCTGCCGGCCGCCTTCAGCGCGCGGGCAATGGAGAACAGCACAGCGTTCCCCAGGCCGCCGCCGGCCAGCAGCACCGTCTCCCCCTGGGGGATCTCGGTGGGGGTGCCGGTGGGGCCCATCAGGATCACCGGTTCGCCCGGCTGGAGCGCCGCGCACAGGCGGGAGGAGGCGCCCATCTCCAGGACGATCAACGAGACCAGCCCCTGCTCCGGGTCCACCCAGGCGCCGGTCAGGGCCACCCCCTCCATCGACATCCGGGTGCCGTTGATCACCGGGGCCGACCGCTCGAAGTTCTGCAGCCGGTAGAACTGCCCCGGCAAGAAGCGCTGGGCGGCGAAGGGGGCGCGGATGATCACCTCCACGATGGTGGAGGTCAGCCGCTGGACCTTCACCACCCGGGCCACGAAGGCCTCGTCCAGCCGGGCGAACAGCTGCCCCAGGGCCTGGTCGCGGGACGCCTGCTGGGTAGGATCGGTCAGGTCCAGCGAGGCGATGTGGGCGGCGAACAGCCGGGCCACCTCCGGGTGTCCGTCCTTGGCCGACGCCATGGCCTTGACCACGTTGCCGGCGTAGGTGGGGTGGTTGTCCCCGTAGAAGCTGATCAGCTTCCCGTCGCGGTTGTAGGAGGTGAAGAACCCGGTCTTCTGGCCGAGGTCGTCGGTGGCCTCGAACCTGCGCAGGGAGAACCGACCCGGCGCCTCTTCGATCGCCTCGTGCGCCTGGAAGTGCTGGCGGTCGGCGTCCAGCTCGAAGGTGCCGGGGAACTCCAATTCGTAGGTCACGTTGGGGGAGGTGCCGGCCGCCACGCACACCGTCCGGGCCGGGAACTCCAGGAGCTGCTGGGTGCCGCGCAGCTTCCCGTCGATCACGGTCATCCGCTCCATCCGCAGCGCGGCCACCGCGCCGTACTCGTCCTCCACCGCCTCCACCGGGCTCATCCGCTCCACAAAGCGGATCCCCTCCTCCAGGGCCTTGCTGACCTCCTCGTGGTTTAGGCGGTAGGCCGGTGAGTCCTGGAGGTTGCGGCGGTAGCAGATCGAGACCCCGCCCCAGGCGCGGATCAGGGGGATGAAGTTGGGCGCCTCCCCGGCGGTGAGGGCGCGCTCGCGCTCGGCGCGGATCGCGCGGCCGTGGGCCACGAAGGTCTCGTAGATCCGCTGCTCGTCCGGCTCCATTCCGGCGGTCAGCGCCGCCTCGCCAACCCGGGCGGAGATCAGCTCGTGGCGGACCAGCACCTTCTCCACCTGGACCGGGTAGTAGGCGGTCAGCTCGGTGGCGGTGTCGATGGCGGTCAGCCCGCCGCCGATCACCACCGCCGGCAGCTGGACCTGGAGGTTGGCCAGCGAGTCCTTCTTGAAGGCCCCGGTCAGCTGCAGGGCCATCAGGAAGTCCGAGGCCTTGCGGATGCCGCGGATCAGGTTGTTCTTCATGGCGATGATCGTCGGCTTGCCGGCGCCGGCGGCGATTGCCAGGTGATCGAACCCCAACGTCCAGGCGTCCTCGATGGTCAGGGTGCCACCGAAGCGGATCCCGCCGTAGATGCGCAGGTTGCGCCGGCGGGAGAGGGTGAGGTGGATCAGGGTGAGGAAGTTCTTGTCCCAGCGCACGGTGATTCCGTACTCGGAGACGCCTCCGAAGCCGGAGAGCACCCGCTGATCCAGCTCGCTGGTCAGCTGGGAGAAGTCACGGATCGGCAGCAGCGGCTTGCCGTTCTGGCCGGTGAGCTCGTCGGGGAAGGGTTCAATCTTCAGCCCGTCGATCCCCGCCACCCCGAAGCCCTCGTTGAGCAGGTAGTGGGCCAGGGTGTAGCCGGCGGGCCCCATCCCCACCACCAGCGCGTTCTTGCCGATGTACGGCAGCGCGTAGGGGCGCCGGATGTTGAGCGGGTTCCAGCGGGTGAGCAGCCCGTAGATCTCGAAGCCGTAGGGCAGGGCCAGCACATCCGTCACCACCGAGGTCTCGGTCTGCGGAATGTCGACCGGCTCCTGCTTCTGGTAGATGCAGGCCTTCATGCACTCATTGCAGATCCGGTGACCGGTGCCCGGCACCATCGGGTTGTCGATGGTGATCATCGCCAGCGCCCCGATCGCGTCGCCCTTGCTCTTGAGCGTGTGGTACTCGGAGATCTTCTCCTCCAGCGGGCAGCCGGAGAGCGCGATCCCCAGCGGGTTCTTCTTGTAGGTGCCCTCGCCTGCGGCCGGGTCCTTGTTCTTGAACCCCCGCGAGCAGGAGTCCTTCTCCCGCTGGTGGCAGAAGATGCAGTAGTCGATCTCCCCCATCACCTTGCGCGGGCCGCCCCGGCGGTCGGTCAGCTTGAAGCCATCCCGCCGGCGCAGGTGTTCATCGGGGCCCTCGGCCGCCTCGGGGAGATCGCTGTTGGGATGCTGGAGGTGGACCAGCTGATCGAAGTTGAGCGGCTTGTGCACGTACTGGGTGGACCACGCGTCGCCTTGGGGGTGGGCGCGATCGTGGACCAGCTTTCCGTAGGTCCAGCGATCGGCCAGGTTCAGCAGCCCGCGGACCGCGATCAGCGCGCCGGCGTCGTCCTCGCTGGAGACCAGGGTGGAGCCGAAGGCCTCCTTGCCCTCCGCAGTGGAGAGCAGCTCCGCACGCAGTTGGGCCCATTGGGTTCGGAGCTGGGCCTCCTGCTCCGGGCCCTTGGGGAGCTGCCCGGCGAAGAGCCGCTCGATCCGCAGCAGGGCGATCACCGCTTCAGCCTGGGCGCGCTCCAGGTCGTGGGCCTCCACCGCGGCAGGGAAGCCCAGGCGCCACAGCAGAGCCATCCGCGCGTTGAGGGCGGGGTACTCCTCCACGGTGGGGCGGTCGGTGGCGCCCTTCTTGAACACCCGCTTGACCACGAACTCGCGCTTGTATTCGTAGAGGGACAGCTCGGAGGTCAGCGCCCCGGCAAGCTGCTCCGCCTGGGCCTCCACCGAGAACAGCCGGGTGACGAAGCGGGAGACGTGCCGCCCCACCTGGATCAGCAGCTCCGACTCTTTGGGCTTGGAGAGGTTGGCGCCGGCGCTGGCCCGGTAGGCTTGGAACTCTGCGGCCAGCGAGGCGTCGTCCGCCGCCAACTGCTGGTCAAACCGGTCGGAGAGACGCCGAAGCGCCATCGGGTCGTACAGATCTTCGAAGCGGAAGCCCTCGATGCCCAGCTGCATGGGGGGCAGATAACACGCACCGTGGCTTCGGCTCACGGGCTTGGTCAGAAGGCTGGGTCGGGTCGGGCCGGATTTGGGGCTTCGTCGGGCGGCGGTGCGGACCGGGCCGGATTTGGGGGTTGGGCGTTGGGATTTGTCGGGCCAGGATGCGGCGCGTGACTGAGGTCAACCCTGCTCCGGTGGTCAGCCCACCTCGGCGACTGTCTGGCCTGCTGCCCTGGGCGGTGCTGCTGGGGGGGGCGGTGCTGTTCCGGTTGCCGGCGTTGATCAACTCCCGCGGGGTGCACTCGGATGCCGCCATCGTCGGGTTGCAGGCGATGCACCTCCTCCAGGGAGAGTGGTCCTGGTTCCTCTGGGGCGCGGGCTACCAGGCGTCCTTCGACGCGCTGTTGATCGCCCTGGGCTTCGCGGTCTTTGGCTCCTCGGCCCTGGTGTTGATGGTGGTTCCGCTGCTGGGGCACCTGGCGTGCGTGGGCCTGGCCTACGACGCCCTCCGGAGGTGGGTGTCGCCCGGCGCGGCGGTGTTCGCCTGTCTGCCGTTGGTGTTCGCGCCCCAGGCGATCAACGGGGTGGCACTGTACGCGCCGCGCCAGTGGAGCATCACCGCGGTGTTCCTGGCGGTGTGGCTGGTCTCGCGTTCGGTGGGTGCGTCCAGGCCGGTGCCCTGGCTGATCGCTGGCGGCTTCTTCGCCGGATTCGCGCTGTATCTGGACCTGTTCGCGCTGCAGCTGATGCTGGGCTTCGGGGTCTTTGCGCTGGCCTGCTCCGCCGCGCCGCTGCGGCCGGCCCGTGGGTTGCTGACCAGGGTGGGCGGGTTGTGGGCGGGGGCGCTGCTGGGTGCGCTGCTGGTGGCGTGGTCACGATCCCAGCCGATGGCGGATGCGGCCAAGACCACGCTCTCGCTGGAGCGGCTGGGACCCAACGCACGGCTGCTGTGGGAGACCTGTCTGCCCTGGCTGTTGGGGACCAAGGTCTTCATCCCCGGTGAGCGGCTGTACCCGGACCTGTGGGTGCCCCCCTGGCCGGTGGTGCTGCTGCAGTGGGTGGCGCTGGGCTCGGTCCTGGTCGCTGTGCTGGGGGCAGGGGTGGCGGTGCTGATGCCCAAGGTTGCACCGCCTGTGCGCCGGGCGGCGCTGCTGGGGGTGGGGATCACCGCCTCCTCGGTGGGGGGCTTTCTGGTCTCCTCCATGCCCTCCGACATGTGGTCGGCCCGGTACCTGGCGCCCATCGTGTGGTTCCTCCCCTTCACCCTGGCGCCGGTGGCCGGGTGGCTGGGGGAGCGCAAGTTCGGGCTGGCCCTGGCGCCGTATCTGGTGGTGGCGGCGATCGGCGGCTGGCTGGCGTTTGGGCCGTACGTCCAGGGGCCCCTGCCGGTGCGCACCGCGCGCGGCGTCGCCGAGGACGAGGCGGAGGTGGCCCGGGTGCTACGGGAAAAGGGCGTGACCCACGCCGCTGCCCAGTACTGGCTGTCCTACCGTTTGGGGTTCCTGTTCCAGGAGTCGCCGGTGGTGATCCCGCTGGCCGCCTGGGAGGACCGCTACCCGCCCTATCGGGCAGGCTTTCAGCAGGCGCCGGTGGTGGCCTACCTGTTCCATCCGTCCGAACCGCGCGCCTCTCCCGTGCCCTACGAGGCCCAGCTGCGCGCCGCGGGGGCCCGCTACGAACGGCTGGAGACCCGCGGGTTCACGGTGCTGATTCACCACCGGCGTTAAGGCGCTCCCGCTGTCTAACCCTTGAGGCTCGTCGTCGACTTCATGCGCTGCACCTTGGCGAGCTGTTGTACCCGTTGGTGGCTGAGCCCGAGTAGATCGCCTGCATCCCGAACGCTCAGGTCGAGGTCTCGAACCAGCGTCCGGACCGCGCGAAGGGTCAACGCCTGGGCCCTGGCTTCGTGCTCTGCCAACCTCCGCTGGACCGCCTCCCGCTCCGCGAGTACCTGGGTGGCCTTGCCAGGAAGCTTCATCTGCTCTTTGAGCTTGGCGTTTCGGGAGTCGGGGATGGCCAATTCAAGGGCTTCCTGAACCCGGGTCCGGGCCTGCTCGATGCTCCGACCCTGCGTGTGGCAACCCGGTACGCCCTTGACGGTGGCAACCCACCAGCCAGCCTCGTCGCGTTCGTACGTCACGGTGTAGGTCTTCATCGCTTCATCCAGCCCTTTCCCAGGCAGGGACGATGACCATCGAACCAGGAAGTGTCTAGTCCGCTAGACAGCGTGAGGGTCCACCTCAGGGCCAGGCAGCGACACGGAGCGCGACGGCTCGGGCTGCGCCCGGTCCCCGGTCGTCCCTGCTTCCGGCTCCAGCTGCAGCGCGGCGATCACCGTGCAGCAGGCGCCGATCACGAAGAAGTAGTAGTTACAGAAGGCCTGCTTGTTGAGCGCGAAGAAGAGGATGAACACCAGCGAGGTCCCCAGCGCGAAGCCGGCGGGGCTGCGCGGGGCCCGCCACAGCGCCAGGGCGGCGGCGACAAGCGCGCCGACGAAGGCCAGCGCCGCTCCGGACGGTGCCGCTCCGCCGGGGCCGGCGAACCAGCCCAGGTAGGTCAGCGCGTCGGCGCGGAAGGGCTGGAAGAACTGCAGCGCCACCACGCTGTGCCAAAACGCCGGGGGGTCCCACAGCGCCAGCGGGAGGACCAACGCCGCGGTCACCGCTGCCGCCCGGCCCCAGAAGGAGACCAGGTCCCGCAGCCGGGCCTGGGCGCCCAGCAGCAGCAGACTGACCGGAACCGCCAGCACCGCGTATTGCTTCACCGCCAGGAACGCGCCCAGCGCGTAGGGCAGCGCCCGGGGACAGCGCACCGCGCAGAAGACGGTGGCCGCCAGGAACAGGACCACGAACGGCTCGGTCCAGGACTGCTCCAGCACGAACAACGACCGGGGGGTGAACAGGTACAAGGCGGCGGCCAGCGCGCCGAAGCGGCCGGGGCGCAGATACGCCAGCAGGCCGCCGGTGGCGGTCATCGCCACCAACTGCGCGTACCGGACATCTCCCCCCAGGGCCTGGGACAGGGTGGAGAAGAGCAGGCTCAGTGGAGGGTAGGGGTAGCCGAAGGCCAGCCGCCCGTTGACCACCAGGCCGGGCCCGTAGAAGGCGCCGTGGCCGTAGATGTTGGGGAAGGTGATCGCATACGGGTTGGTCCCCTGCAGCAGCGCCTGCGCGGAGTCCCGCTGGAAGACGAACACGTCGATCACCGGCGTCGGCGCGGCGTGGATCAGCCACGACCCCAGCGCCAGGTGGGAGAGCAGCAGCCCGGCGATCAGCAGATGGCGGCTCCTCCCGGCGGGGAGGATCAGCGCTCCGGCGGTCACCGCCGCAAAGGCCAGCGCGCGCATGTACGGCAGGTGCCAGCCGGGGGTGTAGCGGACGTACATCCCCGGGGGGGTGACCATCAACTGCGAGAACTGGAACCCCAGCGCCACTACCAGGGCTACCGGCACCGCCCAGCCCAGCACGCCTTCCAGCTTCACTGCGGTGGGGGACAGGGTGGCGACCAACAGCGCCACCAACGCCGCGGTCAGCCAGCCTATCGCCTGGGGATGGAGGTTGCCGTTGGCCACCTGCACCGCCTGCCCCAGGGCGAAGGCGGCGAACGCGGCCAGCGCCAACACCAGCCGGGTGTCGGGGCGCGGGGAGAGCCGGGCGAAGGGAGCCTCGGAAGGGGGCAGGGACACCGGCGGCTCAGGCCCGGGTGCTGCGCTTGCCCGAGCCGTCCTGGGTCCGGGCGGCGGACTCGGACTTCAACTTCTTGCGCTTGGCCTCCCGCAGCTCGCTGCGGCTCTTGGAGTCTTCCAGGATGAAGGACACCGGTGGGGTGCCCTCGGCGATCACGAAGATCTGGTACGAGAACAGGGTCTTGCTGACCTTGATCAGCAGCTGGTTTGCGGCCAGCGCGGTCTTGCCCAGCACCCCGTCCCCCAGCACCTTGGGGAAGGGCGCCGGGATGCCGCGGACCTCCTGGATGCGGAACCCGGAGTCCAGGAGCAGCCGCCGCAGCGACCGGAAGGTGAACAGCCGGGTGTGGGTGCGATCCAGGATCCCGGCCTTGCCGTAGTTGAATTGCCCCAGGGCCAGCATCGCCCGCTGCACCCCGAAGGCGATGTTGGGGGTGGTGAGCACCAGCCGGCGCGGGGTGTAGTCGAACTGATCACGGACGCGGTCCAGGAACTGCTCCGGATCCTTGAGGTGTTCGATCACGTCCAGCATCAAGAGATACTCGTAGTCGCGCACCGGGAAGGTGGGCGGCTGATCCAGGTCCTGCTGGAACTGGCGGATCTTCGCGTCGGTCTGGGTGGGCGGAAACTGGTCCACCACCGCCACCTCACAGCCCTTCTTCACCAGCTCTCGCGCAATCCCTCCCGGCCCGGAGCCGATGTCCAGCACCTTGGCTCCTTCCGGCACCGCGTCGATCGCCAGCTGGTGGCTGCTGGGGTAGCCCAGCTTGAGGTCGTAGTGGCTGTTGTCCTTCTCGGACACCGGCTCGAAGCGGCGCTGGTAGAGCAGGCCCGCCCGGTGGGCCACGTTCTGCAGCGTGGCCACGGTGACGTCCTTGGCGTACTTCATCCCGTTGACCCGGCTGATCTCGTCCCCGTAGTAGGTGGGGATGGGCAGCTCCAGGATCCGCTGCTGGGCGTTGAGCAGCTGGATGATGATCTCGGTGTCGAAGTGGAAGACGTTCGAGTTCAGCTGAAACGCGATCCGCTTGAGCGCGGAGACCGCGTACACCCGGTAGCCGCTGTGGAACTCGGAGAGCCGGGTCCCCAAGGCCGCGTTCTGTATGGTAGTGAGGATCTTGTTCCCCACGTACTTGTAGAGCGGCATCCCGCCCTTGAGCGCGCCGAACGGGGTCAGCATCCGGCTGCCGAACACCGCGTCCGCCCGGCCCTCGCGCAGCGGCGCCACCAGGTTGGGGAGCTCCTCGGGGGCGTACTGCCCGTCCCCGTGGACCATGGCAACGAAGTCGAACCCGCGCTCGATGGCAAACGAGTAACCGACCTTCTGGTTCCCGCCGTAGCCCTGGTTGAACTCGTTGCGCAGCACCGTGATCCGGATCTCCGGATGCGCGGTCTGGTATTCGCGGCCGATCTCGAAGGTGCGGTCCTCGGAGGCGTCGTCCACCACCAGGATCTCGCAGTCGTACTCGTCGAAGACCGACCGGGGGATCCGCTCCAGCACCGACTTGAGCGTCTCCTCCGCGAAGTACGCGATGACGAACACGAGCAGCCGGGGCTTGGATGCGCTGGGCATGGTCACCCTCCTAGCCTTAGCGCCCCCCCAGGTTCAAGGCTACGGACGGTACTCCGGAAGCAGTGGCGTCAACGCCTGGAGGGTGGGCGCCGCCGAATCCCGCGCCGAGAGCAGCGGTGCGGCGACCGGCCAGTCGATTCCCAGCTGGGGATCGTTCCAGGCCAGGACCCGCTCGCAGTCGGGGGCGTACAGCTCGGTGCACTTGTAGAAGAAGTCGGCGGAGTCGGAGGTGACACAGAACCCGTGGGCCAGCCCGGGGGGCACCCACAGCTGCCGGTGGTTCTCGGAGGTCAGCTCCACCCCTACCCAGCGACCGAAGGTGGGCGAGCCGCGGCGGACGTCCACCACCACGTCGAACACCGAGCCGCGCAAGACCATGGCCAGCTTTCCCTGCGGCCGCGGCTGTTGGAAGTGGAGGCCGCGCAGGGTCCCCTTCACCGAGCGGGAGAGGTTGTCCTGGATGAACGGACCCCGGATCCCCAGCTCGGCGTAGCGGGAGGCCTGGAAGGTCTCCAGGAAGAAGCCGCGGCTGTCTCCGAAGACCCTGGGGGTGAGGATCAACACGCCAGGAATGTCGGTGGGCGTCACCTGCATGGTGCCAAGGTCTTATCCCAGTGATAGCCATTGCGCCCTCTGTGAAACCTCGGCTCCAACAGCTGGTGGCCTGGACCCGGGGACTGCCCGACTGGGTGGTCCGCCCGCTGGCCCTGTTCGTGTTCACGCGGGTGGCCATCTTCGGCGTGACCGGGATGTCGCTGACCCTGGATCCCCGGCTGCACCGCCCGGGGGGACCGCTGGCCTATCCGGCGCTGGAGGGGCTGTGCCGCTGGGATTGCGGGTGGTTCCACCGGATCGCCATGGATGGGTACGCGCTGCCCAACTACTCCAACTTCTTCCCGCTGTTTCCGCTGCTGGGACGGGGAGTGCACGAGCTGACCGGGCTGCCGATCCCGCTGGCGCTGATCCTGATCTCCAACCTGTGCGGCCTGCTGGGGCTGATGGCGGTGTACTGGGTGTTCAAGCAGGAGTCGCCGGAGGTGGCCACCACCGGGACCGCGCTGCTGGCCGCCTGGCCGTTCTCCTTCTTCCACGCCGCCGGCTACCCGGAGTCGCTGATGCTGGCCTCTAGCGCCGGGGCCATTGCGCTGGCCTACCGCCGGCGCCACCTGGCGGCGGGCGCGGTGCTGGGGCTGGGGATCCTGGCCCGGCACCTGACGGTGATCGCCGGGGTGGCGCTGCTGGTGGCGCAATTGCGTGAGCGGGGCTGGAGGCCCAGGAACTTCATCCTCCACCGCGACTTTCTGGGGCTGGTGATCCCGCTGGCGATGGTGGGGGTGTACTTCGCCTACCTGGGCGTCCGCTTCGACGACCCGTTGCTGTTCTGGCGGGCCCGCAGCGCCGGCTGGGGAGACGCCGCCTGGCACGGGGTGCTCACCTACCTGGGTAACGGAGGATGGGAGCCCCAGATCCATTACTATGTGGTGCTCTCCCTGATCCCCGGGGTGGGGGCGCTGTTGCTGCTGCGAAAGCCCGCCTGGTGGATCCTGGCCGGCTACGCGGTGACCCTGATGCTGGCCCTGTGGTCGATTGGCCTGATGGGGCTGGGCCGGTACACCCAGGCCTGCTGGCCGGCCTTCCTACCGCTGGCGGTGGCGCTGGAGAAGCGCCCGGGACTCAAGGCCCCGGTGCTGATCGCCTTTGCCCTGGTGCAGGGGCTGTTCCTCTACCTGCACGTGCACTCGTATCCGATCAACTAGGGCGCGCGTTCCCCGCGGGCCACCAGGTCGATCAGGTACTGGCCGTACTCGTTCTTCTTCATCGGCTCGGCCAGCCGCAGCACCTGCTCGGCGGCGATGTAGCCCATCCGGTAGGCCACCTCCTCCGGGCAGGCCACCTTGAGGCCCTGGCGCTGTTCGATGATCTGGATGAAGGAGGAGGCCTGCATCAGCGACTCGTGGGTGCCGGTGTCCAGCCAGGCGTAGCCGCGCCCCATCACCTGCACCCGCAGCTGGCCGCGGCGGAGGTAGTCGGCGTTGAGGTCGGTGACCTCCAGCTCCCCGCGCTTGGAGGGCTTGAGCTGGGCGGCGATGTCCAGCACCTGGTTGTCGTAGAAGTACAGCCCGGTGACCGCGTAGTTGGACTTCGGGTGGGCCGGCTTCTCCTCGATGCTGGTCGCCAGCCCGGCCTTGTCCAGCTCCACCACCCCGTAGCGGTGCGGGTCCTTGACCCAGTAGCCGAACACCGTGGCGCCGGCCGCCTGCTTCGCGGCCCCCTGCAGCAGGTCGATCAGCCCGTGGCCGTAGAAGATGTTGTCGCCCAGCACCAGCGCCACCGAGCCGTTGCCCACGAACTGCCGCCCGATGATGAACGCCTGGGCCAGCCCCTCCGGTCGGGCCTGTTCGGCGTAGGAGAAGCTCACCCCCCACTGGCTGCCGTCTCCCAGCAGCTCGCGGAAGCGGGGCAGGTCCACCGGGGTGGAGATGATCAGGATCTCCTTGATCCCCGCCAGCATCAGCACGCTGAGCGGGTAGTAGATCATCGGCTTGTCGTAGATCGGCAGCAGCTGCTTGCTGACCGCGCGGGTCAGTGGATACAGCCGGGTGCCAGAGCCGCCGGCGAGGATGATTCCCTTCATGGGGTGGAGGTCCTTGTGGCGAGCAGCAGCTCGCGGAAGCGCTGCAACGACTCGGTGAGCCGCAGCGGGGGGGTGTGGAGCACCGAGCGGGCCTTGTCCGAGGTCAGCCCGGCGCGCGGGGGCCGGTGCGCCACCAGGCCGGAGTCCGCCAGGCGGATCGATAGGAGCAGACCAGGGTCGAAGCCGAACACCTCGCAGAAGACCTGGCCGAACTCGACCCGGGAGACGAAGTCCGCGCCGCAGACGTTGAACACCCCGGAGAGGCGCCGGGTGCCCAGCTCGATCAGCTGCTGGGCCACGTTGTCCGCCAGGCTGGGGGTGACGAACTGGTCCTGGAACAGCCGGACCTGCTCTCCGCGGGAGAGCGTGTCGTACAGCCACAGCCCGAAGTTGGTCTTGGCGCCGCGGATATGGCCGTAGACCACCGCGGTCCGGGCGATGGTGCAGCCGGGGGCCAGCACCGAGGCCGCGTATTCGGAGGCGTGCTTGGTGATCGCGTACACCCCGATAGGGTGCGGGCTGGCGTCCTCCGGATAGGGGCCGGACGCGCCGTCGAAGAGGTAGTCGGTGGAGACGTGGACCAGGTGGGCGCCCACCGAGGCTGCCGCGCGGGCAAGGTTGGCGGTGGCGGTGACGTTGCTGGCCCAGGCCGCCGCCGGGTCCTTCTCGCAGCGGTCCAGATCGGTCATCGCCGCGGGGTGGATGATCACCGTCGGGCGGTGCTGGGAGACCAGGGCCTCCACCGCCGCGGTGTCGGTGAGCTCCAGCGGGGCATAGGGGCCCGGCTGGGAGAGCCGCGCCGGGCCGCGGGAGACCCCCAGCACCGGCTGCCCGTCGGAGACCAACTGCGCGCAGAGGCGGTTCCCCAGCAGGCCGTTGACGCCGGTGATCAGGAAGGAGGCCGCCAAGGTCATCGGCGGGTCAGACCGTCCCCAGGCGGGTGCGGTACTGGGTGTCGTAGTACTGGCGGTACTGCCCGGAGAGCACGTGCTGCCACCACTGGGGATGGTCCACGTACCAGCGGACGGTCTCCTCCAGGCCCTGCTCGAAGGTGTGGGCGGGGGTCCAGCCCAGCTCATTCTTGATCTTGGTGGGATCGATGGCGTAGCGCCGGTCGTGCCCGGGGCGGTCGGTGACGAAGCGGATCAAGGTTTCGGGCTTCTTCACCAGGGACAAGATCCCCTTCACCAGCTCCAGGTTGTGGCGCTCCGCTCCCCCGCCGATGTTGTAGACCTCGCCCGCCCGGCCCTTCTCCAGCGCCAGCAGGATGGCCGAGCAGTGGTCGTCCACGTGCAGCCAGTCCCGGACCTGGGCGCCGTCGCCGTAGACCGGCAGCGCCTTGTCGTGCAGCGCGTTGACGACCATCAGCGGGATCAGCTTCTCCGGGAACTGGTAGCGCCCGTAGTTGTTCGAGCAGCGGGTCACCACCACGTCCAGCCGATAGGTGTGGTGGTAGGCCAGGGCCAGCAGATCCGCGGCAGCCTTGGAGGCGGAGTAGGGCGAAGACGGCTGCAGCGGGGACTGCTCGGAGAACGCCCCGGTGGGTCCCAGCGACCCGTAGACCTCGTCGGTGGAGACCATCACGAACCGCCGGACCCCGGCGTCCTTGGCTGCCTCCAGCAGGGTCTGGGTTCCCAGCACGTTGGTGCGGGTGAACACCTCCGGGCCCAGGATGGACCGGTCCACATGGCTCTCCGCCGCCAGGTGGAGGACGGCCTCGATCTGGTGCTGGCGCAGGACCAGGTCCACCAGCTCCCGGTTGCCCACGTCCCCGCGGACGAACTTCAGCTGGGGGTCCCCCTCCAGATCCGCCAGCGACTCCAGATTCGCCGCGTAGGTCAGCTTGTCCAGGTTCACCACCGTCCACTCCGGGCGGGTGCGGCGCAGCTGGCGGATCAGGTTGGAGCCGATGAAGCCGCAGCCACCGGTGACGAGGACTTTCATGGTGGGGCCTAGTAGCGGACCGAATCCAAGGGCGTCAAGAAAGCACCTTCGCGCGGGAAGAACAGTTCAGCCGGGCAAGGAAGCGAACGGCGCTGATGATCTGGATGAGGTGCGGCGCACAGGCGTCGATTCTGGTCCGGCGACAGCGGATTGCCGGGACAATCTGCAAGGTGGTACTGGGCGATCCAATGAGTCAGGTCCCGCAAATTCCCTTCAACCAGCCGGTCCATCTGGGCACCGAATTGTCGGCGATGGCCGAGGCCATCCTCCGCCATGGGCATGTGGCCGGCGGGGGGCCGTTCACCAAGCGCTGCGAGACGTGGCTGGAGTCGGTCTACGGCATCCGGGCGCTGTTGGTGACCTCCGCCACCCACGCGTTGGAGATGGCGGCGCTGCTGCTGGACCTCCAGCCGGGCGACGAGGTGATCGTCCCCTCCTTTACCTTCGTCTCCACTGCCAACGCCTTCGCGCTGCGAGGCGCCCGGATCGTCTTCGCCGACTGCGATGAGAGGGGGAACATCCTCCCCGAGGAGGTGGCTCGCCTTCGGACCTCGCGCACCCGGGCGGTGGTGCC
>JALYOC010000094.1 GCA_030857095.1 Myxococcota bacterium | reverse complement strand
CACCTCTCTGGACTCCACGTTCAGGGTGGCGACCCTCAATGTCTCCGCCCGCTCCGCCTGCAGCTTCGCAGCGGTCTGGAGCCAGGGAGCCTCGGTGATCACCGCGCCGGCGCCAGGTCTGGCCTCGCGAGCGGCAGGCGCAACCGGCTGCGGGACGAATTCGGGCTTGGCAGCGGCCGCCGGCTTCGGAGCCTCGACATTCCCAGTCTTCGCCCTCTCGGCCATGTCCGGCTTCCGAACCTCGACCGCCTCGACGTTCGCAGCAGCGGCCGGCTTCGCGTCCTCCACCATCTCGGCCTTCGCCTTCGCCGCGACTACGGGCTTCGCCGCCTCCACCGTCTCGGCCTTCGCCTTCGCCGCGACTGCCGGCTTCGCCGCCTCCACCGTCTCGGGCTTCGCCTTCGCAGCGGCGGCCGGTTTCGCGGCCTCGGACTTCGCCTTCGCGCCAGTGGCCGGCTTGGGAGTCTCGCTCAATTTCGCCTCGCTTCCGGGCGTCTTCATCGGCGCCGGCACTGACTTTCCAGCCTTGGTGCTCACCGACGCCGCAGCGGCCTTGGCCGCCCGCTTCGGCGCAGCGCTCTTCACCGACGGGAGTTGCTCCGCCTTCGCGGCGGGCTCGATCTCCTTGGAGAGCACCGCCCGTGAGGCCACCTGCTCCTTCTGGATGTTCGCCTTCGCCGCTGCCTTGGGGGCCGAGTCCGCCTCGCGGGCCACCCGCCGGGCCTCGACCTCCTTGGCGATGTTGGCGATGGCGCTCTTCACCCGGGCCACTCCCTTGGAGAGGGCCGGCTTGGTCTCGGAGAGACGCGCCGTCACCGGGCGCGCGCCCTTCTTGGCCTCCGTTTCCAG
This sequence comes from Myxococcota bacterium, assembly GCA_030857095.1. Taxonomy (GTDB): domain Bacteria; phylum Myxococcota; class Myxococcia; order Myxococcales; family Myxococcaceae; genus JALYOC01. The sequence continues at coordinate 60,764 of JALYOC010000094.1, read as the reverse complement.
CGAGTCGCCGTCCACCTTCTTCTTCAGCGTGGCGCTGCGCTTCTTCTCGTGCTCCTCCGCCACGTCCTCGATCGCCACCTTCTTGGACCTGGACGCCTTGCCCGGCTCCGCCGCGGGCGCGACCTTCTTGCCGCCCTCCCCCGCCGGGATCTTCTTCATCGCCGACTGGACCACCGGCGCGCGGCGGGTGCTGACCTTGGCGGCCTTCTCCCGGTCTGCGGGCAGGAACTTCGCCAGCGCCTGCAGCAGCTCATCGCGCCGCAGCTTGCTGTGACCGGGCCCCAGCTTCTTCCGGGCAAGTTCGCGAAGGTACTCCAAGGTAGGTTTTGCACGATCCGCCATGTCCCTCGGGCTTTATGCGCTCATGTGGGTCCGGTCAATCCACCCCGGACCTAAACGCCCGCAATCCCGCAGAACGTTGGAAGTTTTCCAGATCGGCTGCCCGGATTGCGGCGGCTCAAGTAGGCTCACGCCCGTTTGAGCGAGCTGCCCAGAATCCTGCTCTGCAGCTTCGACGTGGTTCCGTCGCCTACAGGCGCGTCCAGACGCATGACCGAGTATCTGCGCGCGCTGCAGGGCAGGTACTCCACGGTCGTCCTCTCTGCCAAGACGCCCGACGTGTCCCACATCGAGCGGTATCACGGGGCGCGGCTGCTCCGGGTGCCGGTGGGCGCGGGTGATCTCTCCAGCCGGGCCCAGGCCTTCGAGCGCGCGGTGCGGCGTCAGCTGGAGAGCGAGGAGTACGCGGTGGTCCACTTCATGGACCCGTTCGGCGGCTACCCGCTGTGCGAACTGCGGCAAGAGCACAACTTCCGCACCGTCTACGACGCGCAGAGCTTTCCCTCGCTGGAATTGCGCTACACCCACCCGCAGCTGGAGGGGGATCGGAAGCTGCTGGCCAAGGTCCGACGCCAGGAGCTGTACTGCCTGATGAACTCGGATCTGGTGCTCACCGGATCCCCGCTCACCCAGCGGCACATCTGCTCGCTGGGCGTGCCTCCAGATCATGTCCAGGTGGTGCGCGCGCCGGTGCCCACCGAGGCCTACTCCCCCCAGGTGGTGGGCGAGCCGACCCAGACTCCGGTGCGGCTGCTCTACCTGGGCAGCCAGGTCGGATGGCAGGGCGTCCCGGTGCTGCTGAACGCGTTCAAGCGGATGCTGGGCTCGACACCGGGTTCGCTGACCCTGGCCGGGCCCCGTCAGTCCGAGTGGCAGCGGCGGCTGGAGGAGCTGGTCACCCAGCTGGACCTCTCCGCCCATGTCACCTTCCAGCCGGCGGTGGCCGCCGACGCGCTGCCGGGCCTGCTGGCCAACTGCGACGTGGGTCTGCTGCCCCTGGAGGACTCGGAGCGGAACCGGCTGCAGGGAGGAGAGCTGGCCAAGGCCTCCGACTATCTGGCCGCCGGCCGGCCGGTGGTCGCCTCCGATCTGCCGATCACCCGCGAGCTGCTGCCCGCCTCCGCCACCCGCTTCTTCCCCGCGGGAGACGCCACCGCGCTGGCGGACCTGCTGGTGCAGCTGGCCAGGGTTCCGCAGCTGCGCGCCGAGCTGGGCGCCCATGGCCGCGCCGAGGCCCAGCGCACCCTCTCCTGCGCGGTGCTCAAGCCGAGGCTGCTGGACCTCTACGCGGACCTGCTCCGGCGCAGCGGACTCAAGGCGCCCACCGGCGTCTCGGACCACAAGGATCCCACCCACACCGCCACCCCCACCAGCCGCGTCCTGGGAGGCAGATCGGAGACCGGCGCCACCCCCACCGGGCGCCTGGGTGGGCCCCCCCCCAAGGCGGTCACGGCGGCGTCCAACGGGTCCGGCGAGGCCACCCAGATCGCCTCCCCTCCAGCGTCCGAGGGAGTGGAGGAGGTCCAGCTGGAGGACATTGTCGAGGTGATCGACACCTTCTCCGGGCCAGCCCCACGAGCCCCCGTCTCCCTGCCCGCTGGACGCCCCTCGAAGGCGGGGATGCCGGATCCCTGGTTCGCGCAGCTTCTATACGGCTATTGCCCGCCCGACGGGGTGGAGTTCGCCCGCCACACCCCGCCCACCAACTTTCCCGGCCGGGACGACGGCGGTCGCCCCCCAGGATGATGGGCGGCCAACCACCCGTCCGCAGCACGTTTCCCAACGCGCGCTCCCGGTCGGTAGGATAAACCGACCACTCCATGGACCGCCGCGTACTTATCGTCGAAAGCCAGAGCGAATTTGCCCTCAGCATGGCCTCCGTCCTCAAGGACGCGGGCTACCAGACGGCCATGGCTCCCAGCGCCGCAGATGCCTTGCGTGAGCTGGACAAACGTCGTCCCGACCTCGTCGTGCTCCGCGCCGAGCTGCCGGATCAGTCCGGTTTCGTGCTCTGCGGACAGGTGAAGAAGGGCAAATGGGGGCAGAACCTCAAGGTCCTGCTCCTCTCCTCCGAGATGGGGGTGGACGGCCTCAACCAGCACGCCCAGTCCCCTGGCGCGGCGGACGGCTACCTGGCCATCCCCTTTGAACTGGATCAGCTCGCGGAGATGGCGCGCGGGATCGTCCCCGCCGGAGCGGAGGCCGCGGAGGTGGACGTGGATGACGTAGACGCGACCCTGGACGACGCCATCGCCCGAGGCACCAGACCCTCCTCCGGCGAGGCGCCGGTGGCGGCCCCCATGCCTCCGCCCCTGCGGATGCCCGCCGCGGGCGGGCCCCCCAAGCTGCCGAAGCGCGAACGGCGCAGCGCGATCACCGACGACGACCGCAGCTTCCTGGACCGCGCCTTTGCCTCCATCGCCGACCGCAAGACGGAGCTGCTGGCCGAGTCCCGCCAGGGCAAGCGCCCGGCGCCGCGGCGCGACCTGATGGGCACCCCGGAGGGGAAGATCCAGATCCTGCGCGACGAGCTCAAGTCGCGCGAGGCCCAGCTGGCCCGGCTCTCCGAGATCTGGGGCGTCCGCGAGCGCGAGCTCCTGTCGGTGGAGGACCGGGTCCACGAGAAGGACGTGGAGCTGCAGGGCCTGAAGATGCAGGTGGACGATCTGCTGCGCCGCTTCAACGAGGCCCAGCAGACGATGGTCACCAAGGAGCGCGAGCACGGCGCCACGGTGGACGACCTGCTGCTGCAGAAGTTCGCCACCGAGAAGGACCTGATCGAGGTGGTGGCGGCCAAGGAGAAGGACATCAACGTCCTTCGCCGCGAGATCGCCGGTCGTGACGAGGAGCTGGGCCGCCGGGCCAGCGATCTGGAGAACCAGCGCAACCAGTACGACCAGCTGGACAAGCAGCTCAACGTCACCACCCTGGAGTTCGAGGTCAAGGAGCAGAAGCTCAACGACGCGGTCCGCGCCCGCGACGAGGAGATCACCGGCCTCAAGGGGAACGTGCAGCAGCTGGAGGCGGACCTGGCCTCCACCGTCTCCGAGCGGGACGCCAAGTACGCCGCCTACGAGTCCACCAGCGCCGCGCTGACCGAGGAGTTGGAGAAGGCCCGCGCCGAGCGCGCCGCCACCGTGGAGCGCCTCAACGCCGAGCTGCAGGCCGCCAACGAGCGCGGGGATCTGGCCGCCGAGGAGATCCGCCGGCTGACCACCGAGCGCTCCGAGACCAAGGGGCAGCACGAGGCCGAGGTCCAGGACCTGGAGGCCCGCCTCGCCGCCGCCTCCACCGAGCGCGACGAGGCCCGGGTGCTGGCGCAGGAGACCGCCGAACAGCTGGAGGAGCGCACCGCCGAGCGCGACGCCAAGATCGCCGCCCTCCGCCAGGAGCTGGCGGAGACCACCGAGCGGTCGGAGAAGACCGAGGCCGAGCTGCAGTCGCAGCTGCAGGCCAACTCGGAGAAGCTGGGCGACCTGGAGGGTGAGCTGGAGGCCGCCCGGGCCCACCTGGCCGACCGCGAGGAGGAGCTGGCGGAGGAGCTGGCCACGCTCACCGCCACCAAGAACCAGCTGGAGTCCGAGCTGAGCGGCAGGCTGGATCAGGCCAACAAGGAGATCACCTCCTTCCAGGAGCAGGTGTTCGGGCTGCAGACCGAGATCTCGGTCAAGGACGGCAGCCTGGCCGAGCTGACCTCTCAGCTGGCCGCGCTCACCGACGCCAAGGACCAGCTGGAGCAGCAGCTGACCGCGCGGCTGACCGCCACTGATCGGGCGCTGGGCGAGGCCAACACCTCGCTGGACGCCACCCGCGAGACCCTGGCCCAGACCCAGGCCACCTTGGCCAGCACCCAGGGAGACCTGGAGGCCACCCAGGCCACCTTGCAGCAGACCAGTCAGAGCTACGACCAGACCCTGGTCCAGCTCAACCAGACCATCGACCAGCGCGATGCCTTGACCGAGAAGCTGTCCGCCACCGAGGCGGACATAGCGTCGGTCCGCGGCGAGCTGGAGGCCACCCAGGGCACGCTGCAGGAAACCCAGCAGAGCTACGATCGCACCCTGGTCCAGCTGAACCAGACCACCGATCAGCGCAACCAGCTGACCCAGCAATTGACCGAGACCCAGGGCGAGCTGTCCTCGCTGGCCCAGTCCCGCGACGCGCTGGAGGAACAGCTGGACGGGGCCCGGGCCTCGATCTCCCAGCTCACCGGTGAGAAGGACGCGCTGCAGGACGCCCTGGAGAAGACCCAGGTGGAGCTGGCCTCCACCCAGTCCCAGCTGGCGGACACCCGCTCCGAGCTGGCCACCGAGCAGGCCGCCCACCAGCAGGCCCGCGACGAGGCCTCCGCCCGGATCGCCGAGCTGGACGAGAATCTGGCCGATCAGCGCGAGCAGAACGCCGCGCACGAGGAGCACCTCTCCCAGCTGAAGAACGAGCTGGGGACAAGGGTGCAGCAGGCCACCCAGCTGACCGCGCACGTGGCGCAGCTGGAGGAGGCCCGGCACGCGCTGGACGAGAAGCTGGCCGCCGCCGCCGAAGAGGCCGCCCGCCGCGACGAGCTGTACGAGTCGGACCTGGCCGGCAAGGCCAAGGAGCTCTCCGATACCCAGCGCAAGCTGCAGCACACCACCACCGAGGCCAAGCGTCAGATCGAGGCGCTGACCCGGGATGGCAACGCCAAGGCCGAGGCGCTCAAGGCTGCGGAGTCCAAGGCCAAGGGCGCCTCCGAGGAGACGGTCCGGCTGCAGCTGGATTTGGGCCAGCGGCTGGAGGCGACCACCCACGAGCTGGAGGCCACCCGCGCCGAGCTGGACGAGAAGCTGAAGGCCGCGGCCAACGCGCATGCCCAGGTGATGGCCGAGCGGGACTCGGTCAAGTCCAGCCTCGGTTCGCAGCTCTCGCAGCAGAGCGCTAAAGTCCAGGAGCTGTCGGTGGCGATGCAGAACGCCAAGGCCGAGGCCAAGCGCCAGTACGACGAGCTGTTCGCCAAGTACTCCAAGACCGACGCCAAGCTGAACCAGGTGACCACCGAGGCCCAGGCCCGGGCGGCGGAGTACGAGACCAAGCTCAAGGACACCCTGGCCCAGCAGGCCACCCGCGCCCGGAAGATCCAGGAGCTGGAGCTGGCGGTGGAGAACTCCCACGGCGCCAAGGTCCGCGCGGAGAAGGAGGCCAACGCCAAGGTCGCCGCCGCCGAGGCCCGGGCCAACGACGCTTTGGCCAAGCTGGCCGCCACCCAGAAGGAGCGCAAGGATCTGGAGGCGCGGCTCTGGAAGGAGCAGGAGGAGCTCACCGCCAAGCACAAGGCGGAGATGGACCGCCGCGAGCAGCTCAAGGCCCAGGAGGTCACCCGGCTGCAGCAGACCGTCCAGGAGAAGAGCAAGGCGCTCAAGGTGGTGGAGCTGGAGCTGGCCCGCTACAAGACCAAGGCCGGCGGGGCCACTGGCGCGGCGCCCAAGGCCAACACCGCGGTGGGCGCCAAGTCGATCGCCGCCGCCTTCGGCGAGGATGAGCCCGCCACCCGGGTGGGGCTGGCGGCCAAGGTCCAGGACGGGGGAAATACCCAGCCGGCAGGAAAGCCGCCCCCGGGGATCGCCCGGCCGCCGACCCGCACCGGGGTGACCTCCGCGCCGCCGGCCGCCAAGAAGGCCGTCCCCGCTGCCTCCCGGGAGATGGACTCCGAGGACCGGACGATGATGATCCAGGCTCCCAAGAGCGACGACGAGTGGTCCTCGCTGGTGGACGACCTGGACAAGTAGCCAGCGGTTCCAGCTGAGGCGAGGATCAGCGTCCGATGGCGCTGGTCCTCAAAACGAAGGGTGCGTCAGGTTCCGTCCGCTGAGACGGCCGGCTTGAATCAGAAGGCGACCGCGCGGGCCTCCCGCACCAGCGAACGCACGTTCACGCCGCTGAGCACGTCCTTGACCGCCACCTGTTGGTCGTGGGCGATCCGCGACCTCGCGTCCAGCCAGGCCCGGCGGACCGTCCGGAAAGCCAGGTAGCCCAGCACCGCGAGGAACGCCCCCGGAAGCACCACCAACCCCACCGCCACCATTGCTCGCATTGCCGCTGCCATGACTCTCTTGCCTCGTCTGCTCGGTCTGCCGCTCACCGATATGCACCCGCCGCGCCACCAGGCGCGTTAGAAAATTCCCCAGCGAAATCAGGAGAGTCGTAATGGCGGACCGGAGAAACTGCAGCACTGCGGGCAGGCGGGTCTGGCATTTTTGCCGCAGTCGCCAATGACCTTTCGTTATGGTCCCCGGCGTGAGCCCCCTGCCCTCCTTCTCCAACATCGATGATGCGGTGCGCCGGCTGGACGACGTGGGCTACCTGGCCTCGCAGGAGATCGGCACCGTCGCCTTCCTGATGGACCGGATGGACAAGCCGGTGCTGGTGGAAGGCCCGGCCGGGGTGGGCAAGACCGAGTTCGCCCGGGCGCTGGCCTCCTCCCTGGGGCGGGAGCTGATCCGGCTGCAGTGCTACGAGGGCCTGGACGAGTCCAAGGCGCTGTACGAGTGGGAGTACGCCAAGCAGCTGCTCTACACCCAGCTGCTCAAGGACAAGATCGGCGAGCTGATGGTGGGCGCCAAGACGCTGACCGAGGCCGCGGACTCGGTGGCTTCCTCCGACGCCATCTTCTTCTCCGAGCGGTTCCTGCTCCCCCGCCCGATCCTGCGCGCTGTGCTCTCCCCGGTGCCCACGGTGCTGCTGATCGACGAGATCGACAAGGCGGACCCGGAGTTCGAGGCCTTCCTGCTGGAGGTGCTGGCGGACAACGCGGTCACCCTCCCGGAGCTGGGGACCTTCCGGGCAAAGCACATCCCCCGGGTGGTGCTGACCTCCAACAACGCCCGCGAGCTCTCCGACGCCCTCAAGCGGCGCTGTCTGCACCTGCACATCGAGTTCCCCACCAAGGAGCGGGAGCTGAAGATCCTGCGCAAGCGGCTGCCGGACGTCCCGGAGAAGCTGACCGCCCAGGTGGTGGAGGCCATCTTCCGGATCCGTCAACTGGAGCTGAAGAAGCCCCCGTCGATCAGCGAAACCCTGGACTGGGCCCAGAGCCTGGCCCTGCTCAACGTGGAATCGCTGGACGCCAAGCTGGTGGCTTCCACCCTCAATCTGGTGCTCAAGCACGAAGGCGACATCGAGAAGGCCAAGGCCCACCTGACCCACATCGCCCCGGGCGGTACCGTCTAGCGCGGCGCACATCCCTCTCCCGGGTCACGACGGAGGGTGTATTCTGCCAGGGTCGCAGGTAGGACCTGCCCCTGCACTTCCACTGGAGCCCCCGCCGTGTCCAACCCACCAGTGAACGTCCTTGTGGTCGATGATGATCGCGCCATCCAGCGATTGTTGGCGGATCTGCTCACCCAGCAAGGCTTCGGGGTGACCCTGGAGCGGGACGGAGAGTGGGCGCTCAAGACCTTTGAGGCCAAGCCGTTCGACCTGGTGCTGCTGGATCTGCTGCTGCCGGGGATCAACGGCTACGAGGTGGCCCGCAAGCTGCGCGAGTCCGCCAAGGGCCGCTCGGTGCCGATCATCATGATCTCCGGGGTGTACAAGAACGCCCTGCACCGCAAGGAGGCCATCGAACGCTACGGGGCCTCGGCGTTCATCGAAAAGCCCTTCAAGCTGCAGAGCCTGACCGACGCTTTGCACCAGGCGCTGGGGGAGAAGTTCCCCGCGCCGCCCGAGGCCCCCACCCCCTCCTCCGACGAGACCGCCACCGACGCGCTGGCGGGCGAGGAGGCGATCCAGGAGGGCGCGCTGGTGGAGAAGAGCGCCGGGGCCTCCACCCACCAGGGAATCCGCGGGGACTTCGACAAGAAGCCCTTCCCGGAGGTGCTGGCGGAGATCTACCGCTGGAAGGCCACCGGCGCGCTGTTGCTGCGGCGCGAGAAGGTGAAGAAGATCGTCTATTTCCGGGAAGGCATTCCGCAGTTCATCAAGAGCAACCTGCTCTCCGAGTGTCTGGGGCGGGTGCTGGTGAAGGAGCGGATGATCTCGGAGGCGGAGTGCGAGGAGTCGCTGCGCCGGATGAAGGCCAGCCGCCGTCAGCAGGGCACGGTGCTGGTGGAGATGGGGTGCATCAGCCCCCACAACCTGGCCTACGCGCTGAACCTCCAGCTGCGGGCCAAGCTGTTCGACGTCTTCTTCTGGAAGAGCGGCGACTACGCCTTCGATCCACGTGCCTCGGTGCCCCCGGAGGTGGTGAATCTGGAGTTGAGCTGCGCCCAGGCGATCTACGAAGGCATCCGCCGCGCCTACGATCCGGAGCGGGTGGCCGCGGCCCTGGGCGAGGCGGCCGAGCTGTTCGTCCACCCCTTCGAGGATCCGCTCTACGCGCTGCAGGAGGTCTCCCTGGGCGAGGAGGAGCATGAGCTGTTGGCCAAGGTGAACGGCCGCCGCCGGGTCTCCGAACTGCGCCGGCTGGGGATCCTCTCCCCGCTGGACACCGACCGGCTGCTGTACGCGATGCGCTCTGCGCAAGTGGTCAGCCTGGGCCCCACCCCGGCGGTGGGCGACTCGGAGGGCCTGTTCAGCGTCTCCCAGTCCGGACCGCATTCGATCCCCTCGCTGCCGGTGCCCCCGCCCAGCGCCAGCCTCACCCCGCCCCCCCTGCCCCTCTCCGGCGGCGGTCCCCGCCGGCACACCGTCCCCTTCTCCGGGGTGGACACCGGGCCAATGCAGCTGGTGGACATCCAGGAGATCACCTCCCGGCTCTCCAACCACCCCGAGCTCTCCGGCCCGATGCACCGCCAGGACGAGGACGAGTCCGTCGTCCGGGAGCGGCTGGCGGGCCGGGCGGCCGCCTTGCGGAAGATGGATCACTTCGAGGTGCTGGGCGTTCCCCGCCACGCCAGCGATGGTCAGATCGCCCAGAGCTACCTGGTGATGGCCCGGGAGAACCACCCGGATCGGCTGGCCGGTTCCGCCTCCGCCGAGATCCGCGAGCTGGCCACCCAGATCTACGAGCGGATCGCCGCCGCCCACCACACCCTCAAGGATCCTGCCGAGAAGGCCCGCTACCTGGAGCAGATCGCGTCGGGGGCCAAGCCGGAGCAGGTGGGCCAGGACGTGGGCAGGATCCTCTCCGCGGAGGGCAAGTTCCAGCGCGGAGAGGAGCTGCTGCGCCAGGAGAAGTTCACCGAGGCGGAGCGGCTGTTCGCCGAGGCGGTGGGGCTGTACCCGCAGGAGGGCGAGTTCCATGCCTATCTGGGCTGGGCGCGCTTCCAGCAGTCGCCGCAGAGCCCGGAGGCGGCGGAGGCGGCGCTGCAGTCGCTGAAGAAGGCGATCGAGCTGAACCCCAAGAGCGAGCGGACCTACGTGTTCTCCGGCTACGTCTACAAGGCGCAGGGGAAGACGGACCTGGCCCAGCAGCACTTCGAGAAGGCGGTGCAGGCCAACCCCGGCTGCATGGAGGCGCTCAAGGAGCTGTCGATCCTCAACTGGGCCGTGCGGCTGGGAGCTCGCCGGTAGCAACCTTGCGGCTCAAGGAACGTTTCCAGATCGTCCGTCCCCTCGAGGAGATGGAGGTGCGCCTGGTGCGCGCCGCCTCGAAGGATCCGGACCTGCTGACGCCCAACGAGGAGGCGGTGCTGCGGACCGCGATCTCGCTGGCCCGCATGTACCGGGTGCGCCACGGCACCCGGGACGTGGGGGTGGGAGCCTCCCTGCGCCCGTTCCGCGAGGACGTCTCCCGTCGGGCGGGCGCGGTGTTGCTGGGCAAGGCCCCGCTGCGCCGGGAGCTGCTGGTGCCGCTGGCCCGCGAGCTGCGCGAGCCCACCCTGCGCACCCGGGAGGCGCTGCTACACCGCTTCCGGGATCGGCTTCCGGAAGAGGTGATCGACAAGGAGCTGCGGAACAAGTCGCTGGTGCTGGTGGCCGGCGGCGGCGGGGGCACCGCCTACGTCTATGTGGGGGTGATGTCGCTGCTGGAGGAGTTCGGCCTGCGGCCCGCGCTGCTGGCCGGGACCTCGATGGGGGCCATCCTCTGCCTGTTCCGGTCGCGGCTGCCGCACTTCGACCAGAACGAGGTGGTGAACATCGTCCGAGGGCTCTCCTGGCGGAAGCTGTTCCGGGGGGTGTCGGTGGACAGCCGCTACGGGGTGCCCGCTGCGCTGCGGCTGTACCTGCGCAGCGGCATCGGCCGGTACTTCAACACCGGCGAGGACAGCGGCGGCCCCGGGATCCGGCTCAGCGAACTGCCGGTCCCGACGATCATCTCGGTCAGCGGGGTGCGCAAGGGGATGCTGCCCCACCCGCTGTCCTTCTACGAACGGCTGCTGAACATCAGCGCCGTCTCCCTGCTCGATCCGCTCAACCTGGCCCGACAGGCCCAGCAGGCGATGGGCGCGGTGGGCGAGTTCTTCACCCGTCCAGAGATGATGGTCTCGCTGCATCTGGGCGCGGACCGGGAGACCGCCGAGTTCGACGCCCTGGACGCCGCCGGCTTCTCCTCCGCGCTGCCGGGGGTGATCCACTACGACATCCTGCGCGACGACCACCGGATGACCGAGCTGCTGGACGCCACCTTGGAGCGGCGCGGCGTCTCGCGGCTGGTGGATGGCGGGCTGACCGACAACCTCCCGGCGAAGGCCGCCTGGCGATCGGTGCACAAGGGCTTCATCGGCACCCGCAACGCCTTCATCCTGGGGCTCAACGGCTTTGCCCCCAAGCTGAGCAGCCCGCTGTGGTTACCGCTCTCCCGCCTGGCGGCGATCAACGTGGATCGCAACCGCCCGTACGCCCACCTGGTGATGGACTTCAAGCGAACGCTCTCTCCGCTGGAGCTGGTGCCCAGCATCGAGCTGATCACCCGGGTGACCCAGCTGGGCCGCGCGCAGCTCAACGACGAGATGCCGTTCCTGTGTCGGATGCTGGCGCCCCTGCCGCGGATGCTTTGACCGCGCCGGAGCCGAACGTTAGAACCTGCGCCCCCCTCCGAGGAGACCTCCAAGATGAGTTCAACGTCGTCCACAGTGCTGCGCGCAGAGAAGATCTGGCTGGATGGGGAGTTCCGCGCCTGGGACGACGGCAACATCCCGGTGATGACCCACGCCCTGCACTACGGGTTCGGGGTGTTCGAGGGGATCCGCGCCTACAAGACCCACGATGGGCGCCTGGCGGTGTTCCGGCTGCAGGAGCACATGCAGCGCCTGCTGGATTCGGCGCACATCCTGATGCTGAAGATGCCGTACACGCTGGAGCAGCTGTGCGACGCCACAGTGGAGCTGCTGCGCCAACAGAAGCACCTGTTCGCCAACGGCGCCTACCTGCGGCCGATCGCCTTCATGGGCGACGGCGCGATGGGCCTGGGCGCCAACAACCCCACCCGGGTGGCGATCACCGCCTGGGATTGGGGCCCGTACCTGGGGGACAAGGGCGTGGCGGAGGGCATCCGCGCCAAGGTCAGCTCCTTTACCCGCATGCACGTGAACGTGAACATGGTGCGGGGCAAGGTGACGGGGCAGTACGTGAATTCGATCCTGGCCAAGCGGGAGGCGGTGCTGGGCGGGTACGACGAGGCCATCTTGCTGGACATCTCCGGCTTCGTCGCCGAGGCCTCGGGTGAGAACCTGTTCATGCTCACCCAGAAGGGCGTGGTGAAGACCCCGCCGCTGTCCTCCCCCATCCTCTCCGGCATCACCCGCGACACCGTGCTGCGGCTGCTGCGGGAAGACGGGCGGGAGATCGAGGAGACGACCTTCACCCGCGACGCGATGTACATCTCCAACGAGGTGTTCTTCTGCGGGACCGCGGCGGAGATCACCCCGGTGCGCGAGGTGGACAACCGCCAGATCGGCACCGGCAAGCCCGGCCCCACCACCCGGTGGGTCCAGGAGAAGTACTTCGAGGTGGTCCGGGGCCAGAACCCCAAGTACGCGGAGTGGCTGACGTACATCTAGCCGGCACTGCCAGGGAGAAGGCGGCCGCCTCTACGCCTGCACTGCCCCGTCGAAGGGGTCCCCTCGCCCGTGACTTCCGCTAAGCTTGGGGACAATGCCCGGCGGACCCCAGAATCAGAACCCGTTCAATCTCGAGAACCCGTCGATCCTGGAGATCGCGCCGCCGGAGCCCAAGTCGCTGGAGGACACCGGGCTCAAGCTGCAGCTGTTGGCGGACATCGCCCTGCGGCGCCTCTACTACTCCGGCAACGCCACCGGCATGGCCCTGGCCGAGGAGCTGCGGCTGCCCTGGTCCGGGGTGGTGGAGCACGTGGTGGAGTTCCTCACCGCGGAGAAGCTGGCCGACCTGCGCGGCGGCAAGGGCTTCGGCCGGGCCTCGGTGGAGTTCATCCTCACCGACAAGGGCCGGGCGTACTCGCGGGACTCGATCGAGCGCAGCACCTACGTGGGCCCGGCCCCGGTGCCGATCGAGCAGTACAACGCGCTGATCAACGCCCAGTCGGAGGAGAACGCGGTGATCGCCGAGGGCGAGCTGCGGCAGGGCATCTCCCACCTCACCGTCCCCAAGTCGATCACCGACAAGCTGGGCCCGGCGGTGAACTCCGGCAAGTCGCTCTTCCTCTATGGGCCCCCCGGCAACGGGAAGACCTCGCTGGCGGAGGCCGTCTCAAGGATGCTGGGCGGCGAGGCCTACGTCCCCTACTGCCTGGAGGTGGATGGGCAGATCGTCAAGGTCTACGACCAGCTCAACCACTCCGCGGTCACCCTGGAGCTGGGACGGGATCAGAGCAACCGGCGGCAGACCTTCGAGATGGATCAGCGCTGGCAGCTGTGCCGCCGCCCGGCGGTGGTGGTGGGCGGCGAGCTGACCCTGGAGACGCTGGACTTGATCTACTCCCCCACCGCGCGCTTCTACGAGGCGCCGTTCCAGGTGAAGGCCAACGGGGGGATGCTGCTGATCGACGACTTCGGCCGCCAGAAGGTCCACCCCACCGACCTGCTCAACCGGTGGATCGTGCCGCTGGAGAAGGGGATCGACTTTCTCACCCTCCACACCGGCAAGAAGTTCGACATCCCCTTTTCCCAGCTGGTGGTCTTCTCCACCAACCTCGACCCCAAGGAGCTGGTGGACGAGGCGTTCCTGCGCCGCATCAAGTACAAGATCGAGGTCGGCAACCCGACCGAGCAGGCGTACCGCGACATCTTCAAGCGGGTCTGCGAGGTGGCCGGAATCCCCTACGTCGACCAGGCAGTCACCTACCTGCTCGAGCACTACTACAAGCCGCGCCAGATGGACCTGCGCGCCTGCCACCCCCGCGATCTGGTGAACCTGATCCGCGACACCGCCCGCTACAAGCAGATCGCCCCGGCGCTCTCCAAGGAGTTGCTTGACCAGGCGGTGCAGGTGTTCCTGGTGGATCTGGTGAGCCCGCAGTAGTTGTTGACGCTAACCCTTCGGAATTTCTATTGTGCGCGGCCGATTTCAAGCCTCGCACCCCCGCCCACATGGCGAACCCGTCCCAGAGGCGGCCAGGAGCATCAGGTCCCGTGAAGGAACGCTACCAGGACATCGAAGAGAAGAACGAACAGGTCCGGGACTACCTCGGCATCTTCAAGGAGAAGGGCGACGAGTTCCTGAAGGTGTTCGAGATGTCGTGGCTGTACCACGACAGCGCGCTGGAGGGCGTGGTCTACACCCAGCAGGAGTTGCAGGCCGCGCTCCACCCCGGGACCATCGCCGCCGAGGCGTCGATGATGCCGGTGGTGCTGGAGATCCGGAACCACAAGGCCACCATCGACTTCATCCGCGAGGAGGGTCGGACCGGCGGCAAGAAGCAGGCGCAGATCACCCTCACCACCCTCAAGCGGATCCACGATCTGCTCTCCGGGAACACCCCGGAGGCGATCGCCGCCCGGGCGCTGATCGAGCGGCGGGAGAAGACCGAGAAGGAGCTGGCCAAGGAGCGCGAGAAGGCGGGCTACCGCAAGGACATGCCGCTGCACCGCACCTACTTCCACGAGATCGCCCAGCCGGCGAAGATCCCCGCGCTGCTGGAGAAGTTCGTGGACTTCACCGCCAGCGCCGAGTTCCGCGAGTACCACCCGATCAAGCAGGCCTCGGCGGTGCAGCACCAGCTGCTGCAGATCTTCCCCTTCACCGAGCACAGCGGAAAGGTGGGCCGGATGGCCTCCAACCTGATCCTGCTGCGCCACGGCTACTTCCCCGCGGTGATCCACGCCATCGACCGCCAGAAGTACTACGAGGGGCTCCGCGGCCCGCAAGCGAACTTCCGCAACCTGCTGATGGATGCCATGGAGAACTCGCTGGACAACGCGGTGAAGTACTTCAAGGACCTGCAGCGCAAGTACCGCGCGGTCCACATCTGAGGGGCCGGCCCGCCTGGGCGCCCCTCCCCTGCCGTGCTTCCCTGGTCTCCTGGCGGCAGGGCGCGTTTCCAAGGGCGGTCACTGAAAGGACCGGCCGCGGGGCGTTATCCCCGAAAGCGACGCGCGCCACTTTTGGTTTGCGCGCATATAATCTGCCTCCTCCATGCCCGGCCCCTCCACAGTGACCCGTAAGACCCGCCTGGAAGACACAGACGGGAGGCCCCCGCCACGTGTCGCGGGGCTGCCCGCCCGCGCCAAGGTGGAACGGCTGCTGAGTGTGGCCAAGGGCCGCAAGCGGGCCCTGATCCTCACCCACGACAATCCGGATCCGGACTCGCTGGCCTCCGCTGTGGCGCTGGCCCAGTTGCTGGAGCTGCGGGCAGGGGTGCAGGCCCGGGTCGGCTACGGCGGGATCATCGGCCGGGCGGAGAACATTGCCTTCGTGAAGGTGCTGCGGCTGCCGGTCTCCCCGATCTCGCAGATTGTCTTCGACGAGTACGATCTGCTGGCGCTGGTGGACACCCAGCCGGTGGTGGGGAACCACTCGCTGCCGGCGCGGCACAAGGCGGACATCGTGATCGATCACCACCCGCTGCGGGAGGAGACCCTGGCGGTCCCCTACGCGGACGTGGGCGGGGACTTCGGCGCCACCTCCACCATGGTGGTGGAGTATCTGCGGGCCTCGCGGATGGAGCCCTCGGTGGAGGTGGCCACCGCGCTGTTCTACGGGATCAAGGCGGACACCCGGGACCTGGGACGGCAGACCACCGACTCGGATGTGGAAAGCTACCTGTGGCTGTTCCCCCGGATCGACAAGCGGCTGTTGGGGCACATCGAACACCCGGATCTGCCGGTGCGCTACTTCCAGATGTACCACCGGGCGATCGAGCGGGCGAAGGTCTACGGGGACACAGCGATCATCACCGACCTGGAGGAGGTCTACTCCCCGGACATGGTGGCGGAGGTCGCCGAGCGGCTGATGTTCGTGGAGGGCATCAAGTGGTCGCTGGCCTACGGGAGCTTCCGCAGCCAGCTGTACTTTTCCTTGCGCACCACCGACCGCCGGATGAACGCCGGCCGGCTGATCCGTGAGCTGTGCTCCGACTGCGGCGGCTCCGCCGGAGGCCACGGCAGCATGGCCGGGGCCCGGCTGCCGCTGTGGGGCAACAAGGCCCAGCGCACGGCGATCAAGCGGTCCTTGGTGAAGCGGTTCATCGAGGC
The DNA here is from genome assembly GCA_030857095.1 of Myxococcota bacterium. GTDB lineage: Bacteria > Myxococcota > Myxococcia > Myxococcales > Myxococcaceae > JALYOC01. The sequence continues at coordinate 44,901 of JALYOC010000094.1, read as the reverse complement.
GTTCGGGGTGGAGGGCGAAAAGCCGGTGCCGCTCCTGGACGCCGACGACCGCGGGGCGTGATCTACTTCGACCACAACGCCAGCACCCCGGTCCGTCCGGAGGTGTCGGCACTGCTGGTGGAGGCATTTCGCGCCGCGCCCACCCACCCGGGCAACGCCTCCTCCGTGCACCAGGGCGGGCGGGAGGCCCGGACCCGGCTGGATCGGGCCCGGGCCATGGTGGCTCAGCTGCTGGGCGCCGAACCCCGGGAGGTGGTGTTCACCGGCTCCGGCTCCGAGGCCGACGCCCTTGCCCTCAAGGGCGCCTTCTTCGCCCGGGCGGATCGCTCACGGAACCGGATCGTCCTCTCCCGGATCGAACACCCGGCGGTGCGCCTGGCCGCGGCCCAGCTCTCCTTGGAGGGCGCAGAGGTGGTGGAGGTCTCCCCCGGCCCCGACGGCCGGCTGCGCGCCGAAGAGGTGATTGCCCAACTGGATCAACGGACGCTGTTGTGTTCGCTGATGCTGGCCAACAACGAGACCGGGGTGCTGCAGCCGGTGAACGAGGTGGCCCGCGCCTGCCGGGAGCGGGGCGTGCTCTTTCATGTGGACGCGGTGCAGGCGGTGGGCAAGGTCCCGGTCACCCTGCGTGAGGTGCACGCGGACCTGCTGGCGATCTCCGGCCACAAGTTCGGAGCCCCGCTGGGGGTGGGGGTGCTGGTGGTCCGCCGCGGGCTGCAGGTCGCCTCGGTGATCCCCGGCAACCAGGAGAACGGCCTGCGCGGGGGCAGCTCGAATGTGGTCTACGCGGAGGCGCTGGCCCTGGCCCTGGCGCTGGCGGTCCAGGAGCTGCCTGGGGAGTCGGCCCGGCTGGCCACGCTGCGGGACCGGCTGGAGCAGGAGGTCCTGCGGCGGATCCCCCAGGTTTCGGTCAATGGCGCCGGCGCCCCTCGCATTCCCAACACCACGAATCTGAAGTTCGACGGCGCGGACGGCGAGTCGCTGCTGATCGCCCTGGACCTGGAGGGGATCTGCGTCTCCGCCGGGGCCGCCTGCTCGTCCGGTTCGGTGAACCCCTCGCCGGTGCTAAGCGCGATGGGGCTGCGGCCCCAGGACGCCCTGGCCTCGCTGCGCTTCTCCCTGGGGGGCACCACCACCGGGGAAGAGGTGGAGCGGGTGGTGGAGACGCTGGTCCGGCAGGTCCCCAGCGCTCGCTCCCCGGGCTGATCGGCCTGGCGGTTTCGGACCCTGGGCCGGGACTTGGCTCGTAACCGGGGCTGCCATCGGTTAAGTGCCAGTCACATGGCCAAACCGACCCCGACCGCTCCCGTGGTTTTCAAGCACTCGAACCACCCCGAGTGGGGCCCCGGCGTGCTGCTGGAGGAGCGCGAGGGCAAGATGATCATCGGCTTCGAGCAGGGCGGCCAGCGCACCTTCAAGAAGGGCCAGGCCCCCGGGCTGACCGAGCTGGCGGAGCTGAGCAGCGAGGATCGCGCCGCCCTGGACCTGCTGGTCCGTGGCCGCCCGGCCCCCCGCAAGGCGTCCGCCAAGAAGAACGGCAAGAAGCCGGCCCCCCGCAAGGGTCGCGCCGCGGCCTTCCCCTCCCCCCAGGCGCAGGTGGAGTGGTTCGCCAAGGCGTTTGAGGGCGGCTTTGAGGGCGTGGCCTTCACCCGCGGCGAGCGCGGTGAGCTGACCGCCAAGGGGAAGAAGACCTACAAGGCCGGCGCGATCCGTCTGGCCCAAGAGGAGCTGTCCCCCGCCCGCTTCGACAGTGCCACCCCCGAGGAGCTGTTCGACAGCGCGGTGCGCCTGCTCCAGGCCACCAACATCGTCTTCCCCCAGGAGGGGGCCATCCCCTTCATTGCCCTGCCGGCGGAGAAGCGCCCGGTGGTGGTGGCCTCGCTGCGCGAGCTGCTGCACGGGACCGGCGAGTACGCCCAGCGGGTGGAGAAGTTCGCCGCCGGGCTGAAGCTGGTGGACAAGGAGGGCAAGGCCCGCGAGACCACCTGGCCGCTGGCCACCTTGTTCGGCGCCGCCTACGCGCCCACCGAGCACGTGTGCGTCAAGCCGATCGCGTTTGCCGGCCAGGCCGCGATCCTGGGGATGGAGGTGGACACCTCCAAGCCGGTGACCGCCGCCAAGTACGCCAAGCTCCTGGCGGTGGCCCGGACTACCGAGCAGAAGCTGCGCGAGGCGGGCCAGGCTCCGCGGGACCTGATGGACGTCTACTCGTTCATCCACCGGACCCACGCCGACAGCACCCCGGCGGAGCCGACGCCCGCTGCGCCTGCGCAGGCGTAACCCGGAACGTCTCCACCGACTGACTGCCGGGTCGACCTCGGCGGCCGGTCTGTGCCACCCGGGCCTGGCTCAACGTCGCAGCTGCGGCAATACCTGCCGGGCCCGGTCCCGCAGCTCGTCCTCCACCCGGCTGCGGACCTTCTCCTCCACCGCGCCCCGGATCGCGCCCCGGGGAGAGCCGGGGGCCACGCTGGGCGCCTTGAGCGTCCCGCCCAGCCGCAGCGGCAGCGGCACCGGACCGCTGGGGTTCAACCGCCCCCCGGTGACCTGGGCCACGAACTGCGGCGCCAGCTTCGCCTCCCCCTGCAGATCCAGACGCTGATCGAGGCCAATCCTCCCTCCCAGGGAGGCGGTGCCGAACCGGGACTCGACGTTCAGCGGGCGGGTCAACATCAGCCAGCCATCCTTGACCTGGAAGCTGGCGCTCAGCTCCTTGAGGGTGGTCCCCTGCCCCGCGCGCTCGGCCAGGCCGGCCAGCCTTCCGCCCGGGAGCGCGGCCGCCAGCTCCGAGCCCAGATCCACCGCCGGCAGGCCTCCCTCCGCCAGCACCAGCTGCCCCTGTCCAACCAGGGTCTTGATCAGCGCGCTCCAGTCGTTGCCCTCCCCGGTGAGGGTCAGCTTCCCCCGGGCCAGCCCCTGCACCGCCGCGGTGCCGCCCACCGCGGCCAGGGCCGCGCCCAGATCCACCCGGTCCAGCCCGGCGGCCAGGGTCCATTGGGGGGTCGCCTCGCGCACGTCGATGCGGGTGCCCGAGGCATCCATCCGTCCACCGAACAGCGAGGCCTGGGCCTGGGGCAAGGTGAGCACCCCGCCTTGCAGCGTGGCGCGGGCGTCCAGGTCGGTGGCCTGCAGCTTCCCGCGGACCACCTTGGAGATCTTCAGGGTGCCTTCGGCCGCAACCTCCCGCAGGCTGTCGCGGGCTGACGCGGACACCAGCGGCTCTCCCGCGGGCGGGGCGTCCTCGTCAGCGGCGGTCGCCTCCCCGGGCGCGCCGGCGGTCCCCGATCCCCCCACCCCGGTCGTAGGCTCGGCCGGCAGCGCCGCCAGCAGCGCGTCCAGGTCGAGCAGGTTCCCGGCCAGCTCGAAGCGGACCTTCAGCGGGGTGCCCTCGGCGCTGACCCAGCCACCCAGATCCACGCCCGGGCCCTGCAGCGCCAGCGGGTCCAGACGGGTGGAGAGGGCGTCTGGATTCCAGGGCGGAAAAGCCAGCCGCACCACCGCCTTGCCGGTGGCCGGATTTCCCCTCAGCGACAGCTGCTCCACCCGCATCGGGCCGCTCATCACCCACTGCCCGTCGGGGGCGGAGGAGAAGACGGCCTCGCCCATCAACCTCCCGCCGGTGATCAGCGCTGAGAAACCGCTGGGCAGATAGTCCCGCACCACCGCCAGCGGCATCCCGTTGACCTTCAACCCGCCCGACAGCCGGGGCCACGCCTCTGGCGCCAGTCCGTCAAAGCTGGGCGGCAGGTGGTCCAGGCCCAGTTCCCCTTCCATCCCCTGTCCCTGGAAGCGCGCCGTCAGCGGCCGGCCAAAGCCCACCTCCCCGGTGGTCAGCGACAGCCCGGGCAGGCGCACCGCCTTCTGCGGCTGGGAGGTCTGGTCAATCATCCGCACCTCCAGGTTCCGCATCTCCAGGGAGGACAGCACCCAGGCCACCTCCTCTCCTGGACTGTCTGGAGACGGCGTCCCCGGGGTGGCCTCCGCGGGCGGGGTCTCCCCCAGATCCTCGTAGGACCACTCCCCATCCGGACGCTTGACCACCGCCAGCTTCACATTCTCCAACAGCAGCCCATCCACCTGGACGTCGGACCCCAGGGACCGGAGCAGCGGCCACAGCCGGGGGCTGGCCACGCTGCGCTCGGCGGTGGCCAGCGGCGGTTCTCCCGGGCCTCCGGCTACCTCCAGCCCCAGGAGGGTGATCTTCACCTGGGGAAACAGGTCCAACTCCATCGAGGCCACCTGCACCTGGCGGCCCAGCTTGGCGGAGACCGACGGCAGGACCCGGTCGCGGACCTCGGCCAGCACCCGCTCGGACCGGATCAGGAAGGGCAGCGCGAGCAGGCCGGCCACCAGGAGGACTGCGGCGGCCAGCAGTACTCGGAGGAGGAGTCTCTTCTTGGGGGGAGGGGTGGGAGTCATGTCGGATCCTTCGACGGAAGGTCTGCGCCGGCTCCACCTCCCGCAACCGGCGCCCGCCTGGACGCCTGCCCAGCGGACCGGCCTCCGGCGGTCGGCCACACGACAGTTGGCGACTTTCACGGACAGTCCGGTAGTCTGCCGGCGCCGTGACGAGCCCCTACGAACTCCTGGTCACCCGGATCTCCGAGTATCTCGGCGAACCCTCCGCGCGCAGCACGGTGAACACCTTCTGCAGGCAGAAGGTCGGCGTTTCGCCCACCGCGCTTTCCGCGTCCCAGTTGAAGCTGGTGCTTCCCTCACTGCGCCCGATGTTGATGATCCTGATCGGGACCACCAACGCCGACGCGATCCTCGCGCGGATCACACAGGAGCTGAAATGAGGAGGGGACTGGTCGCCTCGTTGCCGGTGCTGCTGGCGGTAGGGCTGTATGCGTTCTTCGCCGCTTCCGATCCCACCCCCACCACCTACCGGACTGTTGGCCTGGTGGCCCGCGCCCTGGCGGCCATTGGCTGCTTCATTGGCGCCGCCCAGTTCGACCGCGGCGACTACATGCGCAAGGCCTGGGGCCTGCTGGGCACCGCCTACTTCGTCTTCTTCCTCAACGCCCTGATCTTCGGCGCGGTCTCCCATGGCGCCCAGCGGGAGATCTCCACCTCGATGGCGATCACCAGCGGGCTGATCGTGTGGGGAGGCAACATCGCCACCGTGCTGGGCGCGGTGATGGTGGCCCGGGCCTGGAAGGCCGCCGGGCTGAACCTGATGGTCAAGCCCGGCACCCGGCTGGCGGTGACTGTGATCTCGGTGGCCATCGGCCTGCTGGTGGCGGGCCCCGCGGCGATCGCCGCGCTGCGCGGCCTGGCGGACGGACAGCTGGACTCACTGGTCCGGCTGGCGGCCTGCGTGGGCGACATCGTCACCCTGGGGGTGCTGGGACCGATCCTGCTCACCGCCCTGGCGCTGCGCGGCGGTTCGCTGGCCTGGCCGTGGTCGATGATCGTGGTCGGGACCCTGGGCTGGCTGTTCTACGACGGCGTGGTCTCGGTGATGACCCTGCTGCAGTACGACCGTGGCCAGGTGCGTTCCCTGGAGGAGTCGCTGCGGCTGTTCGCCTGCGGATCCTTCCTGGCCGCTGGGATCCTGCAGCGGATGGTGGTCCACCAGGCCCCCGTCTCCGCCTCCCCCGCCACCTCCGCCTGAGTCACTCGAAGCGATAGGCGTAGCTGACCCGTCCCACCAGCTCCCGACCCGGTCCAGGCAGTGGCGCGTGGCCGCCGTCGTAGGGCTGCACGAAGCGGGTCCCGTGGTTGAGCAGGTCGTGCACGCCCACGCTGACGTCCAGCCCGCGCACGCCCAGATCCCTCCAGCTGGCGAAGAGGTTCAACAGCAGCGACGGAGGGAAGCTCTGCAGCGCCCAGCCCCCGGCGCCCGGCGCGTACCCGAACCGTTCGCTGTGCACGATCACCGAGGGGTTCAGCTGCAGCCCGCCCCACACCTGGTACCCGGCGTTGAGGGTCAGCTTGTGGGTGGGGAAGCCCAGCAGCACCGAGGGACGGTCCGGCACCCGGTAGGCCTCCACCTGGTTCTCGTTGACCGCGTACAGCGAATAGCTGGCGTTGGCCCACATCCCCTTCTGCTTGAAGCGCAGCTCCGCCTCCACCCCGCGGGTCCCGGTGCGGCCGAAGTTGCCGTAGCCCTCGGAGTCGGTGGCCTCGTCGTAGAAGTAGACGATCGGATCGGAGATCCCGATGTCAAAGGCATTGGCGCTGGCGAACAGCGAGTCGGTCAGCCGGTAGCCGGCCTCCAACTCGAACACGTTGGTGGTCTCCGGACGGATTCCCGGGGAGAGGTTGAGGTTCTCGATCCCCGGCGCGCGGAAGGCGCGGCTGAACAGGGCCTTGAAGTGGAAGCGATCCACCAGCCGGGTCACCGCCACCCGCGGCACAAAGGACAGCCCCACCGCGCTGTGTTCCTCCATGCGCGCCCCCACCACCACGTTCACCCAGGGGTGCTCCACCAGCACCTCCGCGAACGCCGCCCGGTTCTGGTAGGCCACCTCGTCGGAATCCCCGAAGGGCGTGTTGTAGCCTTCGCGCAGCGGGTTGTTCAGCCAGGCCCGGTCCAGGTACAGCTCGCCCCCGGCGGTCACGTTCAGCCAGTCCGCCACGTCCACCGAGAGGGTGAGCCCGGCGGTCAGCCGCTCGGTGGCCTTGTCGTAGAAGGTCTCCGAATCCTCCGCCGGGCTGCGCCAGGGCAAGGCTCGCTTGAAGTTCACCCGGGGAACCAGGCTGGCCCGCTGACCGGGCAGCAGCTCCACCCGGGCATCGGCCACCAGTGTGCTGAAGGACAGCTCCTCGGTCCGCGCGAACAGCACGTCAAAGCCGTCCCGGGTGGGCTGACGGTAGTCGTCGTAAAGCACCCGCAGCTGCAGCGACCGGTACTCCACCCCCAGGTTCAGGAACAGCGGATCGGTGCGGGCGTTGCCGCGCAGCGGGAACTCGCTCCCCTCCGAGTCCTGGTACACCCCCTCCCCCCGGTGTCCCTGCCCCACCAGCCCCTGCACGGTGAAGGACAGCCCGGGCAGTTGGGAGAGCTGCTGGCCGTAGCCCAGGGAGAGGCTGCGACGGCCAAAGTCCGCTGACTGCTGGCCGTAGGTGACGCTGACCGCCCCGCCGTTGAGCTCCTTGGCGCCGCGGGTGGTGACCTTGATCACCGCCAGCTCCGCGTAGCCGCCATAGCGCGCCGAGCCGGGGCCACGGATGATCTCCACTCGCTGGATGTGGTCCACCGGATAGTGGTTGCCGAGCTGCAGCGTGGAGTACAGGTGTTCGTTGAGCTCCTGGCCGTCCCACACCAGCAGCACCTTGCCTTCGTGGCCCCAGTTGCCGCGGAAGCCCACCCCCACCACGCCCTGCACGTCCACCGCGAAGTCGAAGCCGGGGACCAGCCGCAGCACGTCGATCAGATCCCTCGCGCCGGCGGCCACGATCTCCTCGCGCTGGATCACCGTCACCACCCCGGGGGTCTCGCGAATGCTCTGCGCCCGTTGGGAGGCGACCTGGGTCTCCAGCGCCAGCTGGGTATCCAGTTCGAACAGCGCCAGCTCATCCGGAGGCGGAGACTCATCCAAGGCCTGTCCGAACGCCGCACCCGCCAACCACACCCCACCGAGGACCCACCGCCCCATGGCCTTCATCCGCGCTGCCTCCCTCTGCGCCCGTTCAACCTTGGCGCAAACCTGCAACCAGATTGTCCACCAGCGAGCCCCGCGGTTCAAGCCGCTGCGACCTTGGTCCCGGTCGGCGCCGGGCTGGGGCTGATGATCGTCCGGGAGATCGTGGAGGCCCACGGCGGAGAGGTGGGCGTGGACAGCGTCCCCGGCGAGGGCACCAACTTCTGGTTCACCCTCCCGATCCCGGGGCTGAGGTCCGGCTAGGGTTCCAGGTCCAGCCGGGGCGGGGTCACGTAGGACACCTCCCCCGCGCGCACCTCCACCGTGACCCGCACCGGCTGGCGCAGCCGGTGACCGCGGATCTCCAGCTGGTGCCGGCCCTCCACCAGCTCGATCTTCACGTCCGGCACGTAGGGGGCCAGCTGGGTGGCGTTGCGGTACACCCCCAGCTGGTAGGAGGCGGCCTTGCCGATCCGGAACTGGACGTGGCCGGTAGAGAACTCCTTGCGCAGCACCACCCGCTCGTTGGGCTGGCCGTACTCGATCCGGTGCTCGTAGCTGGCGCCCTGGACCGCGTTCTCCAGGAGGATCAGGTCCCCCACGTGGGCGCCGGAGACGTCCCGGATGTCCGGGGTCTCTCCTAGCACCTCCACCTCGTCGCGCAGCCCGCGCCGCTCCGACTGCCGGTGGCGCACCTTGACCACCACCGGGAGGTTGGAGTCCACCGTGAGCAGGACCGGGACCAGCTTTCCCCCTTGCCCGGCGGCCGGGGTGCGGGCGGAGAGGAACCACCAGCCCAGCAGGGTGGCGGTGGTGGACATCAGCACCGTCCCCAGCACCAGCACATAGGGGCGCCAGCGGGGCGAGAGCTGGAAGCGTCGGCGGCCGGCGGGCGGCGGAGGCTGGCCGTCCGTCCGGTTGGGCACCGAGGGCAGATACGGGATCAGCGACCGGCTGGGCCGGCGTCCGGGGGAGGCCACCTCAGCTCCCCTCGGCGTTGCCAAACAGTCCCCGGACCACCGCGGCGATCGCCAGCGGGGTGCCCACGTTCTCGTCGAAGTGCGGGACCAGCGCCTGGGCGAACTCGGCGGCGGTGGCGAAGCGATCCTCGGGAGCAAAGGCGAACCCGCGCTCCAGGATGTCGGAGAGCGCGGTGGAGACCTGGGGGCGCAGCTCCTCCACCGGCAGGCAGTGGCGGCCCTTGATCGCGGAGAAGACCTCGGCGGGGGTGCGGCCACCGAACGGGCGCTCCAGGGTGAGCAGCTCGTAGAGGATCACGTTGGCCGACCACAGGTCCGCGGCCACGGTCATCTCCCCGTTGATCACCTCCGGGGAGAGGTAGAACGGCTTGCCCACCAGCTCCGGCTGCTGCGCCGCCGCGGCGGCCCGGGCGATCCCGAAGTCCCCCAGCTTGATCTCCCCCACCCGGGAGATGAAGACGTTGGAGGGAGAGACATCGGAGTGGACGATCTCCAGCGGTGTCCCCGAGGGGCTGGTGACCGAGTGCGCGTAGGCCAGCGCGTCCAGGATGGTCTTGGCCAGGTAGACCGCGAAGTCCACCGGCAGCGGGATCTCGCGCTGTTTGCAGCGGCGGATGATCTGCCCCAGGTCCCGCCCGTCGATCAGCTCCATCACCATGAAGTAGGCGTTCTCCAAAACGCCCACCTCCAGCACCTTGACGATGTTGGGGTGATCCAGGAAGCGGGAGAGGTCCGCCTCGCTGGCGAACAGATCCACGTACTCCTGCTTCTGGGACAGCTCCGGCAGCAGCCGCTTGATGGCCACCTGCCACCCCTCCCGCGGGCCGGAGAGCACCCGGGCACGGAACACCTCCGCCATCCCGCCCTTTCCCAGGCGGGTGAGGATCTCGAAGTTCCCGAACCGCCGGGGATGGGCGGAGGCTTCCGTCACGGCGCGTGTGCCTCTTAGTGGGAGTCCGACTCGGGCTGGTTCTGCTTGAGATCCCAGGCCTTGTCGACCAGCGACTTGAACCGGGGCTCCTCCCGCAGCGGGGCCAGATCCGGATCGTCCACCATCGCCTTGGGGTCGGCCCAGCCCAGCGCCACCGAACGATCCAAAGCGTCGAGGGCGCGCTGCTGATCGCCCAGCCGGCTGTGGGCGCAGGCCAGGTTGAAGTAGATGCCCGGATCCTCCTCCCCGTCCGCCCTGGCCAACCGCTGGGCCCGGGTAAAGGCGGTCATCGCCTCCTGGACCCGACCGCGCCGCAGCTCGGCGATGCCGATCCCCAGATACGCCGGCCAGTTGTCCGCGTTGCAGCCCAGGCCCTCTGAGAAATAGTAGGAGGCCCCCGCGTAGTCCCGCTTCTGCAACAGCACCGTGCCCCGCTTGAGGTCCTCGATGCAGGCGTCCCTCGACTTGCGCGGGTTCTTCCTGGCGGCGGCCAGCACCACCGCGCCGGGAGCCGAACGCAACAGCAGGCGGGTCCCGGTCAGCGCCGGGGACATGCAGCCCGGCTCCAGCTTTACGTCCGCGGCCAGGGTCCCGTCCGGGTTGAGCACCCCCAGCACCGGATAGGCGCGCTCTTCACAGGCAGGCCCCTTCTGGCAGAGGGTCACCGTGCCCACGAAGACATTGCCCTCGAACTCCCCGTCCACCACCGGCCGGCGCTGATCGAAGGGACACGGCCCGCCTTCCCCGTAGCGGCCCACCACCCTGCCGGTGGCCTCGGTGTCGAACTCCAGCACGCCCAGGGCGCCCTCGTAGCGGCCAGACACCGACCGCGAAGGGCCCGCGAAGGCCCCCTGGCCCAGGCTGCCGACGAGCAGAATTAATCCAATGGTTTTCGCGGTTTGGGACATTATGAGGAGCAGCGGCGGCATTGTAGGCAACCGTCCGCGGGCTTGTAAACGAAGGCGGCACGTTCGCTGGGCGGCTTGACCGGACGGCAGGCCGTCCCTATCATTGTGCTAACGAGCTACGCGGAATTTCCCTTGAGTTTCAAGGGCTTGAATTTTAGAGGTACCAGAGGATTTTCAAGGGCTGTCCCCTGCTGAGTTCGTGCTTGGTCAGCAGAAATTCGAACCGATACGTCCATATTGGGGGTCGTTTAGTGGGCCCTGTGCAAGCCCTCCCCGCAAGGGAGAGGGAAGCCTAAAGCCCACGCTTCGGTCCCCACCTGGTTTTTCAGGGTTCAATGGATGTTGACCACACGGCTCGGTGGCGGGGGACGTTTTATTGCTGGGTGTCGGGACAACGGTTGGGGGGAGGCGTGGGCGTGGAGACGACGCAGGGGCAGGAGTTCGCAGCAAAGAAGGTCTCGCTTCGTGAGGAGCTGACGGCCAAGCGGAAGGCAATGGCGCCGGATCTGATCGATGCGCGAGGCATCAAGATCCAGGCGCGTTTCTTGGCGACTCCGTACTACGAGAAGGCGCGCACTGTGGCGCTGTACGCGCCGATCCGCGGCGAGGTTCCCACCCGGGACATCCTCACCGCGGCGCTGCTGGACGGGAAGGTGGTCTGCTATCCCCTCTCGCACGTGCATGGGCGGATCCTGTCGTTCCGCGCCATCACCTCCGAGAGCGAGCTGGAGCCGGGCCGGCTGGGCGTGCGTGAGCCCACCTCCTCCTCGGAGCTGATCTCGGTGGACCAGATCGACCTGTTCGTGGTCCCCGGGCTGGGCTTCGCCCAAGGAGGCAAGCGGCTGGGCCGGGGCGGCGGCTACTACGACGCGACGTTGCGGGCCGCCTCCCAGCGCTCGCGCCGGGTGGGGCTGGCCTTCTCGGAGCAGATCGTTCCGGAGCTGCCCACCAACGGAGATGACGTGGACATGGACCTGGTCGTGACGGAGAGTGAGAGCCTGCGCGGGCTCTTCCGCGACTGGGACTTCCTGGATACGTGAAAGTACTCTTCTTCGGAGATGTGGTCGGCAAGCCCGGGGTGCAGGCGGTGCGCACCCTGGTGCCCAAGATGATCGCGCGCCACGACGCGGATCTGGTCGTGGTCAACGCCGAGAACTCCGAAGGCGGTGCGGGCATCTCCGGCGAGTCGGCGGAGGCGCTTTTGGACGCGGAGGTGAACGTGCTCACCTCCGGCAACCACATGTGGAGCAAGCGCCAGGTCATCCCCTGGTTGGAGCGCAACCCGGAGAAGCTGATCCGTCCGGCGAACTATCCCAAGGGCGCGCCGGGCCGCGGCTTCGTGATCACCCAGACCCCGGACGGCCGCAAGCTGGGGGTGATCAACCTGGAGGGTCGGGTGCACATGAAGGCCCTGGACGACCCCTTCACCATCGGGATGGGGATCGTGGAGGACCTGCGCCGCCAGGGGGTCAAGTGCATCCTGGTGGACATGCACTGCGAGGCCACCAGCGAGAAGAACGCCATGGGCCACTACCTGGACGGCAAGGTGTCCGCGGTGGTGGGGACCCATACCCACGTGCAGACCGCCGACGAGCGGGTGCTTTCCGGGGGCACCGCCTTCATCACCGACGTGGGGATGGTGGGCCCGCTGGACTCGGTGATCGGGGTCAGAAAAGAGCTCTCCATCGAGCGGTTCCTGACCCAGCGCCACACCGGCTTCGAGGTGGCCAAGAACCTGGTCTACCTGCAGGGCGTGGTGATCGACATCGACGAGGAGACCGGGAAGGCCCGCAGCATCGCCCGCATCCGTGAGCACCTGCCGGGAACGTAGGGAACTGCACGCGGTAGAGTGGGCGCCCCATGCGCCTGCCCCTCGCCGCCGTCGCCCTGCTGTTGTGGATCCCCTCCCTTGCCTTGGCGCAGGACGCCGGCATCCCGGCCAAGGCCCAGGGGTCGGGGGAGAAAAAGTTCGAGTTTGAGAAGTACCAGTTGGTGATCCTGATGCGCGGGCCCAAGCGGGTGGACCCGCCGCCGCCGGGGATCGAGAAGCTGCAGCAGGCCCACCTGGCCCACCTCACCCGCATGGGCGAGGAGGGGAAGATGGTCCTGGCCGGCCCCTTCGGGGATCAGCAAGACCCCAGCTACCGCGGGATGTGCCTGTACCGGGTGGCGTCGATCGAAGAGGCGCGCCGGCTGGCGGAGGCCGATCCGATGGTGAAGGCCGGCTGGCTGAAGGTGGAGGTGATGACCTGGTACGTGGAGAAGGGGTACGTCTCGTTCCCCAAGGCCCCGCCGCTGAAGCCGTAGTGCTTGAGTTTTGGCCTCCCAGCACCGAGGTTTGCGCCCCATGTCTTCCGCTCCGCTTCGCCGCGCCACGCCCGATGAGCAGTTCGCCGAGATCACCCGGGGCACCGTCGATCTGCACGTTGCCGAGGAGCTGAAGTCCAAGCTGAGGCGGTCCTACGACAAGGAGCGGCCGCTGCTGATCAAGGCCGGGTTCGATCCCAACCGGCCGGACCTGCACCTGGGCCACTCGCTGCTGATCACCCGCATGCGCCGCTTCCAGGACTTCGGCCACCGGGTGGTGTTCCTGATCGGCGACTTCACCGCGATGGTGGGCGACCCCACCGGCAAGAACATCACCCGCCCTCCCCTCACCCGGGAGGAGGTGAAGGTGAACGCCGAGACCTACAAGAAGCAGGTGTTCAAGATCCTGGATCAGGAGCGGACCGAGATCCGCTTCAACTCCGAGTGGCTGGACGCGCTGGGCACCGAGGGGCTGATCCGCCTGGCCGCGCACTACTCGGTGCAGCGGATGATGGAGCGGGAGGACTTCAAGACCCGCTTCCGCGAACAGCGCAGCATCGCGGTCCACGAGTTCCTCTATCCGCTGCTGCAGGGCTACGACTCGGTGGCCCTCAAGTCGGACGTGGAGCTGGGCTCCACCGACCAGCTGTTCAACCTGGTGGTGGGCCGGACCCTGATGAAGGAGTACGGCCAGGAGCCGCAGGTGATCATGACCGGCCCGATCCTGGAGGGGCTGGACGCCAAGCTGGAGGGCGGGAAGATCGTCGGCAACAAGATGTCCAAGAGCCTGGACAACTACGTGGGCATCGACGAGCCGCCCGAGCAGATCTTCGGCAAGCTGATGTCCATCACCGACGACCTGATGTGGCGCTACTACGAGCTGCTCTCCTCCCGCCCGCTGGCGGAGCTCAAGACGCTGCAGGAGGACGTGGTCCAGGGCCGGGTCCACCCCAAGGCGGCCAAGGTGGGCTTCGCCCGGGAGATGGTGGACCGCTTCCACGGCGCCGGCGCCGGAGGCCGCGCCGAGGAGGACTTCGAGAAGCGCTTCGCCAAGAAGGAGCTGGATGTCTCCTCCCTCCCCGAGGCGCTGATCTCCCTGGCCGGGGCCGAGAAGGTCCTGGTGGCCAAGGCGGTGACCGAGTCCAAACTGGCCTCCTCCGGGGGAGAGGCCCGCCGGCTGATGGCCCAGGGCGGGGTGAAGCTCAACGGGGAGAAGGTCACCGATCCCAAGGCGGAGCTCGGCGCCGGTGAATACCTGCTCCAGGTGGGCAAGCTCAAGGCGGCCCGGCTCAAGATCTCTTGAGCCGGATTACCCCTGGGCCAGCTTGCGGAAGGCCTCCATCGCCGAGGCCAGCTCGCCCTTGGTGAGGAAGGTCTTGAGCCCCTCCTCCAGGTGCGGCAGCGCCCGCTGCAGATCCTCGGCGGTCATCTTCTCCGGCTCGAAGATCCGGGCCCGCAGCAGCAGCCGCGCCAACGCCAGGGCAAACGCCACCCGGGCGGTCAGCAGGACGGAGAGGGTCTTGGCGGTCGGTTCCGGCATTTTGCGCGGGGGTCTTCTGGCAGCCGGAGCAGCGAGGCTCAACTGCGAAATAGGGTCCCCGCCCGAAGGATGACAGCGCCGCGTCCCCCTCCCAGGTTCAGCGGGAGATCAGCGCCAGTCCAGGACCTCCGGCTGCTCGGGGGGCGCCGGAGGAGGGACCGGCGGCAAGGCCGCGTCCAGCTTCTCGATGTTCAGCTTTCCTCCGGTGCTCACCTTGCCGGTCAGGTCCGGATCCTTCTCCACCGCGTCCAACATCATCTGCCGGACCTGCTCGGCGTTGAGGTGGGGGTGCTTGGCGAACACGCGTGCCGCGGCGCCGGCCACCTCCGGCGCGGCCATGGAGGTTCCGCTCATCCGCTGGTAGCCGCCGCCGGGGACGGTGCTGAGGACATTGGAGCCCTTGCCCGCCAGCTCCACCTTCTCGTCGCCGAAGTTGGAGAAGCCGGCCAGCTTGTCGTTGCGGGAGTCCATGGAGGCGACGGTGATCACGTTGGGCAGCTCGACGTTGCCGGGGAAGAACGGGGTCCGGTCCGCGTCCGCGCCGTCGTTCCCCGCCGCCACCACGAAGAGGATGTCCGCGTCCGCCAGCTTCTGCACCGCGGCGGTGAAGCGGGCCTGCACCGCCGGGTCCCGGTACACGTCCCCGAAGCTGCCATTGAGCACCCGGATGTTCACCCCGTGCTCGGTCTTCATCTTCACCACGTAGTCGACGCCCTTCTCGAACGCCTCCAGCTCGGTGCGGGGGGTGAAGCTGCCGGCCACCGCCATGATCTTCGCCTTGCCCGCCGCCGCCCCGGTGTTGCCGACGCCGTCATCCTCCGCGCCGATGATCCCCGCCACGTGGGTGCCGTGGGCAGTCTCCTCGCCGCGCGAGGGATCGCCGTCCATCCGGACGATGTTCGCCCCGTGGATGTCGTCGATGATCCCGTTGCCGTCGTTGTCGATCCCGTCCCCGGCGGTCTCGTTGGGGTTGGTCCACATCGACCCGTCCAGGTCCGGGTGCTTGAAGTCCACCCCGCCGTCGTAGACCACCACCACCGGCGCATCGTCCGGGACGGTGGAGCGGGAGGGGCGGGTGGAGGGCTCGGGGAAGATCGGCGCCGAGGTCGGCCAGCCACGCCCGGGGCTGCGCCGGGTCTCAAATCCATCCGCCACCACCGGGGGCGCGACCGGCGCCGCCGCCGCGGGGGCCTCCGGAGAAGAAGCCTCGGAAGGACGCTGGGTTACCGCGGTGGTCAGAGGCTTGATGGTCAAGGTTCACCCGGGATGGCGACGATGTAGGACATTGTCGTCAGCCCAGGGGAGGAGTTGCCTGCGCAGCGGCCGAATTCGGCGGCGGGCAAAGCTCAAATCGCCTTGGAGAACAGGGTGTACTCGCGGCTGGGGGCGCCGGTCTTGCTGTACATCGTCGGTCCCTCCTTGGCCAACGCCCCCACCCCGCGGGTGAACCCGTGGTCCAGCGCGTACCCCAGCAGGTCCGCCAGCACCGTCTCCACCATCCCCTTCCTGCGGTGGTCCTCGCGGATGGCCACGGTGTGGAAGATCAGCCGGTCCGGGCGGCCTTTGGCCATCAGGAACCGGGCCCGGGCCAAAAGCCCGGTCTCCCCGTTCATCTTCCGCACCGCCTCGGCGAAGTCGGGGAACAGATAGCCAAAGCCCACCGCCTCCTGCTGCGCGGTCCACACCAGCGGCACCAGCTCCGGGATCAACAGCGGCTTGACCCCTGCGAAGATCCCGCGGAACTCCTCCAACGAGATCGGGGAGAAGGCGGCGTTGCCCCGAAAGGCGTCCACCAGCAGCCGGTGCACCGACTCCAGCTGTTGATCGAAGCGGTCCAGGTCCAGCGGGGTGTGCCGCAGGCCGGCCGCGGCCATCCCCGCCGGATCCGCGGCGTGCTTCGCGTAGGCCAGCATCCCCCGCAGGTGCTCTTCGGTCAGGTCCCAGGAGAAGTAGCGGGCGTGGGGCGCAAAGCCGCTGGCGGTCCACTGCTCCGGATAGAACTCCGGGTTGCGGGGCTCCCCCAGGAAGGGGTCGGCCCCAAAGCCGCGGGTCATGAAGCGGTAGTCGTGCCAGATGGAGAAGTTCATTGGCCCCAGCACCCGCCGGACGCCGCGCTGGTGGAGCCAGGCTAAGGCCGCCTCCAGGATCGCCCGGCTGGTCTCCGGGTCCCGCCGGCACTCGTAGAAGCCGATCTGCCCCACCGGGGCTCCGTCGGAGGTCAGCTGGCGGTTGATGATTCCCGCGCAGCGGGCCACCGGCCGGCCACCCTCCTCCGCCCAGAAGCCGCGCAGCTCGCCGTGGGACAAGAACAGGCTGTGCGCGGAGAAGGCCGCCTCCACCTCCGCCTTGAACTCCGGCACCCACTGGGGGTCGTCTTGCCGCAGCGCCCGTGCGCAGTCGATGAACCTGGCCAGTGGCGCTGGCTCCGAATGGAAGGAGTGGATCTTGATCACAGGTGCTCCTTCACCCTGGCCTTGTGCAGCGCCGCGGTGACCCCCAGGTGGACCAGCGACAACACCAGCGTCCCGCACAGCATCAGCCGCCACGAATAGCCGAACACCAGCGCCCCCAGCGCCAGCGCAGCGATCACGCTGTCCGACTGATCCAGCGCGAAGAAGAACCGGCCCCACCCTCCCCGCCCCTTGAGGCCCGGCGCGATCCCTATCCGCCGCTTGAGGAATGAGTTGGGCAGCTCCCCCAGCACGTACCCCAGCCCCAGGAGCGCGTTGAGCCCCGCGTAGCCCACCACCCGCGACCCCCGTCCCGCCGCCTCCAGATCCACCGGCTCCACCCCAGCGTGGTGCGCCCAGGCCCCGCCCACCAGGCCCTGCACCGCCCCCAGCGCGGCGGCCCCGCCGATCATCACCACCACCCCGCGCCAGGTCTTGTTGGGCCCGAAGAGGGGAAGTCCGCCCACCCTCCGGCCGCCGTCCAGCGGGAGGGCCAGCGCGGCCAGCACGTTCTTCTTCACCACCACCATGTGCACCACTCCGGTGATCACGATCGGCACCGAGAGCCACAACGTCTGGCCAATCAGCCCGATCATCCGGAGACCTCGATCCGCCCCAGATCCCCGTCCACCCGCACGTGCTGTCCGGTGCGGATGCGCAAGGTCACCCCGTCCACCGCCAGCACCGCCGGGATGCCGTACTCGCGGGAGATCACCGCGGCGTGCGAGAGCAACCCGCCCGACTCGGTGACCACCCCCGCGCAGCGGGCCAGCGCCGGGGTCCAGCCCGGATCGGTGAACCGCGCCACCAGGATCTCACCCGGTTGCAGGGAGTGCGCCTCCTCCATCGACTGGATCACCCGGGCCAGGCCCTCCACCACCCCGGGCGAAGACGCGGTCCCGGTGAAGGCCACGCTTCCGGCTCGGCTGCGCGGGGCGGGGCCCACCGGCTGCGCGGTCCAACGGTACCCGTAGCGGGCGCCGACCTCATGCGGCGCCGTGAAGTTGCGGAACGCGCGCAGGATCCGCCGCTGCCGCGCCGCCGACTCGCGCAGCGGCTCCACCCCGGCCTGGCCCTCCAGCGCCGCGAACAGCTCCTCGGCGGTGAGATTGAAGCCCTCCGTTGCCTCGGAGAGCACCCCGCGCTCCACCAGCCGGCGTCCCGCCTCCAGGGTCCAGCGGCGCACCAGCAGATAGACGTAGGTGGAGCAATCTCGCAGCTCCTCCCGCCACCAGGACAGCGCCCGGACCCGATCCAGCCGCCGGCGGAATAGCCAGCGGCCGGCGCGGCCCAGCGACTGCTCGGCGCGGGCGCGCTCCGCCAGGTATTCGCGGTGCTGCTGTTCGGCCAACAGATCCGGATCCGGATGCAGCCCGTGAACGGCCACCGCCGTGTCGATCAGCTGCCGGATCTGCGCCGGCTCCTCGCTCCAGCGCGGCACCCGGAGATCCAGCTCCCGGTGCCCCTTGTGCGGCCACCTTGCGGCGAAGTCCCGCATCTCCGCCTCGGTCGCCTCGCGGTGCTCCGTGTGCAGCCGCGCCGCCAGCCGGTGGAGTTCGCGCAAGGGCCGTAGGTGGGAGACGTCCTTGAGCCCGCCCATCAACCGCGGGTAGCTCACCTGGATCCCGCCCTTCCGGCCGGCCTCGGCCAGCGAAAGGCTCAGCTCCAGCTTGGCGTTGGAGAGGTTGTAGACGGTGGTGAAGTACAGGGTCTCGGCGGACTGATGCAGCCCGTCGACCAGCTGGCGGAAACCGGCTGCCAGGGCCTGAGCGGACAGCTGCGAGAGGGCCTGGGGCGACAGCTCCAGGGCGGCCCGCCGGGAGGGAAAGGCGGCCACGAACGCCCGGGCCGCCTCCAGATTCCGTCCATAGCCCCGGTCCAGCGCCACCACCGTGGGCAGCGAACGCAGCACCGAGGCCGCACCCATCGGGGTGGTCCTCCCCTCACCGGGGTAGGTGACCGGAATCCCCAGGTCGAGATCGAAGTTCCGCTCCACAAAGCCGGGGGTGCCGCCGATCGCCTGTTTGACCGCGCCGAAGTTCCAGTAGGGCCGCCCAAAGAACGTCCGCAGCCAGGGGTGCCGGGCCTGGCGGGGGATCAGCCCCAGCCCGGCCAGGTACCGCTGCATCGAGACGTTGAAGGCGCGCTCGTACAGCGAAGACATCAGCAGGGTGCACTCGCTGGCGGCCACCCCGCCCTCGCGGAAGTTGGCGTTGGTCCACTCCCCCAGGGCGGGGGCGAAGTGGATCTGGGTGATTGGCCGCGCCTGCAGCAGCAGCAGCGTGTCCCGCTCCAGCGCGAACTCCAGATCCATCGGCCGGCCGGCGTGCTCCTGGACGTCGGCGGCCAACGCCACCACCCGGGCCAGCGTCGGCTCATCCAGGGTGCGGGACCGGGCCTGGGGGATGCCTACCGTCTCTTCGCGGATGCCGTCGTCCCCCGCCGCCACCGCCTTGACCGTCTTGAGCCCCAGGTGCGCCGAGCGCAGCTTCCCGGTCCACAGGTCCGCCACGTAGCGGTCTGGCGCGGACCGTCCGGACACCAGCGGTTCGCCCAGCCCGAACACCGCCTCCACCACCGCCTCGTCGTCCAGCCCGGTGATGGGGTTGGCGGTGAACACCACCCCGGAGATCTCCGCCTCCACCAGCCGCTGCAACAGCACCGCCATCGCCGGGCACTGGAGGTGGCCCCCCCGCCGCAGGTAGTCGATCACCCGCAAGGTCCACATCGACGCCCAGCACCTCTTGATCGCCCGCTCCACCGCCTCGTGACCGCGGACATTGAGGTGGGTCTCGTAGAGCCCGGCGAAGCTTGCCTCCCCAAGATCCTCCGCGGTGGCGCTGGAGCGGACGGCCAGCGGCAGCCCGGCGTCCAGCTGTTCGCCCACCCGCGCGGTCAGCTCCTCCCGCAGCGAGGCCGGGAAGGCCGCGGCCCGGATCCGCGCCCGCGCGGTGGACAAGATGGCCTCGCTGGGTAGCGCGCTGGTGGGCCGCAGCACGTCGGTCAGCAGCTGCAATTCCGCGGTCAGCATCGCCTCGTGGACGAAGGTCTCGAACGCAGCGGTGGTGACCACCGCCGCCGGGGGCACCGGGAAGCCGGCCTGGGCCAGCCCCGCCAGCCCGAAGGCCTTTCCCCCCACCAGGGCCAGGCTGGCGCGTGGATCGGCCAGGGGCAGCACCAGGGGGCCACGCGAGGAAACAGGAGTCAGGGAAGCATCTGGATCGAGCAGTCTCACTGGGCCGCCTCCATCTCCAGCTCCGAAGCCGCCCGCTCCCGGGCAAAGGGCTTGAACCAGATCACCAGCAGTGGGGTGAGGAACAGGTCCGCCAGCACCGCCGCCAGCAGGGTGCTGCCGATCAGCATTCCCAGGTGGGCGGGGCTGAGGAAGCTGGAGAACAACAGCAGCAAGAAGCCGCCGGAGACCGCCACCGAGGTGGTGAGGATGGGCAGCGCCACCTCCCGCATGCAGGACAGCGCGGCGATGACGTGCGGATCCACCCCCGGCTGCGGGTTCCTCAGCGCCAGCGCGTAGTGGCCCCTCAGCCGGGCCAGCAGCTGGAGGGTGTCGTCCTCGGCGATCACCAGGGTGATCGAGAACAGCACCACCGTCACCGGCTTGAGCGCGATCCCGGTGACCGCCATCAGCCCCAGCACCAGCACGATCGGGGTGACGTTGGGGATCAGCGCCAGCAGCCCCAGCCGCCAGGAGCGCAGCATCAGCGCGCTGGCCAGCAGCGAGATCAGGATCGACGCCCCGAAGCTGCCCACCAGCCCCCGCATCAGGATGTCGTTGACGTCCTTGAAGATCCGCGACTGCCCGGTGGCGTGCAGCCGGGCCTTCACGGTGCCCGACGCCGCCATCGCCGCCTCCTCCTGGGCGATCCACCCGTCCACCTGGGCGTAGATCCGTTCGATGCACTCGCTGCCGCAGTCCAGCACCCGGCTGGGCACCGCCAGCGCGCGGCGGTCCTGGGAGAGCACATCCTGGAGCAGGGCCGGATCGGTCACCCGGTCCAGCGCCCGCACCAGGGAGGCCTGGGTGGCCGGATTGTCGGAGGCCGGATCCAGCGGATCCGCCCCGCCGATCGCCGAGGCCGCGTGGCGCAGATAGTCCGCCAGCGAGTTGGCCTGGGAGATCTCCGGGATGCTCCGCAGCATCTGCGCGCCCCGGTCCGCCAGGCGCACCAGGTCCGGCTCCAGCGCCGCGTCCGCCGCTTGGGAGGTGGGCTCGATGAACAAGGCAATGGGGGCGATTCCCCCGTGCACCCGCTCCGCCAGCTGGATGTCCCGGGCCTCGGGAGAGGCCGGGCGCAGATCGTCAAAGATGTAGGAGGTGCGACTGACCCCGGTGCCGGCCAGCGCCGCGGCGCCCAGCACGCACACCGCCACGCCCACGATGCGGGCCGGGTGGGTGGTGATCTGCCGGCCCACCCAACCGGCGAAGCGGTCGAACCCGCGGTGCGCCCCGGACGGCTGGGCCTTGCCCACCTTGCGGGTCCGGGACAGCGCCAGCGGCAACACGGTCACGTTCGCCAGCCACACCAGCAGCATCGAGATCGCGGAGGCCACCCCGAACTGGAAGATGGCCTGGATGTTGATTGCCAGCAGCGAGAGGAACCCGCAGGCGATCACCACCTCGGTCATCAGACACGGGATGGCGGTCTCCACCAACGCGTCCACCGCCGACCGATGCGGGTCCGCCCCCGTGCGGCGCGCGACCAGGAAGTGGGTGACCACGTGCACCGAGTCGGAGACGCAGATGATGATCGCCAGCACCGGCAGGATGCTGATCATCATCGAGAGCGGATAGCCCAGCAGGCCCAGCACTCCGTACGTCCACACCAGGGAGATCAGGATGGTGCCCAGGCTGGCCAGCACCGCGCCCACGCTGCGGAACACGAACCACAGCAGGACCATCACCCCCAGCAGCGCCAGCGGGATCAGGGTGTTGATGTCCTGGAGGATCATCGCCGCGAAGGTGGCGCGGATCGGCGGCACCCCGGAGAGCACCAGCTGCTGACCCGGGTGGGCGTGATGCTCCAGCACCGCGCGCAGCTGACGGGTCAGCCGCTGCCGACCCTCGTCGGTGCCGGCCACCTTCGGCTCCAGCCGGAGGATGATCGACACCGCCGAGGCATCCGGGGTGGCCACGTTCCAGGCGAACAGCGGGTCGGTGGTGAGCAGCCCCCGGGCGTAGTCCAGCCGGCGGTCGTCCACCTCGGGGCCGGGCAGCAGCCGCTCCAGCACCACCTGATCGCCGGCCAGCGCCAGGGTGCGGACCGTCGTCGGCCCCAGCACCTCCTGCACATCTTGAACCCGGCCCAGCTCCGCCTCCAGGGCGGCCAGGCGCCGGACCCCCTCGCGGGTGAGGATGTCCGGAGCAGCGGCGATCACCACCGCCCGGGTGTCCTCGTGGGGGAAGGCGGCCTTGAACCGATCCCAGGTCTGACGGGCCGGATCCCACACCGGGAACAGCAGCTCCACCGAGTAGTCCGGCCGGACCTTTGTGGCGTGGTAGCCCAGAAGGCCGGTGAGGACGATCAGCCCGGCCAGCACCCAACGGCGGCGAGAGAAGGCCGCCTCGACGAACCCACGAACGGTCACTTGGAGGCCTCCAGGACGGTGACGGTGCCGGCGGCCCCGTCCAGCTGGACCGGGTCCCCGGTGGCGATCAGCCGGGTCGCATCGGGGACTCCCACCACGGTGGGGATCCCCAGCTCGCGACCGACGATGGCGGTGTGGGAGAGCAGGCTGCCCCGCTCGGAGACGATGCCCGCGGCGGAGACCATCAGCAGCACCCAGCCCGGGTCGGTCATCGGCGCGATCAGGATCTCGCCGTCCACCCGCAGGTCGGACCTGGGTTCCAGCACCACCTTGGCCGGGGCGCGGACGATTCCCCGGCTGCAGCCGGTGCCCTGCAGGGTCCGGGCGCCGATCCGCGGCAGCAGCGGCGCCTCCTCCGCCAGCCTCGCCCCGGCCACCACGCCCCGGGTGACGATCCGGCCGGGGAGCCGGCGGGTCTGCTGGGCCTGCCCCTCGTTGCGCCGCAGCGCCACCAGCGCCTTGAGATTGGAGGTGGCGCCGTGTCCGCGCACCGCGCCGGCCACCTCCTGGGTGGTGAGGAAGAAGACCTCTTCCACCCCGGCGATTAGCCCCGCCTCCACCAGCCGCTGGCCCAGCGCCCGGTAGATCCGCTTGGCGGTCCCGTAGGCCCGGGTCCGGGACAGCCGCATGCTCTCCCTGTTCGCCACCCCGCGCCGGGCCAGCTCCAGCACCCGGAGGAAGATCGCGGCGCGGAAAGGGTGCCCCTTCAAGGCAGCGGCGATCCTCCGCTCCCCGTCCTCGCGGCCCTGCTTCTCGTGGTCGTCCAGCCCGGCGATCTTCTTCCCGCCCCGCAGACAGTTGCGCACCGAGGCCACCAGCAGCGCCGGGTCCTCGCGCAAGGACGCGGTCTCCAGCTTCAGCTCGTGCAGGGTCCGGTCGCCGAACGCCTCCAGGTGCTGGGCGAACGCCGCGCGGATGAACTCCCAGCGGGGCTCCTGCTGCACCGCCGCCCACAGCTGCTGTTCGGTCTGGTCGGAGAGGAAGAGGCTCCGCGCCTCGGGACTCTCGCCGATCTGCTCGCTGATCCGGACCACCGACCGCGCCGGCGCGATGCTCTCCAAGGTCCCCTGTCCGCAGAACAGCGCGTTGCGGGTGTCGGACACCTCGCCCAGGTTCCAGCGTTCGATCAGCTTGCCCACCCCTTCGTAGGCCTGCTGGGCGTAGAAGTCGTTGACCAGGGTCAGGCCGAACGGCTCGTAGATCGCCGCCCCCAACTCCTCCAGCGCCGCCAGCAGGGCGTGCGCGTCCAGCGACTCCAGCGGGACCCGGGCCTGCCGGGCGAACTCAGCGTTCAGGGTGCGGGCGAACTGCTCCGCGTCCCGGCGCAGGGTGAACAGCTGGCCCAGGATCCGCCGGACCACCTGCAGCCGGGCGGGCAAGGCGCGCAGCCGCCCTCCCCCGCGCGGCACCTCGCGGTGCTCCAACCCCAGCGCCTTCTCCCAGGCCTCCAGCCGCCCCTCGAAGCCGGGCACCAGCTGGTACAGCCGGTACCAGTTGAGGAGGTTGTAGTAGACGCGGCCCTCCAGCGAGGCCACCAGGTTCTCGAACAGCGCGTCGTTGGCGGCGATCAGCGCGGGGGGAATCCCGAAGCGCCGCGCCGCCGAGCGGAAGGTCCGCGCATAGGCGTCCTGGATGAAGGAGAAGGTCAACGGCGAGGTCACCCCCGGGTAGCTCTCCACCACGTTGGCGTTGTCGAAGATCAGCTCGGTGCCTGCCGACGGCGGCGCCCCCAGGGTGGTGATCGGCCGGGTCTGCAGCAGGGACAGCTGCCCGTCCCCGGCCAGCGCCCACTCCAGATCCTGCGGCGCCCCGCGGGCCTCGGCTACCCTGCGGGCCAGCGAGACCAGCGCCGCCACCTGCGCGTCCTCTAGCGCCGGGACCAGGGCCTTCTCCGCGGGGACCGCCACCGAGCGGGTCCCTCCCTGGGCGTCTGACTGGATCTGCAGCCGCTTGTGGGTGAGCTGGCGGCGCAGCACCGCGCCGGTGGCCAGCTCCACGTACCAGGTGTCGCAGTCGGCGGTGCCCAGCACCACCCCCTCCCCCACTCCCCAGGCGGCGGACACCACCGCCTCCTGCCTGCTGCCGCTGGTGGGATTGGCGGTGAACACCACCCCGGAGGCCACAGGATCGATCATCCGCTGCACCACCACCGCCACCCGCACCGGGGCTGCGATCCGCTGCAGCTCGCGGTACTTGATCGCCCGCTGCGAGACCGCGGAGGCGATGCAGTCGCGCACCCGCGCCAGCAGCTGATCCCGGGAGACGAACAGATAGGACTCCAGCTGCCCGGCAAACGACGCGCCCGCGGAGTCCTCCACGTCCGCCGAGGACCGCACTGCCACCTTCGCGCCATCCGGCGCCAACCGGTCGTAGGCGGCCAGCAGCTCGGACTCCACCTGCGCGGACAGCCCCTCACCGTTCAGCGCCGAGGCGCAGCCATCGGTGGGAAGCGCAAACCAGTCGGGCACCCGCGCCCCCAGCTCTCCCAGGATCGCCAGCTGCGCGCCCTTTCCTCCCAGGATCTCTGGGCCCACCCCCCGGGCCGAGGCGGCGGGGATGATCAGCGGCATCGGGTTGGAGGACAGCGACAACCTGGACAAAGAGGCTCCCATGCCGACGTTGGACAGCAAGTCCCACACCAGGCCGCAACCTCCTGGATTGAGAAGGCTTTCCGCCTGTTGCGCGCCGCAAGATACACAGCGACTGTACAGCGGAATGCACAGGCGAACACCGCCGGCGGGCGTGGCCTTCCCTGGAACGCCGGCTGCATCCCCAAAGCCACCGATGCCCCCCCAAACCCTGCCCCGCACCGACCTCAAGCCGATCCGTCCTACCCGCGGTGGCCGCCTGCTGGACTACCTCCAGCAACTGTTCCCGCCGGCGGTGTACGTCCCCTCCGGGCTTGCCAGCTTCTTCTCCATCCACTTCGCGCTGCAGGCCTCCAACGGGATCGCCCCGCTGCAGGTGACTTGGCGGGCGCTGCTGGGCGCGGTGTCGGTGGTGTTGATCACCCTGCTGTTGCGCGCCAATGACGAACTCAAGGACGCAGAGAGCGACCGCGCCCTGGCCCGGGAGGGGGATCCCAAATACCTGGATCGCGCCCTGGTGACCGGCCACGTCCGGGAGGAGGACATCTCCGCGCTGCGACTGTGGGTGGCGGGGGTGGTGATCGCCATGAACCTGGCCATCGCCCGGCCCGCGGCGCTGGCGGGGTTCGCCTTCGCGATGCTCGTCGTCTGGCTCTCGGCGAAGTGGTTCTTCTGGCCGAAGATCGCCGGGAATCTGCTGTTGGCGTTCGCCACCCACAACCCGATCGCGCTGGCGGTGGGGATCTACGTGGTCAGCATCTTCGCCGCCGAGTACGGCGTGGGGGCGGTGAACCGGGTGGCCGTGGCAGCGCTGGTCGCCGGGTGGCTGCCGATCGCCGCCTGGGAGACCTCGCGCAAGGTCCGAGCCCCGGGCGAGGAGACCCGCTACCAGACCTACTCACTGCTGCTGGGCTGGAAGGTCGCCGCCGCTCTGCCCACACTGTTCGCGGTGCTCTCCACCTTCGCGCTGGCCTACCTGGTGGAGGCCACCGGGCTGCCCCGGCTGTACCTGGGGGTGGTGATCGCCGCCAACGCGGTGGTGGCGGCCGCCTCGCTGCGCTTCCGCCTCCGGCCCACCTCCCGCAGCGCGAACCTCCGCCCGTTCGCCGAGGTGTACGTGGTGACGGTGACGGTGGGGCTGGTGATCGCCCTGGCGGTCACCCACGGGGTGCGCTGGGTCTAGCTGGCCTCCAGCCGCGCCCGGGCCCACACCATCGCCTCCTCCAGCGCCAGTCCTTCTTGGTCATCCGGGCGTAGGCTGTGACGTTGGTCAGCCCGGTGGCGTCCATCACCACCGCGTGCCGCTGCCCGCATCACGAACGCGGTCCCCCGACCAGGTTATCGGAACCACGGAGACCGACGCGGAAGGGGATCGCGTCGAGCAGGCCCAGGGCGTCACTTAGCGGGTGCATCGTCGTCGCCACGGCCTGCGCACCATACCCCGTCTCCCGGCCAGGGCGCGCCGCGCGGTCTCGCAGCACCAGGCGCCAGCTGCGGTCGGACACCTCCCCGGCGGACCGCAACGCAACTTCTCCCCCCGGTAAGCGACAATGTAGGCAGGTTCTCCATGATCTACACCCCGCGCCCGCCCCGCCCGCCGACCCCGGTCACCCCGACTCCCCGTCCGCAGGACCCCCAGCGGGGCGTGGTGGATCCGGCCCAGCCCAACCCCCAGCCTCACCTGCAGGACATGATGGAGGTGGTGGGCGCGCTGACCGGCAAGGTGGAGATCAACCCCGGAGTGCTGCTCAAGGAGCGCTCCACCCAGCAGAGCCGGGCCCTGACCCGGGAGTTCATCAAGGAGCAGTTCGAGGGTCTGGGGCTGACCGCTGAGGACCACAAGTACTCCCGGTCCGGGACCAACGTCTTTGCCACCCTCCCCGCCACCAACGGCAGCGACGAGTACATCGTGGTCGGCGCGCATTACGACTCGGTCCATGGCGGCCCCGGCGCCAACGACAACGCCACCGGGGTGGCGATGGTGCTGGATGCGGCCCGTCATCTCTCGGGGATGGAGGACCGCACCAAGAGCGTGATCTTCGTCCTCTTCGATGAGGAGGAGATCGGGCTGCGCGGCAGCGCCGCCTTCGCCCAGTCGCTGCGGGATCAGGGCCTGAACGTCGGCTCGGTCCACACCGTGGATCAGATGGGCTGGGATGCGGACGGAGATCGGGCGGTGGAGATCGACGGGGCCAGCCCCAAGATCCTCGCCCTGTACCAGAACGCCGCCAAGGAGGGCGCGCTGGAGATCCCGATCCAGCCGGTCACCTTCGGCTCCACCGACCACGTGCCGTTCCAGGACCTGGGCTTCGACGCGATGGCGATCAGCGAGGAGTACGTGGGCGGGGATACCACGCCGCACTACCACACCCCGCGCGACACCTACGAGACGGTGAACTGGGACTACCTCACCTCCTCCACCAAGCTGCTGGATCGGGCGCTGGAGGATCTGGTGGAGCTGGACCCGGCCGCGGTGAAGAAGACCCCGTAGTCCCCCTCACGCTGCCTGGCCCATCGGTGCCCAGGGCCTGGGGCGACAGCTCCCTGTCCAACGCGCCCTAACCCGTCCCGGGGGATCCCCCTTCCGCCTCCCCCCTGGCGGAGCGCCAGCACCCACCGTGGTAGCCTGGAGCCCATGACCAGAGCCACGCTGGGAACCTTCCTGCTGGCGACGCTGGCGGGTTGCTCCTGCCAGGGGCGGCGGGCGTTGCTGGCGCGGGTCGAAGTCACCCCGCAGCTGCAGGCCACCTGCGTGCAGTTGGAGGTGGCCTCCTCTGGCGGGAAGCTGTTGCAGACGGTGCGGGTGGAGCGGGGAGACGAACCCAGCCTCCGGATCGCCGTCTTCCAGGGCGAGCTTCCCGAGCAGGTGCGGATCCGCGCCCGCGCGCTGCTGGGCGCGGCCTGCGGCGATCCGTTGGCCGCCAGCACCCTGAGCAACGAGCAGCCGGCGGAGTTCAAGTCCGGCGAGGTCCCGGAGGTGGTCCTCACCCTGGAGCTCCCCGGGGTGGAGGTGGACGTGGACCGGGACGGCTTCGTGGCCACCGAGTTCGGCGGTCCGGACTGCGACGACGCCGACCCCTACGCCCACCCCGGCGCGGTGGAGGTCTGCGCCGGCGGCCTGGACAACAACTGCGACGGGAAGCGGGGCTGCGCGGATCCCCTCTGCGCCGCCTCCTCCTGCTCCAACCCTGCCGCCCGGGTGGTGATCACCTCCGCGCCGCTGGTGCTCACCGCCGGGGTGTGCTCCTCCGCGCCCCTCACCCTCCAGGTCCAGGATGGCGCCGGAGCGCTGGCCGTCTTTCCCCAGGACACCGCCCTGGGATGGAACGTGGAACCCGCGGTGGAGCTGAGCTTCCACTCCCGGCCGGACTGCACCGACGCCCCGGGCGATTCGCTGGTGCTGGCCCAGGGGAGTTCGGACCTGGGGGTCTACCTGCGGGCCACCCGTCCCGCCTCGCTTGGCCAGCTGACGATTGTCCCGCCCGCGGGCCTGACCGGGGACAGCACCGGGGTGACCCTCCGACCTGGGCCGCTGAGCAGCGCCAGCCACTCGCCGTCTCCGCTCGCCGCCACCGCCGGGCTCTGTTCCCCGCCGGTCACCCTGAGCTTCTTCGACGCCTTCGACAATCCCGCCCCGTTCACCTCCGCCACCGACCTGGCACTGACCGCGAGCCCGGAGAAGGGAATCACCCTCTTCGGCGCCGCAAGCTGCGCCGGTCCGGAGGCGCTGCTGACCGTCCCGGCGGGCGCCGCCCTGGCCACCCTCTCCTTCCGTGGCACCGTGGTGGGCCCGCTGACGGTCACCGCCAACGTGCCCGGGCTTGGCGCGGTCGACCTCCCGGCCAACCTCACCGGTCGGCTGGCTCCGGTCACCGCCGCCCAGACGCTGCTGGCCGGAGCCTGCAGCGCCCCGCTCCAGATCCAGGCCCAGGACGCCGCGGGAGCGCCGCTCACCGTGGAGGCGGCGATCCCGCTGGCGCTGACCTCCACCCCGCTGGGCCTCACCTTCTTCTCCGACCCTGGCTGCACCCAGGCGATCACCCAGTCCCAGGTGCCGGCGGGCCAGGGCCAGGCGACGATCCACGCGCGCGCGATCACCGGCGCCGCCTACCTGGTGGAGGTCAACGCCGGCCAGCCCAACGCCACCTCCCAGCCGCTGACGGTGCGGGCCACGGTGAGGACCGGCGCCTGCACCCTGGCGTCTGGCGCCCAGTCCGGCTCCTGTCCGGTGGACCCGCCGCTTTTCGACCGGAACAAGGCCCTGATGGTGTTCCAGGCCACCGGCGCCCAGGACACCCCGGCCTCGGTCAGCGTGGCCTGCACCCTGGCCAGCGTGAACGCCATCAGCTGTCAGCGGGTAGGAACCACCGGTTCGGTGGCGATCCGCTGGCACACCGTGGAGCGTCCGGCGGGCCTCCAGGTCCAGCACCTGACCCAGACCTGCGTCTCCAGCCTGGTGACCCAGATCCCGATCACCCCGGTGGCCAGCATGGCCTCCACCTTCCTGCTGGCCAGCCAGAGCCGCCCCGGGACCGGCGAGTACGACAGCAACGACCTGCGCACGGTGGTGCTCACCGCCAACAACCAGGTGACGGTCACCACCGACAACGTGTTTTGCGACGGCGGGGTGTTCGAGCTGCAGGTGGTGGAGTGGGCCGGGGCCTCGGTCACCCGGGGCACCGCCAACGGCCTCGCCTCCTACGTGGCCAACCGCACCATCACCGGCCTGAGCGCGGTGGACGAGTCCCGGACCCTGCTCCTTTACTCCCACCGCAGCGCCGCGGCGGGGACCGACATCTGCGAGGTGATGGTGCGCGGTGAGCTGGCCGGCCCCACCTCGGTCTACTTCTCGCGCGGCAACACCGGCAGCCAGTACTGCACCGATGAGGTGATCGCCGAGTTGGCCTGGGAACGGGTGGAGCTTCCCGCGGGCAACGGGGTCCAGGAGCTGACCACCAACTTTCCCCTCGGGGACACGGCGAAGGAGACCCCAATCACCCCGGTGGACCTGACCCGTAGCCTGGCCTTCAGCGGCGCGCAGTGGCACGGCGGCCAGGGCGGAGGCGAGGGAGATCAGTGGGACTTCGACCTGCTGGGAGAGATGACCGCCCGCCACAGCCTGCCCTTCCCCGCGGTGCTCCGCCTGGAACGGGGCAGCGCCCTGGACGACGCGCGCTTCACCTCCTACGTGCTGCAGGTCCAGCCGTAACGCGCGCTCACGCCACCCTGCGGATGATCATCACCACGGTGGCGAGGTGGGCCGCCGCGCCGACCAGGGTCATGGCGTGGAACACCTCGTGGTAGCCAAACACCCCCGGGATGGGATTGGGGCGCTTGGCCGCATACGCCACGGCCCCCAGGGTGTAGGCCACCCCGCCCACCATCAGCAGCACCAGCTCCACCGTCTGCAGCGAGGCGCGCACCTGGCCGAAGTACGGGACCATCGTCCAGCCCACCGCCACCGCCAGCAGGGCATTGAGCACCTTGGGCGCGCCGACCCAGAACACTGCCAGCGCCACTCCCAGCAGCGCCCCGCCCCAGGCCAGGAACAGCAGCGGGGTCCCGGTCTCCGACGGCAGCCCCAGCATCGCCACCGGGGTGTAGGTGCCGGCGATCAGGATGAAGATCGACGCGTGATCCAGCCGGCGCATCCGGGCCCGGGCGCGCTCGGACCAGATGATCCGGTGGTAGGTGGCGGAGATCCCGAACAACGTCACCAGGCTCAGCGCGAAGATCGCCCCGGCGGCCAGCGCCCTCGGAGTGGGCGCCAGCGAGACCAGGACCACGCCCGCGCCCAGGGAAAAGACCGCGGCGTATTGATGGAGCACCCCGCGCAGCTTTGGCTTGGAGACCTCGGATCGCATCTGGAGATCGCTGGCCACGGCACTTATGCCCGGCCACCGGCAGCGACCCCGATCGCCTTCCTGGCGGAGGGGGGACGGGGGATCAGATAGGCGCGCTGGATCTTCAGCATCCCCAGCTTCTCCATCACCACGCAGCAGGCGTAGCCCAGGTCGATCTCGTGCCTCCGATAGGAGAACGTCGCCGAGCCCGGGTACTGATGGTGGTTGTTCTGGAACCCCTCCCCGAAGATCAGCCAGGCGGCCAGGTGGTTGTTCCGGGAGTTGTCAGAGGTCTCGAAGTTCCGTCCGCCGATCGCATGACCGATCGAGTTGACGACCCCTCCCTGGATGGGGTGGCTCATCATCCCCAGGAAGTACGCCGCCCCCAGCATCCAGCCGATCCCCAGGGCCAGCCCCAGCGCGATTCCCGCGTGCACCGCGTACGGCAGCCACCACAGCCCACGCCGCTGCAGGGAGTTGATCGGGAAGTCCAGGTCCTTGGCGTACCGGGTGTACTCCGGGTTCTTCTTGAGCAGACCGATGATCACCCGCTTGTAGTTGCGCAGCTGCTCCATCCCGATGCCCAGGATCCCCACGTTCACCGGCGAGTGCGGATCCTGGGGGGTGTCCGAGTGCTCGTGGTGCATCCGGTGCATCACCACCCAGGACTTGGCGTCCAGGCCGGTCACCCAGTTGCCGCCGTTGACCACCAGCTTCTGCAGCCACGGGCTCAGCCGCACCGCCTTGTGCGCCAGCGCCCGGTGGTAGCCGATGGTGATGGTCAGGATGTTCAGCAGATAGGCTGCGGCGAAGACGGCCAGGCACAGGGCGAGGTACATGCAGACTCCAGGCGTTCGAGCTACCGCAAGGTAAGCTTCGTTGCGGTAGGTTTCGTTCCGGTAGGTTACCAATGAGTAGGTTCGGATGACAACATGAAGCGGAAGCAGCGTCTTTCCGGCCCGGAGCGCCGGGCCCAACTCATGGAGGTCGGTCGGTCGGTGTTCGCGTCCCATGGCTACGAGGCGGCGTCCATTGACCAGATCGCCCACCAGGCAGGCGTGTCCAAGCCGATCGTCTACGAGCACTTCGGCGCCAAGGAGGGCCTGCACGCGGCGATCGTGGACCGGGAGATGGATGACCTCGTAGAGCGGATCTCCCTGGCCATCTCCCAGGGCTCCTCGCGCCAGCGCTTCGAAGGCGCGGTGCTGGCCTTCTTGACCTACACCAAGGAGCAGCCGGCCGGCTTCGCGGTGCTGACCCGGGACTCACCGTCCACCCTGGCCCGTCGCGGGCTGACCCGGGTGATCGACGACGCCGCCGAGCGGGTGGGCGAGGTCTTCCACCTCGCCTTCGAGCGCGCCGGCTACGATCGCAAGTTCGCGCCGATCTACGCCAATGCCCTGGTGGGGATGGTGACCCAGGTCGGGATCTGGTGGGCGGCGGAGGGCAAGCCCTTCACCGCTGAACGGGTGGCCAAGCACGTCGCCGCGCTGGGCTGGATGGGGCTGCGGCACCTGCCCAAGGATCCGATGCTGCCAAGGCCCCGGGAGCCGAAGAAGAAGTAGCCCGCGGGCCCAGCGTTACTTCTGCTGGCCCTTCACGCTCATCGCGTACCCGGTGGAGTAGGCGTTGAACTCCGGGGCGTACATCGACTGAAGGGTGGCGGGGCCGATCCGGAAGGTGCCGGCCAGGTTCGCCCGCAGCCGGTAACGGAGCGTGTACTCACCCACCGGCAGCCAGTCGAAGAAGAAGTTCGTCGCCGAGTCGCGGGTCTCCTCGTAGAAGGCCACCCCCGTCTCCCACTTGTAGCCGGAGACGGCGCGGTCCGGCTCCAGCCCGGCGGCGCGCGGGTCGTGGAGGTGGACGAACTCCGCGGCGTGTTTGGTGCGGATCGACAGCTGGACCTCGATCTCGTCTCCCACTGCGATCGCCGCCCCCTCCGCCAGCGGCTGCAGCACCGTCTGCTTGCCCTGCTTGTCGCGACGGAAGTACTTGCGGGAGACGGAGAAGAAGTCCCCCCGCTCCTCTTGCGGCAGCTGATCGGTGGCGAAGTGCCAGGTGGCAGACGCGAAGGCGAAGCCCCGGGTCTTCTTCTCCACCACCACCTCCGCGTGGCGCGAAGGATCGATCTGCTCCCCGTCGATCACGATCTGGTTCTTCTTCCCGGTGAACTGGTCGGGGGAGAACGCCAGCTTCACCGTGCGCGGTCCGGCGGTCACCACCAGCTCCTCGTGGATCCCCAGCGCGCCCTCCTGCTCCAGGTACTTCACCAGCGCGTAGATCGCCTCCGCGGTGGCGCGGGTGGACTTCCAGTGGCTCAGCTTCTTGTTGATCAGCAGCCACTGCACCAGCCCATGGCGGCGGGCATCCTTGGGATCCAGCTCCAGCAACACCCGCAGCGCGAAGGCGTGGGTCTCGATGGCGTCGTTGTACCAGAGCCAGCCGCGGTCCTCCGGCGCCCAGAACGTCCCCTGCTCCTCGGTGGTCTGGGCCGAGTCCATCACGCTGGCGAAGACCTTCCCCGCGTCCGCCGGGCGGCCCATCCGCTGCAGGGTCAGCGCCAGATAGCCCTTGAGGTACGGCGAGTGCTCCTTCCAGTGCCGGAAGCTGTGGTCCAGCATCGTGCGCCGCTCCTCCAGCGTCAGCGCCTGGCCGGTGTCGCTGGCGTCCGGGAAGGCCGTGGCCACGTAGTTGAGGAAGGTGGTGAACTCGGTGCAGCAGCCCTCCTGCTTCTTCAGCTGGGCCGCGTACTCCGTGCGGTAGTGCTGGGCCACGTACTGCCAGGCGCGCACAGTCATCTCCTTGGGGACCGGCACCTTGTACTCGGCGGCGCGGGCCAGCCCGTGGAGGATGTACAGGGTCATGTACGGAGAGGGTGGCCCCCCCGGGAACCAGGGGAAGGCGCCCACGGAGGTCTGCATCTTCTGCAGCTGCCCCAGCGCCACCTGCTGCTGCTCGGCCGCGATCTTCGGATCGAGGACGTTGAGCAGCGCCTCCTCGGGGGCGGAGCCACCCTTCGCCTCCTCCAGCCAGGGGGTCTCCTCCAGCAGCATCTTCCGGTTCGGGTCCGGCGCGTCCCACTGCTCCAATTGGGTCTTGCGGGTGGAGAGGGTCTTGGCCATCTGCCCCACCGCCGGGTACTGGGCGTAGAGGCTGGAGACGATCCCGGTGGAGACGAAGCGGTTCAGGGTCTGCTCGGTACACTCGTACGGGTAGGTGGCCAGATACGGCAGCGCCTGCAGCGCCGTGTAGAACAGCTGGGCATCCACGGTGACCACCAGCTGCTCGGTCTGCCGGGAGGGGTCGTCGTTGCGGGCCAGGTCCTCGAAGCGCAGCACCTTTCGTGAGACATCGTGCAAGGTGGCGAAGCGGGACTGGGTCAGGTGCAGCCGGCTGGGCAGCACCGGCACCGGGCGCAGCTCGCCGTCACCCAACGCGCCGGCCTGGGCGGTGAGCTGGAAGGAGTAGGTGCCCACCCCTCGAGGCGCCTTGAGCCTAAAGCCCACCGTGGTCCCCTTCCCCGCTGCCACGGTGAACTTCTTGGCGGTCTGCTCTCCCGCCGCCAAGAACTGCTGGGTCACCGCCTTGCCGCTCTCCAGATCGGTGATCACCAACTTCAGGGTGCCGGAAGCGTCCTTCTCCGCCGCGCTGTTGATCGCCACCTGCAGCTCGGCCTCGTCCCCTTCCCGGAAGAAGCGGGGCACGTAGGGGCGCACCATCAGCTCCTTGATGCTGCGGGTCTCCTTCCGGGTGGAGCCGGAGCGCAGATCGCGGGTCACCGCGTGCGCCCACACGTTCCAGGAGGTCACCGAGTCCGGGACCTGGAACTCGAACACCGAAGTTCCGGCGGCATCGGTCAACAGCTGGGGCAGGAAGAAGGCGGTCTCGGAGAAATGGGTCCGCAGCTGCGGCCCCTCCGCAGCCGGCGCCGGGGCCGCCTGGTTGGCCATCGCCAGGTCCGCCTCCCCGGGCGGCGCGGGAGGCGGCGGCGGAGCGCCCTCGGAGCGGGACTCCTCCTTGGACATGGCCTTGGACTCCCGGGCTACCGCCATCGGCATCGCGCGTCCTCCGCCCCGGCCCTTGCCTCCCGGCCCGCCAATCCCATATCCGTCCAGGACCTTGAGCTGGACCGGGATCAGGTCCGGGGCCTCGGGCACCTCCGGAAAGCGATCATTCCAGATCCACATCACCTGCCCTGCCCCCAGGGTGGAGCGGGTCCAGCCAAACGCGGTGCGCTGGGTGAACAGCGAAATCGGCGTCGGCGGGGTGTGCGGCGCGAAGGCGTCCAGCGAGCGATCGTACATGTACGCCAGCACCTCGGCCGCCCCCCGCTCCACGCTCTCTGCGCGGCTGCCCTTCACTGTCACCCGGAAGGTCTCTTTGGCGCCTGGCCGCAGCCGATCCCGGAAGGTGGAGAACTCCACCTTCAGCTCCTTGTGGTCGTAGGGAACGACGACGGTCTGGGTAAAGCGCAGCAGCTGGAAGTCGCGCACTCCCACCAGGGACACCAGGAGGCCGCCGCGATCCTGGGGCGTCACCGGCAGCTCGATCAGCGTCGCGGGACCGGTGAGGGTCAGAAAGCGCCGCTCCAGCGGACGGTGGGGACGCTGCAGCTCCAACACCACCGGCTGCTCCGCAAGACCCGAGGCCACCAGCAGCCGAGCCGTGCCCCCCGCGGTGACCGACGGCGACTCCACCCACAGCCCCAACGGGACGGAGAGCCGGGCCCCGGCGACCACGAACTCGTGCTGGGTCTCGAACCGGGCGCCGAACTCATCCACCGTCTCGTAGCGGAGCCGGTACGCGCCTCCCGCCTGCAGCCGCGTCTCTACCCGGGCCACCGCCGCGGAGAGGGTCCCCTGCGCCACCTGGGCGCCGTCGGTCCAGGTGCGCAGCGTCCTCTCCAGCTGGTAGTCCGTCTCCCAGCGCGGCCGCAGCTTGTCGCCCGGGGTCTGGAGGCCCGGCCGGTCCTTCTTGATTGGCGGCTCCGGGATCGGCTCGTCGGCCGGGAGCAGGGTCTGGCCCGGCTGCTGGAGGGCGAGAATCCGCCACTGGCCCGCCCCCGCCCGGGGGTTCCCGTCCAGATCCGTGCGGCGGACAGTGAAGGACACCGGGTGCCCGGCGCGGAAGAAGCCGCCCCCCGGCTCCACCGTGGCGGTGACCGCGGTGAACCCGATAGCGAAGCTGCGCTGGGCGGTCCGGGTCTCCCCGCCCTCGTCGGTGATCTCCGCGGTGACCGCGTAGGCGTAGCTGACCTCCCGGCTCTCCACCCCCTCCTCCGCCTCGGGGGTGAAGGTCACCGAGAAGGTCCCGTCCTCCTTCAGCGTGCCGGCCCCGGTGGCGATGGTCTGTGGCTGTCCCGCCGGCAGCCGGTACCAGCTCCACCACCACGGATAGCGGGGCTGGCGCACCACCTGCCAGCGGACCTTCCCGGCGGCCACCGGCTGACCGAAGTAATAGCGGGCGGTGCCGGTGACCGTGACCGGCTTGTTCAGCCGCAGCGGGCCCTGGGCCGGGGGAAACTCCGCCTCGAAGGTGGGCCGCTTGTACTCCTCCACCCTGACCTGGGCCGCGCCGCCGGGGCTGGTCTGGATGGACCAGGCGCCCAGGGCCCGGCCCCTGGGGATCAGGAACTCACCTGCCACCGAGCCGAAGCTGTTGGTGCGCACCTGCACCGACTCCAGCTTCTGCCGGTTGGCATCCAGCAGGGTCACCGTCACCGGGCTGGAGGCCAGGGTCCGGAAGTCGGCCCGCTCACTGCGGCCCTGGTAGGCGACCACCTTCCAGCGGATCTTCTGCAGCGGCCGGTAGATGCTGCGGTCGGTGTAGACGAACGCGCCGCTGCGCTCAGCCTGGCCGGGCTGCGGATAGAACCCCAGCTGCTGGGGATCGAAGGCCCGCGCCTCCCCGTGCCGGGCGATCAGGAAGTAGCCCTCGTGCTTCCCCCCCGGGGCCTCGTTCCAGATCGCCATCCCCTGCGCGTCGGTGGTCTTCGAATCCACCTTCTGGTGCGAGCGGTTCCAGTCGTACCGGTACAGCTCCACCACCGCGCCTGCCACCCCCGTCCCGCTCTCGCCGTTCACCACCCGGACCTGATGTTCCGAGGGCGAGAGCTGCCGGGAGACCAACACCAACGGGGACAGGTGCAGCGCGGAGGCCACCACCCGGTTGCGCGTCTGGGAGAAGTCTTCCCGGGCGGAGGCCACCACCAGATACAGCCCGTGCTGTTCCAGCGGCGGGGTGACGTAGGTCTGGTGCTGCTGGAAGTCGGGGGTGGGCGGCAGGGCCGCGGTCCAGCGGGCCACCGGGGTCTGGGAGGCCACCAGCCGCTCCAGCGCCTTGCCCTGCGGCAGCAGCGAGTAGTCCTTCCACTGCGCCACCAGCTGATCCAGATCCAGGCGGTAGGCGCGGAAGAACACCCGGGCGAGGTTCTTGTGGCCCAGCTGCAGGGATCGCTTCCCCAGCCCGTCGGTGGCCATCGTCGCTAACTGGAAGTCCGGGGCCCCGATCTCCTTCACCATCGCCAGGCACCGCTGGTTGCCCGGCGATCCCGGGAACACCGCGCTGCCCTCGGTGGCGATCCGATGGGCGGCCACCAGGTCCTGGTCCCCCAAAGACAGCTCCGCCAAGGTCGCCTTCCCCATCGTGAACCAGGGGACGGAGCGGAACTGCGGCAACCGGTCGGCCAGATCCGCGTGCAGCAGCGCCCGCTTCTGCTTGCCGGTGAAGTGCTCGGAGAGCCGGCGGATCCGCTCCAGCCGGGCCTCCAGCTCCGCCTCCTTGCGCCCCGCCCCGCGGTGCCAGGACTCCAGATCCTCCAGCACCGCCCCCAGCTTGAGCAGCGGGTGGACCTGCGGATCCTCCAGCTTCACCCCCGGGACCCCGCCCTTGATCAGCGCGGCTGCGTCCAGCCGGAACAGGTCATTGGAGTGCGCAGGGCTCCAGGTGCCCGAGTCCGCCAGGGTGGCCACGAACAGGTAACCCAGCGCGTCCCGCAGCGTTCCGCGCACCGAGTCCGGATAGGTGCCCAGCTCCAGGTACTCTCCGTAGCGCCGCGCCGAGGTGGTCCCCAGGCTGGCCCGGGTGGCCCACACCTCGGCGAAGGCCCGGTGCGCCTCGGCGATGATCTGCTCGTGGGTCCAGGCCTTGAGGTCCACCGTCCCCTTCGACTCTACCCTCTCCCGTCCACGGATCTCCCAGCCGTAGGCCTGCGCGTAGGTCACCAGCGCGCTGGCGTAGGCCAGGTTGACCGCGTTCTTGGCCAGCGGAGATTGGGGCCAGCTCTGATCGCGCAGCGCCTTCACCGCGGTCTCGTAGCCGTGCAGCCCCAGCCGGACCCGGGTCCCGCGGACCAGCGCCTTGGCCCACTCCTCCTCGTCCCCGCGCGCCCGGGCCTCCTTCAATCGGACGTCAATGCCCTCGGAGGCGGCCTGCAGCTTCTGGTCTTCGACCAGCTGATCGATCTGCTTCCAGGTGGGCGCCTTCGCCTGGGCCAGCGAGGCGATCAGGGACGCGCAGAGGGCCAGCAGCTTCCACGGCAGAG
Source organism: Myxococcota bacterium (assembly GCA_030857095.1). Classification (GTDB taxonomy): domain Bacteria; phylum Myxococcota; class Myxococcia; order Myxococcales; family Myxococcaceae; genus JALYOC01. Next base: position 6,618 of record JALYOC010000094.1, on the reverse strand, counting down.
AGAACATTGGCGCACTCTAGACACGCCCCTGGTCCGGCCGGTTCCAAACTGCTCAGGCCTTCTTGCGCAGCCCCACCAGATAGACCTCCATGCTGGCGCCGCGGGTGGCCTCCGGACGGACGACCTTCACCTCCTGATAGGCGGACCGCAGTTGGTTGCGGAACTCCTCGAAGTCCCCGCCCATGAACAGCTTGGCGATGAAGTGCGAGCCGGGAAGCCCGCGCGCGGTCGCCACCTCCAGGGCCTTGCCGGCAAGCCGCAGCGAGCGCGCCTCGTCCGTGGAGCGGATGCCGGAGGTCTTGGGCGCCAGGTCGGAGACCACCGCGTTGAACGGCCCGTCGTAGATCGCCGCCAGCTTGGCGTCGAAGTCCTCGGAGAGCACGTCCAGCACCGCGGTCTTCACGTAGGGGACCGGGAAGGGACGGATGGCCGCCAAGTCCACGCCCACCACCAGGCCACCGGCCCCGACGGCCTTGGCGATCACCTGCAAAAAGCCGCCCGGGGCGGCGCCCAGGTCGAGGACCTTGTCGTTCTTCCGGAAGATGGAAAACCGCTGCGCGATCTCTTCGATCTTGAACGCTGAACGCGCGCGGAATCCCTCCGCTTTGGCCTTCTTGAAGAAGTGGTCTTTGGGCTTGTAGGGCTTGCCCATGGTGGGGGCCGTCACTACCATTCCCGGCCCTCCCCCGAAAGTATTGGCAGGGCCCGCCCCGGAGGAATTGCCCATGCGCTCCCGCAGCGTCGCCGTTGCCATCCTCGTCTCGATGCTCTGTGCCGGTGGGGCGGTGGCCAGCTTTGTCCAGGCCCAGAAGCTGCGCACCGAGGCCAACTGGCTGCTGGCCCGGAGCGCCGCCCAGGCCCAGACCTACGCGGAGACCTTTGACGGCAGCGCCGCCGAAGAGCAACTGGGGACCTTTGAAGAGCGCCGGGAAGTCCTGGATCGCGCCGCCCTCTGGCAGCGGGCCCAGATGCTGCTGGTGCTGGCCGCGGTGATCGCCGCCTTCTCCAGCTACGTGCTGTACCTGTTCCGCCGTCTGCGGGACCAGCTGCTGGACGTGGCCGACCCGCTGGCCGGGCTGGACGATCACCACCGCGGCCCCCCGGGCGAGCCCAAGGCAATGGCCGCCCTCTAGTCTTTCCCCCCGCCGGGGTATCTTGTCCCCACCATGCCCGGGTGCGGACATTGCGGGGCCTCGCTGCCCATCGTCGGAAACCAGGTCAGCCGCCGGGATGTCTGTCCCGGGTGCGGCGCCGAGCTGCGCTCCTGCGTCAACTGCCGCCACTACGACCTCTCGGTGGCCAAGGGCTGCAAGGAGCCCTTCGCCGAGGTCCCTCCCGACCGGGAGGACGCCAACTTCTGCGAGTTCTTCCAGATCGGGGAGGGCGGTCAGCTGGCCAAGGCCTCCCGCGACGCGCAGCTCTCCGCCGCCGAGGCGCTGTTCAAGAAGCGGTAGTGTTCAGGGCCGGTCGGGAGCGGATGTCCGCTGCGCGCCGAGGGCTTCCCAGCGTATGAAGCCGCCCATGTCGAACACCACGCGCGCCGTTCTCCGTCTGGCCACCCAGGATCGCCCCGGCCTCGTCGCCGACGTCTCCGCCCTCTTGCTGCGCCTGGAGGCGAACATCCTGGACGCCAACCAGCACGTGGACGGGGAGCTCTTCGCCTTCTTCCAGCGGATCGAGTTCGTGATCCCCGCCGCGGCCCGGGACCGGGTGGAGCAGGAGATCGGCGCCGCCTGCGAGAAGTGGGGGATGCGCTGGTCGCTGCGCTTCCCCGACCTCCAGCTGCGGCGGGTGGCGATCCTGGCCAGCAAGCGCCCGCACGCCCCGCTGGATCTGCTGGCCCGGCACCGCGAGGGTGAGCTGCCCTGCGAGATCGCGTTTGTGCTCTCCAACCACCAGGATCTGGAGGAGGAGGTGACCCGCCGTGGTTACCGCTTCCTCCACGAGCCGATCCTGAACAAGGACAAGGCGGACCAGGAGCAGCGGATCCGCCGTCACTTAGAGGCGGAGCGGATCGACCTGATCGTGCTTGCCCGGTACATGCAGATCCTCTCCGCGGAGTTCGTCGCCCCGTGGCACGAACGGCTGATCAACATCCACCACAGCTTCCTGCCCGCCTTCATCGGCGCCGAGCCCTACCGCCAGGCCCACCGCCGCGGGGTGAAGCTGATCGGGGCCACCTCGCACTACGTGACCTCGGAGCTGGATCAGGGGCCGATCATCGCCCAGGACGTGATCCGCGTCTCGCACCGGGACACCGTCCAGGAGATGGAGCGCAAGGGCCGGGACGCCGAACGATTGGTGCTGGCGGAGGGCGTCCGCGCCCACCTCCAGGACCGGATCATCACCGCCGGCAACAAGACAGTCGTCTTCGAGTAACGCCGGGCTACATGCCGACCAGCTTGGAGATGATCTCCTTCATCACCTCCGAGGTGCCTCCGCCGATGGTCAGCAGCCGCACGTCGCGCCAGGTCCGGGCGATGTCGGTCTCCTCGATGTAGCCCATCCCGCCGTAGATCTGCTGGCAGTCGTAGGCCACCTTCTGGGCCAGATCGCAGGCGAACAGCTTGGCCATGGAGATCTCCTTCACCGGATTCTCGTTGGAGTCGAACAGGTCCACCGCGTGGTAGGTCAGCCGCTTGGCAGCCTCGATCGCCGCCAGATGCTCCACGAACTTGTGGCGCCACACCTGGAACTTCATCAGCGGCCGGGCGAAGGCCTCCCGCTCGCTGCCGTAGCGCATTGCGTCCTCCACCATCCGCTCCATCCCGGCGGAGGCCATGATCGCCGCGATCAGCCGCTCGCCCTGGAAGTTCATCATGATGTGGTAGAAGCCGGCGTTCTCCTCCCCCAGCACGTAGCGGGCAGGGATCCGGCAGTCCTCGAAGAAGAGGATCGCCGTGTCCGACGAGAGGTTCCCCACCTTGTCCAGCTTCTTGGAGACCCCGAACCCCTTCACGTCGGTGGGGAAGGTCACCAGCGAGATCCCCTCGTAGCCGGGGCCGCCGGTGCGCACCGCCAGGGTGATGAAGTCCGCCCGGGTGCCGTTGGTGATCCACATCTTCGACCCGTTGATCACGTAGTCGTCGCCGTCGCGGCGGGCGGTGGTCTTGATGCTGGCCACGTCCGAACCGCAGCCCGGCTCGCTGACGCCCAGCGCGGCGATCTTCTCTCCGGCCAGGGCAGGGGCCAAAAACTCCCGCTTCTGCTCGTCGGTGCCGATCTCATTGATGATCGGGGTGGCCATCTGCGCCTGGACCATCAGCGCCATGTTCACCCCCGCATTCTTGCTGCGGACCACCTCCTCCGCCGCAGCGGTCACGTACCAGTAGTCCAGCCCGCTGCCGCCGTAGGCCGGATCGTGGTTCACCCCGAACAGCCCGATCTCCGCCGCCTTCTTGAACACCTCCCGGGGGAAGATCCCCGCCCGGTCCCACTCCAGCGCATGAGGCGTCAGCTCGCGCTCCACCCACTGGCGAACGGTCTTGCGGAAGGCCTCGTGCTCCGGCGTGAACGGGTTGTGCATCGGCGTGCTCCCAGGCAGCGGTTGATTCCGAAATCAATAGCAGCCGTTCCCGGGGGGAACAAGGACCAGCGGACTTGCCTTGGGGCCCCGAATCATCTCAGAACAAGGGAGATGGCCGACCTCTGGCGAATGGCGCTTGGCGCGCTGCTGCTGACCGCGCTGATCGGCTGTACCCAAGATCCGTCTTACACCGGTGGCTGCCTCGCCGGCGCGGCGGGGTGTGTGCCCTCTCCTCCCTGTCCGGCGCTGACCTTTACCTGCGACGATCCGTCGTTGGCGGCCCGGGTGCTGACCGCCCCGGAGGCGGCTGGCTTCCAGGGCGGGCTGGGCCGGGCGGCGCAGGGGGATCTGCTGCTAAGCAACGCCCGGGTGGCGGCGGTGATCTCCGGCCCCCGCAACGCGCAGGATCGCGACCTGGCCGGCGGCGCGCTGATCGATCTGTTCGCCCGCGCTCCCGACGGCGGCTGGGCGCCCGATCCGCTGCAGCAGGCGGTCCAGGCGGTGGGCCCCGGCCCCGCGCAGCTGGCGCTCCATACCGACCTGCGGCTGCTGGAAGAGGACGGCCGGGTGGGCGTCGTCGCCGCTGGCAGCGTGGCCGGACATCCGACCCTGCGGCTGCACACCCTCTATGAACTGCGGCCCTGCGACCCCGGGGTCCGGATCCGCACCGAGGTGATCAACGAGGGCCCCGATCCCCTCCCCCTGGCGACCGGCGACCGGATCGGCTGGAGCGCCGGAGCCTCCGCGCTGGCCCCCTCCTGGGCGCTGCTCTCGGTGCAGGGCCGCGGCAGCTCACTGGCCCAGGTGGCCTGCAACCAGCCGTCCCTGCACGGCGCCCAGGAGACACGCAGCGCCCAGGGTGGCAGCCGCCCCACCCTGGTCGGCCCCCGCGACTTCCAGGTGTTCGAGCGCTTCATCGCCGCCGGCACCGCCGAGGTCTCCGCGGCGGATCACGCGCGGGAGGTGCGCGCGCAGCTGTTCGACGAGCCGGCGCACCGGGTCTTTGGCAGGGTGCTGGAGGCCGATGGCCGCGCGCCGGCGGAGGGCACCGCCTGGATCCGGCTGTCGGTGGACGGCGGACGGGTGGCTCAGACCCGCGCGGACGCCCAGGGGGCGTTCAGGTTGGTGGTCCCAGGGGACAGCGCCTACACCCTGTCGGTGGAGCGGCTGGGGGTGCTCGCGGTCACCCAGCAGCTTCCCCTCGTGGACGCCCCGCTGGATCTGGGGTCGGTCACCCTCCCCTCCGCCGCGCACCTGACGGTGGACGTCACCGACGGCAGCGGGGGCGCGCTGGCCGCCGAGCTGGTCTTCGTTCCCGAAGACGCCTCCACCACCGCCGCGGTGACAGGCGTGCACCCGGAGGATGGCCGTCCCTGCGCTCCGGTGCTGGGCGCCCCGGGGGGAGCTCCCGGCTGCGGAAGGATCGCCGGCGCCTCCCGGCTGGAGCTGCTGCCCGGGGTGTACCGGGTGCTGGCCCACCATGGTCCGTTCTGGGGAATCTCCACCCGGACGCTGACCCTGCCGGCAGGCGACTCCACCTTGAGCTTCGTGCTCCCCCCGCTGACGGTGCGGCCCCCCGACCTGCTCAGCGCGGAGCTGCATCTGCACACCGAGGCCAGCCCCTCGGTCGCCTCCGACGATGCGACCACCGCGCGCGAGCTGCTGGCCCGCGAGCTGGAGGTGACGGTGGCCACCAACTCCGGGCTCGCCGCCCAGCCCCGCCTGGACGCCGCCTTGATCACCCTTCCCGGCGGCGAGTTCGCCCCCTCGGTGCCCTTCCTGGAGGTTCCAGGCCGGGACCTGCCGGTCACTCCCGGGCGGATGGGGATGTGGCCCCTGCGGCTGGAGCCAGGCGCCGCCCGCAACGGCCTCCCCCGCGATGAGGGGATCGAGCCGGGGGCCTTCCTGCAGCGGCTGATCGGGCACTACGCCGGGGTCCACGTGGTGCAGCTGCAGCACCCCTGGCTGGGCCAAAGTGAAGCTGGGGAGTGGCTGGGCTTTGCGCGGGCCATCGGCCTGGATGCGCGAAGAGCGCTCCCCCCGGCGGAGGATGGGACGGCCAATGGGCTGTTTGTCACCAACCATGGGTACCACGCGCAGGAGGTCTTCTCCGGCGCCGTCGGCGAGCAGCTGCTGGCCCAGCGCGCGCTGTGGTTCTACCTGCTCAACCAGGGCGTCTTGCGGACCGGCACCGCCAGCGGCTTCTCCCACCGGGCGGATGATCTCCGGGGCGTGCCCCGCTCGCTGGTGGCCCGGGGCGCCGGGGTCGGTCCGCTCTTTGATGCCGACGGGTTCAACGAGTCGGTCCGGCGCGGGCACCTGCTGGGCACCAACGGGCCGATCATCGAGGCCCAGCTGGTGCTGCCGGGGGACGTGCGCCGTCCCTACGGGTTCCAGGTCCACTCCGGCCCGGGGGTGGCCAACCTGGCGGTGAAGGTCAGCGCCGCGCCCTGGATCCCGGTGGAGGAGCTGCGGGTGGTGGTCAATGGCCAGGTGGCCCGGACCGTCCCGCTGTCGCCGCCCGCAGATCCGTTGGGCACCGCGGACACCGTCCGCTTCGATGGGCTGCTCAACGTGGGCGAGCTGGTCGCCGGGGTGACCGGGGATGTGTGGATCGTGCTGGAGGCCGGCGCCCCTCTGCCACTCTCCGCCGACCTGGGAGGCGGTCCGGATGGCCAGCCGGACGGGATCCCGGACACCAGCGACAACGACGGGAACGGGGTGGTGGATGCGGCGGACGTCCAGGGCCCGGACGCCGTCGGACCACTGCGGGCCCCCGCCGACGCTTCGGCCGCGGGGCTGTACTTCCGCACCGCCTTTCCCGGCGCTGGTCCCTACGCCTTTACCAACCCCTTCCTGCTGGATCGCACCGCCAACGGCCAGTTCGATCCCCCCGGGCTCACCGGCGGGAGGCAGCCTTGAACCGGCTGCTGTGCATCCTGCTTGCCCTGGGCTGGGCCTTGTCTCCGCTGGAGGCGCAGGCCCAGTCCCGCAAGCGTAAGCCCAGGCCTCCCCCGGCACAGGCGGCGCGGCCCACCCCGGCTCCCGCCCCCGAGCCCGCCGCGTCGGAGCCGGAGCCGGAGCCGGAGCCG
>JALYOC010000082.1 GCA_030857095.1 Myxococcota bacterium | reverse complement strand
CTGCTGTGCATCCTCAATGAGATGGTCCGAACGGGCAAACCCTGGGATGCCTCCCTGGCTCTGCCAGCCTAACCGCCGACTAACCCTGGCAACCGGGATCTGCCCGCGATTGCCCTTGAAAACGGAGACAGTTGCTGTCCCCTTTATTGGCACGCTGCGTCAGCGCCCGACGTTCCTCGGGGTGGGGCGCAGCGCGTTGACTACGCCGATCCCGGCCGCCAGCGAGCCGATCAGGATCGAGGTGCGGACGATGCCCGCGGTCCCCTGGGCGTAGTCCGCGTTGGCCAGGTCGATCACCGTGTGGAAGGCGGAGATGCCGGGCACCAGGGGGATGAAGCCGGGGATGATGAAGGTGCTGGGCGGGAGCTTGAGCCAGCGGGAGAGCGGCTCGGCCAACAGGGCGCAGACCATCCCTCCAGCGAAGAAGGCCACCTCCGGGGGAGTCTCCAGGGCCAGAACCAGGGTGCGGGTGGCCCAGGCCGCGGCCCCCACCAGGGCGGAGAGGGTCAGCGCCTTTCGGGGAACGTCGAACAGCACAGCGAACCCGGCGGTGGTGATGAAGGCCAGCGGCAAGGAGAGCACCAGCGGCGCCAGCGGGGCGCCGAACGGCGTGACCTCCGCCCCGCTGAGCAGGGTGGTGGTCCACAGCCCGGCGCCGATGGTCACCGTGACCAGGAAGGCCTGCATCGCCCTCGCCATCCCGGAGACGGTGTCCCCCCGGAACAGGTCGGAGACCGAGCTGACCATCAACACCCCCGGCACCAGCAGCAACACCGGCGAGAGCAGCGCCACCTCCGAGGTCCGCGCTCCCGCTAGGTTCGCCAGCTGCAGCCCGGCGAAGGAGGCAACCACCGCCACCAGGTAGGTGGCGGTGATCCGCCCGAAGTTCAGCCGCCCCATCCCGGCCCGCAGCAGGTGGGCCCCGGCGGCGGCCACCCCGGTGGCGATCACCTCCGGCACCCCGCCGCCGAAGAGGAGGGCGAAGCAGGCGCAGGCCAGGGCGATCCACAGAGTGGTCAGCCCCAGACCGTAGAGGCGGGGCTGACGGCTGATCTGCTCCAGCTGCTCGCTGACCTGCTGCAAGGTCACCTCGCCGGCGACGGCCCGGCGGGTCAGCTCCAGCACACAGCCGGTGCGGTTGAGGTCGATCCCCGAGTGGTAGATCCGCAAGAGCCGGGTGCGGTGTTCGGCCCCGGAGGTGTCGCTGGCGATGATCCCGGTGGGGGTGACGAACACGTCCATCCGGGAGGCGCCCAGCGCGTGGCCCAGCTGCTCCACCGCGTCCTCCACCCGGGCGGTGTTGGCGCCGTTCTCCAGCATCAGCTGGCCGGCGCGCAGCGAGAGGTCCAGGACCTCCCGCAGCTGGTCGAACGTCAGGGGTGCACGCGGCGGCGGGGAGGAGGGTTCCACGCCGCCATTCGTGCCCGCGAACGCGGTTTGCGCAACAAGGATGCGCGCTACCGGGTCTCGGCCACCCCGGCGATCACGATCTTCCCATCCGACTGCACCGCCACCGCCCGCGCGGCCTCCACGTTCCCGGACTCCACCACGTTGAGCTGGGCGATCCCGGCGGTCCCGAAGGCGGGGTCCAGGGTCCCATCGGAGAGGAAGCGCACCAGCACCATGCGGGTGTCACCCCCCTGGTCCAGGAACCCGGCGGCCAGCACCCGCCCCTGGGCGTCGAAGGTCACCGCCCACAGCCGATCAGACGCTGTGTTCGACAGCTCCACCGCCAGGGCGGTGGGCGCGCCGCCGGCGGTCGGCCACAGCAGCAGCAACGAGTCGTCGTCCTCGGTGACTCCGGCCACCGCCCCGGCCCGGTAGCCTACGGCCGCCACCCACTGGCCGTCGGGGGAGACCGCGGCGTCGAAGAAGGCCTCGTCCGGACGCTGGAAATCGGTCAGCAGCGGCCCGCCCTCGCCCAGCCCGGAGGCCGGCGCACCGTCCGCGGTCAGCAGCACCGCCATCGCGTCAATGTCCCCGACCGCCTGGATCCCGCTGCCCACCAACAGCACCCGGTCATCCGGCAGCACCAGGACGTTCCGGGCCCGGTCGTTGTCGCCGATCAGATCCAGGGTGAACACCCCCTCGGTGGCCCAGGTGGAGTCCAGCACCCCCGCCGGGGTGTAGCGCGCGGAGATCACATCCACCTTGGACTGGGCGGCGGTGGGCTTGCCGTAGCCGGCGGTGACGTACGCGCCGCTGCTCTGCCGGCCCACCCCGTAGGCCTCGGCGAAGCCGGCGGGGGTGTTCTCCAGCGGCGAGAGGTAGGGGTTGGAGTTGACCACGCCCTGGTAGCCAAAGGTGCTGTCCGGGGTGCCGTCCTCATTGAGCCGCAACAGCACGATGGCGTTGGCGGTCTGGGCGCCGGCGCCGGAGGGCTGGGCGGCATAGCCGGAGGAGACGATCTTCCCGTCCGCCTGCACGAACCCGCCCTTGGGGTTGTCGGAGAGCCCGCCCAGGTCGAGGACGTGGATGCCGCCTTGCGCGAAGCTGGTGTCCACCGCGCCCTGGGCGGTCAGCCGCAGCACGGTGCGGTCCCAGTCGTCCCTGGCCTCGCCGGCCCGCGCGCTGCCGAACACCACCAGCCGGTCCTGCGCGTCCACCGCCAGGTCCCACACCGTGTCACGCACCGTCCCCTGCCCGCTGCCCAGGTCCACCTGGGCGATGCCCTGGCTGCCGAAGCTGGTGTCCAGCTGACCAGAGGAGTCGAAGCGCGCCACCACCACATCGGTGTCCGCCACCACCCCGGCGTCGGTGCCCCCGTCGGGGTCGCTGGGGTCCACCGGAGGACAGGCGCTCAGCAGCGCGGTGCCCACGACGATTCCCATCCACTTGCTCAGCCTGGTGCGGTCCATGTTCCTGTTCCTTTTGATTTTGATAATCAAACTCAACTTCGGCGGCGAGTAGATACCCGGGAATCGGTGGCTCCGTCAACGGTTTCGCCGAACCCGTCCGGTGCGACGTTCCGCGCAGGACGGGCGGCGTGTATGTCCGCGCCGACCTTCCGGGAGACCCTGATGACCTCGATGTTCGTGGTGCTGACCGCGGTGCTGGCCGCCACTCCGCCCCAGTACGTGCAGACCCGCTTTGGCGACCACGCCATCGCCCAGCTGTTCGCCGCGGAGGTGGCGCAGCTGTCCCCCGCCGACAAGCAGCTCGCCTGGCACCTGGTGATGGCCGCCCATGCCGGAGAGGAGATCCAGTACGACCAGCTGGGCTGGAAGAACGTGGAGGCCAAGCGGCTGCTGGAGCGGGTGTACCTGTTCGGGCGCGAAGGCGACGCCGGCTTTCAGGCGCAACTCACCGACTTCCTGCGGCGCTTCTACGGGAACGTGGGCAACCACGACCACAACACCGGGGTGAAGTTCGTCCCCACCTTCTCCTTCGACGCGCTGCGCGCGGCAGCCCAGCGGGCGCTGGCTGCGGGGGCTCCGTTCGAGCAGCGGGACGCGGCGGCGCTGGACGCCCACCTGGCCTGGCTGCGCCCCACCCTGTTCGACGCGGCCTTCGAGCCCCAGGCCACCAGCAAGACCCCGCCCCCGGGGCAGGACCTGGTCACCGCCTCCTCCAACACCGCCTACGGCCCCGGAGTGACCCTGGCTGACCTGGAGAGTTTCGAGGAGAAGAACGCGCTCAACTCTCGGGTGCTCAAGGAGGGGGGGAAGCTCAAGGAGGTGGTGTTCCGCTCCGGCACCCCCGACGGCAGCGTGCCCGCCGGGCGGTATGCGGACGCGCTGGCCCGGGTGAACGCCCACCTGAGGGAGGCGGCGGCGGTGGCCCAGCCGGATCAACAAGAGGCGCTGTCGCGGCTGATCCGCTACTTCCAGACCGGGGACCTGGGGGACTGGGACGCCTACAACATCGCCTGGCTCAAGGCGGACCCGGCGGTGGACGTCAACCTGGGGTTCATCGAGACCTACGTGGACGCCCGCGGGCAGAAGGGCCAGTGGGAGGCGCTGATCAACTTCAAGGCCCCGGCCGAGCAGAAGGTGATGGATCTGCTGGCGGAGAACACCCTGTACTTCGAGCAGAAGATGCCCTGGCCGGAGCAGTACAAGCGCACCGAGATCGCGCCGCCGGTGGCCAAGGCGATCAACTTCATCGACGCCTATCCGCAGCCGCCGGCGGGGATCAACCTCCCCAACGAGCAGCACATCCGCCAGAAGTACGGCAGCAAGAGCGTTCTGGTGGCCAACACCATGGAGACCGCGGCGGCGGTGCGGCGGATCCCGCTCTCCTTGGAGTTCTCGGTGGACGAGGCGCAACAGAGGACCTCGGAGAAGTACGCGGTGGAGGCGCGCAAGCTGCTGGTGGCGTTCCATGAAGTCACCGGCCACGCGTCGGGCCAGGTGGACAAGAACCTCAAGGGCAACCCCTCCTCGCACCTCAAGGAGTACGACAACACCCTGGAGGAGGCGCGCGCGGATCTGGTGGCGCTGTGGCACGCGTTTGATCCCAAGCTCAAGGCGCTGAACCCGGAGTACGAGGAGGTCGCCAAGCAGATGTACCGGGACTTCCTGGTGGACACCCTGGTGATCCACAGCCGGACCCACGGGGACTCCTTCGAGGAGGATCACCAGCGCGGGCAGCACCTGACGGCGAACTTCCTGATCGAGAAGGGCGCGGTGAAGGTGCGCAAGATCAAGCAGCCGGCCGGCGCGGCGGTGAAGGTGAAGACCTACTACGTGGTGGAGGACTTCCAGAAGATGCGCGCCGCGGTGGGCGAGCTGCTCTCCAAGCTGATGGTGATCAAGGCCACCGGCGACTACCAGGGGATCAAGACCCTGGTGAACCGGCTGGGGGTGAAGCTGGATCCCGCGCTGCGCGACGAGGTGGTGGCGCGGGTGAAGGCCGCCAATGTCCCCACGGTGGTCTTCTTCAGCTCACCCCGCATCGCCCCGGTGGTGGACGCCCAGGGGAAGGTCACCGACCTGACCATCTCCCATGATCAGGACTTCATCCTCCAGCACCTGGAGCGCACCGTGCTGGGCAGGCTGTCCCCGGCGGAGGCGGTGAAGTTCGCGGGGCAGCCGATCAGTGAGGAGACGCTGCGGGCGGGCTTCCAGGCGATCGCGGTCGGGAGGTAGGCTCGGGGGAGGGGCCTGCTTCACCAGGGCGCCTCCAGGACCGGGCCCACACCTCCCGTCCTGGCACCCGTAAGGGTCGCCACTCACCGGCCATTTCGACCACTGGCCGGTCTGCCGTTTGCGCACGACGGCAGAGGTGCTTCATTGCCTGTGTGATCCGACGCGACTCCCCCCTGAGCTCTCAGTCCTTCGGGCTGGCCCTGCTGACCGGGCTGGCCCTGCTCGCCACCGGCTGCCAGCGCAAGGCGCAGACCGCGGCCCCCAAGGTGGTGCTGGACTCCTGTCGGGAGCCCGGCCTGGAGGGAGACGTCACCTGCGGCACCTATGAGGTCTACGAGGATCGCGCCGCGCGCACCGGGCGGAAGATCCCGCTGAACATCGTGGTGGCCAAGGCGCTGGCGCCCTCCCCGCAGCCGGATCCGCTGTTCGTATTGGCGGGTGGCCCGGGGCAGGCGGCCACCGAGATCGCCAAGCAGATCATGCCCGCCTTCGCCCGGGTCCGCCGGCAGCGGGACGTGGTGTTCGTGGACCAGCGCGGGACCGGAAAGTCCAACCCGCTGGATTGCGACCCGCAGCGCCCGGACGCGGGCCTGGCCGAGCAGCTGGAGGAGATCGACCAGGTCGCCGAGCTCAAGAAGTGCCTGGCCGGCTACGACGCCGACCCGCGCCTGTACACCACCGCCATCGCGATGGACGACCTGGACGAGGTGCGCGACGCGCTGGGCTACCCGCGGATCAACCTCTGGGGCGGCTCCTACGGAACCCGGGCGGCGCTGGTCTATCTGCGCCAGCACGGAGACCGGGCTCGGACCGCGATCATCGACGGGGTGGCGCCGGTGGATCTGCGACTGCCGCTCTCCTTCGCCAAGGACGGACAGCGCGCGCTGGACCTGCTGCTGGCGCACTGCGAACAGGACCCCGCCTGCGGCAAGGCCTTCCCCCAGCTGCGGCCGGAGCTGCAGGCGCTGCTGACCCGGCTGAAGCAGCAGCCGGTGGAGCTGACCGCACAGCACCCGCTGACCGGGGCGCCGGAGCGAGTGAAGATCTCCCACAAGCAGTTCACCTCCAACCTGCGCGGGCTGCTCTACGTTCCAGAGGCGGCCAGCCTGATGCCGCTGACCATCTCCCGGGCCTCGGCGGGCGACTTCGCTCCGTATCTGGCGCAGGCCACGATGCTCAGCGGCGGCTTCGAGAAGGGGATGAGCGTGGGGATGTTCTTCTCGATCATCTGCGCGGAGGACGCGCCGCTGGTGAAGGAGGAGGACATCCAGCAGCAGACCGCCGGCACCTTCCTGGGGGACGTTTTCACCCGCGAGATCCTGGAGGGGTGTGAGATCTGGCCGCGGGGCTTTCTGCCCGAGGGCTACCACCAGCCGGTGCGGTCCGCGGTGCCGACCTTGATCCTCTCCGGGGAGCTGGACCCGGTCACCCCACCCGCCTACGGGGAGGCCGCCCGGCAGCACCTGGCCAACTCGCGGCACCTGGTGGTCCCGGGCGTGGGGCACGGGGTCACCTCCCAGGGCTGCGTGCCGCGGCTGATCTCCGAGTTCATCTCGCAGGGCACCGCGGAGAGGCTGGACCTCTCCTGCGCCCAGTCGCTGCAGCGCCCTCCCTTCTTCATCACCTTCGCCGGCCCGACCCGCTGAGGAGTCTGACGTGATCGAGGTAACGAATCTGGCCAAGCGCTTCGGCGAGGTGAGCGCGGTGAAGGACGTCTCCTTCCGCGCCGCCGACCACTCGGTGACCGGCCTTCTGGGGCCCAACGGCGCCGGGAAGACCACCACCCTGCGGATGCTCTACGCGCTGGTCACCCCCGATGGGGGTCATGCCCGGGTGGATGGGGTGGACGTGGCAACCGACCCCCTGGAGACCCGGCGCCGGATCGGGGTGCTGCCCGATGCCCGGGGTCTGTACCCGCGGCTGACCGCCCGGGAGAACATCCGCTACTACGGCAAGCTCCATGGGATGCGCGGGCCGGAGCTGGAGAAGCGGATCGACGCGCTGGCCGACCTGCTGGAGATGAAGGAGATCATCGGCCGCCGCGCGGAGGGGTTCTCCCAGGGGGAGCGGGCCAAGGTGGCGATCGCCCGGGCGCTGATCCACGACCCGAAGAACGTGCTGTTGGATGAGCCCACCAACGGGCTGGACGTGATGAGCACCCGCGCCATGCGCGAGCTGATCCGCCGGCTGCGCGACGAGGGCCGCTGCGTGATCTTCTCCAGCCACGTGATGCAGGAGGTCAGCGCGCTGTGCGACCGGATCGTGGTCGTGGCCCAGGGCCGGGTGGTGGCGGATGGGACCCCGGACGAGATCCGGAAGAGCACCGGCAAGGAGAACCTGGAGGAGGCGTTCGTCTCGGTGATCGGTTCGGAGAAGGGGTTGGTCCAGTGATGCGGCTGATCGGGGTGGTGCTGGGCAAGGAGCTGATGGACCACATGCGGGACAGGCGGTCGGTGCTGACCGCGCTGATCTTCCCCGTGCTGGGTCCGGTGATGTTCGCGGGGATGTTCACCATCTTGGCTGGCTGGATGCGCGAGGACCGGCCGCTGCAGCTGTCGGTGGTGGGGACCGCGAATGCGCCCAACCTGATCGCGTTCCTGGAGCGCGCCGGGGCGCAGCTGACCCCCGCTCCCGCCGACTACGAGCAGCAGGTGCAGGACGGCGACCTGGACGTGGTGCTGGTGATCCCCAAGGCCTATGGGGACGACTTCGAGGCCGGCCGCAGCGCCAAGCTGGATCTGGTGGTGGACAACTCACGCAACCAGGCCCGCGTCCCGATCCGGCGTACCCAGCGGCTGCTGGAGGCCTACGGCGGTCAGGTGGCCACCTTGCGCCTGCTGGCCCGGGGGATCAGCCCGGAGCTGGCCCGGCCGCTCCAGGTGGACGAGGTGGATCTGGCGACCTCCGCCAAGATGGCCTCCAACGCGCTGAACATGATCCCGCTGTTCTTGCTGATGGCGGCCTTGATGGGCGGGATGCACCTGGCGATCGACTCCACCGCCGGCGAGCGGGAGCGGGGCTCACTGGAGCCGCTGCTGCTCAATCCGATCTCCCGCCCGGCGCTGGTGGCCGGCAAGTGGCTGGCCACCATCCTCGCCACCACGGTGACTGTGCTGCTGACCTTGCTGGGCTTCAAGATCGCGATTGGCCGGGTGCCGCTGGAGGACCTGGGCGTCCGCGCCGACCTGGGGATCGAGCAGATGCTCTCCATTTTGGCGGTGGTGCTGCCGCTGACCCTGATGGCGTCCGCGGCGCAGGTGTTGATCTCGACGTTTGCCCGCAGCTTCAAGGAGGCGCAGTCCTACATCCAGGTGCTGATGATGATCCCGGTGCTGCCCTCGGCGTTCCTCAGCCTCAGCCCGATCAAGACCCAGCTGTGGATGATGGCCATCCCCTTCCTGGGCCAAAACCTTCTGGTCACCAGCCTGATGCGCGGGGAAGGCATGGACCCGATGGGGCTGCTCCTCTCCCTGGCAGGAGTGCTGGTGGTCACCGGGATCTGTCTGGCCGCCACCGTGCGGATGCTGGGCAGCGAGCGGGTGGTGTTCGGGAGGTAGGGCGCTGGCGCTTAATCGCCGGAAGCGCCCGAGTTCGCTGCCCGGATTGCCTTGAGTTCGGTGGCGGCGATCTTGTCCTTGGGCCGCGACATGGCGTCCTTCACCTGGATCAAATCGTCCAACGCGATCACCCGGACGGTGAGACCGTCATCCACGTCCATCATTCCGCCGAGTAGGAATCGTGGTCTGCTTCGGAGCCCATGGGTCGAAGCTTATCCCCCCCGCCCAGGGCCACCGTCCATTGCCACCGGAGGCCCAGAGCGGCGTCTGTGCGCTCGCCCCTCTTCTGCCTCGAACGCCCCGCGCGAGCGACCCCGCTTCCGACCCCGACCCCGACCCCGACACGGCCTTGGGATTCAGGGGGCCCCAAGCCTCCCAACACAACGGAGTGGCACCGCGGTCACTGCGCTGCGATTTCAAGGCCGCTTTTTCGCAGCGGAGTGACCGTGGTGTCACTCCGTTGTGTTGAGCCTCCGGGTCGGGCCTCACCCTCTGCTGGATTCCGGTTTCGCCAGCGCTGCATCAGCCGGAGGCTCCTCCCAGGACAGGCCTCGTTGAGATGCATCCTCGGAGAGGAGCCGCCCGACGCCGGGAACTGGCGCGTGAGGGCCGCCCCCACCCGGTGTGTGAGGGCGGCACCGATCACCGCCCAGGTGTCTGCCTCGCTGAGAAGGGGCGGCCCCCGAGCCCAGACGGTGCTGGGCCAGGCCTCGCGGGTCCGCATGAAGTGCCGGGCCGGGTAGGGTCAGACTACAGTCCGGACGGGCGCCACGTTGGGGCTCTCAGAAGGGAATCGTTGCATGCGCATGCTCCTCGGACTGGTTGCGTGGATCTCCCTCTCGGCGCATGCGGCCTCCGGCCCGCTGTGCTTCGAAAACACCTGTCTGCAAGTATTGGAGGCCAAGGCAGGGCGGGCGTTCCTATCCCAGCCGGATGGATTCTTCCGGGCGCTGACCCCCTACGACCGGTCGATGCGGCTGAAGGTGGACCGGGAGGTCTCCGCCGAGGAGTTCGCCCGGTTCGCCGGTGAGCAGGCTCTCTCCTGGACCGCCCAGGACCGGAAGCAACTGCAAGGCGCGGTGGCCTGGCTCCGCAAGGCGTTGGCGGAGAAGAAGGTCGCCTACGGGTTCCTCCCCCGCCGGGTCCGGGTAATCAAGACCACCGGGCTGGAAGAGGGCCAGGCGCCCTACACCCGCGGAGCGGCGATCATCCTCCCGGCCGGACTCTTCAAGAAGCCGGAGCTGCTGGGTGCGGTGCTGGCCCACGAGCTGGTGCACATCCTGTTGCGCAGCGTGTACCCGGAGCGCCGGGACGCGGCCTACGCGTTGGCCGGCTATCGACCGCTCTTGGGCTTCGTCCTTCCGGAGGACGCCGGCCCCCGGCTGCTGACCAACCCGGATGGCTTCGGCTACTCGCACGCGGCCACCCTGGCGGACGGCACCCGGGTGGTCCCGGTCCTCACCGGCACCGGCCCCTATGACCCGGCACGCGGCGGCGAGTTCTTCTCGTATCTGAAGTTCCGCTTGCTGGAGGTGGAGGACCACCAGGGGATCCCGCGCGCCAAGCGGGACGTCTCCGGCGCGCTGGTCTGGCGAGACCCGGGCCGCGCCTATCTGGACGCAGTCCGCAGCGCCACCGACTACGTCATCCATCCCGATGAGCTGATCGCCAGCAACTTCGAGGCGCTGCTCTCCGGAAGGGAAGCTCCACCAGGAACGCTGCCAAAGCTGCTGGCCAAGCACCTGGCGCGACGGTAGCGGCGATGAACCCTCCGGGGTTGGAACGCGGCCGGCTGGGGGAGCAGGTGGGCTCGTTGGGGGGCGTGCTCCAGATGGCGGCCCCGTAGATGCGCGGAGGCCGCCGGGCTCCGGGCTCCGCCCAGGTCAGTATTTTCAGACAGTTGAAACTCAGTCGCCAAAAGGAATTGCCGGTGTCGATCCGCCACGGCCCGCTCGTCGTGTTGATAAGAGGCCGGGACCAACCCAGCTTCCACCCAGAGGGAGTCACGACAATGCGCTTCATGGTGATCGTCAAGGGCAACGCTGAGTCCGAGGCCGGCGTCCTTCCGAACGAGAAGGAGCTGACCGAGATGGGGAAGTACAACGAGGAGCTGGTGAAGGCGGGGGTGATGCTGGCCGGAGAGGGGCTGCAGCCCAGCTCCAAGGGCGCCCGGATCCGCTACACCGCCGGCAAGCCGGTGGTGATCGACGGCCCCTTCGCCGAGGCCAAGGAGCTGGTGGCCGGCTTCTGGCTCTGGAAGGTGAAGTCCCGCGAGGAGGCGCTGGAGTGGCTGGGCCGCGCTCCGTTCGGCCCCGGCTCGGAGGTAGAGCTGCGTCAGGTCTTCGAGACCGAAGACTTCGCCCCCAGCGATCCGACCGGCGAGCTGCGCGCCCAGGAAGATGTCCTGCGCAAGGCCGTCGAGCAGCAGCGCAGCTGAGCTTCACGCCAGGCGTTCCTCCTCCACCGCCCGAGCCTCGCGAGCACCGACCAGCCGGCCGCCGCGGGCCGGAGACGAGGACCGGGCACGGAGCACCCCCGCTCGGTCCTGCGGGAGCTGGGCCGCGCCGCTGCGGGCGGCACAGCAGATCGCGCCCAGTGCATTGGCGCTACAGCCCGGCCAGGGCCCGCAGCAGATCGGGCCGCGGCACCGGCAGCTGTTTGCAGGGCGCCTCCTCCGAGGACCACAGCTCGGAGTCCCGCAGCTCTCCGCGCAGCTTGAGGATCCACGAGGAGCGGGTCCCGTACTCGAACGCCGGAAGATGGATGCACAGGCTGGCCAGAGGATCGTCCAGGCTCTCAATCGACAGCACCCGGGCGATCTCCTTGGCCGGAGGTGAAGCCTCCCCAATCGCGCTGGGAGGCCAGGCGTTCCTGGCCACCGCCACCCTCGCCGGATCCGCGGCGCCGTAGCTGCGCTCGGTCAGCACGTGCAGCCCCGGCTCCAGGACCTGATGCTGGATCGCCGTCCCGTCCGACCAGGTCACAAAGCCGTGGTCCCGATCCGCGTAGAACAGGTGGAAGGCGTTGTAGGTGGTCGCCGTCAGGCCCTGCAGCCGCTGGTGCAGCTCACTGGCGGTGCGGGCGGACAAGGCCTCCACCACCAGCTGTCCCCGGGAGGCCCGGGAAGGTTCGCGGCGGGCCCCGAAGCGATTGGTGACCCCCACGAACAACCCCTGCTCGTTGAGCCCCAGCCAGGTCCCGCCCGCCTGCTCGTCCCTTGGCGCCAGGAAGCGCGGGCTGCCCGGCCACACCCGGGGCCCTGAGGCCGGCCGGTGCAGGTGCTCGTCGCGGTTGGCGGCGATCACCAGCGGCGCGTCGGGGTAATGGCGGAAGGCCGCGATCAACGTGCACATGGGAGATCTCTAACTGGGGTTCGCTCGCTTGGCTTCTGTTGAGACACTCCGCCGATTCCCTCTACGCTGTGCGGCATGAGCGGCCCATCCACCGACTGGCAGATCACCGCCCACCCCCAGGAGCGGATCATCGAGGTGGTGTATCCCAACGCGCCCACCACCGACTCGCTGGAACGCTACGAGTCGGAGATCCGCGCCGCCATCCTGGAGATGAACGGGACCTGGGACTGTCTGGTGGATCAGCGGTCGATGCCGGTGCTGGACGCCGAGATGTCCCAGCGGATCGCCGACCTGATCACCTGGTCGCTGGACCGTGGAATGCGCCACGCGGCCCGGATCGTCCGCCGGGGCTCGATGGCCGCCCTGCAGGCCAAGACGCTGCTGCGCGCCAGCGGCGAAGGCGAGGAGCAGAACCTGTTCCTGACCCGCGAAGAGGCCTGGGCGTCCTTGCGCTCGCGCGCGGGCTGAGACGCCTACCAGCTCTGCTCCTCCTCCAAGACCTGGCGGGAGATCCGCACCACCTTCCCGAAGTGCTCCTCGTGTTCCCGGCGCAGCAGCGCGGCGGCGTCGCTCTGCCGGTAACTCTCGAAGGCGGCGCGGCTCTCCAGCAGGTACTCCATCAAATAGCGGGCGCGGCCATCGGAGGTCCGCTCCACGTCCTTGAGCTTGCGGGCGCCCACAAAGCCCGGCTGGGCCAGGACCGCCGGCACGTGCACCCGGGTCTGCCAGTCGCTCCAGGCCTGCTCCGCCTCTGCGGGGACCTCGATCACCACCACGTAGACGCACCTCACCGGGTGACCTTCCGTGGCTGCGTCTGGATCACCAGCTCCGGAAGCTCGGGCAACCGCCAGGGTCCCTTCCCCAAGGTCAGCTCCGCTCCCAGGCTGCGCGCGGCCTGCGGGGTGAGCGTCACTCGCAGCAGCCCACCTGCGGCCTGCACCCCATTGGCCTGACCGGGCAGGAAGGTCACCACCGGCGCCTCGCCCTCCGCCGTCAGCACCTCCAGCGGCCGATCAAAGCCCAGCCGCCCGGGGAGCACCGCGCCCAGCTCCGCCACCGCGTCGGCGCCCAGGGTCAGCTCCACCTCCGGCCCCCAGGGTGACCGCTGCCAGCCCGCGTGGGACAGCCGCAGCCGGGGAGTGCTCGAACCCTCCTTGGCGGCCCGCTCGGAGATCTCCTTGGCCAGCTCCGGCACCGCCAGCACCCGGGTCCGCGCCGGAGAGGCGATCAGCAGCGGGTCCTGCCTGGCCATCACCTCCAGCAGTCCCAGGCTGTTCCAGGCCTTGAGCGCCGAGGCCTCCTCGCGGTGCAGCAGCACCACCTGCAAGAACTCGAAGGCCCCGAACGGGCCGCGGGAGGTGGGCAGCTGCGGCTCCTTGCGGAAGGCCACCGTGGAGAACCCCTCCCATTCGGGCGCGGGCGGCTCGCCCAGCTCGAAGAAGTGCCCCTCCTCGAAGTAGCGCCCGGTGGTGTAGACGTAGCGGGCCAGCGACTGCAGCAGCCCCAGCGCCCACAGCGGCGGCTCCTGGTCGGCGCGGGCGTTGCCCACCCGCAAGGTCAGCTCGAAGCCAAAGCCGCTCACCTTGGGGTTGGGGCTCTCCTTCTCCACCAGCTCGGTCAGCCCGTAGGAGACCAGGTGCCAGTGCGGGACCGGCGCCGGGTTGAAGTAGGCGCTGATCCCATCCAGTGGATCGGGCCCGCCCTGGCGGTAGCGGATCAGGGTGCCGTAGTGGCGCGGCTTCGCGGTGCCGTACAGGCGCTCGAGTGCCGAGTCGATCACCGCCCAACCAGGAGGAGGAGCTTCGCCAGTCGCGGACATAGCTGCGCTCTACCACCGCTGGGCCCCACACCGAAAAGGAGCCTGCTTGCCTGGCCCTCATCCAGTGGCCGCCAACTTTCCTTCACCGCGTTCCTCGTGTACCCATTCCCCCGTGAGTTTTGGGCGGCGCCACGCGACAGGTCTGACGCTGCTCACCACCCTGGCGTTGGCCGTCCTGCTGTCGCTGCTGCCGCTGCCCGACCCGCTGCGTCCCTTCCAGCGGCTCAAGGACGGCTCGACGGAAGACCTCACCGCGATCCTCTTCCCCTCCTCCGGACAGCGGCCGGTCCCGGAAACCCCGGCGGTCCCCACCGGGGAGGAGGCCACCGCCGCGCTGGAGCCCGCCGAACCCGAGGCGGAGGCAGAGGCAGAGGCGCCCCCGCAGCCGGGAGCCCCTCCGCGCGAGCTGGCCCTCAAGCTGCTGGGCGCCGCCGATCTCCCCGGAGCCCGCAAGCTGGAGACCCTGGCCAGGAAGGTAGGCGCCCGCCACGTCCCCATCGAGCAGGGCTGTCGGCGCAAGTCGCAGGAGGGCTACTGCGCCTCCCCTTCCCTGGCGCCGTTCTTCCGCGAGCTGGACGCGCTGCTGGCCGGCACCCGCACCAAGCCCTTGCGGGTGGTCCACTTCGGCGACTCGTTGATCGCCTCCGACCACATCAGCGATGTCATCCGCTCGCGGCTGCAGGCCCGCTACGGCTCGGGCGGCGCCGGCTTCCTGTTCGTGGATCGCCCCACCCGCGGCTCGGGCCGGACGGTGCGCACCGGCAAGGCCTCGGAGGGATGGGGGATCGCCAAGATCACCGACCGCGGCGGCCCGGCCAACCCGGTGGGCTACACCGGGGTCACCTTCACCACCGCGGCGGAACCCCAGCAGGTGGAGTTCGACGTGGCCGGGGCCCGCACCGCCGAGCTGTTCTTCCTGACCGATCCGGCCGGCGGCGATCTCCAGCTGCGCGCCGATGGCCAGCCAGTGGGCCGGATCCTCACCCGCTTCCCCAAGGTCGAACCGGCCTTCGCCCGCACCCGCCTTCCCCCCGGCGCCCAGTCGCTGTCGCTGACCGCCCGGGGCGCGGTGAACCTCTACGGGGTCTCGCTGGAGGCGGGCGGGGCGGGGGTGGTCTACGACTCGGTGGGCCTGCCCGGGGCCACCGCCAAGCTGCTGCTGCGCACCGACCCGGCGGTCTTCCGCGACCAGCTGAGCCACCGCGACCCGTCGCTGGTGGTGCTGATGCTGGGTGGCAACGAGGCCTTCGAGTTCTCCCGCCAGGAGACCACCACTGCCCAGGCCCGCGAGTCCTTCACCCAGCTGGTGGCGCGGGTGCGCGACGCGGTGCCGGACGCGGCCTGTCTGCTCACCGCGCCGATGGCGGCCGGGGTCCGCAAGATGAGCGGCGAGGTCGCCCCCCGCGCCGGCAGCGAGGAGATCGCCCGGGTGGTCCGGGAGGTGGCCCTGGAGGCTGGGTGCGCCTACTGGGACATGGCGGGCGCCGCCGGTGGCACCGGGGCGATGCGCCGGTGGACCGACGCCAACCTGATGCTGGAGGACCTGGTCCATCCGCGCGCCCAGGGGTCGGATCTGCTGGGGCACCTGTTCGACCTGGCGCTGACCGAGGCCCACTTCGGCTGGCGCGGCGGCGCGGCGCTGCAGGATCCCCCCGGGCTGGAGTCACCGGAGGCGCTGGCCCGGACCTTCCAGCGGCTGCGTACCCTGGAACAGACCGGCACCGGGCGGGTGGGGTTGATCCAGCTGGGGGCCTCCCACACCGCCTCGCACATGTTCACCGATCAGGTGCGCACCCGGCTGGCCGAGCGCTTCGGCCTCGCCGGGCGCGGCTTCATCGGCGCCGGTCAGCGCTCCAAGCGGCTGACCTCCAGCGGGGTGGACCGGAAGCTGACCGGGGAGTGGTCGGTGCAAGACGCGCTTCGGCCCTCGGGGAAGATCTGGGGCCTGACCGGGATCCGCGCCCTGGCCGGGCCCGGCGCCGGCGCCGAGTTCAGCTTCTGCGAGAAGTGCGAGGGGAAGACCCGCTCCCGGCTGCAACTGCACTTCCTGGAGGAGCCGGGGATGGGCCGCTTCGACGTGCTGCTGGACGGCGCCAAGATGGCCTCCTTCCCGGAGGCGGACCACGCGGTGAAGTCCGCCTCCGCCCGGGTGGTGGAGCTGGAGGCGGAGGGCGAGCGGCACGTGCTCTCGGTGGTCTCCCGCGGTCCGGGGCCGATCTCGGTGTTCGGCGCCTCCCATGAACTGGACCGCGCCGGGGTGGTGCTGGACGCGGTGGGCCTGCCCGGCTCCACCATCTTTACCCTCGCCTCCTACGATCAGCCGACCCTGGCCCAGCAGCTCAAGGCCCGGCGGCCGGCGCTGTACCTGCTCTTCTATGGCACCAACGAGAGCGCGATGGCCGAGCTGGACCTGCACCAGATGCGCGCCGGCTACCACCAGGTGTTCAAGACCCTGCGGGAGGCGTCGCCGGACGCGGAGTGTTTGCTGATCGGCCCCACCGACCGGATGCAGTCCACCAACCGGCACAACGTCTGGGTGGAGGCGCCTTCCCAGCGCCGGGTGATCCCCGCCTTGAGGGAGATCGCCCGCACCCACGGCTGCGCGTTCTGGTCCGCCCGCGCCGCGATGGGGGGCCCCGCGGCCATCGCCCGCTGGCTGGAGCGCCGCACCCCGCTGGCCCACCCGGACCACGTGCACCTCACCCCGGAGGGCTATCAGGTGCTGGCGGAGGCCTTCGCCGAGGACCTGCTCGCCGCCTACGCCGCCAGCCTCCCGGAGAGGGCCCGCTAGATGCTCTTCCACAGCCTCCAGTTCCTGGCCTTCTTCGCGGTGGTCTTCTTCGGTTACTGGCTGGTCGCCCGCTGGCGGGTCCCCCGGCTGTTGGTGCTGCTGGGCGCCAGCGTGGCCTTCTACGCGGCCTGGAACCCGTGGCCGCTGTTGCTGTTCGCCGCCTATGCGGTGATCAACCTGGTCACCTCCCGGACCCTGGAGCGGGTCACGCGTCCGGCGGCGCGCAAGGCGGTGCTGGCCACGGCGGTCACCCTTCAGCTGGGGTGCCTGTGCCTGTTCAAGTACGGGAACCTGTTCCTGGGGACCAGCGGCTGGCTGCTGCGCCGGCTGGGGTTGCAGGTCCAGGCGCCGGTCCTGGACCTGGTGCTTCCGCTGGGTCTGTCCTTCGTCACCTTCCAGGCGATCAGCTACCTGGTGGACGTGTACCGCGGGCAGGTGAGCGGGCGGCACGGAATGCTGGCGCAGCTGACCTATCTGCTGTTCTTCCCCACCGTGGTCTCCGGGCCAATCGTCCGCGCCAAGGACCTGCTGGAACGCTTCGATCAGCCGCCCTCTCTGGACCCGTTGGATGGGGCGCAGGGCCTGTTCCGGATGGCGATGGGGATCGCCAAGAAGCTGCTGTTGGCGGACGTGCTGGCGGCGGGGCTGGTGAACCCGGTGTTCGCCGATCCCACCCTCTACACCTCGGCGGAGTGCGCCATCGCCGCGGTGGCGTACTCGCTGCAGCTGTACTTCGACTTCTCCGCCTACTCGGATGTGGCGATCGGCGCCGCGCGGATGTTCGGCTTCCAGCTGCCGGAGAACTTCGACAAGCCGTACCACGCCCGGAACCTCTTCGAGTTCTGGAACCGCTGGCACATCAGCCTCTCCTCCTGGCTGCGCGACTACTTCTACATCCCGCTGGGCGGCAGCCGCGGCAGCCGGCTACAGACCCTGCGCAACCTGTTCCTGGTGATGACCCTGGGCGGGCTGTGGCACGGCGCCGGCTGGCGCTTCGCGCTGTGGGGCGGCATCCACGGCGGCCTGCTGGTGCTGCTGAGGACCTGGTGGTGGATCCGCGGGCGCCCCAAGAGCTACGGCCTTTTCGGCACCACCTTCGGGGTCGCCACCACGTTTTCGCTGGTGGTGCTGACCCGCATCTTCTTCCGCGCCAACGACGTCCCGCAGGCGGTGACCTACTTCCACCGCCTGCTGGAGTTCACCCCCGGCCTCGCCAACGTCAGCCCGCTGCTGTGGGCGACGCTGATCGGCACCGGGCTGGCCTACCTGACGCCCCGGTCACTGTTCGACCGCGGGGCGGAGCTGTTCGCCCACGCCCCCATCCCCGCCCGCGCGGTGGCCCTGGTCGGCCTGGGGCTGCTCTTGCGTCAGGTGGCCGGGATCGAAGTGCAGCCGTACATCTACTTCCAGTTCTAGCCGAGCAGCCCACGCAAGAAGCCGCGGGCGGCATTGACGTCCGCCAGACGCAGCGACGCCCGGCTGGGCTTGGGACCCACGTGGAGCGCGATCCCCTCCGGCGGGAGGGCGGCGAACAGATCCTCGTCGGTGCGATCATCCCCCAGCGCCACCGCCAGTGAGTCCGGCCTGGCGGCCAGCACCTGGGTGACGATCCCTCCCTTGTGCACCCCGTGGGGACGGACCTCGATCACCTTGTCCCCCAGCAGGACCTCCACCGGGGCGTTGGCCAGGGTGGCGGTGAGGTGGACCTTCAGCTCGTTGGCCTGGAAGGCCCCGTACTCAGGATCCGCCAGCCGGTAGTGCCAGGCCACCGAGGTGCGCTTCTCCTCCACCAGCGCGCCGGGGACCCGGGCCGCGTAGTCCTCCAGGATGTCCAGCACCGCCTCCCGCCACCCGGTGGGGAGGGGATGGGGGGTGAGCCACTCGCTGCCGCCCGGGAGGCGGGACCAGAACCCGTGCTCCCCGTGCAGCCCCAGCGGCAGGTGGCCCAGCCAGCTCTCCAGCGTGTCCCGGGAGCGGCCGCTGACCACGTGCACCTCGGTGCGCGCCCGCTCGCAAAGCTGACGCAGCAGGTCCAGCAGCGCCGGATCCGGAGAGGCCAGCTCCGGCAAGGTGGCGAACGGCATCATTGTCCCGTCGTAGTCCAGAAGCAGGGTCAGCCGCGGTGCCTGGACGCAGCGTTGGACCGCGGCGGAGATCTCCTGGCGCGGAGAAGGAGAGAGCGAGCGCTGCTCGTCTTCCGGCGGGCTCTCCGCCAGCTGCTGCAGGAAGCGCGAGGCCCACCGGTGGATGTCGTGCGAAGCCACCCGCTTTCGCAGGGTCTTCATCCGGGCCCGGCGCTCGGACTCCGGCAGGTGCAGGGCGCGGTAGATCGCGTCCGCGGTGCTCTGGACGTTGAACGGGTTGACCTGCAGCGCCTCACCCAGCTCGGTGGCGGCGCCGGCGAACTCGCTGAGCACCAGCACCCCGTCACCGTCCGGCCGGGCGGCCACGAACTCCTTGGCCACCAGGTTCATCCCATCCCGCAGCGGGGTGACCAGCATCACGTCCGCCGCGCGGTACAGCGCCACCACCTCCCGCTCGGTGATGCCGCGGAACAGATAGTGGATGGGCACCCAGCGCGGGGTGGCGAACGCGCCGTGGATCCGGCCGATCAGCCCGTCGGTGGACTCGCGAAACGCCTGGTAGGCCTCCACGTTGGTGCGCGAGGGCACCGCCACCTGGATCAGCCGGACCTTCTCCCGCAGCTCCGGGTGGTCGCGCAGCAGCCGCTCGAAGGCCAGCAGCCGGCGCGGGATGCCCTTGGTGTAGTCCAGCCGATCGATCCCCACGATCAGCTTCACCCCCGGCGGGCCGCGCAGCTCCTCCGCCTCGGTCAGCAGCTGCGGTTCCTGGCTCAGTTGGGAGAGGGAGGAGGCGTCCACGCCCATCGGGAACACGCCCAGGCGGACCCGCCGGCCCTGCCAGGGGACCCGGTCCACCTCGGCGCCGGCGCCCAGCAAGAGCAGCGCCGCGGCGGAGAAGTTCCGCATGTAGGAGGCGGTGTGAAAGCCGATCAGGTCCGCGCCCAGCAGCCCCTCCAGCAGCTTCTCCCGGGGAGGGAGGGTGCGGAAGACCTCCGAGGAGGGAAAGGGCACGTGGAGGAAGAAGCCGATCTTCGCCTCCGGCAACCGCTCGCGCAGCAGCTGGGGCAACAGCATCAGCTGGTAGTCATGGACCCAGATGGTGTCGCCGGGTTGGTACGCATCGACCACCGCGTCGGCGAACCTCCGGTTGATCTCCTCGTAGAGGGAGAACTCAGGCACCTCCAGCGGCAGCTCGCCGACGAAGTAGTGCAGGACCGGCCAGAGCACCCCATTGCAGAAGGTCTCGTAGTAGCGCTCCACCTCGTCGCGGGACAGCGCCACCCCGCGCAGGTTCAGCCCCGCCAGGGCGCTGCGCAGCGCCTCGGCGTGCGGCGCCGCCTCCTCCTCCGCCAACCCGCTCCAGCCGATCCACAGCCCCCCCGACCTCTCATGGGGCCCGCGCAGTCCCGTCGCCAGTCCGCCCGGACTGCGCTGGACCTCCAGATGACCGTCCTCCAGCCGGACCGTGACCGGTAGCCGGTTGGAGACGATGAGCAACCGTCCCGACATCAATGCCCCCTTTTGTATGTGTCCAAACGGCCTAACAGGCGGGGAAGGACGAATAAAGGGGACAGGCTACATTTTCGACACGCAGCGTCGTAAATGTAGCCTGTCCCCTTTATTTTCTCTTCTAAATCCGGACACTTCGGCAGTCAGCCGGGTTTGTTTGCGCTCCAAATGATTGATACGGTGGGCCAATGCGCTCGATGACGCTGCTTCTCGCCGGCGCGTGCGTGTGGCTGGCCTGTGGACATACCCCCGAACCCCCGCCGCTGCAGACGGTCCGGTTCGACCGCTGGGTCGCCACCTACCGCGCGTACACGCAAGGGGACATCTGCAAGGCGGAGCCCCGTTGGCTCTTTGATGAGCTGACCTCGGTGAACGGGGCGCTCAACGGCTTTGTGGAGGCGGCCCGGCCCCCCGAGGAAGGTCGCTACAGCCAGCGCCAGTTGAAGCTGTTGGAGGAGGCGCCACAGGAGCTGAAGCAACTGACCGGGGACCACCTGACCAACCTCTCACTGGTGCGCGGCTGCTCCTTCGCCGGCCGCCGTGGCTTCCCGGTGATCCTGGAGCGCGGTGAGTCGCTGGCCAGGGAGGCCCAGTCGCTGATGGAGACGGCTCCGGCGGTGGTGGAGCGCGAACGGGCGCTGGTCGCGCTGGTGCAATGGCGCAAGGACCGGCAACGAGACGAGCTGTCGGCGAGGCTGGGCTGTCCGGCCCGGACTCCCAAGCGCGGCTCGCCGCTGTACCACGCGTACCAGGATGAGGCGGGGCGGACCTCCTGGCTCTTCTGCGACGGGGCCAGGGTCTTCTCCGAAGGTGGAGCGCCGACCTTCGAACCTCCGAACGAGCTGACCAGCGCCCAGCGGCGAACCCTGCGGCCGGCCTACTATCTGGAGGCGGCCAAGGCCTACTCGCCCGAGCGGATCAGCCGGCCTCCCCAGGTTCCGGACGCCCAAAGCGTCCCTCCCCCGGCGGAGACCTGATGAGCCAGAGGGTGAGTCGAAGCGAGGAGCTGAGTCAGGAGGAGCGCGCGCTGTTGTTGGGCAGGACCCCGCCCTTCTCCGCGCTGCGCCCCGAGGACCTGCCGCCGCTGGCCCAGGCGTGCCGGGTGCAGGTGCTGCGCAAGGGCGAGGCGGCGTGGAAGCTGGGAGAGCAGGCAGATCACCTGGCGGTGGTGGTGGCCGGGCGGCTGAAGCTGTGCCGGGGACGGGGAACCCGCGAGGTGATCCTGGATGTGGCCAGCCCGGGAGAGGTGCTGGGGGAGATCGCGTTCTCTACCGGCGAGCGCTACCAGTCCGACGTGGTGTGCCTGCGGCTGGCGCGGCTGCTGATGATCCCCTCCGCCGCGCTGCGCGGGGTGTTGGAGTCGTCCGCCAAGGCCTCCCTCTCGCTGGCGATGAACCTGGCGGCGCAGAACATCCGCCTGCTGCGCGCGGTGGAGGACCTCTCCTCCGGCAGCGTGGAGCAGCGACTGGCCCGGGTGCTGTTGCGCCTTGCGGAACAGGTGGGCGAACCCTTCCCCGGGGGAACGCTGATCCCGATGCGGCTGCGCCGCGCGGACCTGGCCGCGATCGCCGCCACCACCGTAGAGTCCGCCAGCCGGAAGATCAGCGAGTGGCGCCGGCGAGGCTGGGTGGTGCCACAGCCGGCCGGCTATCTGCTCCGGGATGACCACGGGCTGCGGGGGATGGTGGACGCGGCCTGGAGTTCGAAGCCTACGAGCTGAAACACGCGGAGTGCGAACCCGCGACACAGCCCATAGAATAGGGGCCCGCAACCTCCTGAGGCGCGCGTCCGGATCGCTGCAGACCCAGCGCCTGGGCTGCTCTATGCATGGCTGCCGGCCGGTGCAGGTCTGCACCGCGCCACCTCGCGGTGACGTCAGACCAGGGGAACCACCATCGACTCTCCGGTGCGTGGGTGCCGGAAGGCGACTACTCTTGCCCGGGTCCCCTCGTGGTCCACCGTGGCCTCGCCCTTCCCCAACTGACGCTGCAGGGTGGTGAGGGTGGGGCGATCCTTGGCCGCCAGGACCACGCCGGACTGCTCCGGTGCCAGCGGCGAGACCAGCGCCGCGGACGGACAATGCCGCTGCAGCCGGGTCAGCAGCGAGTCGCGCGCCCGCCGTCCGGGGGTGGACGGCAGCCCGGCCGGCTTCTCCAGCACCAGCAACCAATCATCCTCGAAGAGGATCCGCAGCGGAGGCGGGGCGTCCCGCTCTGGATGCGGTTCCACCTCCCACCCCTGGAGCATGAAGGGCAGCACCCGCCCACACTTGGTCTGGCAGGCCGGATAGAACTCGCCGGCCACGCGATCGCCGTCGCTGGAGGAGGCGCCCCACCAGAACTCAGCGAACGCCAGCGGACGCAGTCCGTGCCGGTAGGCGTAGCCCAACAGCTTGGGCCCCGCGCAGTCCCCGGCCCCACCCGGCGGCGGCTGGGGCGCGAACAGCGCGGTCACGGTGGTGGTCTCGCCCCGGGGGTTGGTTAGCCGGTAGGTGTCGGTCAGCCGCAGCCAGTGCTCGCGCGAGCGATCCGCCCGGGTCTTCTCCAGGCGGGCCCGCTCCTCCTCCAAGGCCCACAGCGGCGCGGCCAGTATCGCCAGATCACGGCCCTGGGCCGCGACCAGGCTGCGCAGGATCTCGCTCTCGGCTCGGCTCTCCTGTGCCAGCCGGGCCTGCCGTGCGAGGTCTTCCGGGAACGAAAGACGCTCCTCGCGCCGGCGACTCCGACCCTGCTCCTGGGCGGCCTTGAGTCGGAGGAGATCGTCCGCCTGCTGGGCCAGCAACTGCGCGGCCTGCGCCTGCAGCCGGAGCACCTCCGCGCCGCCGGTCAGCTCCGCGTGCTTGAGTTGGAGGGCGTCCAGCTCCGCCTCCAGCGCGGGCCAGAAGGAGTCCTTGGCCTGCTGATCGAACAGCGGGGGAACGAAGCCCTCCACCTCCCAGCGGCCGTCCAGCATCCCGGAGAAGGCGCGCAGGTAGCCGACCTGACCTTCGCGGTCCGCCACCACCAGCACCCCGAACATCTTCCCCAGCCCGGGGCGATCCAGCGACCGCAGGTCGACCCCGGGGATCGCGTCGGTGCGAAGGTCCTGTTGAAGCGACTCCGCCGCCCGCCGGGCCAGGGGATGTGGCGGCTCGGTCGAAAAGGGGTGCGGCAGGCGCCGCGGAAGCGCGGTGACCGCGGGCTGGGGATCGAAGCGGCTCACCCGCTGGGCTGGCTGCTCCATGAAGTTCGCTTCGTAGCGCTCCGGGGACCTGGAATGAAGTGACGCGGAGGCCAGCCGCAGCCGCCGGGACGATGTTAGACCCCCACCGTGACCGTGACGGCAGACGATCAGGCCTCCTCCCGGCGAGAGTCATCTGGACGGTGCGAGCGGTGTCGACAGGCCTCAGCGCGCTGCATCTGCGCGGAGGTGCCCAGCCTTGCCAACCGCACCCGGGTGCTGGTGCTGCGGCACCACCATGAGGAACCGCGGCCGTCCAACACCGCTCGGATCGCGGCGCTGGCGCTGCAGAACATCCAGCTTGTCGAATGGGTGCCCAGGACCCCACCGGACGTGGAGGCGCTTTTGGCGAACCTGCGCCCGGCCTGGGTGCTGTATCCGGGCGAGGGGAACGTGGACCCCTCCCGCGAGAAGCCCGCGACGCTGGTCGTCCTGGATGCGACGTGGAAGCAGGCGCGCAAGATGCTGCACCACCACCCCCAGTTGCTGCGGCTTCCCAGGTGGGGCCTTCCTGCAACCGGTGCGCTCCGCCCCCGGCTCCGCCAGTCGGAGGATCCGCGGGCGCGCTCCACCCTGGAGGCGATCGCCGACGCGTTGACGCTCCTGGAGGGGCCGGAGATCGGCGACCCGCTCCACCGGCTCCACGACACTCTGGTCCAACGGGTGCGCCGCGCGCGCGGGCTCCCGCCGCCCTGAGCCCGAGGCGGCCTCGCGCTGTCGCCACAATCAAGCCCGACCAGCGGCCAGCGGGGGCTGACCTCCCGTGCAGCGAGATCCGCGGCGCCTAAATCGAACCCTGCACCAGAACGTGCCATCGAGGGCAGGGCTGGGTGCCAGGATGGTCCGCGGGTCGTCAGGTGCGATGGTAGGTCCCATGGAGACCCGGCGACCCGAAGAGACTGCTCCCGACGTGCTGACCGTCCTGGCCATCGCCACCACGGTCTATGTGCTGGCCAAGGTGATCCACGAGGGGCTTGGCCATGGGCTGACCTGCGTGCTGGAAGGTGGCCGGCTGGTGGGTGTCTCCTCTGCCTTTGCCCAGTGCGACCTGCCCGGCCAGACGGTGCTGCAGCGTCGGCTGGCGGTGGCGTCGGGGACCCTGCTCAACCTTGCGGTGGCCGCCCTCGCCTTCAGCTGGCTGCGGCTGCGGGCGCCGCGCACCCTGGAGGCCCGCTACGCGCTGTGGCTGACCGCTGCGGTCAACGGGCTGATGGGCTCCGGGTACCTGATGGTCGATCCGCTGTTCGGCTTCGGGGACTGGACCGTCTTTCTCTCCGGGCTGGAGCCCCGGTGGGCCTACCGGATCGGGTTCGCGGCGATCGGCAGCGCGCTGACCCTGCGCTGGTTCTTCCTGCTCTATCCCGCGCTCGGCCCGCTACTGGCGGGCGCCGACAACCTCCGCCAGCAGGCGCGGCGGCTGTGTCTGCTGCCCTGGGCGGTGGTCGGGGGTGGGGTGATGACCGCCGGTGCGCTGCTCAACTACCTGGGGCCCGTCTACGCGTTCACCTCGGGCCTGGCGACGGTGGGCGGGACGTTCCTGCTGGTGTGGATCCCCACCGCCATCCCCAAGCAGCCCTCCACCGAGCCAGCGCTGCCCTCGGGACGCATCGGTGGCTGGAGGCTGGCCGGGGCGGCCGCGCTGCTGTTCCTCCTGCTGGGACTGGGGCCGGGCTTCCGCTTCTGACCGTGACGAGGCTACTTCATCCACTCCAGACAGCAGTAGGTGGCGGGCTGGGCGACTTCGAGAGCTCACCCGGGCACGGCGGCCAGCAGCGCCCGGAAGCCGGGTGCCGCCTGCGCGGAGACACAGACCTGGCGTCCATCCACCCGCCCGCATCGGGCCTCTTCCCGGGTCCTCTCCAGGAAGCCCGGCACCGCCCGCTCGTGCACCAGGTAGAGGCTGCGGGGATCTAGCCGGCCCTGATCCAGCTGCGCCTCCAGCTGCGAACAGGCGGCCTCCAGGCGGGGGACGTCCAGCCGGGCAACGTAGCCGCTGTTCACCGTCAGGCCCCGCAGATACGCCAGGTGTCCCAGCTGCGCCGCCTCGTCCCGGCTGAAGCCCTCCTGTCCGCAGCGGTGTCCCGCACCGTCCTGCATCACCGGCGGATAGAGGACCAGGTGATCGAAGTCCTCGCCGATAAGCGACCAGAGCGCGGAGGCGAGTGGAGGAACCGCGGGCGGAGGGATCGGTTCACCGGGAGGCCCGCGGCGCGGCTCCACGGCCTGCAGCACCACCGCGGCGCCCAGCAGCACCGCGGCCAGCCGGGGCCGGACGCGCAGCCCGTGGAGGACCAGCGCCAAGGCGCCGGTGACGGCCAGGTAGCCCAGTGGCCAGAGGAAGCGGCCCGGGGCGCGGAAGGTCCCGGCCAGCGGGCCCAACACCGCGTTGAACAGGGTGGTGAACGAGATCAACCGCCACGGACCCAGCATCACCGCGCTGGAGAGCGAGAACACCCCCATCAACAGACAGACGCCGATCAGCGGCTTCGCCGCGCTCCAGCCCTGGGCCCAGGGACCGCACCGATGGACCAGACGCCAGTGGATCCACCCGCCCAGCCCCAGGGACAGGACACCGGCGCCGAGGTAGCCATAGCCCTCGTACTGCCCGGCGCCCACCGGGATCCCCGGCAGCAACCACGACTGGCTGCCGGGGTTGACCAGTGCCAACAGGTTCGCCGAATAGTGATGGAAGCCCGGGGCAGACCCGCCGCTGCCCAGGTAGCCCAGCAGCCCAATCACGCCCAACGCCACCAGCAGGTAGCCGCCCACCCAGCCCAGGGAGCCCCGCCATGGGTTGCCCGCCAGGCCCAACGCCAGCACCATCGCGCACAGATAAGGGTGCACTCCCGCCGACAGCACCACGAACAGCAGCCCCAGCCAGCGGCGGCGGCGCAGCTCAGCCGGATTGGAGGGTCGGCCCAGGGTCAGCCACAACATCCCCACCAACAGCCAATGCGCACAGAGCCCCAGGTGGCCCATCCGGTCGGAAAGGAACGGCACCAGCACGAACAGCGACCCTCCCAGCCATTGATGCCAGCGAGACGCGGAGAGCCTGGCGGTGAGCAGCGCGCCCAACGCCCCCTGCAGCGCGAAGCAGAGCAGCAACCACAGCCCCAGCAACTGGAAGTCGCGAGGAAACAGCGGGGCCACCGCCCTGGCCAGCAGCCCCAGCCAGGGGATGCCGTCCGCGCTGGAGAGCGCCACCCCCACCGGGTGCACGAACCCGGGAGCGGAGCCCAGCGGCAGGCCCCAGGGCGCGTCCCGGAAGAAGGACTGGCTCAGCTGGGCCATCGCCCAGTCCCCCTGCAGCGTCCAGCCGGTGTGGAGCGGAGCCAGGGTCTCCAGACCGATCAGCCTCACGCACCAGGCCATCCCCACCAGGGCCGCCGCGAGCGCGGGCCAGGCCCTGGAGAGACGGGAGCTGCCAGCCATGGACATGGGGGCGCTGGCTAGCACATTCCTCTCCACTGAGACCCGGCGCGCGCGCCGTCCGGTTCACCTATACCCCGACCGCGGAGGTGACCGCCCCGGAGGTGGACGCGCTGTGGGAGACCTACCGGGCGTACTTCGACGCCGAGCGCCACAGCTTTGACCGCTCGCTGGCCTCGTCGTCGGAGGTGCTGCGCTTCTACGACCGGGTGGGTGGCGCGTTGGTCGGGATGACCCTCCTCTCCGCCTGGGACGCCGAGCATCAGGGCCGGTCGTTCCGGGTCGTCTCCACCGGCGCGGTCTGCGTCCGCCCCGAGTACCGGGGAGCCAACGCCATCCAGTCCTCCGGGCTGTGATGGCTGGCCCGGGAGAAGCTGCGCACCCCGCGAACGGAGCTGTGGTGGTACTTCGACACCTTCAGCTTCCGCTCCTACCTGCTGCTGCCCAGGAACCTGGCGGTGTACTGGCCGAGGCGGGAGACGCCCACTCCCCCCTGGGAGCGCCAGGTGCTGGCCAAGCTGACCCGCCGACAGGTGGGCGACGCCTGGGATGAGCAGCGCGAGGTGATCCGCTCGCAAGGAAGGAGGCTCCGCCCGGGAGTGGCGGACGCCCCGCGGGCGGATCCAGACGAGCACATCCGGTTCTTCCTGGAGGCCAACCCCGGCCACGCCACCGGAGAGCGGCTGCCCTGCCTGGTCCCGCTCAGCCTCCAGAACGTGGTCGCCATCGTCCAGAGCTCCTGGCGGCGCCTGCGCCGGGCGGCTCCGGCCTCGCCCGGCCTGGCGATCAGGTAGGCCAAGGCGCGCTACCGCTCGGACAGCGGCGTCGGCACCACCAGCACATCGCAGGGGGTGCGGCGCACCAGCGACTGGGCCACGCTGCCCAGCATGGCGCGGGCGTAGCCGGTGCGTCCGTGGGTGCCCACCACCAGGAGATCGGCCTTCTGCTCCTGGACCTGCTCCGCCAGCACCTCGCGGGGGTCTCCTTCCCTGATCACGATGTGGGCCTCGGTGGCCAGCGCCGGGAAGGGCGTCAGCTCCATCCGCAGCCCGTTCTCGATCGCCTCCAGCCGCGCCTCGCGGAGCCGGGTGGCCTCCTTCCGTCCCGGCTTCTTCTGCCCGGGGACCTGGCTGCCCTGGAAGGCGTGCACCAGCGAGACCTGCTTGGGCTTGACCCCGCTGATCCGCAGTCCGGCGGCCAGGATCTCCAAAGACCCCAGCTCCAGATCCACCGCCGCCAGCGCCCGCTTGTAGGGGCCCTTGGCGATGCGGGACACCACCAGCACCGGCCGGTTGGCCAGCTGGAGCACCCGCTCGGCGGTGGAGCCCAGCAGATCGTCGCGGACGGCCCGCTCGCCGTGGCGACCCATCACCATCAGCTCCGGCTGCAGCCGGGAGCCCAGCTCGAACAAGGCGTCGAATGGACGGCCGCGGACCAGCTCGTTGCGGACCCTCACCGTGGCGGGCAGCAGCCGGCGCAGGAACCGGGTCTCCTCCTCCACCAGCTTCTGCACCGAGAGCTCCGCCCCCCGATCCACGAACAGGTCCCCGCCGGCGGGGATCACGTAGGCCAGGACCACCTCCGCCCGCGCCTCCAGCGGCAGCTTCCCCACCCGGGTGATCGCCGCGCGGGCGCCGGAGGAGAAGTCGGTGCCGATCAACAGCCGCCCCAACCTGGGGCCCACCACTTCTTCGGTCCGGACGATTCGGGTGCGTGCCATGCGGCGACTATGCCGAGGTGGCCCTGGCTTGGCAGCAGCCACTTTCGGCCGGTGCACGGTGGAGGTCAGCACCGGTCTGGCCTGTTTCCGGGTGCGGGCGACCCGCGCTATGAGTGCGCCATGAACCCCAAGCTGACCGCGCTGTTCGCCGAGTACGGCCAGGCCCACCAGCACCCCACCAACCAGCTGACCCACAAGCTGGCGATCCCGATGATCGTCTTCCACATCATCGCCATGCTGGACTGGGTGACCCTGACCACCCTGCCCAACAACTTCCGGATCACCGCCGGGATGGTGTTCTTGCCCCTGTGCGCCGTCTGGTACCTGAAGATGAGCGTGAAGCTGGGGGTGATCATCCTCGCCGCCGCCGCGCTCTCCTTCCCCCTGGGACGGATGCTCCCCTGGTGGGCGATCGTGACCATCGCCGCTGGGGGATGGCTGATCCAGCTGGCAGGGCACGTGGTGTGGGAGAAGAAGTCGCCCTCCTTCCTCACCAACCTGGTCCACGCGCTGGTCGGTCCGGCCTTCTTCGTGGCCAAGCTGACCGGCGACTGGCCGGCGCGGTCTTCGACCCTCGCGCCCGCCGCCTCGGCGTAGCTAGGCGGTCCGCTTCCCCGCCCCGGTGTCGCCCAGGGCGGCCAGCCCCTGGTGCAGGGTGGGGTTGGCGGGATCCAGCTTCAGCGCGGCCTCGTACTGGGCGCGGGCCTGCTCGCGGTCCCCGCGCTTCTCCCAGACCCCAGCGGAGATGGCCAGCAGCCGGGCGGAGTTCACGTCGTAGGCGTTGGCCTGGGCATAGCGCTGGTGCAGCGCCTGCAGCGTCTCCACCGGCAGCCCCGCCTCCAGACAACGCGCCACCCCGCGGAAGTTCTTCTTGGCCAGGTCGTGGTCCACCCGCCGGACCGGGTCCGCCAGGATCGACCGGGCGATGTCCACCTTCTGCCGGGCCTCGGCCAGGTGGCGGCGGACCTGGTCGGAGGGCGCGTCCTTCTCCGCGGAGCGCAGCTGCTCTTGCAGCTCCTCCGCCTTCTGACGGATCTGCGGCCCGGTCGTATCCGCGGGCAGCTCCAGCACCGAGTAGAAGTCCGAGGCGGCGATCTTCTGCAGCCGCGCGGCGATCCCGGTGCCAGGATGCATCGCCGCCACCGATTTGAGGATCTGGGTGATTGTCTCCTTGAGCTCGGCGGTCGGCTGGAGGAACTGGACCGCGAAGCCGGGGCTCATCTGCCAGCGCTCGGCGTCCTCGGGGCTGACCTGGCGCACCACCTCCGAGGGGCATTCTAGCAGCTGGCCGTTGACCACCAGCACCACCTTGAGCCGGGTAAACACCGCCGGCGCCGCGCCGGTGTGGCAGACGTAGAGGCCGCCGCGGGAGAGCTCGGTGCAGATGGCGTCGAACTGGTGCGCGTCCTGCGCGTCCAGGATCCGCGCCGGGAGCTGCACGCTCATCCGGGTGGCGTGGCGCTGCTCGGCCGGGGCGGGGGTGGCGGAGGCGCGCTGGTGGGGAAGCGGGGTGTAGGGGGAGTTCCCCACCCCGGAGCCCAGCGGGGTGGCCCGCGTCGGCACCGGGGTGTAGCGCGGCACGCTGGGCACCGGGGTCATCCGGGGCGCCATCTCCCCCACCGAGACCGGGGCGATGCGGGGGGCGACGTCGGTGGCCGCCACCAGCGTTTCGTCCAAAGTTCGATCCAGCACCGCCAGCAGCGCCGCCGCCATCTGGTCCGCGGTCTGGAAGCGATCCTTGGGGCGCTTCTCCAGCGCGCGCAGGATCACGTCCGACCATGCCCGGGGGACCGACTGGTTGATGCTGTTGGGCGCGTCGGGGACCTTCTCCCGATGGTAGGCCAGCATCTCCAGCAGGCTGCCGCGCGGGAACGGCATCCTCCCGGTGGCCAGCAGATAGGAGAGCACCCCCATCGCGTAGATGTCCGCGCGCCCATCCACTGCCTGTCCGCTCCACTGTTCGGGGGACATGTATGTGGGCGTGCCGATGGCCATCCCGATCTGGGTCTGACCGGTGACCGGGCCTTCGGAGAGCAGCTTGGCCACGCCGAAGTCCAGCACCTTGACGAAGCGATCCTCCGCGCCGCGCCGCACCAAGAAGATGTTGTCTGGCTTGAGGTCCCGGTGGACCACTCCCCGGGCGTGGGCCGCGCTCAGGGCCCCCAGCACCTGGATCAGCAGCGGGATCGCCTGGGCGGCCGGGAGCGCGGCCTTGGTGATCGCCGTGAGGGGGATTCCCTCCAGGTACTCCATCACGAAGTAGTGGCGACCCTGAGGGTCGGTGGCCAGATCGAAGATCCGGACGATGTTCTCGTGGTCGATCAGGTTGACCGCCCGGGCCTCCGCCAGGAAGCGCTCCACCTGGGACGGGTTGGCCGACAGCTCGCGGTGCAGCACCTTCACCGCCACCTTGCTACCGATCATCTGGTGTTCGCCCAGATAGACCGATCCCATCCCGCCGGTGCCCAGCAGCCGGGTCAGCCGGAAGCCGCCCATCACCGACCCCACCAGCGGCTCACGCGCGGGAGCTTCGCCGGTCGGGTTCAACGACAGATCGATAGAGATTGAGTCTTCAGGCATGGGCGGTGAGGCGAAGCAGCTGATCGACGGCGCTAGTCTGTCTTGCAACCTATGTGCGCGCATTCCTGTTGGCGAACTCTGCCCAGGAACCGACCGCAGGCCGGACGGGCAGGCTGCAGCTTTACGGCGATCCCCCGCCTGCTGGGCTGCGTGTCCCTGCTCTGCCTACAGCCTCCCCGCCTGACAGATTGATGGAGTCCCTGTCAATTCTGCCGGTCCGCAGGATCAGCGCGGTGCCCTCCCGGACTAGAGTGGGGCAACCCGCGGGGCCCCCGCGGCGACAATCCAAGAAGGTCCATGAGCGCGATCAAGGAACATCATCCCCGCGGGCAGCTGCCGCCAGGGCAGGACGGAGGCGGACCCCGCGGTCCGCGCGCCGACTCACCTCCGGTGGTCGCCGCCCCGCCCAGCGTGCCCGCCCCGCCGGTGGCGGAAGCCTTGCCGGTGGTGGAGGCCCCTTCTGACGGCTTCGCCTACGAGCTGCCGGTGGCCGACACCGGACTTCGGGGAGAGACCCCGACCTTCAAGCGTCCGGTCTCCGAGCTGACCCCGGACCTGCGGCAGATCCGCGAGCAGCCGGACGTCAGCAACCGCTTCGCCGCCGACTACCAGCTGGTGGCCCGCGAGCTGGTGGACGTCCCCGACGCCGACAGCTCGGAGAAGGCGCAGCGGACGTTCGAGTACTTCACCAAGTACGCCGAGCGCTTCGTGGAGCTGGGGGAGAAGCCGAAGTCCGACCAGCTGACCGCCAAGGAGCTGGAGCTGATCGCCTCGCTGCCCGAGGACCAGCTGCCCCCCGAGCTGCAGGAGAAGCTGCGCCGGTTGCGGGAGAAGGAGGGGCTTCCCACCCAGCCCCCGCTTCCGCAGGGAGAGACCCAGGAGGGCAAGGGCAAGAGCCGGCTGGAGCGGCTGCAACAGCCGGAGGGCCGGGACCTGTGGGGACTGCGCGAGGGCAAGCGCCTGGAGGAGGCCAGCGGGCCGAACAAGCCGCGCTTGGCCACGCCCTCCGAGGGAGACAAGAAGACCTCCGCACAGGCCTTCGTGGAGACCCTCTCCCACCTCAACTTCGACCAGCTGCGCGACCAGCGCACCGGACAGACCGGGCTGGAGCGGGCCCATGAGCTGCTGATGTCCCGCTCGCTCAAGGAGCTGCAGCAGAAGGCCGAGCAGACGAAGATGACCGCCGCGCAGTGGCCGCCGCCGTCCCAGCAGCCCAAGAGCGAAGAGCTGGTCCGCGAGCAGCCCAAGAAGGCGGCGGCCAACGAGTTCACCGGCGCGCCGCTGACCTACAAGGAGATCGGCGAGAGCCCGATGAAGCTCTCTCACCGCCAGGCGCAGGATCCGCTCAAGGATGGGGTGGAGCTGCGGGTGAACACCCTGGCCGCGGAGGTGAGCAAGGGGATCATCGTCCCCCGCGACGTCCGGGAGTTGCACAACGAGGTCCCCGGCACCGAGACCGACCCCCGCCGCCGCACCAAGGGGAAGTTGGGGAACAACATGCTGTGGAACGTGCTCCACAAGTTCCGCGGCGAAGGGGAGGACAGCACCCTGGAGCAGGCCAAGTGGGACCGGATGACCTTCGGGGCGATGCTGTTCCTGGTCCTGGTCACCCTGATGGTGGTGGCGCTGGTCTCCATGTAGCGGCCCGCGGCTTGGGGTCGGGCGCGCTGGAAGCTCGACACTGGCAATGCAGGCATTAAGGTGCCGACGCGTGGCGACCGACGATCTCACCCTGGTCAAGCGCGTCCGTGGCGGCGACCAGCGGGCATTCAAGCTGCTGGTAGAGCGCTACCAGAAGAAGGTCTACGCCGTCGCGGTGGGGATGCTGAAGGACCGCGAGGAGGCGATGGACGTCTCCCAGGAGGCCTTCATCAAGGTCTACAAGTACCTGGACCACTTCAAGGGCGACTCCAGCTTCTACACCTGGCTGTACCGCATCACCTCCAACATCTGCATCGACGTGCTCCGCAAGCGCGGGGGCAGTGGCCGCGAACACGTGGAGCTGGACGACGCGGTGCTGATGGACACCGCCGAGGCCAACATTGGCGCGCTGGGCAGCCGGCTGGGCACCAACCCCCAGAAGAGCGCGCTGCGCCGGGAGCTGGCGGAGAAGATCCAGTATGCGCTGGAGCAGGTCCCGGAGAAGCACCGGGCGATCCTGCTGCTGCGCGAGTTGGAGGGGATGAGCTACGAGGACCTGGCCCGGACCCTGGAAATCCCCAAGGGAACCGTGATGTCCCGCCTGTTCCACGCCAGGGCCAAGGTCCAGAAAATCCTAAGTGAATATCTGGAGTTGGACGAGGCGAAGGTGGGGATAGGCAAGGAGTGAGGCGGGCTGGAATATCGCTGGAGACGTCCCGTCATCACTTCAGTCCCCTCAGTTCGGCGGTGTGGCCATGAGTTCATCGAATCCTGCATGCAAGACCTTCCTCCCGCAGCTCTCCCCGTACGTTGACGGGGAGCTGGCGGCAGGGGCCCGGCTGACCCTGGAACGGCACCTGTCGGTCTGCCACGACTGCACCGGCCGGGTGGCCGACCTGCGCGCCACCTCCGGCCTGGTCCGGGTGGGCCTGGAGTTCGCCACCGACGAGGTGGACTTCAAGGACTTCGCCCAGAAGGTCATGGCCCGGGTGACCCCGGAGCGGCCGCCGCTGCTGGAACGCTGGAGGCTGTCGCTCTGGGAGATGTTCACCTACCAGCGCGGCCCGATGATGGCCTCCTTCGCCACCGCCGCGGTGCTGCTGCTGATCGGCGTCCCGCTGGTGCTGCGCCAGGGGACCCCGGTGGGCTACGCCTCGGAGCAGATGGCGGTGGAGTCGGTCAGCGCCGAGGCCGGCATCGCCCCGGTGGTGCTGACCACCGAGCAGGGAGACGCCATCATCTGGATCGTCGACGAACCCTCCAAGGCCACCATCGCCGGTCCGAACGACGACGGTGACGACGAAGACGACGAAGAGGACGCGTTCCGCTCCAAGGACCCCAACGGCCCCCGGACGCCGCGAGAAGGTGAGCTGTGATGTTCCGTCGTGCCTTTCTGCTGGCCGCCGCGGCGGTGATGATCTCCGGATTGGTCCCCTCCCAGGCCCGCGCCGCGGAGGAGAAGGTCCGGTTCTTCGTGGACGTGGTCTACGCGTCGGGCCAGGGCACCGAGGTGGATCCCCCCTCGCTGGAGTCGATGAAGCAGGCGTTCGCCAAGGACTTCACCTTCACCTCCTTCAAGCAGCTCTCCACCCAGATCCTGGAGCTGGACGCCAAGGTCCCCCAGACCCTGGTGCTGCCCAACGGGTCCAAGGCCCAGTTCCAGTTGGTGAAGCTGGAGAAGGGGGTGGCCCACGTGAACCTCACCGTGGCCAAGGTCACCACGAAGATCGAGCTGGGAAAGAAGGCCTCCATCTACGCCGCCGCCGGGACCCACCAGCAGGGCGTGCTGGTGCTGGCCGTCTCGCCGATCACCCAGGACAAGAGCCGCCGCGACGCGAAGTAGTCAGTCCCTACGCCCGCGGGAGCTCGCAGCGGAAGGTGGCGCCCTCTCCGGGAGTGCTGCTTAAGGTCAACTGTCCCCCCATCCGCTCCATCAGCTGGCGGGAGATCCACAGGCCCAGGCCCATCCCCCCGTAGTGGCGGGCCGCGGCCTGGGAACGGGCGAAGCGCTCGAACAACCGCTCCTGGTCCTGCAGCTCGATTCCGATCCCATTATCCCGGACCAGAATCGCCACCGGGTCGGTGTCCCCCTGGGCGGAGAGGAGCACCGGCTTGCCTCCCCCGTATTTGATCGCGTTGGAGACCAGATTGGTCAGCACCTGATCGAAGCGATCGCGATCACAGCGCGCGATCACCGGACCGGACGGTGGGGCGATGGTGAGGAGGGTGTCCGCCGCCTCGGCCTCGGCCCGGAACCGCTCCGCCACCTCGTGGAGCAGCGGCAGCAAGTCCACCTCGACCAGCTGGAGGTCCATCCGCCCCGCGGAGAGCCGGCCCACGTCCAACAGTGACTGCACCAGCGTCTCCAGCCGCTTCACCTGCCGGGTGGCGCGGCCGATGGAACGGGTGGGCCCGGAGCGCTCGTGCAACTGCAGCTCCAGCTTCAAGGAGGTGATCGGGGTCTTCAGCTCGTGCCCGGCGATGGAGAGGAAGTCCTCCCTCAGGTGGACCGCCTCCTGGGCCCGGGCAAGCGACGCCTGGGCCTCGGAGAGCAACCGCGCGTTGTCGATCGACAGCGCCGCCCGGTCCGCGACCTCGGTCAGCATCCCCACGTCATCCTGGTTGAAGCGGGGGGCGGCCGCGCCCCGGGACACGGAGAGGGTCCCGATGATCCGCCCGCGCACCCGCAGCGGCACCACCACGAAACTGGCGGGGGCGAAGCGACGGACGTAGTCGCGGTACTCTGGACGGGTGGCGGCAACCACCGCCTCCAGCGCGATCTCCGGCACCAGCATTGGCTGGCCACTGGCGGCGACCACCCCCTGCATCCCCACCCCCACCTTCTGGCGGGTCGCCTGGAACAGCGCCAGCCCCTCCTCCCGCGCCGCCGGGTTCTCATGGTGCAGCGCCACCGGCTCCAGCCACTGCGCGTCGGGGGAGATCAGGGTCACCGTGCAGGACTCGGCGAACAGCT
Source organism: Myxococcota bacterium (assembly GCA_030857095.1). Taxonomy (GTDB): domain Bacteria; phylum Myxococcota; class Myxococcia; order Myxococcales; family Myxococcaceae; genus JALYOC01. Next base: position 70,558 of record JALYOC010000082.1, on the reverse strand, counting down.
GGGCCACCCGCCGGGCCACCACATTGAGCAACTGGCTGAGATCGTGCGCCTCGGAGGCGAAGGTCTTGGAGGCCTCGGCCAGGACCTCGATCCGCTTGCGTGCGGCGATCTCCGTCTGCAGCGCGCTCACCCGTTGCAGCGCCAGGGCACACTGCCCGGCCAGCAGCACCACCTGGCTGCGCTCGTCCTCCGAGAACCTCCTGGCCTCCGCGAAGGTGGCCCCCATCACTCCCAGCAACTCTCCTTTGACCACCAGCGGTACCGCGATCAACGCGAGGGATTCGGAGAAACGTTCGATGTGCGGATACCGGTCCAGCAGCCCGTCCCGGGACTCGATGAAGATCGGCTGCACGGTCCGCGCCGCGTCGCTCAGCGGCAGTTGCGCGCCAAGGGGAATGCTCCTGAACTCCGCCACCACCTCGCTGCGGTAGCCGTGGCTGGCGATGATCGTCAGCGCCTGACCATCCGGGGTGGGGATGGCCACCGTGCCCCCGTCCGCCCCCAGCATTGGCACCAGCCGGTTGAGGATCACCTGCGCCACCGCTTCGACCGAAGCGGCGTCGCCCAGCGCCACGGTGAGTTCGTTGAGAGCCACCCACGAAGAGAGCACTCCTGCCTTGTACTTCGGAATCCGGATGGAGCCGCGCTATTGATGGGGACAGGCCAGCTGAAGTGCCCGGCGATGAATCCTTCCTGACGAAAGGCTGGCGTTCGGGCGCAGGCCCGGTGCTGGAGCCGGCAACCCGCAAGTGGTTTGGTCGCGCGGAGGGTCCGGCCCTTTTATGCTGCACCCGCTTCAGCGCACCTCAGACAGGAGAGCACTTCATGAGGCGTTTTCTGGTGGTGATTCTCTCTTTGGCAGCGCAGACGGCGGTGGCCGAAGAGGCCCTGGGCAACGTGGGCACGGTCCGGGGCGACTACTGGACGCGCTTCAACGACCTGGAGCTGAACGTGGTGCTCAGCGCGATCCCGATCCTGGACGTGGAGCTGGGGCTCAAGCTGCCCTCCAGCGACGCCCACGTGGCGGTGGGCCCCCGGTTCGAGGTGCTGTCCCGCCAGAGCGAGGCCGGTCCCACCGTCCGGCTGGTGCTTCTGTTCGGCGCCTGGTTCAGCCTGGGGAGTCAGGTCCAGCTCACCGATCTCAGCGTCTCTCCGGGGGTGGAGGCCACCTACTGGTTCGCCCGGCGGTTCGGGATTACCGGCTCCATCTCCCTGCCCTTCCTGGTCCCGTACCAGAACGGGGCCCTCAACGGCGCCGGAGTCCAGGGGTCCCCTCGGGTGGGAGTAGGCCTCTCCTTCTAGAGCGCGCCTGAGCTCGCCGCCGGGCTGAGTGTCCCTAGGGAACGCCGGGCCGGATGTGCGATGAAGCGACCCATGCGTCCCACCCTCTCGCTCTCCGCCCCCTTGTTGTTGGCCGTCACGCTGGGGTGCGCCCACGGTGAGTCAAAGCCGGTCCAGGCCTCCGCTGCCCCCGCGCCCACGCAGGCGGTGGTCCTGGGGTCGGCGGTGGGCGTGGATGGAAAGCCGGTGACCCTGGCCCAGGTGCACCTGGGCTCCCATTCCTACCCGGTCAACGCGGATGGCACCTTTCGTCTGGAGTCCGCGCCGGTGGGCTACGCGAAGGTGCGCTTTAGCGCCGTCAACCACGCGGAGGCGGAGACCTCTCTGTGGCTGGACCCCGGCGAGCACCGGGTGGAGGTGAAGCTGGGCACCCACCCGCGGGCGGACTCCATCGAGAAGGTGGGGCTGATCATCGAGAAGAACGGCAAGCTGTCGATGAAGGCGGCGATCCCCATGCAGCGCCGGGAGGACGGCACCTTCGCGCTGACCGTGGAAGCCCCGGCCGGTCGCTTCGCCTACCAGTTACTCCACGCCACCACCTCCGGCAACACCATGAACGGCACCCAGGCGGACCGCTTCGAGTACGACGGCGGCGGGGACTACCTCAGCGTGCTGGACGCGCCGGGCGGGCCCCTGGAGGTGGTGTTCGATCCCCGCAAGCTGCCGGCGGCCAACGGTCAGTCCAGCCTCACCCTGGCCCATCCCCTCGACCAACAGGTGGCACAGCTGGTGGCGGACCTGGAGGAGCTCGAGGCGGGCATCCAGCAGGCTGGGCTGGCGGCCTCCAAGAGCGGGGGCGACGTGAAGGCGGCGGTGCAGGCATTTCTGGCCGGCGATCCGCACCAGCAGGCGTTCCTCAGCGCGCTGGCCACCGAGCAGAATCCGGCGATCCGCCAGGTGCTGCTGGTGGCCGCCCAGTCGGAGTTCGTCCCCGGCGCCGAGTCCACCCGGCTGGCGGATGCGGCGCTGACCGAGATCGAGGCCGGCGCCACGGTGTGGGGAATCAACCCCGGCGCGCTGGTGTCCATGGCCAATGCCGCCTCCGATCCGGCATTGGCCAAGACCTACGTGGACTCGGTGATCGCCTCCCATCCGGTAGCCGACGTCTCCGCCGCGGCGCTGCTGCACCGGCTGCGTTTGGCGATCACCGCCGGGGACACCGCCACCGCCGAGGCTTCGTTCACGGAGCTCACCACCCGCTTCCCCGCCTCGCTGTACGCGTTCTTGGCCAACCGGCTCAACCCCACCGCCCCGGTCCAGCCCGGCGCGCTGGTGCCGCAGTTCTCCTTCCCCCGCTGGGAGAAGCCGCAGGAGAAGATCACCCCCGCCTCGCTGAAGGGGAAGACCTACCTGATCAGCCTCTGGGCCAGCTGGTGCAAGCCCTGCATCGCCAAGCTGCCCACCCTGCACGCGCTGCAGGCCCGGTACGGAAAGCAGGGCTTCACTGTGGTGGCTGTGGCGATCCAGGACAAATGGGACGCGGTGCAGACCTTCCGCCAGGACAACGCCCAGAAGTGGCCGATGCCGTGGCAGCACGCGTATGTGCCGGAGGACCAGGCGGACGCGGTGATGAAGCAGCTGAGCGCGGTGGGGCTGCCCTCCTCCATCCTGGTGGGGCCGGACGGGAAGATCCTGGCCACCAACACCCAGGTGGATGAGGAAGGGCTGGAGAAGCTGGTCGAAGCAGCGATGGCCCAGCGCGCCTCGGGGCGCTGAGCGCTCGTCGGCCGCGACCCATTCACGGCGAACTACCGCCCCCGGCCTCGACCCCGGCGGCGGCTGCGCGGACGGTCCTCGTCGCTGGAGCGGCGGTCGCTGCCGCCCAGGTCAAACTCATAGGTGAAGCCCAGCAGGCCGCGGACCAGGTAGATCTCCTGCAGGTCGGGCACCAGCGCCACGCCGAGCGCCGCCTCCAGCACCAGGTTGGGGATGGTCTCCAGCCGCAGGTGGGGCAGCACCTCCAGTTGGTTGGCGTTGTCGTTCCACACCGGGGTGATCACCCGGTCCAGGTAGAAGCGGCCGTTGAGCTCCACTCCCAACAGCAGATCGTCGCTGAGGTTGTAGGCCAGCGCCACGTCGTAGCGCAGCGCGTCCGGGACATCGAAGTCCGCCGCGGCGCCCCGATCGCGGACCCCGTGGTACAGGTAGCCCAGGTTGGCCATCAGCCGCAGGTCGCGGGAGAAGCGCACCTCGGCGATGAAGCTGGCCTCTGCGTCCAGGGTGCCGTCGGAGAGCGCGGGGGGGATGATGTCGAACCCGCTGGGCCCGGAGGGCACGGTGCCCCGCAGCCACAGTCCCAACGCCACCATCCGGGTGTCCACGAAGGTCCACTGCAGGCCGATCGGGATGTCCCCCAAGAAGGCGCGGAAGTTGGGCGAGCTGGGCAGATCCAGCAGCAGGAACTCCACGTAGGCGTTGAGCTCCAGCCCCTCCACCAGGCCGATCCGCAGTCCGGGGGAAATCTGGTGGTAGGGCAATGCGCCCACCGACCCGGAACCGCGGCCGGCGAAGAAGCCCTGGTAGCGCAGTCCCAGCTCGAAGTTCAGCGGGCTGGTGGTCTCCGCGGTGCGGGTGATCATCGCGCGGAACGGTCTAGCCTGGGCGACGGTGGTCAAGGTCAGCAGCGCAACAAAGACGAGGGCTCTCATGTGCATGGAGCGTAGGCCACCCGCACCCCCACCCGGAATCCATTCGCCGCCCACTGTGATTCACTGCACACCGTGTGGGGCGTGCCGCCTGCTTTTGCCGATCAGCCGGAGTTTTTCGTTGCCGCGGTCTGCGGGGGCAGCTGCGCGTGGAGCCAGGCCACCGCCTCGGTCCACAGGGTGTCGCGGAAGCGCGGACGGAAGAAGCCGAAGTGGCCGATCTTCTTCGCGCCGACGTGGTGCGGCTCTAGCACCCGCAATTCACCCCGGGTTGCGGTGAAGAAGTCCACCAGCGCGCGCACCGTTGGCTCCGGGGCGTAGCGGTCATCGGAGAGGGCGTAGGAGCGCAGCGGCCGCTGGAAGCTGCCAAAGCCCAGCCCTCCCCGGGGCGCCGCGTAGCTGAATACGTACTTCGGATCGCGGCCCCACTGGGCCCACTCCCGGGCCACGCCCGCCGGGACGTCCTCGCCCAGCCCCAGCCGGCCCATCGGCAGAAAACCCAGGGTGCGGGTGAACAGCGGAACCCCCAGGTGCCACAGCGCCCACATCGCGTACTTCAACGCCCCCGGCCACAGCCGCCAGTAGCCGCTCTGGGAGGCCACCAGCAGCGCCGCGGAGACCCGGTCAATCCGCGGCACCAGGGCCAGCAGCTGACCGCCGATGCTGTGGCCCACGTAGAGCAGCGGTTGGTGGGGGAAGCGGCGCTCCAGCGCGTCCAGCGCGGCGGCCAGATCCTCCTCCGCCCAGCGGTGGACCGAACCTTCGAAGCCCCGCAGCGAGGCCGGCGCCGACCCGCCGATCCCCCGATAGTCGAGCGTCAGGGTGGCGAAGCCCTGGCCGGCGAGGTGCTGGGCAAACGCGGCGTAGAACTGGCGCGGCACCCCCATCGCCCCGGCGATCAGCACCGCCCCCTTCGGCGACGCCTCCGGGGAGAACAGGGTGGCGGCAAGGGGGTGCGGGGCGGAGAGCTGGAGGTCCTCTCCCGGGCAGTTCTCGGTCATGGGCACCTGGCCTTCTAGCGGTCCCGCCAATTCCGCGCTGGTGGAAACCCATGCCGGGAGTTGTCTGGCGGCCAGCGGCTTGGCATGAGTGGTGGTGGCGGCCGAACAGGTGGAGCGGGGGTGACCTTGCTGCGGGACCTGTCCCCATCCCACCTTCGGTTTCCCCCTCTGACTCGCGAAGACCATGAGCTCCGTACCCAACAGTCCGCTTCCCCGTGCCCAGCGCCTCGCCGCGCTGGCCTCCCAGTCGTTTGATCTCCTGGTGATTGGCGGAGGGATCACCGGGTGCGGGGTCGCCCGCGACGCGGCGTTGCGCGGCCTCCGGGTGGCCCTGGTGGAGCGGGAGGACTTCGGCAGCGGCACCAGCAGCCGTTCGTCGCGGTTGATCCACGGGGGCCTGCGCTACCTGGAGCATGGCCACCTGCGGCTGGTGTTCGAGGCCAGCACCGAGCGGCGTCTGTTGCTGAAGCTGGCGCCCCACCTGGTGCGCCCGCTGGCGTTCACCTGGCCGGTCTACAAGGGATCGCGGGTGCCCCGCTGGAAGCTCAACGCGGGGCTGATGCTGTACGACGCCTTGGCCCTGTTCCGGAACGTGAAGGGCCACGCCGGGCTCTCCGCCAAGAAGGTCTCCGAGCAAGAGCCGCGCTTGCGCAAGGACGGGCTGACCGGCGGGGCGCGCTACTACGACGCGGCCACTGACGATGCGCGGTTGACCTCGGCCAACGCGCTGGGCGCTGCGGCGGCCGGGGCCACGGTGGTGAACCACGCCCAGGTCACCGGGCTGCTGTTCGCCGGGGAGAAGGCCTGTGGGGCCCAGGTGCTGGACACCCTCACCGGCAAGACGGTGAAGGTCTCCGCCCGGGCTGTGGTCAACGCCAGCGGGCCGTGGAGCGATGAGATCCGCCGGCTGGATCGCGGCGAGGCCTCCACCGCCCTGGTGCGCGGCAGCAAGGGCGTCCACCTGGCGGTCCCCCGGGAGCGGATCGGCAACAAGGAGGCGCTGACCCTGCTCTCCTCGGTGGATGGGCGGGTGTACTTCGTCCTCCCCTCCGGCCCTCACGCGATCATCGGCACCACCGAGACCGCCACCAGCGCCCATCCGGCGGAGGTCCGCGCCAACGAGTCGGACGTGGCGTACCTGCTGGCCTCCGCCAACGCCTTCTTCCCGGAGGCGAAGCTGACCCGCCAGGACGTGATCAGCGCCTGGGCGGGGATCCGCCCGCTGGCCGCCAGCGGCTACGACGACAACGGAGGCGCCAACAGCGCGTCGCGCGAGCACGTGGTCTCGGTCAGCCGCAGCGGGGTGGTGGGGATCAGCGGCGGCAAGCTGACCACCTACCGGGTGATGGCCGCGGACGTGGTCGATGCGGTGGAGCGCTCCTTGGCCCTGCCCCACCGCGAGCCGACCACCGACCAGATCCCGCTCCCCGGCGGGGACTTCACCTCGGTGGAGGTGGAGCAGGCCGCGGCGCTGGAGGCGCTGGGGGATCCGGACCTGGCGGACACCGCCGGACACCTGGTCGCCTCCTACGGCCGGGACTGGCGCGCGGTGCTGGCGCTGACCCAGGAGCGACCGGAGCTGGCGCTGCCGATCGTAGAGGAGCTGCCCTACCTGTGCGCGGAGGCGGTGTACGCCGCCCGCTTCGAGCTGGCGGAGACGCTGGCGGACATCCTGATCCGCCGCACCAAGATCGCCTTCCAGACCCGGGACATGGGCCAGGCGGCGGCCGCGGAGCTGGCCCCGTTGCTGGCCTCCACCCTCGGCTGGTCGGAGGCGGAGGTCACCTTGCAGGTGGACCGCTACCGTACGGACGCGGAGCGGATCTTCCGGATCGATCCCCCGGAGGCAAAGACCGCCGCGGCCAACGAGGACGCTCCCCAGCGGGCGGCCTCCTAGCCGGACTCAGGAGGCGATCCGCTCCTGCTCCTCGGAGATCCCAGGAGAGGCCTTGGCCCACTCCTCCAGCCGGTCCAGCCGTTCGTGCAGCTCGTCCCGCTTGAGCTCCAGCTTGAAGATGCGGACGTCCTTTTCCGGGGACGGCGTGCGGGTGCGGGCGAACAGCGAGCGGATCAGCTCGTCGGTGACCTTCTCTAGCTGGCGGGTGACGCGGGCCAGGGCGTTCCCGGCGGCAGAGTGACGGTGGGTAATGGAGAGGACCGACATGACCCGGTCCCCTAGAGCAAGTGCGCTGCCAACCGCCGGCCCACGTCATTCCGGGGGCTTGCCCTGCCGAAGGTCCGATACTTCCGGTACAAGTTCCAGCAATCCCGCGCACCCTGCCTGAACAAATGCAGTCAGCGACCCTGGCGGCTCCAGGTGCAGCTGAACTCGTGGTGCGGGTCACCGCGGCTGGTGCAGAGCGTCTCGCCGGCCGACTCGCTCACCCCCAAACCCAGCGCCTCCATGGTGGCGATCATCCAGCCCTCCATCAGCCGGCAGTGCGCCGGGGCCATGGCGGGAAAGCCGGTGATCCGCAGGGTGGTCAGCTCCGGCGCCCAGGCGGTGGCCTCCATCTCCCCCGCCTGGCGGTAGTAGCTGGGCCACACCCGGCTGCAGCCGCGGATCAACCGCTCGGGGCTGGCGATGGCCAGGTAGATCCGGAAGATGCTGTTGATATCCTTGACCCCGGAGCTGGCGCCCAGCCGGCGGCCGTAGCCCGGGTCACCGTGGCTAAAGCGCTGCTCCAGCGCGGTGAGGAAGCCGGCGAAGGCCGCGTAGGGATACCAGCCGCTGTGGCGGATCCGGCTGGCGAAGGCCACCTGGGTCTCCTCCCCTGCGGCGGCCACCACCGAGGTCAGCTCCGCCGCGCCGTGGGCCTCCTTCACCGAACGGATGATCCCCAAAAAGGCGCGGCCACTGGCTTCGGGCAAGGCGGCCGGCGGGGCGGGGAGGCTCATCCGGGAGCTCGGCTCAGGCGTAGGCGGGCAGCTTGAGGCGGTAGTGCCGCTGCAGCGCGTCCACCACCTCGGTGGGCCGACCGTTCTTCACTTCCATGAGGTTTCAGTCCTGGGGAGAAGGTTTTGGGATTATCGTCGCCCGGTGCGAAAAGGTGCGCACGTGTAGGACACGTCATATTCTCCCGTGAATACGATTACTTGACGCATCGCAACAATAAAGGGGACAGGCTGCTTTATCGACGCGGTGTGTCGATAAAGCAGCCTGTCCCCTTTTTCGACCGGGTGCGTCAGGGCTGCTCGGCGGCGAGCTTCCGGATCGCTTCGGTGATGTCGTTCAGCTGGGGGACGGAGGCCATCTCCAGGGTGTCGGCCAGGCCGATGCCGGGGATGAACTTGCCGGCCAGCACCCGGGGCGGGGCGGAGAGGCGGTAGAAGTGGTCCTCCACCGCGCGGCGGGCCAGGTGCTCACCGAAGTTGGTGACCTCGGTGTCCTCGTTCACGAACAGGACCCGGCCGGTCTTCTCGATGGAGCGGGAGACGGTCTCCCAGTCGTACGGCCACAGGGTCCGCAGATCGATCACCTCCGCGTCCACCCCCTCGGAGGCCAGGGTGTTGGCGGCCTTGAGGCACAACGGCTGGGTGCGCCCATAGCTGACCACGGTCAGCCCGCGGCCCTCCCGGACGAGCTTCGCCTTGCCGATGGGGACGGTGTAGCCCTCCACCTTGGGCCAGTTGGGCTTCCACTGGCTGCGGTCCCCCAGCGGCGCGTCGATCATCTTGGACAGCGCCTTGTCGTCGTCCGGCTCACCGGGGATCCGCTCCTCGCCCTTCACCCGCAGCAGCGCCTTGGGCTTGAGGAACATCACCGGGTTCTTGTCCTGACAGGCGGAGAGCATCAGCCCGTACGCGTCCAGCGGCGTGGAGGGCATCACGATCTTCCACCCGGGGATGTGGGTGGCCGTCGCGTCGAAGGAATGCGAGTGGTAGATCGACCCGCGGATCCCCGAGCCCACCGGGCTCATCACCACCATCGGCAGGTTCCAGTCCCCGTTGCTGGACCAGCAGGTGTTCCCCGCCAGCTTGAGCAGGTCGATGGTGTTGTAGATGTAGTCGACGAACTGGATCTCTGCCACCGGCCGGGAGCCGGCCATGGCCAGCCCCATCGCCGCACCGATGATCCCGCGCTCGTCCAGCGGTGCGTTCCACGCGTTCTTCAGACCCTGCGTGGCGGTGAACACCCCGCCCAGCGGCGGCCCCACATCTTCTCCAAAGATGTCGGTCACGCCGAGATTCTCCTCGGCGTAGTGCAGCGCCATCCGGATCGCCTGCGCCATGTTGGCCATGACTACACGTCCTCCGCGAAGATGTGCTTCCAGATGGTAGAGCCGTCGGGCAGGGGTTCTTCCCGGGCGATCCGCGCCTTGTCGGCGATCTCGTTGCCCCAGCGCTCGCGGGCCTTGTCGATCTCCGCGCGGGTCAACACGCCCTCCTTCTCCAGCCGGTCTTCGAACAGCTTGAGGCAGTCCGGCTCTTCGGTGATGTAGTTGGCGCCAGACGCGGAGGAGTGGCCGTAGAGGCGGGAGACGTTGGCCTCCAGCAGGAACGGGCGGCGCTCCTTGCGCACGTACTCCATCGCCTGCTGCAGCTCCTGGTAGGCGTTGACCGGATCGTTGCCGTCGATGGTCTTGGTGCGCATCCCAAAGGCCTTGCCCCGCTCCGCCACCCGGGGCTCGCCGTGCTGGCCCTGGTAGGAGGTGGAGATGCCCCACTTGTTGTTGGTGACGATGATCAACAGCGGCAGCTCGGCGCCAGGGCGCGACGCCCAGACCAGGCAGGAGGCGAAGTCCCCTTCCGCGGTGCCGGCGTCTCCGCCGGTGACGATGGTGATCCCGTCCCCACCGTGACGGCGCTGGGCCAGCCCGGTGCCAATGGCGACCGAATACTGGACCTCGATCGGCGAGGACACCGGGGCGATGTTCCACTCCCGCTTGGAGAAGTGGCCGGCGAAGTTGCGCCCCCCGGAGTAGGGGTCGCTGGCGGTGTTCTTCATCTGCCGCAGGGCGCCGATCGGATCCTCCCCCATCGCCATCAGGGTGCCGGACTGTCGGTAGTGCGCGTGCAGGAAGTCGAAGTCCGGGCCCTGGCCCTTCTTCATCAAGAGGCCGAGCGGGACGTTGAACGCCTCCTCGCCGGGTCCACCGATCCAGAAGTAACCGTGACCCTGCTTGTACATCTGGATGAGCCGCTCCTCGAGGGCGCGGGTCTTCACCATCAGATCGTGGATCCGGGTCAGCAGCTCTTTGGGGAGCGCTCCCTGATCGCTGCTCTTGACCAGCTGGGGGCGTGACATGGGGCGGTCCTGTATCCCAACTGGTGCGGTCCCGAAAAGCCGAACCGTGCCCCGCCGCACAAGCGGGCAGCAACGCGCTGCGGCAGACCCCCCGCCTGCCCTGCGGTCATCCGGTCAGGCCTCCCCATGGGACGTGCGCAACGTGCATCCAGGAACCTTTCAACAGGCACCGGAGAAACCCATGAAGCACTGGATGAAGATTGGAACGACCGCCGCCCTCGCCTCGCTCGCCCTGGCCGGATGCCAACGCGATTCGGAGCGGGTCACCCCACCGCCCGCATCGGAATCCCAGCCGGGCACCGGCGGCAGCGGCGACGAGGGAACGACGTCGCAGAAGCTGGGTACCGAGCCCGGCGCGGCGGAGGTCCTCCCCGACACCAGCGACGAGCCGCGCCCGGACGAGCGGCCCAGCGTGCCCCAGGCCCCGGCCGGAACCGGGGGCGCGGGCGGCGCCGGGATGGGGATGGACGGTGGAATGGGCGGCGCCGGCGATGAGGGCACCGGAGGCGAACCGCTGGACCCGGGCACCGGCGGGGCCGGCACCCAAGGGGAGGACCGCACCGAGGGCGGAACCGGGACGGAGGAGCTCCAGCCTGGCGAGATTGACGCCAAGACCGGTCGGCCCGGCACCGGAGGCGCGGGCGCGGCGGGCGATCCGGACGCAGGCGGGTTGGACTCGGCCGACGGGGTCGGCTACGAGAACGGCACCCCCTACTGACGGCGTAACGCAGCCGGCCCGCTGGGGGGCTGCAACGGAACACGAGGGGGCCCTCCTCCGCGACAACCGGAGGAGCGGCCTCTTCTCTTTCAGGACGACAACCCCGCGGGGTGGCGGGGTGCTAGGCCGAGGTAAACGGATCCCGGCGCCGTGCGTTGGCAAAACCAGTGACCTGCGGAGGCTGCCCCTCGCACTTCAGGGTGCAACCGGCGCACGTCCAGTTGTTCCAACCTTCCTGGACACAGACGTCCAGGCAACGGTCGTAATGGTGGCAATACAGGTTGCGGTGTTCTCCCACCGCCTCCTCACGAATCATCGTCTCCAGCGGCATCGGCCGAGGTTGACGCTGCACAGGTCCCTTCGCGATCTCCCCCCTCATAGCGGGGCCCTTCACTACCCGGATCGGGGTCCTCGGCGCTTGGTTTCCGGCCACTTTCTTTGAAATCGGAGGAGCGAGGCTCATCCGGCAAAGAAGCGTGGCTACAACCCCGGACTCCGGGTACGGCTCAGCTGACCCCGGTCAGCTCCATTCGCGCCGCCGGTGTGACCCGCGGGAGACGGAGGGTGAACCGGGCGCCCTTCCCCAGCCCCTCGCTGGCGGCGTGGACGCTGCCCCCGTGCTGCTCCACCAGGTGCTTGACCAGCGACAGCCCCAGGCCCAGCCCGCCGTGTAGCCGGGTGGCGCTGGAGTCCGCCTGGCGGAAGCGGTCGAACACGTAGGGGAGGAAACCGGGGGCGATCCCCACCCCCTCGTCGCTGACAGTCAGCGCCACCTGGTCCTCGTCCACCCCGGCCCGCAGCTGCACCGTGCCACCCGCGGGGCTGAACTTCACCGCATTGGAGAGCAGGTTCCACAGGACCTGCTGCAGCCGGTCCGGGTCCACCAGCAGCGGGGGCAGGTTGGTGGTCAGGTCCACCTCCAGCGAGACCCGGCGGGCCTCTGCCATCGGCCGGGCGCTGCTCACCGCCTGCTCCACCACCGCGGCCAGGTCCACCGGCTGGCACTGCAGGATCAGCTGGCCGCGGATCGCGCGGGAGACGTCCAGCAGGTCCTCCACCAGCCGCCACAGCGAGCGGGTGTTGCGTTCGATGGTCTCCAGCGCGCGTGGCGGCGCGTCCGGGCGGTGGTGGCCGGCGCGCAGCATCTGGGTCCAGCCAAGGATGGAGGTCAGCGGGGTGCGCAGCTCGTGCGAGAGGATGGCCAAGAACTCGTCCCGCAGCCGGGAGGCCTCGGTTGCCTCGCGGAACAGCAGCGCGTTCTCCAGCGCCACCCCGGCCCGGGCGCCCAGCTCCTCCGCCAGCCGCACGTCCTCCGGTTCGAACAGCCGGTGGGACTCGGCGGAGACCAGGGAGAGGGCGCCCAGCACCCGCCCGTGGGAGGTGAGCGGGACCACGATGTAGGAGCGCAGCCCCAGCTGGTGGAACACCTCCAACTGCTCCGGGTTCTTGGCCAGCTGCTCCAGCACCTGGGGAGGGATCTCCCGGGCGTACTCGGTCTTGCCGGTGCGGATCACCGCCGGGACTCCGTAGGGCGCGTCCGGATCGGTGGGGAAGCGCTGGCGCAGGGTGCGGGCGTACTCCACCTTGGAGGGGTCTACGTGGGCCACAGCCAGCTGGCGGGTCTGCCGCGGGTCCGACCCCAGCTCGATGGTGCACCAGTCCGCCAGCCCGGGCACGCACAGCCGGGTCAGGGTCTGCAGCGCCTCCTGGTAATCCAACGAGCCGGTGAGGACCTCGGAGGCCCGGGTGAGGAAGTCCCGGGCGCGGGCGGCGCTCCGCTGCAGGGTGACGTCCCGGAAGATGAGCACCACCCCGGAGATGTTCCCCTCCTCGTCCCGGATCGGCGCGGCGCTGTCCTCGATGGGGGTGTGCCGGCCGTCGCGGTGGACCAGCAGGGTGTGGTTGGCCAGGGCCACCGTCCGCCCCTCCTCCAGCACCTGCGCCACCGGGGTGGGGATCCGCGCCTGGGACTCCTCATTGATGATGTGGAACACCTCCTCCAGCGGACGGCCGGAGGCCTGGGCGTTGCCCCACCCGGTCAGCTGCTCGGCCACCGGGTTGAGCAGGACGACCTTCCCCTGGGCGTCGGTGGCCACCACCGCGTCCCCCAGGCTGTGGACCACCGTGCGCAGCCAGGTCTGCTGGAGCACCGACTGGCGCTCGGCCTCCAGCCGGGCCATCAGCTGGCCCACGTGTCCGCCCAGCACCGAGACCGTCCGCTGCAGCTCCGGATCCGGCGGCTGCCGGTGGCGGGAGAGCAGCTCAATCACCGCCACCACCTCGTTGCCGGAGCTGACCGGAACCAGCAAGGCGGAGCGCAGGCCGTGGCGCTGGGCCAGCTCTGCGCGCAGGTAGCGCGGGTCCTCTCCCAACTCCTGCACGAACAGCTGTTCGCCCCGCTGGAGCACCAGTCCGGGGAGGCCCTCTCCGGGGAGGAACTGCTTTTCGGCGGAGGCCCGCAAGAACGCCTCGGGCTCCAGGCCGGGCGCGGACCAGGAGTCCACCCAGCGCAGCCGCCCCTGGTGGACCCGCCACAGCAGCCCCACGTCGAACTCCAGCGGCTCGCAGAGGGTGGCCAGCAGTTCGCGGCCCACCGGCTGCAGCGACCGGGTCTGGGCGATCAACGCCATCAGCCGGTACTGGGCCTCCAGCCGGCGGTTCTCGGCAACCCGCCGTTCCAGGCCCTGCCGGTCCCGGGCGTCACGCAAGGTGGCGACGAAGAGCTCGCCGTCCTCTCCGGAGAGCGAGGAGAGGGACAGCTCGATCTCGATCTCATGGCCGCCCCGGTGCAAGGCCCGCAGCCGCACGGGCGCCCCGCCGATTATCCGGCGTTCGCCGGTCCGCACGTGGTGCGCCATCCCCCGGGAGTGCGCCTCGCGGAGCCGCGTCGGAATCAGCGTGAGCAGTGACTGGCCGATCAGCTCCTGGGGCGACCAGCCCAGCAGCCGCTCGACGGCCGAGTTGGCATACCGGATGACGTTGCCTGAATCGGCGGCGATGACCACATCGGCGACAGCGTCCAGCAGGCGGTGCGGTGGGGGAAGCGGCGGCGGCACGGGCAAAGAAAGTGTAGGGACTCTGCCAGACCGTAGCCAAACCGCCTGAGTCTGGATGCTCGCCGACTTACGAAGCTGTCGCCTTCTGAACGGCCGCGATCAACGCTGGAAGTTCGAACGGCTTGCTCAAGGTGACCGAGACCCCAAAGGGGGTCACGTCCCTGAGCAGGTTGGGGGAGGCGCTGACCACCACGGTGCGGGCGATCACCTCCGGACGAGAACCCTTCAGCGACTCCAGCACGTCCAGCCCGGTCATCATCGGCATCAGCAGATCCAGCACCATCGCGCAGGGCAGGGGGTTCTGGGCCAGCCAGCGCAGTGCCTCCATCCCGTCCGGGGCGGAGACCACCTGAAAACCAGAGAACTCCAGCGCGTCCACCACCGACTCGCGGATGCTCTCATCGTCTTCCACCACCAGGACGCGCACGAGGGTGAAGGCTACAGCGGTTCTGGGCCTAGGCCCAATTTCGGGGCTGGCGCAGCACGTCCACCAGCCGGGCCTCTTCCGAGCCGGCGGCGGGGTGGTGGTCGTAGACCCAGCGCACCCGGGGCGGCAGGGACATCAAGATTGATTCGGTCCGCCCCTTGGTCTCCAGCCCGAAGGTGGTGCCCCGGTCGTAGACCAGGTTGAACTCCACGTAGCGACCGCGGCGGATCTCCTGCCACGCCCGCTGGGCCTCGGAGAAGGGCAGGTCCTTGCGGCGTTCCACGATCGGCAGGTAGGCGGGCAGGAACGCCCGGGCGCAGTCCTCCACCAGGGCGCGCTCGGTCAGCAACGCTCCCCCCAGGTTCTCGAAGAAGATGCCGCCGATCCCCCGGGCCTCCTCGCGGTGGCGGAGGAAGAAGTACTCGTCGCAGGTGTGCTTGAAGCGGGGGTAGTAGCCCGGGTCGTGCCGGTCACAGGCCGCCCGCAACGTCCGGTGGAAGTGCTGGGCGTCCTCGTCGAACAGGTAGTACGGGGTCAGGTCCGCGCCCCCGCCGAACCAGGCCTTCCCCCCCTGCTGGATGAAGCGGAAGTTGGCGTGGACGGTGGGCACCATCGGGTTGCGGGGGTGGAGCACCAGGGAGATGCCGCCCGCCCAGAAGGTGGTGCCCTCCCCCTGCAGCCGCCGGGCAAACGCCTCCGGCAGCTCGCCGAACACCACCGAGGTGTTCACCCCGGCCTTCTCAAACACCGCCCCCTCCTCCAGCACCCGGGCCTGGCCGCCACCGCCGCCGGCGCGCTCCCAGCGGTCTTCGCGGAAGCGCTGCGACCCGTCCAGCCGCTCCAACGCCTCGCAGATCTCCAGCTGCACCTGGCGGAGCAGCGGGGGGAACTCCTGCTGGATTCGGGCGACGTCGGCGTCCACCTACTGCCCCCCCAGCGGGCGGGGCGCGTGGAACTCCATCTCCCGCAGCCGCTGGGCCGGGTTGCCGGCGCAATCAAAGCCTTCCACCAGGGCGCGGTAGGCGCGGCCGTCATCGAAGGTGAAGGTCCCGCTGCACTCGTCGTGGCCGATCCACACCTCGCTGCCCTGGACCGGGGCGAAGTAGGTCTGGACCTGGAGCGGACCGCGGGCGCGCCGGATGGAGAACACCAGGTAGGACGGGCTCTCCTCCTTGAGGCCCAGCCGGAAGCGCAGCTTGCGGGTCTTCTTGTCGCTGCCGGCCGCCACCAGATACCGACCCTCGGCCACGTTGGGCTTCTCCACCCAGCGGGGGCCCTTGTCGTCGCTGCCCTTGCCGGTGCTCCACTGGGGACCGTCGGGGGCGTTGAGCAGACTGCCCCGATCCAGCTTGCCCAGCTCCAGCCGGTAGGTCCGGTTGGCCTTGAGCAGCGCGCGGGGCTTGAGGATCACCGCCGCCCTCCCCTGGTCGCTGCGCCAGCCCTTGAGCACGTGGAGGGTGACGGCGTCGTCGTCCGCCCGCAGGGTGAGGGTGGCGCCGATCAGGTCCCACACCCGGTCCGCGTCGGGGCCGATCCCCTCCAGGATGAAGCGGCTGTTGGTGGGGACCACCGCGCCGGGCAGCGGGAACAGCTGCAGCCCCTCGGTGAGACAGGCCTTGGGGTCCGCGGCGAGGGCCGAGGTGCCCAGGAAGACGGCAAGCAGGCAGGAGGCGATGCGGAGCATGTAGGGCGCCTGACGCGGGCCTCCCGGGGGGGATTCATTCCGTCCGGGAAGGGGGGACCGCGATCAATGAATCGGGTTGTCGTTCTCCAGCAGTTGGATCGGCCCGAACTTGGCCTCGAACTTGGCCACGTTGTCCTGCATCGCCAGCAGCAGCCGCTTCATGTGCTTGGGGTTGGTGATCACCCGGGACTTCACCTTGGCCTTGGGCTGCTGCGGCTGGACGTAGATGAAGTCGATCGTGAACTCGGTCTCGGTGTGGTTCACCAGCGCCATGTTGACGTACATCCCGTCGGCGATGGCGTCGTCGAGCTGGATCTGAAGCTGGATCTCGGGCGGCTTGTTCGGGTGGTCAGCCATGTGGAATGTCCATACCGCTTGCCCCGCGCGGTTGCTAGGGTCTCCGGTCTCGTGCGTTCGCCTCGGATGGACCCGGAGAAGACGGCGCCCTTCGAGCTGGGCTCGGGCGACCCTTCCGTGCTGTTGATCCACGGGTTCACCGGCAGTCCGTGGGATCTGCGCCTGCTGGGGGACGCGCTGGCCGCCCGCGGCTTCCACGTCAAGGGCCTGCGCCTGCCCGGCCATGGCGCCACTCCGGAGGCGTTCGCGACCGCCACCCAGCGGGACTGGGAGCAGGCCTGCGAGGACGCCCTGGGCGCGCTGGCGGTGCGCCGCCCGGTGTTCGTGGCCGGGCTGTCCATGGGTTCGCTGCTGGCGCTGCGGCTGGCGGCCCGGTTCCCGGCCCAGGTGGCCGGGCTGGCCTTGATGGCCCCGGCGCTGCAGTTCCGGGACCGGAGGCTGGCGCTGGTCAAGGCGCTGCGTCGGGTGCCGGTGCTGCCGCTGTTGCAGCCGCATCTAGAGAAGAACCGCAGCGACCTGGAGGATCCGGCCGCGCTGGCCCAGGCGCCGATCCTCCCCAGGGTCCCCACCCGGAGCCTGCACGATTTGCTCACCCTCCAGGAGGACGCGGAGGCCGCGGTGCCCAACGTGCGCGCCCCCACCCTGGTGGTGATGGCCCGGCAGGACCACGTGGTGGATTACGCGGTGGGCGACCGGCTGGTGCAGAGGCTGGGGAAGGCCCACGAGGTCCGCAAGCTGACCCTGGAGCGCGGCTTCCACATCATGACCCGCGACCTGGATCACCCCCGGCTGTCCGCGGAGGTCGGCGACTTCTTCCAGCGCGTCTGGGCGCGCTCCTGAAAAAAACTTAGCAAGGGGACACATCCGCATGGCCACCCGACGCAAGTATGTGATGGCGATTGACCAGGGCACCACCGGCAGCCACGTGCTGATCTTCGACGAGAGGCTCAAGCTGGTGGGCAAGGGCTACCAGGAGTTCGAGCAGCACTTCCCCAAGCCGGGCTGGGTGGAGCATGACCTGCTGGAGATCTGGGAGACGGTGCAGCGCTGCATCACCCGGGCGCTGCGGGGGGCCAAGCTGAAGGGGAAGGACATCTCCGCGATCGGGATCACCAACCAGCGGGAGACGACCGGGGTGTGGCGGCGGGGGGATGGCCGGCCGATGCACCGGGCGATCGTCTGGCAGGACCGGCGCACCTCGCCGCAGTGCGCGCAGCTCAAGGCCCAGGGGCTGGAGCCGAAGGTCAAGGAGCGCACCGGGCTGGTGCTGGACCCCTACTTCTCCGGCACCAAGCTGGGGTGGATCCTCCAGAACGTGAAGCGGGCCCGCGAGCGCGCCGAGAAGGGCGAGCTGTGCTTCGGCACCATCGACACCTGGCTGGTGTTCAAGCTGACCGGACACAAGGCGCACGTCACCGATGTCTCCAACGCCAGCCGCACCCTGCTGATGGATCTGCGGACCCTGCAGTGGGATCCGCAGATGCTGCAGCTGTTCGGGGTGCCGGCCTCGATGCTGCCGCAGATCCGCGGCTCGGCGGAGGTGTACGGGGTCACCCGCGGGATGGAGGCGCTGCCGGATGGGATCCCGATCTCCGGGATGGCCGGCGACCAGCAGGCGGCGCTGTTCGGCCAGGCCTGCTTCTCCCCCGGCGAGTCGAAGTGCACCTACGGCACCGGGGCGTTCTTGCTGATGAACACCGGGGAGAAGCCGGTCACCTCCACCTCCGGCTTGTTGACCACCGTGGCCTGGAAGCTGGGGGACAAGCCCGCCCACTATGCGCTGGAGGGCAGCGCCTTCATCGCCGGGGCCGCGGTGCAGTGGCTGCGCGATGGGCTGGGGCTGATCAAGGACGCCTCTGAAGTGGAGAAGCTGGCCCGCACCGTGGACGCCACCGGGGAGGTGGTGTTCGTGCCGGCGCTGGCCGGGCTGGGGGCGCCGCACTGGCGGCCGGACGCGCGGGGGATCTTCGCCGGGATCGACCGCTCCACCACCAAGGCCCACCTGGCCCGGGCGGTGCTGGAGGGGGTGGCGTTCCAGATCCGCGACCTGGCGGACTGCATGCGCAAGGACAGCGGGAAGGACATCCCCGCCTTCAAGGTGGACGGGGGCGCGGCGGCCAATGATTTGATGATGCAGTTCCAGGCGGACGTGCTGGGGACGGAGGTGGTCCGGCCGCGAAATCTGGAGACCACCAGCCTGGGGGCGGCGTTCCTGGGGGGATTGGGGGCGGAGGTGTGGGCCAGCACCGACCAGCTGCGGGCGGCCTGGAAGGCGGACAAGAGCTTCTGGCCGAAGATCTCCGCCGAGGAGCGGGGCCGGCACCTGGACAAGTGGCGGCGGGCAGTGGAGCGGGCCTGACGGTACGGTCGGCCCTGGGGGATGTGGTCGTGGCGCCCCCTATCCACGACCGGCGCGGGTTCGGTAGCGTGCGGGTTCTTTCGGGGGGCGTCTGATGTCAAATGGGCCAATCCTGGTCGTCGACGACGACCAGTCTCATGCGGAGCTGATCCGCGAATGGCTGGAGCAGCAGGGGCTGCAGGTGGACCTGGCCAGCAATGGGAAGGTCGCCCTGGAGCAGGCCGCCCGCCGCCGACCCTCGTTGATCCTGCTGGACCTGATCATGCCGGTGATGACCGGCTACGAGTTCCTCCGCCACCTGTGGGCCAGCGAGACGCTGCAGGATGTCCCGGTGGTGGTGATCAGCGGCGCCCACGTCACCAACCTCGGAGGGACGGTGGGCTTTCTGCGCAAGCCGATCAACCTGGGCGAGCTGCTCCGGGTGGTGGCCCCCTACCGCCCGGCCACTGTGGCGCTGGCGGTCTCCCCGCCGTAGCGGCAAGCTGCCTTCTTTAAAGCGCGCTCCCGGCCGGGGCCCTGGCGCACCCGAGGTTCTCCGTGAGGCCAAGCTGCGCGGTGGTCGCCCTGCTGGTGTTGACCGGCTGTCCCGGGGGCGAAGAGGGACCCTGTCCGATCACCTCCTCGTTCGCGAGCACCCCCTCGTCGGTGGCGATGGACCCCAGCGGCGCCAGCTTCCTCTCCCCGGGCCCGGTGAGCCTGAGGTTGCACAGCCCGGGTTTCGGCCTCTGTCCCAGCGGACGGCAGACCTTCCCGGAGGCGGTGGAGGTGACTGTGTGGGCGCCGGATGGCTCGCTGCTTCCCTCCCGCAGCGAGACCAACGGCTTCGGATTGGCGGTGGTGGAGATCCAGGCGGACACCCCCGGCTGGTACCACCTGGAGGCGAACTTCCTGCCCTCCTATGGCCTGGCCCAGCAGGACTTCCTGGTCAGCCGGCCGCTGGTCGCCACCTCCACCACCACCCTGGGGGCGCGGTGCCAGAAGGTGGATCGCACCACCCTGGGCACCTGGATCTGCGACCAGCGGGTGTTCCGCGGGACCGAGCTGGCGGACTCGCTGACCGAACCCTTCGCCCGCTGGGTGTCCGGAGCGCAGGTGTGGACGGTGGCCCTGGGGAGGGTGAACCGCTTCACCGACACCGGCAGTGGACCGCTGGTGCTGAACGCCAGCGGCACCCTCCCCCCGCAGACGATCCTCGCCGCGGCCGGGATGGGGGAGGACGGGCTGATCGTCCGGAACAGCGGTCAACTGCTGCGGCTGGAGGCGCTGCCGGACGGGGGAATCTCCCAGACCCACAGCGCCGGGATCGGCTTTGGCAGCGCGGTCCACGTGGAGGAGGGCCGGGTGCTGCTGGACGAGTTCGGCGACCGGCTCCAGGTGTACCGCCCGGACCCGGCGGACGCCGGCTTCATCGCCGTGGGATCAGGCCGCGGCATCTCCACCCTGATGGGAACCAGCGCCGAGGGGATCTGGAGCGGCAACCCGGAGACGATCCGGCTGTTCGCGCCGGGTCCCGGGGGAGTGGTCGCGCGTGGGGCCAGCAGCGTTCCCCAGGACCTGGCCCTCCAGTCCCGGGTCTCCGGTCTACCGGTCCTCAGCCCGGTGGTAGGCGGCGCCGGGCTGGCCACCTTCCGGATGACCCCGGGAGGGCTAGAGGTGGTGCACCTGGTGGACCCTCCCTTCGTGGAAGGCCTGGAGACCGACTACGGCTGGCGCACCATCTCCAGCGACCAGAGCCAGGTCCTGACCTGGTAGGGGCCGAGCGGTTCCTCCAGACGCAGGGGGCGGTCAAGCCGACGCTCGGGTGAGGCTAACGCGCCGGGAGCTGATCCAGCTGCAGCCGCAGCCGGGTGCTCTCTCCCGCCTTGATTGGGGTGGAGAGCACGCGGACGATTCCGTCCGGGCCGGTCAGCTCCAGCAGGTGGGTGCCCGCCTCCAGTGACTGGTCGAACAGCGGGGTCTTGCCCAGCGACTGTCCTTCGAGCTTCACCGTGGCCTCCGGACGGGTGACCAGGGTCAGGGTTCCCCGTCCTGCCTTGCGTGGCTTTCGGGGGGTGGGCGTCTCCGGCTCCGGCTCGGCCGGGGGAGTGGACGCCTCGCGAGGCGGCGAGAGCTCCAGCGGAGTGGCCGGCGGTGGGGTGGGCACCGGCGCCGATGGGCCCAGCGCCTGATCCACCCAGGAGGCGGCGAACCAGGCCGCGCCGATGCCGAGGAGAATCACCACTGCCAGCGCGGCGATCGGGCTCTTCCGGGTGACGGGCGGGGTGCTGGTGGTGATCGCCGGGACCGGGGCGAGCGCCGGCTCCATCGGGGTGTGCTTGGCTCGCGGGGCGGTCTCGGCGGTGACCTTCTTCCGCGCCGACGGCGGGGCGGCGCTTCGGGGCTCGGCCTCCTTGCCGTGGGGGGTGAGCCGACGATCCACCTCACCGGAGCTCTTGCGGCGCACCGCGGGGCGTTCGCCGGTGCCCCGGGGAGAACCCCAGAACTTGCCGCCCAGCTGGCGCAGCTGGTTGCGGACCGCGTCGGCGGAGGCGGGGCGTTCCCACGGGCGCTTCTTGAGCAGCTGGGCAATCAGCTCCGCCACCTCGGGGGGCACGTCCGCCCGCAGGGTGCGGACGTCGGGTGGCTCGGCCCGGATGTGCTGCATCAGGTAGCCCATCGGGGTGGTGGACTCAAACGGCAGCCGACCGGTGAGCATCTCGAAGGCCATCACCCCCAGCGCGTAGAGATCGGTCTGGGCGGAGACCGACTCCCCCTGGGCCTGCTCCGGGGCCATGTATTCGGGGGTGCCCATCACCAGGCCGTCGGGGTTGGAACCTCCGCCGGTGGCCGCGACCTTCTGTTCGGCCAGCCCGAAGTCCAGCAGCTTCACGTACTGCACCCCGCCCTGCTTCACCACGAAGACGTTGCTTGGCTTGAGGTCCCGGTGCACCACCCCGGCCTGGTGGGCGGCGGAGAGCGCCGAGGCCAGATCGCGCAGGAACGCCAGCGCCTGGGGGAGCGGCAGCGGCCCCTGCTCCTGCAGCTGGAGATCCAGCGCGGTGCCGTCCAGGAACTCCATCACCAGGTACTGCCGCCCGTCGGGAAGGGTGCCGAAGTTGAAGATGTCGATGATCGCCCGGTGGCGGATGGCGTTCACCGCCCGCGCCTCGGCCAGCAGCCGCTCCATGTGCACCGGGTCCCGCGACATCTCCTTGCGCAGGACCTTGATCGCCACCTTCTTGCCGATCACCGGCTGCACCGCCCGGTACACCAGCCCCATCCCTCCGCTGCCGATCTGCGCCTCCACCCGGTACTCCCCCAGGTGCTGGCCGATCAGCGGATCGGCTCCCAGCTTCGGCGGATCCAGCAGGGCCCGCGGCGTGGCCCGGACCGCGGTGTGGGCGAAGGGATCCGCCTCCTGTCCCAGCAGGGTCCCGTCGCGGGGACATTCGATGGCGGAGGGAGGCACTGCCTGTCTACAGGCGGGGCAGGTTCTGGCGGGCGAAGTTCCGTCCACGGGAGAGGGCGACGATACCACCGGCCCTCGACCGCCACCCCCGGACGGCGGCTTTTCTTGCGCCTCCTGCCCGTGAGGCCGAAACGGTTGCGGGAGATTCCGGTAAATCCGCGGGGATCCGCGCGGCACGGCCCTTGCCCCTTGGTCCCCTTGGAGGAGACGACCATGGCCACCCTCGCGCTGAGCCTGCTGATGCACCCGCCCGCACCGAAACGACGGTCCCAGGGCCTGCGGGGGGGGCTGGACCTGGTGCGAGAGCTGATCGCGGTGGCCACTGCGCGGCTCCAGCTCCGCGCCCGGCCCACTGAGGGAGGGGACTGCCAGCCGGTCTCCGCAGCTGTGCTCCTGGAACGCGCGGATCGCTTGCCCGACGGCTGGCCGCGCCGTCAGCACCGCAGGTCCGCGATCTGACCTCCACCGGTCATTCACCTCCGGCTGCTCGCCTGCTCTTGAGGGGCTGCGGTGTCGGTTGGGGGAGCCGCCGCCGCGCCAGAGCGCACCTGCACCGAGGATGGCTGGTGCTGGGTCCACCCGCCCGGTCCCCAGCAGTACGGCGAGGCCTGGTCCAGGATCGCCACCCCTCCGTTCGACGCGCTGACCGGCATCTGGGGCCGCGACCTGTGGTTCGCGCTGGCGGACGGGTCGGTGGTGTTCTTCAACGGCGAGACCTACGAGCTGCTGCCCGCCGCTGGCCCGCTGCCGGAAGAGGGGCCGGCCACCCTGGCCTCCACCCGCGAGGACGTGTGGTGGATGGGCGCCCAGGGCTCGCTGTTCCGGCTGGACGGGGAGGCGTGGGCGCGGTTCCCGGCCATGCCCTCGCTGCAGACCTCCACCTCGCTGGCCGAGCATCAGGGGTCGCTCTACACCGCGGCCGGAGACGGGGTGTTCCGCTTCCAGGGCGGCGTCTGGACCCGGCAGCAGGTGGCGCTAGAAGCGCTGCACCAGCCGGCGGCGTCCACCGCCATCCAGCAGATCTCGGTGCACCGGGTGGGCAGCGGCCTGTTCCTGGTGGGGACAATCACCAACGGCGAGCGCAGCGAGGGGTTCATCCTCCACAAGGAGTAGGCGCACTTCTGAAAGCAAAGGCGCGACAAGCGCAGTGCGCCTTTGCTACGGAGGGCCTCCCTCTTTCCCAAGGAACCTCGAACATGCTGACCCATCGGCTGACGCTCGCACTTGCCTCGGCGCTCCTGGTCTCTTCCTGCGCCGCCACCAAGCCCGCGGAGGCCGGCGCGACAATCGAGGAGATCCCCAATGAGCCGGGCGCCACTGCGCCCGCCGCGCCCGCCGCGCCGGCGATGAACAAGCTGGAGACCACCGATGGCTTCAATATCTCCATGCCGGGCAGCCCGCAGGTGGCGCGCAACAAGGTGACCATCCCCGCGGGGGATGTGCTCACCGCCGCCTGGACGGTGAACGAGAACGGCATCCTCTACTCGGTGAGCATCGCCGACTATCCGACCAGCGTGGTCGCCAAGCGCACCGCCGAGACCTTCCTGGATGAGGGCCGCAACGGGCTGGTGAACCAGCTCAAGGGCACCTTGAATGAGGAGTCGGACATCACCCTCGATGGCCACCCCGGCAAGACGTTCCTGGTCTCCGCCGAGGCCGGCGACGTGAGGGCGCGCAACTACCTGGTGGGCGCGCGGCTCTACACCCTGCTGGTGCTCTACAGCCCCAACCTGGGCGCGCCCAAGGCGGAGGAGTTCCTCTCCTCGCTGGTGCTGACCACCCCGGTGGAGCCGGTGGCCAAGCCGGCCCGCAGCGCGATGGACGGCGGGATGATGATGGACGGCGGGATGATGATGGACGGCTCCGACGCCGGGATGCCGGTGGACGCCGGGACCCCGAAGCGGAAGAAGAAGAAGTAGCGCCTTCTCCCGCACTCGCAGCAGCGAACGACGCCGCTGGGTCCTCACCGGACCCATCGGCGTTTGTTTTTGGACCCGCCGCAGCGGTTAGAACACGATCGGCCGGCGGCCCAGCCAGGGTCCGCGGGCGCCGGTCTCCTGGGCCGCGCGGGCGCCGCCCCACAGGGCCACCCCGCGCGCCAGCAGCTCCACTCCCACGCAGGCTGCGACCAGGCGGGCGCTGGCGAACTTCCAGTCGCTGAACAGGATCCCCGCCACCACGAAGGCTGTGACCACGTAGAGCAGCTCGGTGGGCCAGGAGCGGGGATGCTCAATGGCAAGCTCCAGCGCGCGGAAGACGCCGTTCATCACCAGGAACAAGGCCAGCAACATGGCGATGGCGTGCGGCTTGTCCGCCAACCGGGTGACCACGTACACGCCGAAGAAGACGGTCAGCACCCCGCCCACCATGAACGGGGTTCCGGACCGCTCGTTGCGGTTGACCAGGATCCCCGCCACTCCTTCCGCGGTGGCCGCCAGCAGGAAGACCCAGCCCACCGCGCGCAGCGAGGTGCTCTCGCCCAGGATCGCCTGCAAGAAGACTCCCAGGCCCAGCACCAGCAGGAGCGGCGCAATGATCCACCCCACCCGGGCGTTCCAGCGAACGGGCTCTTCGATCCACGGTGCGCTCATGGCCGCTCCTCCTGTGCTCAGGATGTGGATCGGGGCGGCGTCCCGGCAAGCCGGGGAGTAGCAGGGCGACCGAGCCTTTGCTGGACCGCGGGGAACCCAAAAGCGGAACGGGCGGCCAGGCACCGTGCCCGACCGCCCGTCCCAGGTTTTGGCGTCGCCGCTTTGCGACTACTTGGGCGGGGGGATGGTCAGCACCTTCCCGTACGGCTTGACCTGCTTCTCAATCACCTTCTTGTCGCCGACGATCACCACCGCCATCTGCGGGTCGTTGATCTTCCTGGCCATCGCCTGGACGTCCTGGGCGGTGACCGCGAGCAGGTTCTGCACGTAGTTCTCCAGGTAGCTGTCCGGCAGCTGGTGGAGATCCACGAACCGCAGCCGGCCGATGATCCCGGCGCGCGACGAGTTCTGGAGCACGAAGGTCCCCGCCAGGTAGTTCTTGATCGCCGTCAGCTCTTGCTCCGTGGGCGGCGCCGCCTGCAGCCGGTCGATCTCCAGGAAGATCTCCTTGAGCGAGTTGCCGGTGTCCTTGGTGGTCACGTCCGCCTGCTCGGCCCAGTACGCGGTCTGGAAGCGGGCGGAGATCAGCCCCTGCGGCGAGTAGGTGTAGCCCTTGTTCTCGCGGATGTTGCTGGTGATGCGCGAGGAGAAGGACCCGCCGAGGATGGCGTTCATCACCACCAGCTTCACGTAGTTCGGATCCCGCGGATCCGGCACCGGCGCGCCCATGACGATCGTGGACTGCACCGAGCCGGGGCGATCCAGGATGTGCACCGCCCGCTGGGTGACCGGCTTGGGGACGTTGGGCGCGGGGACCGGGCCCTCCGCCCAGTCGGCAAAGGCCTTCTCGATCGCCGCCTTGATCGCGGCTGTGTCGAACTGGCCCACCACGTACAGGTGGCTGCGCTGGGCCCCGAGGTTGGCGGCGTAGTACGCCTTTACCTGCTCCAGGGTGTAGCCCTGCAGCATCTGGGTGGTGGGGAAGATCCGCCCATACGCGTGCCCCTTGTAGACGGTGCCCAGGAACGCCTCCTGTGCCAGCGCCTGGGGGGTGCTCTTCTGGATCGCCAGGTCGCGCAGCCGGTCCTGCTTGATCCGGTCGAACTCCTCCTGGCCCATCCGCGGGTTGCGGACCACCTCCGCGATCAGCGCCACCATCGGCGCAGCGAAGTCCTCCAGCGCCTCGCCCTGGACCACCGTCTCATCGGGGGTGACCTGGGTCTCCACCATCCCGCCCATGGAGGCGGCGGCGGCGTTGACCTGTTCGGCGGTGCGGGAGGTGGTGCCCTCCTCCAGCATGTCGGCGGTGATGTCCGCCAGCCAGACCTCGTTGGCCTTCTCGTGGACGTTGCCGGTGCGGACCACCAGCTGGACGTTCACCTTGGGGATGTTCCCGTAGGGGACCAGCGTGACCTCCAGCCCGTTGGGGAGCTTGAACTCCTCCTTGGCCGGGAGGGTGAAGTCCTTGGGGGTCCCGGCCTGGGGCGGCGCCTGGCGGGTGGGGGTCTGGCCCATGGCCAGGGTGACTGCGATCGCGAGTGCGAGCGGGTTCATGTTCGGTTTCTCGTTTCGTCGAAAGAGGGGCCTGGCCTAGCCCTTGGTCTTGAGCACCAGCACGGTCCGGTTGGTGGGCCGCAGGTACTCCTGCGCGGTCTTCTGGATCAGCTCCGGGGTGACTTTTGACAGCTCGGCGTCCAGGCGGTTCACCTTGGCCGGGTCGTCATCGAAGAGGGCGAAGGAGGCCAGCAGGTCGGCCAGCCCGAAGCCGAAGAAGCCCTCGATGTTGTCGAACAGCGCCGAGCGGGCCTTGACCTTGGCGCGGGCCAGGGTGGCCGCGTCCACCGGCTGGGTGCGGACCTTCTCGATCACCTCGTCCAGCGCTGCGAGGATCGCCTCCGGGGTCTGCTCCTTGTCGTGGAACAGGGCCAGCGTCCAAAGCATCGGGCCGTCGTAGTTGAACATGTTGCCCAGCAGGTTGATCCCGCCGGAGACATCGCCGGTCAGCTGCTTCTGCTGCACCAGGGCGCTGTAGAGCAGGCTGTCCTTCCCCTCCAGGAGGATCTGGCTGAGGATCCCCATCGCGTAGTGCTCGGGGGTGTTGCGCGGGGGCACGTGGTAGGCGACCGCCAGCGCCGGGCGCTGGGCCTTGTCGTCCACCTTCTCCGCGCGCTTCTCCTCCTCCTGCCGCGGCTCGCTCAGGTCAGGCTTGGCCGGGACCTGGGCGGAGGGGATGTTGGCGAAGTACTTCTCGATCCAGCCCTTGGCGGTGACGGAGTCGAAGTCGCCCACCAGCACCAACGCCGCGTTGTTGGGCGCGTAGTACTTCGAGAAGAAGTCCTTCACGTCCTCCAGGTTGGCGGCGTCCAGATCCTTGAGGTCGCCGTAGAAGTTGTGGGCGTTGTGCCAGTTGGTGTTCGCGTACTGCGGCATGTCCAGCCAGGGGAAGCCGCCGTAGGGCTGGTTGAGCACGTTCACCCGGACCTCGTTCTTCACCACCCCCTGCTGGTTGGTGAGGTTCTCCTGGGTGACCTGCAGGCCGCGCATCCGGTCCGCCTCGGCCCACAGCATCGGCTCCAGCGCGTGCTGGGGAACGATCTCGAAGTAGTTGGTGAAGTCGAAGCGGGTGGAGCCGTTGACCACCCCGCCGTTGCCCTGCACCAGCTTGATGAACTCCATCTTCCCCAGGTTGCCCGAGCCCTGGAACATCATGTGCTCGAACAGGTGGGCAAACCCGGTGCGGTCCCGCGGCTCGATCCGGAAGCCGATGTTGTAATAGACGGCCACCACCACCTTGGGCGCGGTGCGGTCCTGGGACAGCACCACCTTCAGGCCGTTGGGCAGCTTGTAGTACTCGACCGGGACGCTGAAGCCGGCCTCCACCGGCGCCTCCGGGGCGGCCGCCACTGGCTGCTCGGCGGCGGGCGGCGGGGTCTGGGTCGGGTCCGGCCGGGTGGCGGCCTGCTCTGCCGCGCAACCAGCCACGAACAGCGCGGCGGCCAGCGCGGAGACAATCCTCTTGGTCATCTGGGGGCTCCCCTCGGGTAAAGATTCGGTCCCCGCCGATAGCAGGGACGGTGGGGGCCGCCAACAAAGCAGGTGCGGGTTTGTTCCCGGGTGGGTGCTGAAAATCATTCGGACCTTGCGCGGCCCGACAACCTCCTCACTCTGGCGAACTCTCCCCTGCCGAGAGGTGGTCCAGGTCGAGCGGATCACTTGCGACGTATTCGCTGGCTGTCAGGTCTGCGAGTTCAGCCACCTGTTCTTTGCCAGTTCGCCACCAGAGACTTCTCGACGGTCATCACCCGATCAAGGTCGACAGCCAGGCCCTTGGCCACAAGCGCCGGCAGCGTGGCGAGTCCGGGTCGACGGCAGCGTTGGACGTCCTCCAGGAGGTCTGGGCGCAACTGCACCAACGGCGCCACCTCGATGTAGGGGCGCTCGAAGCAGGAGCGAACGATGTCGCAGGTCTGGGACAAGACCGCGAGCCCCTCGACCTCCGACAGCAGCGTGTGGATGCCCTCTCCTTCCGCGGAAGCGGAGGCCTCCGTGAGGGGCGCCGCCGGATCAGCCGCGTGACTGAACCAGCGCTCATCGATGGCAAGATCCCCCTGCCGCCAACGCTGTAGTGCGGTATCGATTCGCAGGACGTCCGGCGAATCGGGCCCGAGCGACGGCACTACTTCCTCCGGGGAATCCGCAGCGGCTGGGCCGAGAGGAGCCGACCGCTGGTTGGAAGTACCCGGTCATTAAGCGCTGCGACGAGCAACTCTGGCGGCAGTGGAGCACGTTCTGCCAAGAGCGCTGTCGGCGGCTTCGTCGGAGACCTGCGGGAAGTGAGCTGCTCTCCCAAGATCAGGAGCACCTCGTCGTAGTGCCCTCTCGCGAGCAGATCAACGGCCATCTCTCCGTTCCGCTCCGCGAAGATCGCAGAGCGGTTGGCGCTAGCGGAGCCGCGGTCGATCCGTCGGATGACCGCCAGGAGTCTGTGGAGGTGCTCCTCGTTGGCAGCGGTCATCGGTTTGCCGCTTGCCCAGAAGTGCACCGCGCGGCGGCTCACCTTGAAGAGCCTCGCCAACTGGTCCCACGTGAGTCCAGTCAAGCGGCGAAGCTCTGCGATCGCGGCGCCGGACGAGGCTGTGGTCCTGACAGCCTCGCCCGAAGACGTCCGTTCGAGAGTCAGAGGCGACAGCTGGCAAGTTGGCTGAAGGGAAAGTGCCGGCGACGTCCCACTCAATCCCGCAAAGATCAGGCCTGCGAGAATGGGCTCCCGTATTGATCCGATGAGCATCGCGCCACCGGCGGACGTGCCTGAAGCTCGCAACACAAGATCGCTCACACTACGCCCCCATATCGACGAAGGAATTCGTCCGTCACGGCCCAACGGAAGACCGTGTAGATGCGCTCAGCATAACCTTGGACCGAGGCCAGCATCCCCTCGACCGAGAAGGGCATCGGCGCTGAGCTGAACATGTCCAGATCGAGGACCCAGCTCTTCTCAGCAACAGCCTCCAGGGCCAAAGGATCCAGCGTGAAATTCGCGGGAAGTTGTCCCCACCGCGCTCGGAGCTGTGCAACACCCACCTCGAAAAATGACTCGGTCATCGAAAGCGCCGCGTGGCTGGCCGCCACGGTTCCGTTGATGCCCCTGACCTCGGGCCGGACCAGCGTCGCGATGTCCGCCACTGAATCCCCGCTGATCCGGTCGATGTACCGAAGGCCCAGGCGATCACTCAAGGATGGCTGAAGATGGGCCTCCAGCGCCTCCAGCACGACCCGAAGGCGGCCGAGTAGGTCGGCTCGACTGGTGTAGCGCGTGGTCTCCAGCGCCAAGAACTGTGCAGCAAGAGAGACACGCCACTCCCCCTTCAGATCAGCGAAGCGCCAGACGACTTGTGGCTTGATGGAGGCAACTTGAGAGGGCCCCACCATGAAATCCTGAGTCTGCTCCTGACGGAGGACTGGATAGGTCGCCCGGATGGCCTCCTGAAAGGGCGCGACGAACTCCCGCTGCTCCACCGAGAGGATCTCGGGGAACCGAACCTGGGCGATGACCCTGACCAACGGCGCGTCCTTCAGAGGCACCTCGGTCGGCAGGGGCGCAACCAGCGGGTCAACCGGGGCAGGCATACCGAAAGAGTGGTCTCCCGGATCCAAATGTGAAGTGCAGTGTGAAGTGGGACACCACTTGAGCCTGATTTCAGTCGCTTGCGTCATCCCTCCCGCTGGCGACGGCCCTGTGAGCAGCCAGGCAACTGTCCCGTTCCCGACCCCGCGCGCGCACGAAGGTTCGAATCGCGGAGGTGGCGCGGGAGCTGGCGGTGGCCCTTCCCCGGGCCGGGTCGAAGGAAGACCAGGTCCAGACCCTGGGGGCGGCGGTCGCAGAGCTCTCCCGCGTCGTGTCGCTGCTGGGGCGCGATGAGCTCAAGGCGATCTGCCGGACCCATGGCCTGGACGACACCGGGCGGGCGCGCGCGGAGCTGATCGAACGGCTGGACGCCGCCGCGGGGGCAACGCCGGCGCGGAGAGAGGCGCGTCGGTCCGAGGCCTCTTTGCCCAAGGCGGGAGACGTGGTCGCGGTGCGGCACCGCCAGTACCTGGTGGAGGCGGTCGTTCCCCCCACCTCTCCGGACGGCCACACCCTGGTGAAATTGGTGTGCCTGGACGACGACGCGCAGGGAAAGCCACTGCACGTCTTCTGGGAACGCGAGCTGGGAGCCCGGCTGCAACTGCACGCCCAGCAGGGACTGGGGGACGTCCGCGGGCTGGATGAACCCCGCCACTTCGCGGCCTACCTGCACGCGCTCAAGTGGAGCTGCACCACCGCCACCGACGCCCGCCTCTTCCAGTCACCCTTCCGCGCGGGGATCCTGCTCAAGAGCTACCAACTGGTCCCGCTGAAGAAGGCGCTGGAGCTTCCCCGGGTCAACCTCTTCATCGCCGACGACGTGGGCCTGGGGAAGACCATTGAGGCCGGGTTGGTGGGGCAGGAGCTGCTGCTGCGTCAGCGGGTGGACTGGATTTTGATTGTCTGCCCGGCGGCGGTGTCGCTGCAGTGGAAGGACGAGATGGAGCAGCGCTTCGGCCTGCGCTTCGAGCTGTTCAACCGCGCCTTCGTGGCCAGAAGGCGCCAGCAGCGCGGCTTCGGGGTGAACCCCTGGGCCACCCACAACCGGTTCATCATCTCGTATCAGACCCTCCGCCGGCCCGAGTACCGGGACCCGCTGCTGCAGCTGCTGGGAGATCGCGCTCGCAAGAGCCTGTTGATCATGGACGAGGCCCACACCGCGGCCCCCGCCTCCGCCAGCAAGTACGCGATCGACTCCCGCCTGACCCGGGTGATCCGCGACGTTGCGCCGCGCTTCGAGAACCGGCTCTTCCTCTCCGCCACCCCGCACAACGGCCACTCCAACAGCTTCTCGGCGCTGCTGGAGATCCTGGACCGCCAGCGCTTCACCCGCGGGGTGCCAGTCAGGGATCGCAAGCAGCTGGAGCCGGTGATGGTCCGCCGGCTGAAGGGGGACCTGCGCGAGGTGCTGGGCTCGGAGTTCCCGCTGCGACGGGTGGTCCAGCTGGACCTGCACCACCACGACGGCGCCTGGCAGCTGCACAGACCCTCAAGCAGGGGTCCCCGGTCGAGCTGGAGCTCTCGGCGCTGCTGGCGGAGTACACGCGCCTGGCCAGACCGGCCAAGGGCCGGGGACGGCTGGTCTTCCTCAACCTGCAAAAGCGGCTGCTCTCCAGCGTCAACGCCTTCTACCGGACCCTCAAGGTCCACTCCCAGAGCCTGGAGGCCCAGGCCACGGTGGAGGCCGCCACGCTCTCCACGGTGGACGAGGAGAGCGAGTACGAGGTCTCCGACGATCAGCTGGAGCTGCAGACCGACGAGGAGGTGAAGGACGCCTCGGCGGCGCTGCCCCCTCCCCAGGAGCAGGCGCGCGCCCTGCTGGAGCGGATGCTGACCCTGGCCGAGCGTCACCGCAATACCCCCGACGCCAAGCTCCAGGCGCTGATGGCGTGGATCCGCGCCGAGCAGTGCAGCGCGCTGGGAACCAGCGGCGCCAGGTGGGCACCGCGCCGGGTGATCATCTTCACCGAGTACGGGGACACCAAGAAGCACCTGGCCCAGCTGCTGCGGGGCGCGGTCTCCGACAGCCACCGGGGCGAGGAGCGGATCCTCGAGTTCCACGGAGGGATGTCGGAGGACGCGCGGGCGGAGGTCCAGCGCGCCTTCAACGCCGACCCGGAAGACCACCCGGTGCGGATCCTGATCGCCACCGACGCCGCGCGGGAGGGGATCAACCTCCAGGCCCACTGCGCGGACCTGTTCCACTTCGACGTCCCCTGGAACCCGGCGCGGATGGAGCAGCGCAACGGGCGGATCGACCGGACCCTCCAGCAGGCCCCCGAGGTGCGCTGCCACTACTTCTTCTACCGGGACCGTAAGGAGGACGCGGTGCTGCGCACCCTGGTCCAGAAGGTGGACCGCATCCAGCGAGAGCTGGGCTCGCTGGGCGGGGTGGTGATGGACCGGCTCTCGGGCGCGCTGGCGGACGGCCTCGACGAGGCCTCGGAGGACCGGCTGGCGCGAGCGGAGGCGCTGGGAGCAGCCAGGGAGACCGCCCGCATCGAGCTGGAGTCGCAACGGGCGAAGGACCAGCTGCGCAAGGAGATCGACGCGGTCTCCAAGATTCACGACGACTCCAGCCGGCTGATGGACTTCGACCCGGTGCTGCTGGAGGAGCTGATCAACGTCGGCTGCGAGTTGGCTGGAGCAGGAAGGCTGGAGCGGCTGGCGGACGGTCCCGGGGGCATCAAGACCTTCCGCCTGCCCCCGCTTCCCCACTCCTGGGAGCGCACCCTGGATGTGCTGCGCCCGCCCAGGGAGAAGGACGAGACCCCGTGGGACTGGCGAAAGCGTCCCCTGCTGCCGGTGGTCTTCCAGGCAGCGGACCGGATGAACAGCGGGTCCGTGCATCTGCATCTTCAGCACCCGCTGGTGCAGCGGATCCTGGCCCGGTTCCTGTCGCAGGGCTTCTCCGCGCATGACCTCTCGCGGGTGACTGTGGTGCCCAGCGCGCGAGATGCGATGGCCCGGGTGCTGGCGGTGGGACGGCTCTCTCTGTTCGGCCCCGGCGCCACCCGGCTGCATGACGAGCTGATTCCAGTCGCCGCCTCCTGGCTGGAGTCGGGAGGCAGCGGGCACCTGCGGCCCTTCGCCCAGGACGCCAACCGCGGGGCACTGGAGCAACTGGAGAGCACGCTTCGGGAGCGCCCGAAGCTGGAGGACGTCAACGACCGGGTCCGCCGCCGGCTGGAAGCAACAGCCCCCGGGGACTTCGCCAAGCTGTGGAAGCACCTGGAGGCGGAGTCCGAGGAGCGGGCGCACGAGGCTTCGCGGAAGCTCTCCGCGCGCGCGGAGTCCGAGGCCTCGGCGCTGCGGAAGATTCTGGAGGATCAGCGAGCGGCCATCGAGGACGAGCTGCGCAACCAGCAGCTGGAGCTGGAGTTCGGCCAGAGCGAGGCGGACCAGGCCCAGCTGGCCCAGTGGCAGCAGGACCGCCAGTTCATGAAGCAGCGCCTGGCCGCCATTGACCAGGAGGTCGTCACCGAGCCCGGACAGCTCTCGGATGGCTATCGCGTTGCCCTCACCCGGCTGACTCCGGTCGGCCTCATCTACCTGTGGCCCCAGAGCCGCTGAGGAAGAAGCCTCGTGTCCGACGTCGAGATCCGATTTCACGAGAGCTGGCTGGGCATGGTCCAGCCCATCGAAGGGCTGGTGGTCTCGGTCCCGGTCCTGGTCAGCGCGCAGTGCATGCAGCGGCTCCCGCCGGCGGTGCAGCACAAGCTGCAACAGCTGGCGCCAGAGACCCAGGTGGGCAAGGAGCCCGGGCCCAGGCGCATCCGTGACCTGACCCGCTTTCTGGGCGAGCTGCTGGAGCTGACCCCGGACCTGTTCGATGGGCCGGACGCCCTCCCTGAGGCGTTGAAGCTGTACGTCCCGGAGGGGAGGCAGACCCTGCGGCCGACCCTGGGGCTGCGGCGGATGGACCCCAAGGAGGCCTCGTCCGCCGCCACACTGCCGCTGCCGGACGACTCCACCGCCGCTGGCAGCGCCGGGGAGCAGTACCTGATGCTGGTGTGGGATCTCCCCGAGGGCCTACCGCTGGACAAGAGCGAGGCGGTCACCGGCACCTGGGACTACCCGCCCTCGGCGAAGTTCGACCGGCTGCTGCGCGAGTGCCGGGTGCCGATCGGCCTGCTCACCAACCGCGAGGTGGTGCGGCTGGTCCATGCCCCCCACGGCGAGTCCAGCGGGTCCATCACCTTCCGCATCTCCGACATGGCCACCCCCGGGGGCAGGCTGGTGTTGGACGCCTTCGTGATGCTGCTCTCCGCGCAGCGCTTCTTCAGCGTGGCGCCAGCTCAGCAGCTTCCGCAGCTGCTCCGGCACAGCCGGGAGCGGCAGGCGGATGTCACCAACGCGCTGGCGCAGCAGGTGTTCGAGGCGCTGGAGATTCTGCTCAAGGGCTTCGAGGGCGCCGCCGAGCGAGACCGGTCGGAGACGCTGGGCGAGGCGCTGGCGGAGGGCCAGGACGAGGTCTACGGCGGGCTGCTCACCGTGCTGCTGCGGCTGGTGTTCCTGCTGTACGCCGAGGACCGCGGCCTGCTGCCGCTGGAGGACCCGGAGTACGCCGAGCACCTCAGCGTGCTGGGGCTGTTCGCGCAGCTGCAGGAGGAGCAGGCGCTGTACCCGGACTCGATGTCACGGAGGTTCGGCGCCTGGCCGAGACTGCTGGCGCTGTTCCGAGCGGTGTTCCTGGGGCTGAGCCACGGCGGGGTCCAGATGCCGGCGCGGCGCGGCGAGCTGTTCGACCCCGAGCGCTACCCGTTCCTGGAGGGCTGGCCGCGCGGCGGTGGAGCGCCCATCCACGTCGCGGAGGAGCGCTCGGCGGTGGCAGTCCCCACGGTGGACGACGAGACGGTGTACGGGGTGCTGGAGCGGCTGCTGCTGCTGGAGAGTCAGCGGCTCTCCTACCGGGCCCTGGACGTGGAGCAGATCGGCAGCGTCTACGAGGCGCTGATGGGCTACCACGTCAAGCGGCTGGACTTGCCGGGCGTGTGCCTCAAGCCAGCGCGGGTGTGGGTGACCGCCAGCGAGCTGCTGGAGGTCGCGCCCGCGCAGCGCGGCCGCTGGCTGGAGGACAACGCGGCGGTCACCAGCAAGGACGCCAAGGCCGCCGGGGCGCTGCTGGGAAAGGCCCGCTCCGAGGAGCAGGTGCTGGAGGCGCTGGCCGGGCTGAGGGCCTCGAAGACCGAGGTCCGGAGCCTGGGGCGGCTGGTGCTGCAACCCGGGGAGGAGCGAAGGAAGACCAGCTCCCACTACACGCCGCGGAGCCTCTCGGCGCCGGTTGTGCGCAAGACGCTGGAGCCGCTGCTCTCGGCGATGGGACGGGAGCCCGCTTCGGAGCGGCTGCTGAACCTGAAGGTCTGCGATCCGGCGATGGGGTCTGGAGCCTTCCTGGTGGAGGCCTGCCGCTACCTGGCCGACCAGGTGGTGGCCGCCTGGACCCGGGAGAAGCAGCTGGAGCGGATCGCCTCGGTGCATGAGGACGTGGTCACCCAGGCGCGGAGGCTGGTGGCCCAGCGCTGTCTGTACGGGGTGGACAAGAACCCGTTTGCGGTCCAGCTGGCCAAGCTGTCGATGTGGCTGGTGACCCTGGCCAAGGACGAGCCGTTCACCTTCGTGGACCACTGTCTGCGGCATGGAGATTCGCTGGTGGGCCTGGACCTGGAGCAGCTTCGTTCCTTCCACTGGGAGAAGACCGGGCAACTGGAGCTGTTCGCCAAGGAGATCCGGAATGCGCTCGACGACGCGCTGGAGAGCCGGCAGCGAATCCTGGCCCTGGCGCACTCCACCGAGAGGGAGGTGACCCGGGAGAAGGAGCGCCTCTTGCTGGACGCGGAGGCTGCGCTGCAGCGGGCGAGGCTGGTCGGAGACCTGGTGGTGGGGGCGTGGTTCGAGAATGACTCGGACAAGACACGGAAGAAGGCCCGGGCAGAACGGCTGGAGCAGGTGTCCGGGTGGCTGCGGTCGGAAGAGCACCTCCCACCGCCGGATGAACTGCTGGAACTGCAACGGGAGCTGAGGAAGAAGTTGCCCCCGTTCCACTGGATGCTGGAGTTCCCGGAGGTCTTCCACGGCGAACGGCCGGACCCGATCGACGCCGACCAGGTGAACCATGTGGCCTGGATGGATGCCTTCGTGGGGAACCCTCCGTTCGCCGGGAAGAACGAGATCACGAATGCAGGAGGCACCGCCTACCTGCCCTGGCTGCAGGAACTCCACGAGGGCGCGCACGGGAACGCGGACCTCTGCGTCCACTTCTTCCGCAGGACGTGGGACCTGCTGGGGAAGCACGGAACGGTGGGGCTGATCGCGACCAAGACCGTGGCCCAGGGTGACTCGCGGGCCTCGGGCCTACAGCCGATCGTCGCCAGCGGAGGTGAGATCTACGACGCGACCCGGATCCTCAAGTGGCCAGGGGAGGCGAACGTCTCGGTGTCCATCGTCCACCTGGCGAAGGGCCACGTGAAGGAGGTGCTGGGGCCCACGCGGCAACTGGAGGGAAGGCAGGTCCCGGCGGTGAACTCGAGGCTGCGGGGGAAGCCGGAGCGGCCAGACCCGGTGCCGCTTGCGGAGAATGCCAACAAGGGGTTCGTCGGGACCTACGTGCTGGGGATGGGCTTCACCCTGACCCCGGAGCGGCGGGAGGAGTTGGTTCGACGGAACCCGCGCAACGCGGAGCGGATCTTCCCGTACATCGGCGGCGAGGAGGTCAACACCCACCCGGAGCAGAGGTTCGATCGGTATGTGATCAACTTCGGCGACATGAATCTGGAGGAGGCGGAGAAGTGGCCGGACTTGATGGAGATCGTGCGGCGGGAGGTGAAGCCGGAGCGGGATCGCAACAACCGCGAGGGCTATCGAAAGTACTGGTGGCAGTTCGGAGAGAAGCGGCAGGGGCTCTACGAATCGGTCCGAGGTCTCGGTCGATGCTTGGTGAACTCACAGGTCTCAAAGCACCTGGTCTTCGCCTTTCAGCCAGTCACCCAAGTCTTCGGCCACACCTTGTACGTCTACGCCGATGAGTCATTCGGGCGCTTTGGCGCGCTTCAATCTCGAGTCCACGAGCGCTGGGCGCGATTGCTCGCATCCTCCATGCGCGCCGATCTCCGGTACGGGGTCTCCGACTGCTTCGAGCCGTTCCCCTTTCCAACGGCCACGGCCCCGCTGCTTGCCGTGTCCGAGCATCTGTACTCGGAACGCAGCCGCTTCATGCGCGAGCGTCAGGTCGGCCTCACCCAGACCTATAACCAGCTCAAGGCCTCGGGTCCGGGTGACGCCGACGTGGTGGCGCTTCGATCGCTCCACCTCGACCTGGATCGCGCGGTGCTGGAAGGCTACGGGTGGTCGGACATCGAGATTCCGGCGTTCACGGAGCCAGCCACCCCCTCTGAGGAGTCCGCGCTCGAACTCTTCGAGGATGAGATCCTCGATCGACTGCAGACCCTGAACGCCGAGCGGGCCGCGAAGCAGACCTTGCTGGGCGCCTCGAAAGCCAAGGCGGCGAAGAAGACCTCCCGCGCCAAGTCGACCCAACAACTGACCCTGGACCACGAGTAGCGAACAGCACGATCGTCTAGCTCACTACGCACTCAGGAATCTGCTTTCCTCCGCAGTCCGCTCGATCTCTAGCGTCGGCGAAGAGGTTCCTCACACGTCGTCCTGGCCGGCTCCGTCTAGAACCGCGTTCAATTCGCCGGACGCGGTTCGCAACCCGTCGTTGCCTACGAGTGAACTTCGCTGGGGAGAACCGCGTTTGCTGCGCTAGCAGAATCGCGCTTCGAACCTCACCAAGCACACCAGGTAGTTGGGAGTTCGGCTGCCGTAGAGCGGCATTCCTTGACATCGATGGATCCACCGAGGATAGGCTGTCCCTCGTGCCGCGCCGAAGTTCTCCAAAGGATCCTGCAGTCGAGCGAGCTCGTCTCGCTCGGGACAAGACGGCCATCCTGGTCGGAGCCATCGCGGACGTCGCGAAGCACCTGCTCAAGTACGGATGTCTGAGCCTAATTGCCTACTTTGCCTACAAGAGCATCCAGACCATCGCTGGAACTACGACCTCGTTCTCGGCGATAACTACCGCCTTGATTGACGTCCGGTTTAGCGAAGGAGCTGCTTGGGCGACGGCAACGATCTTCGGAGTCGGTTATGTCCGTCAAAAGCGCTTGAGGAATCGAGAAGTTGCCGAACTCTCGGCCCGTGAAAAGAATCGAGAGTTGTTGGTCGATCCGAACCGAAGTTCCAGCGGGCTGACCGTTCAAGGCGAACCGCCCGAGCAGGTTAGGCAGGGAAGACGATGAACCCCGAAAGAGTCGCCACCCTTGTTTGGAACATGGCAGGGATTGCCGCGCTGCTGGTTGCACTCTACTGGGCGCTTGTGCCGACGCTCCGCGCTGAGTTTCGCCACGAACTCTTTGCGATTCGGCGGAAGCTTTTTGACGTGATGCAAGCTGGTCAGGTCAGTCGCCGCGATCCCGCCTACACGGCGTTCCGCCAGACGCTGAACGGCCTCCTGCGTCGTGCGGAGGACATCACTGGATTCCAAGTCGTGCTGATCACTTTCGCCATGCGCGGGCAGACCGAAGAATCGTCTGCAGCGATGGATAGAGACGTCGACCTCTTGCCGACAGAGGAAGGGCGTGAGGCAATTCGCAACCTTCACAAGGAGACGACCGCGGCCGTGTTCCGCCACATCGTGCGAATCGTGCCCGTTTCTCCGATGCTCTGGCCCTTCGCTATGCTTGCCCTTTTGATCTACGGCGTTTCGGGCCTCCGAAAGGCGTCCTTGAAGGCACGTGTAGTTCGCGGGCTGGAGTTGGAGGCGGCGAAGCGTGCAGAGGTCGCTGAGGAGCGGCTGCTGGCGGCGGCCTAAATTTCTAGGACCCTGCAGGCTTCGCCACCTCCACCCAAAGGGGTGGATCCTCCGAGGTAGCATTGACGCGCGGGACGGCTCACGCACACTTGCCGGAAGCCGCAAGGACACGATTTGAGGACCACGCGACTTAGGATTTTGGATTCGAGAGGACGCAGCGATGGCGGGAAGAGGAGTGCAGCCCCGGAGTTGAAGGAGCTTCGAAGTCGGATCGACGGCTGGAGGGCGGATCGCCGGAAGCGGTCGATGTCGGGGGTGGAGCAAGTCGAACTTCCGCACGCGGCGACGGGGTATCGCGCAAGCGTGACGGACATGGGTTCCGGGAAGCGGGTGCCTGCGGCGAACTCCATTCCGCTGAGCGGTCCGCGCGCGCCGAAAACCGGCGCCGACGACCCAAAACCCCATTCCGCGCTGCTGGGAGGTGAACGTGTGGCCTTGCCGCACTATAACCTAGAGGTTATTATGACCCATGACCTCTGCGGATGTCATTCGGGCGCTTAGGGCCGATGGATGGAGGCTCAAGCGCGTGAATGGTTCCCACCACATCTTCGGGGACCACCCGACGAAAGCCGGGATCGTTGTGGTGCCGCATCCAAAGAAGAAACTTCAGGTGGGACTCATCAAGTCCATCGAGGCACAGGCTCAGCTGACTCTGCGGTGAGGAGACCGAAATGCGGTTCGGAGCGATTCTGACGAAGGAGGGCGGAGCCACGTTGGCGCATTTCCCCGACTGTCCCGGGTGTGCGACCCAGGCGGATCCTGGCGAGGACATCGCTGTGCAGGCGGAGGAGGCACTGGTGGGCTGGCTGTCGGTCGCGCTGGAGGGACGGACGCCGCTTCCTGTTCCCCGCAAGCGGTTTCCCGCGGGCGCGAAGGTGCTTTGGATCGAGCTCCCTCCGAAGCTGGCTGTCCAGATCGCTCTCAAGCGTGCACGCGCGGATGCAGGCATCTCCCAGACGGAACTGGCGCGCCGCGCAGGCGTGAGTCAGCCCGCAATCGCGCAGCTCGAAAACCCTGACTCCAATCCCACTATCGAGACTCTGCAGAAGGTCGCGAAGGCGCTGGGCGCGCGGCTTGAGGTGACCTTGGAGAGGGGGACCGCTCGGTTCCCTGTCAGATCTTGAGGCATCGGTTCCGACGGCCCACTGCTAGACTCCGTCGTCCTCATGGCGCCGTCTCCCAGCAGGCCCTCCTCCGCCGCCGCCGTCCGAGACCACCTGATCGCAGCGCTGGAGGCGGACCTGGTGGGCCCGTTCGGGGGGCCCGCCGAGCCGGTCACCTCCACCGAGGAGCTGGAGCTGCCGCCCTCCCGCTGGTACCTGACCGGTTTTCTGGTTCCCCAGGAGGGTGAGCCGGAGACCACCCCCGAGGACGACGACCAGGAGCTGGCGGCCGACGGCGCGGACGATGAGGAGCGGCAAGACAGCGGCCCCTGCCGCAAAGGGGCGGTCGTCGTTCGCCGTCGGTCAGGGCCGGCAGCGCTGCGCCGCGTTCCATTGCCGAAGCGCGTCCATGGCTGATCAGCCCACCTACGAGATCGAGTTCTACGAGGACAAGGACGGCAACGAGCCAGCGCTCGCCTTCATGCGCGCGCTGAACCCTCTCAAGAAGCGGGCGATCGGCGTCGCCATCAGCGAGGTACTCCAGTACGAGGGCCCCAACGTCGCCAACGGCAACATGGGTCGGAACCTCAAGGGCGGGCTCTACGAGTTCAAGCTCGATCAGAACGCGGAGCAGATTCTTCGGCGACGCGGCAAGGGGGCAAAGTGCCCAGCGACCGCCTCGCTGTCTCCGGCAAGTGAGCAGAGCACGGTTGACGCGAGTCCGGAGGTCGCACCTTTGGAGGCGACACCAGTTCTTGCGTCGGCTGCGGCGACGGCAGAACTCCTCACCACGGTGAACAGCCCGGCGTCAGCGCGGATGCTTGATGAAGTTGAGCGACTGCGGCGATAGAACGCCAGGCTCAAGGCGGGCGGGTCCGCGCGCCTCAAGGTCTCTGAGAAGGGGGCGGTCTCGCTCTATGGCTTCGGCAGGTTCCCGATCACCCTCTACAAGGACCAGTGGGTGAAGCTCCTGTCGGAGGAGCGCCTGATCCGAGAGTTCCTTCAGCGTGAAGAGAAGCGGCTCACGAACAGGGAGCGGCAATGAATCGCAAACAACGGTGCGATGGCCTTTGAGCCCCCAGCATCTACGGTGGCCTCGGGAGCAGGTGATCCGAGGGTAGTCCCGCTGGTTACTTCCGCCTCTCGAGCGCTTCCAGGATGGCCAGATGCTCCGTGGACGGGAGTGGGCTCTGGGTCCAGTCAGGTCCGGGGCCGCGAGGGGCACCGCTTCATCGGCACCGCGGACACCGACCCGCTCCCCCAGGGGACCCTGAAGCTGGCGGGGCTGGCCCCTCCGGATCTGATTGTGCAGGACGAGCTGCACCTGATCTCCGGGCCGCTGGGCACCATGGTCGGGCTCTATGAGACCGCCATCGAGGCGCTGTGCAGCGGCCCGCAGCCGGACGGCGCGCCCCGCAAGCCCAAGGTGATCGCCTCCACGGCCACCGTCCGCCGCGCCCGCGAGCAGGTGCGCGCGCTGTACGGGCGCACCCGCTTCTCGGTGTTCCCTCCCCCCGGGGTCGATGACGGAGAGACGTACTTCGCCCGGGTCGATCACCAGAACCCGGGCCGGCTGTACGTGGGGGTCACCGCCCCCGGACGTCCGATGAAGGGCGTCCTGCTCCGGGTCTACGTGGCGATGCTGGGAGCGGCGCAGCGCTGCTACGATCCCAAGGCTGGACCGGACCAGCCGGCGGACCCGTACATGACCGTGGCCGGCTACTTCAACAGCCTGCGCGAGCTGGGTGGGATGCGGCGCCTGGTGGAAGATGAGGTCCGCACCCGGGTGGATCGGCTCGCGGACAAGCACCCGGCGAACTTCAAGGGTCCCCATCCCTGGTTCGCCACCCGGAAGGTCCAGCACGAGCCGGTCGAGCTGACCAGCCGCGAGAGCACCTCCAAGATCTCCGTTACCAAGCGACGGCTGGCCCAGCGCCACGGGGAGAAGGACCACGTGGATGTGCTGCTGGCCAGCAACATGATCTCGGTGGGCGTGGACATTGATCGCCTGGGGCTGATGGTGGTGGGCGGACAGCCCAAGAGCACCAGCGAG
The DNA here is from genome assembly GCA_030857095.1 of Myxococcota bacterium. Lineage (GTDB taxonomy): Bacteria > Myxococcota > Myxococcia > Myxococcales > Myxococcaceae > JALYOC01. The sequence continues at coordinate 28,530 of JALYOC010000082.1, read as the reverse complement.
TACATCCAGGCCTCCAGCCGCGTCGGACGCGACCCCAAGCGCCCCGCGCCTGGTGGTCACGGTCCTCAACTTCAACAAGCCCCGGGACCGCTCTCACTACGAGCGCTTCCCCGACTACCACCGCTCCTTCTATCGCTTCGTGGAGGCCACCAGCGTCACGCCCTTCTCCGGCCCGGCGCTGGAGCGTGGGCTGGCCGCCGTCCTGGTGGCCCTGGCCCGCCTCTCCCACCCCGACCTGACACCCCCCAAGGGAGCGATGAAGGTCGAGGCGCACCCGGAGGTCGTGGAGTACGCCGCGGCCCTGGTCGCACAGAGAGCGGCCGCATCCCGCGAGATGAGCGCCGAGGAAGCGCAGCGGGTGGAGGGACTGGTGAAGGCCCAGGGAAGGAACATCTTCGACTCCTGGAGGCAGCTGATGCACCGGGCAGCGAGCGAGGGCGCCGCGGAGCGCACCTATTCTCCGTGGGAGAAGCCGGCGTTGCGGCCGCTGCTCTCCCAGGTCCTGGACGCGGACTCGCTGACCGACCCGGATGAGCTGAAGTTCACCGCCCCCACCTCGATGCGGGACGTGGAGGCGACCTCGCCGCTCTGGCTGGTGAAGGGTCCGCTGGGAGGAAGGGTGCCCCATGGCGCTTAGGCGTCCGAGGACCCAGCAGGGGGTGCCACCGAAGGGCGAGATGCGCCCCAGCCAGCTGCTCTCCACCTATGGCGCCGGCGCGATGGTGGACCTGCTGGACGACGCGGTGCTCGTCTCCGGGCTCGACTTCTGGCGGTACGGCGCCGACCAGGGGGTGCCGTTGATCGCCGAGCCTCGCCTGCGGGATGATCTGGCGCGAAGGCTGGGTGCGGTGGAGCGCAAGCTATCGTTCGCGGCTCCCTTCCGGGCCCCCCCCACCGGGGATGGACGGCAGCTGGGGCCTGCCCGCGGCATCTCGGTCCTGGAGTTTCCCCGCTGGTTCGTCTGCCAGGGCTGTCGCGCGCTGCTCCGGGCCAGCGACGGGCTCAACGCGTCCGGCGGCCACTACCTGCATGACTGTGACGGGGCCGCCAAGCCCGTCCGGTGTGTGCCGATGCGCTTCGTGGGTGCCTGTGTCAACGGGCACCTGGATGACTTCCCCTGGGTCTTCTTCACCCACGAACAAGGAAAGCGCTGCGAGGCCCCGTCCCTGCACTTCCTGGAAGGCACCACCGGTGACTTCTCGGAGATGCGGGGCACCTGTGTGTGCGGGGAGACCAAGCCGCTCTTTCACGCGACGGTGACCGACACCAATCCTCCCTGCCAGGGAGAGCGCCCCTGGCTGGGTCCCGCCTCCAGGGACCCGGTTCGCTGCACCGAGAACGTTCGCCTGCTGGTGAGGTCCGCCAGCAATGGCTACTTCTCCCAGGTGGAGAGCGCGCTGAGCCTCCCCGAGGACGACTCGCTGCTCCGCGCGGTGGAGTCGGTGCGGACGTTGATTGCCACCGCCACTGACCAGACCCTGCCCATCTTCCGGCAGATCGAGGCGGTGAAGACCGCGCTCGCCAGGTTCAGCGATGAGGCGGTGCTGGGAGCCCTGGCCGCCTCCACCCGGGGGCCGCCCAAGCGTGAACCCCCGGGTCGCGGAGTACCGGACCTTGCTGGCGGCGCAGGCGGAGACTCCGGGCGATCTCGCGGATCGCGACGAGATGTTCTTTGCCCGTTCCTTCGTTCCCAGGCCAGGCCTCCCGGTGGGGATCTCCCGCATCGTCCTGCTCTCCAAGCTGCGCGAGGTGCGGGTGCAGGTGGGGTTCACCCGGATCGAATCCGCCAGCCCGGATGTTCACGGCGAGTTTGATCTCTCGGTGCGTAGCTCTCCTCTGTCCACCGAGGCCATCGACTGGCTCCCAGCCCATGAGGTTCGAGGAGAGGGCTTCTTCCTCCAGTTGGATGAGGATCGGGTGCGCGAATGGGAGGATCGCCCCGAGGTGGACGCTCGTGCCCAGACCCTGCTGCGCGGCTACGAGCGCTGGGCGGCGGGGCAGTCCCGCACGCCTCCACCGTTCCCGGGCATCCGCTACTACCTGCTGCACGCGCTCTCCCACGGGTTGATCTCCGCCGTCTCCCTGGAGTGCGGCTATGCGGCCAGCGCGATCCGCGAGCGGAGCTACTGCGCGCCGCGGACCTCCAGCCTGCCGATGGCGGGCATCCTCCTCTCCACCGGAACCAGCGGGTCGGAAGGGACGCTGGGAGGGCTGGTCGAGCAGGGGCGGCGGGTGGGCAGCCACCTGCAAGCAGCGTGGGATCGGGCGCTACTCTGTTCGAATGATCCCATCTGCGCCATGCATGACCCTGCCCGGCACGCGGCGCGGTACCTGGAGGGCGCTGCCTGCCACGGCTGTCTGTTCGTGGCGGAGCCGTCTTGCGAGCGCAACAACACCCAGCTCGATCGCGCCCTGCTGGTGCCCATCATCGGCCAGCCGGACACGGCGTTCTTCCCCAAGCGCCCATGAGCGCAGGCGGGCTCTCGGACCTCGCGTCGTTCGCGCTGGAGAACGTCCAACGACTCGTTGCCCGAGGCCCTGCCGCCTCGCGCCTCTCCCCCGAAGACCTCCGCTCCTGTGGGCTGCCCACCGCTGCGGCCGAGGGGCTGCTGAGCCAGCTGGAGGCGGGGACGGTGGGGCTGCTGATCGAGGCCGTGCTGGCAGAGCGGGTGCGTCCGGTCCCGGCGGTTGAACTGGTCTGGACGGGTCCAGAGGCCAAGGTCAGCACCGCGCGCGACACCGCGGTCATTGTCCGGGCGCTCTTGCGGTCCGCGAAGCGGCTGGTCGTCATTGGCGGCTACCGCTTTGATCACGGAGCAGAGCTGCTGGCGCCGCTGCACGAAGCGATGAGCACCCGGGGCGTTCGCGCGTGCATCTTCATCGACGTTCCCAGCGGAGGACTGCCTCCCCGAGAGCGCGCGCAGCAGGCGGTGGATCAGTTCTTTGCCTCCAACTGGCCCTTCCCCTCCCAGCCCGAGGTCTATGTGGATGGACGGGCGCTGAGCGGAGCCTGGGTGAACCTGCACGCGAAGTGCGTGGTGGTGGATGAGAGCACCACGCTGGTGACGTCCGCGAACTTCACCCAGGCGGGTCAGACCCGAAACGTAGAGGTGGGGGTGCTGATCGAAGACCCCGCGCTGGCCAGCTCCCTGGCAGGCCAGTGGATCCGGGGCGTCCTCTCCGGGCACTTCGTCCGGCTTGACCGTTCTCGCTGACTCCCTCGCGACTACTCCTACTCCACCTCCATCACCCAGGTGAGGTTGCGCATGGTCAGGTAGGCCCGGGTGCCGGACATGCTGATTCCGGAGTGCGGGGTGATGGAGCCCAGGCCGCTGGGAATGCAGCTGGTCGTATCCTTCACCAGCGGGACCGAGCTCACCTTCCTGGGGTTGAGCGGGTCGGAGACGTCCAGGGAGATCACCGCGGCGTTGACGCCCTGATGCTGGGGCACGAACAGCGCGTAGGAACCGTACACCGACAGCGCCTTGAACCCACCCAGCACGTTCACCGAGGAGCGGACCGGGACGCCGGGGAGGGTGGTGGAGAGCGAGTCGTCTAGCGCGGCGCTGATGTCGATGATCTCCACCCCGTGTCCGCTGGCCACGTACGCCCAGTTCCCGCGGCCCACGCTCTGGCGGTGGCCGGGGTACCAGGAGAAGTTCCCGGTGGGCAGCGCCTGCACGAAGCCCTGGACGCTGTTGGGGGTGGTGGTGATGGGGGTCATCGCCGTCGCCGGGTCGTCGTCCAGCAGCGGCCGCAGGTCCACCACGTACAGCCCCATCACGGTGGGGTTGGTGTTGTTCTCGTTGTCCAGGGTGACCAGCGCCCGGCCCCGGTGCATGGAGACCTGCATCCGGTTGGCGGTGTTGCTGGTGACCTTGTACGAGCCCAGCCCGGGCCGGGTCAGCAGGGTGGTGGGCATCCGGTCAATCACCGCCATCGCGTCGAAGACCTCCAGGTAGGTGCCGTCGCTGCGACGCTCGACCACCACCAGCCGGTTGGCAGCCTCCGCGAGTCCGGTGGCCACGTCCGGGCTGAGGTCCAGGGTGTAGCTGTCCGCCGCGTCAAACGGGGTGGCGGCGTCGCGGTCGCTGGAGTCCTCCAGGTTGGTCACCCGCAGCCGGGTCCCCTGGGCCTGCACCGAGACCTCGCCGAACAGCACGTCGTCGTAGAAGCAGGTATCCACGTCGCTGGCGATGGGTGCCGGCGGCCAGGGGGCCAACAGGTCCATCACGGTGCCTCCGCCCACCAGCGCGCCCGGCACCACGTGGTTGCGCGGCATGCCCGAGGCCCCGGTGGCCACCCGGCGCAGTGAGCGGGGGGTGGCGATCTCCGCGAACACCAGCTGCCCGGTGTCTCCGTGGATCAAATACGGGCCATAGGTGAGATTGGCAAAGCCGGTGGAGTACTGCTCGGTCTGCAGGAAGCCCTGGTCCACCGGCGCATTGAGGTCGGTGAAGTCGACGGAGCGCACGCCCTTGGACTGGTCGTCCTGGTAGAAGAGCTGGGCGCCCGCCACATCGAACTGGCCCCGGCCTCCAATGGGAACGGTGGCCAGCGGAGACGCGAAGCTCAGCGCGCCGCCGGAGAACACCGGGCCCAGATCATAGGTGCCGACCCGGTTCTGCTCCACCGCGAACAGGTAGTTCCCGAAGCCCAGCGGGCTTGGGAGCGCGGTGGTTCCGCCCAGCGAGCCCAGCACCCGGGGATCGGTCGAGTTCCACACCGTGAAGACGTTCCCATCCAGGGCGTCCGCCACGTTGTAGTGGAAGGTGTTGGCGCCATAGAGCTCGGTCAGGTGGCCGCGGGTCCAGAAGAGCCCATCGGGTCCTGCGTTGCCGTTGTGGCTGCCCAGCGAGTCCGCGGTGGTGGGGAAGGACAGCGGGTCGTTGTCGTACAGCTTGGCCAGGTTGACCGCGAACACCCCGCCGGCGCCGGTGGCCCCCGCTGCGAAGAGCACGTTCCCCTTCACCTGCAGCGCCCGCAGGACGGTGGGAGCGTAGTTCAAGGTGGCCTTCAGCGTCGGCGCGTCCGGGTTGAGCACATCCACGATGTACAGCCGGGTCCCAGCGGCCAGATACGCCCACCGTCCATCCACCTGCAGCGCCGTGTAGTTGGGGATCGGGACCTGGTAGCAATCCACCATGTCCGGCATCACCAGCTGGCCGGTGACCGTGGGCGTCAGCGGTGACGGATCTGGCGCCCCGGAGGCGACCGGCGAGACCAGCTTGGAGAGGTCGATGGTCAGCAGCGTGGGGCGGTGGGTGGGGCTCCCGTAGACGCAGTTGGTGCCCTGAAAGGCCAGGGCGAACAGCCGGTCTCCCTGGATCGCCAGGCGCCCGAAGTAGTCCATGTTGGGCACCGAGAGCGTGGCGATCTTGTTGGGCGATACCAGGTTCGGCTGCAGCAGCACCTCGGTAGAGCCACTTCCCTCATTGCCGGCGTGGTCCACTGGACGGACCTCCACGTAGGTAGGCGCGCCGTTGATCAACCCGGAGAGGGAAACCACTCCGTCGGCCTGGGTGTAGAGCGGAGACGGCCCCTGGTCGGCGTAGCTGCCCTCATAGGACCCTGAGGCCGAACCGTAATAGATGCGGTGGCCCACCACGTCCGGGCTGCTGCTGGGGGTCCAGTACACCGACCCCTTCTGGTCCCCGTTGGTGATCCACAGCACCTGGGTCCCGACCGCATTGGGGAGGTTGGTGTCCTTGATGATCACCACGCTGCTGGTGGCGCTGACGTTGCCCGCCAGGTCCACCGCCCTCAGCTGGAGGCTGTTGGGGTAGCCGGTCTCGTAGGAGGCGTTCGCCTGCAGGGTGAAGTTGAAGCTGGTGGTGGCGATCCCGCTGGAGGCCAGGGTCCAGGACTGGGCGCCTCCGCCCACCTGCTCGTAGCGGGCGAAGTTCGTCTCGGTCACCGCCCCGGCAGTGGTGACGGTGAACGGGTTGGCCTGGGTGGCGTTCACCACCGCCGGCGAGGTGATGATCACCGGAGAGGTGGGCGGGGTGGTGTCCAGGATCACCGTCCCGCTGAACATCGCCGAGACGTTGCCTGCCGCGTCCAGCAGCCGCGCGCACACCCGCTTGGTCCCATCTCCCGGCGCCAACAACACCAGGAACGGGTTGGTGGTGAAGGCCTCCGCGGTGGCGGTGGCGAAGTCCGAGGCCACGCAGCCGCCGGGGTTCGCCGCCGGCGCCACCTGCATCTGCCAGGCGTCGTTGGGCGTGTTGCGCAGCTGCACCAGGGCGCTGGTGGTGTTGATGTAGCCGTTGCCGCCCGGGGCCACCTGCAACTGGGCCAGGGTGACGCTGGGGGCCAGGATGTCGAAGGTGATGGTGTCGCTGGCCACCGCGGAGGTGTTCCCAACCTCGTCCCGGAACACGGCGTACAGCCGGCGGACGCCGGTCCCGGCGAAGGTGAAGTCCAGCGGGTTGAAGAGGGTGTAGCTCCGCCAGCTCCCGTCGCCTGGGGACTCGCTGACCCCCCACTCCACCGCCCCGGTGGCGGTGCCGGCGGCGGAGGCCACGTAGCCCCCGCGGGAGGAGACCTGGGCGGCGTTGACGTAGCTGGCCCCGTCATCCAGCAGCACCTGGGGATTGGAGGGGGGCGTGGTGTCCAGGGTGATCTGGGCGCTGGTGATGCCGGTGGTGTTGCGGGCCGCGTCGCGGACGCAGCCGTAGACCGTGTTGGCCCCGTCCGGGCCGGGCAAGAAGAAGTCCAGGGTATTGGTGAACTGCTGCCAGGCCAGCGCCGATCCCGGCGCGCAGGTCACCGGCGAGGGGCTGAGCACCACGTCCACCGGCGCCTCCACACAGCTTCCGATGGTGGCGGTCACCCGGTAGGTGCCAGTCAGCCCACCGGGGGCGGGGTCACCGCGGGTGGTATAGCCGGCGACCGCCAGCGCGCACCCGCCGGGGGCCACGGTGTCCAGGGAGATTGCCGCCACCAGCGGCCCGGTGACATTGCCGGCCAGGTCACGCAGGCACACCCGCACCTGCCGCGGAGCCGCGGTCCCGGAGAGGGTGTGGAAGAGCGTAACGGAGGCCAGTGCGCTGTAGCCGCTGGAGGGGCAGGTGGTGAGGGTGTCGTTGCCGATGACGTACTCGTCCGCGCCCGCCAACTGCAGCAGGTTCACCGTGACCGCCGTCACCGAGGTGACTGTGCTTGAGGGGGTGCCGTCCGCCAGGGTCCCGGTGACCGCCAGCACCGCCTGGGGCGCGGTGGTGTCCAGGGTGGCGGTCAGCGAGGTGATGGCCTCGTTGCCCAGCGCGTCGCGGAAGCGGACGTAGAGGCGCTTGGCGCCGTCGCCGGCCGAGAGCGGATATGCCAGCTGCCCGCCGCCCGGGAACGCGGCGGGGCCCACCGTGGTGGCGTCGGCGAAGTAGGCGTCCTCCGAGACGGTCACCGCGGAGGAAGGATGCAGCCCACTGGGATCGCTGGCCGAGAGGTTCAAGGTGAGTGTGGCGTTGTTGGTGGTGGAGGACCCCACGATGGCGGCCGTCGCCGGCGAGGGCGCGGCGGTGTCCAAGGTGACCGCAGCGGGCTGCACGTTGCCCACGTTCCGCGCCGCATCCCTCACGCAGCCGCGCACGGTCTTGGCTCCATCGCCAACGGGGAGGGAGATGGTGCCGCCCTGGGTGAAGGGCTGCCATCCCAGCGAGGCCGAGGCGCTGCAGGTGACCGCGCCGGTGGTGAGGTACAGCTCGGAGGGGACCTCGTTGCAGCCGGACACGGTGGCGGTCACGTCGGCGGCGGCGGTCAGCCCGGCGGGGGCGGCGCTGCCGTCGCGGCGGAAGCCCTGCAGCTCCAGGGTGCAGAAGCTGGGCACCGCGGCGTCCAGGAGGATGGTCTGCGTATACGGCCCGCCGGTGTTGCCCGCTGCGTCGCGCACGCACAGCGTCACCGTCCGGGTGGGGCCGGTGCCCCCCAGGGTGTGGGTCACCGCCGGAGTGGAGAGCACGGTGTAGCTGCCCGCGGTGGAGGGACAACTGACCAGGGAAGCGTCCCCCAGCAGGAACAGGCTGGCGCCGCTGTGGGTGATGCGGGCGGTGACCGAGGCGGTAGAGCTGAGGGTGGAAGACGGCGTCCCGTCCGCCAGGATCCCCTCCAGGGTGAAGGAGGCGGCGGGCGGGGTGGAGTCGCGGGTCACCCGCACCGAGGCGGTGCTGTCGTTGCCGGCCGCGTCGCGCAGGCGCAGGTAGATCTGCTTGGCCCCGTCCTCCACGGACAGCGGATAGGTGACCAGGTTGTCAGCCGGATAGGCGCCCGGGCCCACCGTGCCCGGACCCTGGAAGTAGGCGTCCTCGGAGACGGTGACCGCGGCGGTGGGAGAGAGCTGGGTGTTGTCCGCCGCCGAGAGCAGCAGGGTCACCTGCGCGGCGTTGGTGATGGACGGGCCCTGCAGGGTGGCGCTGATCGGCGAAGGGGCGATGGTGTCGTAGGTGATCTGGGCGGAGAGCTGGGTCAGCCCCACGTTGCCTGCCGCGTCCTGCAGCTGCGCGTAGACGGTCTTCTGGCCGTTGCTGGTGGGATCCAGGAACCAGGCGGCCACCGACTGCACCGGCTGGAACACCGCGCTGTTCAACGCACCCTGGCTGTTGGCGATCTTGATCAGGGTGTAGCCCCCGTTGGGCTCGGCGGCGGCGCTCATTTCCAGATCCACCAGCGCCTGGTGGGTGAACCCCGGCGCGGTGGCCCGGGGCCCGTCCGCCAGGGCGATGGAGCCGGTGGGAGGGGCGGTGTCCACCACCACCTGGTCGGAGATCACCGCGCCGACGTTGCCGGCGTGGTCCTCGAACTGCGCGTACACAGTCACCGGCCCGTCGGTGGAGCCGGGGCGGGTGAAGGCCAGGTCCCGCTGGTAGGTGACCGGCGTGGCCACCAGCACCCCGTTTCCATCCACGGTGGAGGCGGTGCTCAGCCGGACCCTGGCCAGCCCGGACACAGTGTCCACGCCCGGCGGAAGCAATTCGGTGGCGGCCAGGGTGACCACCAGCGGGTTGGAGACCCGGGTGAACCCGTCGCCACCGGCCACGGTCAGCGCCGGGGCGGTGGGGGCCACCGTGTCCAGCACCACGCTGGCGGAGAACACCGGGCTCTCGGTGCCGCCGGCGTCCTTGTACTGGGCGTAGACGGTGCGGGTGCCCTGGGTATCAGCCAGGGTGAAGGCCTTCTGGCTGCCGCCGGTGAACGGGACGTAGGCAGTGGAGGCGAAGGAGGGATCCTCGCTGGCCCGGTACTCGGCGGCGGACCCGAAGTTGGAGAGGTTGAGGGCCACCGCGCGGGACCGGCTGTAGCCGGGGGTGTTGGCGCCGTCCGGGTCGATGATGTCGAAGTCGCCCTGGAGGATGGTGAGGGTCAGCGCGCCCACCTGGGTGGTGGCGTCGGTGCCCACCGTGACGTTGGGGAGCGTTGCCCGGGAGTAGCGGGCCTTGGTGGCCACCAGCTCGTAGCTGCCCACCGGGACCCCGGAGAGCAGGAAGCTGCCGCGGCTGGGGACCGAGGGATCCGGCGCCACCCCCGCCGAGTAGGGCAGGCCATTGAGGGCCACGGTGATGTCATTGGCGGTCTGCCCGTCAGAGAGTTGCACCGTCCCGGCCAGCGCGCCGCGATCCAACCGGACGGTGACCGGGTCCAGGGAGGTGCCCTCGCCAGGCACCAGGGTCGCGATGCGGGTGGGCAGTGGATCATGGAAGCCGGCCAGGGTGACCCGCACCGTGCGCTCACCGCCGGCAAGGCCGGTGATCAAGAAACCGCCGGAGGCATCGGTGGTGGTGGTGGTCCCGTTGCCCAGGGTGACCAGCGCGCCGCTGGCCGGCACCGCGGTGTCCCCGTCCCGCTCGCGCAGCACGCTGCCGGAGAGGGTGGCGGGGTTGATGTCCATGGACAGCGGCTGGGAGGAGAGGTCCAGGCTCTGGGACTCAGTCACCGAGACCGGGGGACTCTCGGTGGTGACGAACAGCGGGTGCGACGCGCGCAGCTTGTAGGAGCCGGGCGGGACCCGTTGCACGAAGTCGCCTCCCAGGCCGATGGCCGCCAGCGCCACCCGCGTCCCGGAGGGCTGCAGCAGGAACTCCACCTGGCCGCCGGTGGTCTGCGAGCTGTCCACCGCCACCACCCTTCCGGTGATGATCCCCTCCTGGGAGGTGCCGCCCAGCCAGCTGGGGACCAGCGCGCCCAGCTGCAGCGAATCTCCACCGCGCAGCCGCAGGTTGGGGCGCACGAAGGAAGAGAACCCCGGCAACGAGACCTCCAGGAAGTACAGGCCCGGCGCCAGATCCACGAAGCCAAAGGCGCCGCCTCCGCTGGTGCGCTGCACGGTGCGGGCGCCGTCCTCGCTGATCAGCACCACGTCGTTCCCGTCGGCGGGGAGCTTCCCACCGGTGTCCAGGCTGCCCTGCAGCTGCGCCCGCTGCGGCACCTCGGGCATCGCCAGATCGTAGCTACAGCCTCCAAGGAGGAGTGCGCTGACAATGAACTTCGTAAGCGCAAATCTGGGTGTGCTGGACATGGATTTCCCCCAAGAGAGGTTCGCGCGGGGAACTCACGAACCAGACGTGGGGTCCACCGTAGCAATGTTGACGGATTGACGTCGACAGCGCCGGACCCGTACCTTGGACCCATGCGCTTACTGCTTCTCGCGGTGTTGGTGTTGGGCTCCGCGGAGGCGGCAGGGCAGGAGACGCCGCGCCTGGCGGTCACAGATTTCGCGGCCAACGGCGCCGGGGAGTCCCTGGCCCAGACCCTCTCTGGGGTGGTCGCCAACGAGCTCTCCCGGCTGGGGCTGTTCCAGGTCTCCACCAGCGAGGCCCTGCGCAGCCTGGTGGCGCTGGAGCGGCAGCGGCAGCTGGTGGGCTGCGCGGCTCAGGAGTGCACGGACCTGACCCAGCTGCTCTCGGTGGACTACCAGTACGTCGTCAGCGGCAAGGTGAGCAGGCTCCCGGGCGACAAGTCCATGCCCACCACCTACACGCTGGAGTTGACCCTGCTCAATACCCGGGAGGGCCGGCGCGAGGGATCCGACGTGCAGACCGGTCTCTCCGAGGCGGAGCTGACGGGCAAGGTCCACAAGTCGGTGATCAAGCTGGTCTCCAAGGTGCTGGCGGCGCGCAGCGGCAGCCTGCTGCTGGAGGTGACCGAGGCCGGCGCGGTGGTGAAGGTGGACGACAGCCCGTTGGGCACCACCCCGCTGGCCGGCCGGCTGCCGCTCCCGGCGGGACCGCACTTCGTTCAGGTGGAGAAGGAGGGCTTCGTCACCTTCCAGAAGGAGGTCCGCATCGCCCCCAACCAGCTGTCACAGGAGTCGGTGCTGCTGGTCCCCAGCCCGGACTACATCGCCCAGTACGAGGCCCGTGCCTTCCAGATGCGCCTGGGCGCGTGGAGCACCGCGGCGCTGGGTTTGGGTGGAGTGGTCACCGGGGCGTTCTTCCAGTGGCAGGCGATCTCCCGCTACGGATCGGCGGACCAGGCGGGCACCTTCGCCTTCCACCGGGCGCTGCTGCTGCAAGGCGTGGAGGTGGAGGGCGAGGTGGATCACCGCTACCTGGCCAACCAGCTGCGCGATCAGATCCAGCGGGACGCCACCGTCTCCTACATCGCGCTCGGTGGCGCCGCGGTGGCGGTGACGGCCAGCGCCGTGTTCTGGCTGGTGGGCGATCCGCCGGGTCGCTACCAGAAGTTCCTGCCGGTCACCGCCCCGGCCAAGCCCAGGGCGGCCACGCTGCTGCTGACCCCGATGCAGGGCGGCGGCGCCCTGGTGGGGATCTCCGGGGAGCTGTAGCCCGGACGGGGGCGGGTCAGGGAAGCTCCAGCACCTCGATCCAGTTCGGCGTGTCCCCCACCGAAAGCACCCTTCCAGGACCCAGCACGCCGATGCTGGCATTGATCGCGTGGACCCAACGCCACGAGCTGACCTCGCGGATCCCGTTCGGGTCCAGTGGCGCACCTCCCCCCTTTCCGTCCAAAGTCTGCGCCCCGTTCGGAGGGAGACCCAGTTGAAGCTCAGTGGCAACACGGTGGTGCTCACCGGGGGTGGTTCTGGAATCGGCCTGGCGCTGGCGGCGGAGCTGCTCCGGCGCGGCAACCAGGTGATCATCACCGGCCGGGACGCGGCGAAGCTGGAGGAGGCGGCGCGGGCCCATCCGGGGCTGGTGGCCCGCCGGTGTGACGTGACCCGGGAGGAGGACCGCCAGGCGCTGGCGGACTGGCCGGCCGCGGCGCACCCGGGCTTCAAAGTCTGGGCGCCCAGGTGGTCAGCCGGTACCCAGCAGGCGACCAGGCAGGGAGTCGGTGGTTTCGACACTCAACCGGACGAAGTAGGCGCGCCATGCGAGTTCGTCCGGGGCATGCGGCGTCCGGCCCTGCACCGGCCGGGCGGAGGTGGATGAGGGCGGTGCCGAGCGTCCGGTCAGCTTGTCAGACGAGGGAGACTTCCTTTCAGCGGGGCCTTCGACAACGGGCCTTCAACGACGCGACGAGAAGGGCCCGCTCTATAGGCGAATCGGTTGTTGCGAGACTCGCCTAGCGACTCCGCAGTGCGACCCCGAAGCTGCTCTACCGCGAGCGGCGCACCGCGCTGGTGGCCGCCCTCCAGCGGCCGGCCACGTCGCTGCGGCAAATGTCATCGGCCAACCAGGCGGTGATCGCGGCGAGCACCGAGAGCAGCGCCAGCGTCGTCGGGCGCAGCGGTTCCCCCCGCAGGAGATCCAGCAGCGCCGCGAGGATCGCGCCGCCGATGGAGAGCCCCAGCCCGAAGCGCGCCAGGGTCGCCTCGCGGGCGCCCTCGTCGTGCCGGAGGTGATCGCGCAAGATGGTCGCGGCGAGCGATCCGGAGGCAGGCTGACCCATCGGGACCTCGGCGCTCGGCTCGCTCACTCAGCCATTTCAGGCGAAGCCGGTCCCTCGGATCAAGTGACTGGCGGCATCGCGCAGCTGTTGTACGAGGCTTGGGCGAACCGTATGCGCTTTGGACCCGGACCTCACCCCTCTTCGATTCCTCCGAGGGAACGATAGATGGCAGCGTCCTTGCATCGAGACCGCGTGTCTCTCGCCAAGGAGCCGGACCATGCTTTCCCCGAACCGTTGGGCAGTTCTTCGCAGCGTGCTGGGCAACCCGAGTCCGTCGGGCGCCGCCACCTCCGCCGCCTCGACCACGCCTGCCTCCGCCCGCCTCACGCCTCACCAGGCGGAGGCGCTTCGGACCCGCCTGGGGCGCCTCACCGAGACCGTGGTGCCCGAGCGCAGGGCGGCGGTCACCTCCGCGGCAGGGCAGGTGCGGCTGACCTCGCTGCTGCTGCGCAACGCGGACACCCGCCTGCGTTCGGAGTCGGTCAACACCCTGGAGCGGGCGAGGGACCACGTGGTCCGCCGTCTCAACGCCGCCACCTCGCCGGAGCAGGAGATCGCCCTTCGGGGGGAGCTGGAGTCGATCCAGGACGGGCTCCGTGCGGCGCTGGAAGGGGCTCCCACCCAGGGGGTGCGCGCCGCAGCACAGAGCGCGGTCCAGAGCGCCGTGGCGCGGGTCAATCATGCACTGAACCCGGACCAGGAGATCCACGCGCGCACCGAGCTGTATGCGCTCGAGGGGCCGCTTCACGAGGCGGACCGGGGCTACGCGCTGGCACAGGAACGGGTCTCCAGCGCGAGGTCCAGCCTGGACAACGCGAGCCAGATGCTGTCCCGGGCGATGGGCAATGCCAACGACCTGGCGGCGCGACTGGGGCTGACCGCCCCATACCCGGGGCTGCTCCCGGGCCAGATGCAGTTCTACTGAGCCTGGATCTCCGCCCTTCTTCCAGCCCAGGATGGCCGCCATCCCCGGCGGGGAGCGCTCGCAGCAGAAGACCCTGGAGCGAATGGACCCACCCGGCAGAAGCAGACGCTCAGCGTGGCGCAGTTGCTCCGGGCATACTGCGTGAGCCAATGAGACGAACCCTCCCTGCTGGATGTGCCCTGTTGATCGGCGCGGGGTGTCTGCCCGCGCTCCCCACCCGGACGGTGGAGGTGGAGGCGTTGGGTTTGCCCCCGGCCACGGTGGAGGTGTGTCACACGGTGGGCGAGCAGCGGGATCGCGCCCTGCTGATGGGCCTGGATGGCGGCGGCTTCTCCACCTGGCGGCAGGTGACCGCATCGGTGCTGATCAAGCACCCCACGGGGCTGGCGATCATCGATCCGGACTTCGGCTACGAGGTTGCCCGGGACATCGCCGACGCGCCGCCGCTGGAGCGCTACCTGTTGATGGGCAGCAGCAAGGAGAAAATCCCACTGGCCGAGCGCCTGGAGCGGCTGGGGATCTCGCCCCGGTCGGTGCGCTACGCGCTGCTCACCCACGCGCACTGGGATCACGCCGGCGCTGTCCGCGATCTCCCCCGGGCCAGCCTGTGGCTGGCCGCCCCGGAGTGGGAGGCGATCACCGCGATCGACAAGAAGTACCAGCACGGGATGATCCGCCGGCAGTTCACCGGCCTTGCCGTCCGGGCCCAGCCGTTCGAGTTCGAGGGCCCGCCCTACCAGGGGTTCGCCGCCTCCCAGGATCTGTTCGGGGATGGCTCGGTGGTGGCGGTGCCGCAGCCGGGGCACTCCTTGGGGAGCACCGCGTACTTCGTGAACACCCCCAGCCAGCGGCTGCTGTTCGTGGGGGACACCACCTGGACGGTCGAGGGCTACCGCCGCCCGGCGCACAAGAGCCCGCTGGCCAGCAGAATCGTGGACGGGGATCCAGCGCGGCTGGGAGAGATGATCGCCCTGCTCCACGCGCTGCACCTGGCCTCCCCGGACCTGGTGATCGTCCCCGCTCACGACCTGGAGGCGATGGAGAAGCTGCCCGCCTGCGCGCCGGGAGCCCCGCCCTCCACCGCGGCGACGACCGGCTCCGGCAACCGGCCGCCTTCGGACCCTGGCGAGTGACATCGAGGGGTCGAACGGTGGCTCAGGCCCGCGAGGCAAACAGCCAGCGGCGCTTCCAGGCCTTGATCAGCCCGAAGGCCAGCACCACCGTCACCGCCAGCCCGACCAGCACGTTGAAGCGCACCGGCGAGAGCGCGCCGCGGGCGTGCAGTTCCCAGTAGCTGAGCACCAGCGCGCCCAGCGCCCAGGCTGCGAACGGGTTGTGCCCCTTCTTCAGCCCCCGCGCGTAGTCGAACGAGGCGCGCAGCCTGCCCGGGAAGGCGGGGGTCAGCCGCGGCACCCAGCGGGGCACCTTGGCCAAGAACTCCCGGTAGGCCTCGCCGTGCTGGCCCTCCAAGAAGGCCTCCTCGGCGCGGATGATGAAGAAGTACTGCCCGAAGAAGAAGCCCAGGCCCAGCAGGGACACCCACGGGTCGTTGGCGATCAGCAGCAGGCCGAGGATGATCCCCAGCTTGCCCACGTAGAGCGGGTTGCGCACGTGCGCGTAGGGGCCGCGGGTGTTCAAGGAGCGCGCCTGCAGGAAGTTGTCCTGCCCGGAGGTCCCCTCCGGCACCTGCCCCAGGGTGTAGAAGCGCAACCCCTGGCCGGCCAGCGCCACCGCCAACCCCACCCAGTTGAGCAGTGAATCCAGCTCCGCCCCGCCGGGGCCGGGCCCGCCGCGGGAGCGCCACAGCTGATACGCCAGCAGGAGGATCACCGGCACCGGGGTGAAGCTGCGCAGGCGGAACAGGACGGTGCCGAGTCGGGTGCTCGAGGCGGACGCCATGACAGCCAGGCGGATACCACGTCGGAGCTCCTGGGGCCCAACACGTCCAGTCTCCCCCAGAGAGGCCGGCCGCGAGCCCGTAAAGACATTTGACAGAACCCGTGGAGCCTCCCACCCGAGAATCAATAAAACATTTCATGAGAGAGGTTTTACAATGAACTGCCAGGTCGTCCGGGGCGACACCCTGAACAAGCTGTCCCAGCGGTACGGAGTCTCGGTGGCCGAGCTGGCCCGGGCCAACGGGATCGCCAACCCGGACCTGATCCTGGCCGGCAGCACCCTGCGGATTCCGGGGCACAGCGGCCAGAGCAGCTTCGAGCCGGCCGCGCGCGGTGGCGGCCAGCCGGGCAGCGGCGGCCAGCCGGGAGTGAAGAGCGGCCTTGCCGCCGGCGGCGTCCCGGGAGGCGTCCCGGGAGCCGGCGCGACCTTGAACCAGCTCAACTTCCCCGGCGGCGCCTACAAGTGCGGTCCCACCTCGGTGGCGATGCTGGCCGACGCGCTGGGGCTCTCCGGCGGTGACGCGGCGGCGCTGGTGCAGCAGCTCTCCGATGCCTTCGGGATCGACGCGATGGGCCAGACCCCGGTGGACACCATCAACGGGATGCTGGACCGACTGGGGATCGGCTACCAGCGCTTCTCCGGCGCGGGCGCCGACGCGCTGGCGGCGCTGAAGGCGGCGGGGAAGGGGATCATCAACGGAGACTCCGGGATCGGTGGCCACTACATGATGGTGGACGGGTACGACCCGGCCACCGACACCTTCACCATCAAGGACCCCAACGGCGGGGTGGTGAAGCAGATGACCTCCTGGGAGCTGAGCGCGTTCGTCACCAACAACAGCAACGGGGGGTTCATCTTCGCCGCCGGCCAGTAGGTCCAGCGGTGGGCGGTGGCGCTGTCCGGCCGCCGCGGTGAACTCTCCGCCGGCGGGTACGCCGCTCTATCACCGACTGCCGTAAGGCCCACGCCAGCCTCCGCAGACAACGCGCCTCGGGATCGAGGTATACTCTCCGCCCTTCCATTCTCACCGCGAGTGACTCCGATGACCGTCCGTCCCCTTGATGCCCCGACGTCCGCCCGCCTTCCCTCGCCGCCGGCGGCCGCGGTCCCGGTGACGACGCCCTCCACCGGCAGGCCGGAGACCGCGGCCCACTTCGACACCACGCCCGCACGCGTGACGCCCGTCGAGCCCTTCCGTGCCCTGCCAAACCTGTCGCTGGACAGCGGGCCTGTCCCTCCCGTCGGCCCGTTCCCTCCGGATCCGGTCCGGGGCCATGGCGGCAAGCCGATCACGGTCACCGCCACGCCGAATGTGGAGATCGCGGATCTGAAGACAGTGACCTCCACCCTGGAGGTGACCGAGGCCTACGAGATCGACACCTTGAAGCTGAGCCTGGACATCGGCCACAGCTACCGCGGCGATCTGGTGGTGAAGCTGACCTCCCCATCCGGCAAGACCGTGGATATCTCCAACCGCCAGGGTGGCAAGGACGATGACCTCGCCGGCGACTTCGATCTCTCCGCCTTCAAGGGAGAGCAGACGAAGGGCACCTGGACGTTGACCGTCGAGGACGCCGCCAGGCTGGATACGGGCACGCTGCGCAGCTGGGGCATCGAACTGAACACCGTCTCCCGGCCGGAGCCGGCCACCTCGGTGGAGCTGCCGGTCCTGGGGCTGGGCGCGGTGAAGGACCGCTACACCGCGGAGGTCCACGGCAAGGACGGCATCATCTACGCCACGACCTGGGGAAACCTCCGCGGAAAGAGGGGCGACACCATCAACATCTTCGACACCAAGGGTGGCGAGCCCAAGGCGGTGGGATCGATCACCGTCCCGGGCGCCGGCACGATCGGCGATGTGCAGGTGTCCGACGACGGCAAGCTGCTGCTCGCCTGTACCGACCGCGGCCAGGTGCTTACCTACGATCTGACCGATCCGACGAAGCCGAAGCTGCTGGGGGAGTACGTCTCGGCGGGAAAGGCCGAGGTCCACACCGCCGAGCTGGCCACCGTGAACGGGAAGCTCTACGCCTTCGGCTCGATCATCTATTCGCGGCCGCCCAGGGTGGTGACGCTGGATCTCTCCGACCCGACAAAGCCGCGCGAGGTGAACTCCAACCCCGTGGGCAGCCCCTACCAGCACGACGTGCACGTGAAGGACGGCCTGCTCTTCACCGCCGGCTGGGATCAGGGGATGACTATCTACGACATCGGCGGAGGCGGGCTGGGCGGGACGCCGGAGAAGCCGGTGAAGATCAGCACCCTCGCCACCAAGAACGGCAGCGCGCACAACATCACCACCTACAAGGATCCGGACTCCGGGAAGACGTTCGCCTTCGTCGGTGAGGAGATCCCCGGGAGCATCGGCAAGTCCTCCCAGGGCGACATCCACGTGGTGGACATCACCGATCTCGCCAATCCCAAGGAGGTCGCGTTCTTCAGCGTCAAGGGCGCGGGGACGCACAACTTCGCGCTCGATGCGGAGAAGGGGATCCTCTACGCCGCCTACTACAACGGTGGGGTCCGGGCGATCGACATCCGCGGGGACCTGGCGCACGGGCACGGAGAAGAGGTGACCGCTGACGGGCGCATCGACCTGGGCAAGCAGAACCGCGAGGTCGGCCACGCGCTGGGGAAGGTCCCCGGTGAGAACTACGTCTGGGGCGTCCACCTGATGGACGGCGAACTCTACGCGTCCGACATGCTCCAGGGGATCTGGAAGCTGGACCCGTCCGTGATCGACCTGCAGCCGCGCCCGCACGAACACTGATCCCCGCGCGGGCCCTACGCGCGCGGCCAATCCGGCGCGGGGATTGCCTGGGCCGCCGACCACAGACTAAACGGTGGGCGTCGTCTGGGAGAGTCCACATGCGCTTTGTGTCTCTGGCTGTGCTGGCCATCACGCTCACCGTCGTTGGCTGTGGACCTTCCGAAGAGCCCTGCGAGCGATGCGGCGGGGACGCCTGCGTGGAGTTGCAGACGGACGCGGTGCACTGCGGGGCCTGCGACAGCGCCTGTCAGACCGGCCAGCTGTGCACGGCGGGCCAGTGCTTCACCCCGGAGTGCTCCGCCGGCGCTACCCGCGCCTGCTACAGAGGAGCAGCGGGCACCCAGGGCGTGGGCCGCTGCCAGGCGGGGCTCAACACCTGCCAGGCCAACGGGACCTGGGGCACCGCCTGCCAGGGGGAGGTCACCCCCGCCGCCAGCGAGACCTGCGGGAACTCGGTGGACGACGACTGCGACGGCACCGGGGATCCGGATCTACAGACCGACGTGGCGAACTGCGGCAGCTGTGGCCGGGCCTGCGACGCCGACCACGTGTGCACCGAGGGAAGCTGCGTTCCCGAGGTGCCCCCGGAGTGCGCGGACGGGGAGACCCGTGGCTGCTACTCCGGCCCTCAAGGCACCTCCGGCGTCGGGACCTGCGCGGCGGGCACCCAGACCTGCCAGGCCAGCGGAACCTGGGGCAGCTGTGAGGGAGAGGTGTTGCCGACTTTGGACGTGTGCGGCAACGGCCAGGACGAGGACTGCAACGGAAACCCCGACGACTCGCTGGACGTGGATGGGGACGGCTTCACCCGCTGTGACGGCGACTGCTGCGACTCGGCGGAGGACGGTTGCCTCCAGCCGACCGAGGTGGGACCGGGCGCCTTTGAGGTGCTGGCCAACGGCGTGGATGACAACTGCGATGGGGCGACGGACACCGCGCCCACCGCCTGTGATGTCGGGCTGAGCACCGAGGCGAACAACCCGGTGGACGCGGCCATGGCGCTGGGCCTGTGCCAGCAGACGCCGGGCAGCGGCTGGGGCCTGGTCAGCGCCCAGTGGTTGAAGGTGGATGGCACCGGGTCCCCAGCCGCGGAGCAGCGCGCGGCGCGGCCGCAGCTGGGCGCGGTGACTGCCAGGGAGGGCAGCGCGCTGCTGGTGCTCTCCACCGCCCATGCCGCGGGGACCGCGGACACCAACCCGGTCTTCTCCAGCTTCGAGAGCACGAACAATGGCACCAGCAGCGGCTTCCCTTCGGACTGGGTCCTGGCCAACGGGGGCACCCGTCCCACGGCGCCAGGCTGTGCGGCGCTGGGCGGGACCACCGCCCTGGATCCGGTGATGCTGCGCCTGAGCGTGAAAGTGCCGCAGAACGCCCGCTCCTTCCAGCTGAGCAGCTACTTCCTCTCCGCGGAGTTCCCGGAGTGGACCTGCTCGGCGTACAGCGACCAGTTCCTGGTGTTGCTGACCTCCATCTTCAATGGGACTCCCGCCAACCCGTCGGACAAGAACCTGGCGACCTACACGACCCCAGGCAACCAGCGCTTCCCGGTGGGGACCAACCTGGCCACCCTGGACACCGGGTTGTTCACCGCCTGCAAGAACGGTCCAATCGGCTGCTCCTCCTCGAACCCGGACAGCATCACCACCTGCACCGGCAGCGAGGATCTGGTCGGCACCGGGCTGGAGGGGGTGACCAACGTCTGCGAGACAGGCGATCAGGTGGGTGGCGGCACCGGCTGGCTGACGGTGAGGGGAAACGTGGTGCCCGGGGAGACAATCACCCTGCGCTTCGCGCTGTGGGACACCGGCGACGCCAACTTCGACTCGATGGTGCTGCTGGACCAGTTCCAGTGGTCAACGGAACCGACCACCCCCGGAACCTCGCTGTAGCGCGGGCCGCGCCGGTGGGCCCCCTGGACCGTCAGCCGAATCAGCGTGGCCTCCCCACAAAGAGGGGGCGCCCCCCGCCGTCCACCTGGTGCGGGTCGAGGCGAACTAGGCGTCCCGGCACGGGGCAGCCCGTCGCCCGGGTTGATTCGTGTTCTCCAAGGCGTACCGAGCGCGCTCACTTCGGCGGGCGCGCAGGCTTGGCCGCGCGCTTCGCCGAGGCGATCTGCGCCTTCATCCCGTCGATCAGGATCGCGACGGTAGAGGCTCCCAGCCGGTGGATGTCCACCGCGTTGACCACCTCCTCGCGGAGCGGACCGTCCAGCCACAGCATCGCCAGCCCGTGGACGCCGGACCAGCCGGCGAGCGCGTACTCGTAGGCCTTTGCCTCGTCTCCTCCCAGCGAGAGGATTGCCTCCCGCGACGCTTCCAGCAGCGCACCGAACGCACGCTCTCCCGCCTCCAGCAGACCGGGGTGCGCGTCCTTGGGGCCCAGCTCCGCGCTGAACATCACGCGCAGGTGTGACGGCTTCTCCAGCGCGAACTTGAGGTAGCCGCGGCCGGTCGCGGCGAACCTGGCCAGCGGATCGTCTCCGGCACGCTCCATCTCGGCGCGCATGGCGTGGTGCAGGCCGTCGAAGCCCTCCTGGCCGAGGGCTGCCAACAACGCCGGACGATCCTTGAAGTGGTGGTACGGCGCGGCGTGGGTCACCCCGGCGCGGCGGGCCACCTCGCGCAGGGTCAGCGCGGAGATTCCCTCGGAGGAGACCAGCTCGGACGCGGCCTTGAGCAGCGCCTCGCGCAGGGCGCCGTGGTGGTAGGCGGGCTTGGGTTTGTGGGCCATCGGGCGATCATCTTGACATCAGAAAGATGACGCCGCGCTATCTAGTCACTGACTAGATTGACGGAGGGCGCCGGGCGCCCGAGGGGGGTTCATCCAATGCAGAGCCGATTCGACGTGGTGGTGGTGGGCGCGAGCATCGCGGGATCCACTGCGGCGGTGCTGTATGCTCGTGCCGGGCTGAAGGTCGCCCTGGTGGAGCGCTCCACCGACGCGAGCGCCTACAAGAAGGTCTGCACCCACTACATCCAGGCGTGCGGGACGCCGGTGTTGCAGCGGCTGGGCGTCACCGGCGCGATGGAGGAGGCGGGCGCAGTGCGCAACTCGCTGCGGATCCACACCCGTTACGGCTGGTCACGGACGGAGCTCGCCGACGGAGCGGACGGACCGAGGCACGGGTACAGCATCCGGCGCGAGAAGCTGGATCCGATGTTGCGTGCGCTGGCGGGCTCGGAGCCGAACGTGGATCTGCTGCTGGGGCACTCGGTGCGTGCGCTGGTGGTCGGCGCCGAGGGACGCGTGGTGGGTGCGGAGCTGGCGGCCAAGGACCGCGGCACGGTGCGGATCGAGGCGCGCCTGGTGGTCGGGGCGGATGGCCGCAACTCGAAGGTCGCGGAGCTGGGTGGCTTTAAGACGGAGACGCTCCCGCACAACCGCTTCGGCTACATGGCCTACTTCAAGAACCTGCCGCTCCAGAGCGGAAACGAGGCGCAGTTCTGGATCCAGGAGCCGGACTGCGCCTACGCGTTCCCGAACGATGACGGGCTCACACTGATCGCCTGCTTCGTCCACAAGGCCCGGCTGGCGGAGTTCAAGGCGGACCCCGAGGGCAGCTTCCGCCGGCTCTTCGCGCAGTTCCCCGAAAGCCCGGTCCTCTCTTGTGGCGAGCGGGTGTCCGACTACTTCGGGATGATCGACATGCCGAACCTCTACCGGCGGCCCGACGGACGCGGGGTGACGCTGGTGGGAGACGCGGCGCTGGCCTCGGACCCGATGTGGGGTGTGGGCTGCGGGTGGGCGCTGGCGTCCGCAGAATGGCTGGTGGACGCGACCGTCCCCGCACTGCAGGGCAAGGGGGACCTCCAGGCGGGGCTGGTCGCGTACCGCAAGCGTCACCACCGCACGCTGTATCCACTCCACGCCACCAACGCTGCGTACTCGACGGGAGAGCCGATGGATGCGGGGCGGCGCCTGCTCTTCTCCGCCACGCCGTACGGTCGCCCGCTGGGGTCGCTGGTCGCGCAGCAGCTCAGTCTGAGCGTCTCCAACGGAGGTTTTCTGGCCCGGGCGATTCCGCGGGCGCTGTGGGTCCACTTCAAGCGCGCGCTGGGGATGTCGCGGCCGGTGCTTCCCGAGACGGGTACCCGCACCCTGGCGGCCTAGCAGCCTGGGGAACGAGTGACCCCGCGCCAGTGTCACTGGCGGCCTGGGCGGGCGGGTGGCCCGCTACCCTCGGCGTCGGGTGGTCGTCCAGATCGCCAGGAACATCGCGAGCACCAGCGAGAGCGGACCTGGAGTGCCGCAGCCGCAGCCACTGGGTGGTTCACCGCCGTCAACACCCGCATCCGTTCCGGCGTCCACTCCGGGCGTCGAGCACTCCGGCTCCGAGACATCGGCGGTGCCGTCACAGTCGCCATCCTGCGAGTCACCGCAGACCTCCTCTCCAGGAACCGACTCGCCCGCGCAGGGCTGCCACGCGCCGGAGAGGCAGTTCTGTGACCCGGCAGCACAGACACCGACGCCCGCGGTGCCATCAGGCCCGGAGTAGCAGCTGCGCACCTCACCGTTCGAACATACGGCCGGAGCGCCGCTGACCGTGACCGCCCGCGTGGCCGCGCCGACGCCACCTTGGGTATCCCGCACCACCAGCAGCGCCGTGAAGGTTCCCCCGAACGCGTAGGCGTGCCGGACCGAAGGACCGATCGCCATCGAGCCGTCGCCGAAGTACCACTCCCAGCGAACGACCTTTCCATCCGGATCGCTGCTGGCAGCACCGTCGAACGCGACCTCCACGGGTGCCGCCCCGCTGGCGGGGGTGGCGGTGAAGCTGGCAGTCGGCAGCTGCGCGCTCTGCGTGGTGACGAAGAACGAGACCTGGCGAGTGGTCGTGTTGCCGGCCCGATCTGCCACCGTCGCGGTCATGGTGACGAGGGTGTCGACGGGGAGCTGCATCGGGGACCGCAGCGCCGCCACGAAGTGGCGCTCGTCCTTACCGATGGCCAGATCGCCGAGGTCCGCGTTCGCGGCCCGGCCGCCACTGGCCGGACTCCCCAGCGCCGCATCGAACGACACCCTCACTGTTGCGGGATCAACGCCACTCTGCGCATCGCCGTACTGGAGGACGACGCGCGGGAACGCCTGCCAGTGCTGGGGGGTGGGGCTCACGATCTCGAGTTCCGGCCCGGTGGAGTCGGTGCTGGAGGGCCCGGGAACGGTGGCGGCGAGCTCCGGCGTCGGATCGCTGGCCTTGGTCTCGTCTCCGACATGGACGACCGAGTAATAGAACCTCACCCCCGCGGCGGCGGAGGGGTCCAGCACCTCCACGGTCCCGTCGGAGGAGAGCGTGACCTGGGGATCCGCGAGCTGCGCCGCGGTGGTCGTCGGGAGGATCGGCGCCACGAACAGGTCATCCGCGTGCCGACTCCGGGCGACGGTCTTCACCAGCACCCGGTCCCGGATGGGAAGTCCCGGCGTGCTGCTCCGGTACACCCGATAGAAGCGCACCCTCGAAGCGGAGGGAGGCGGCTTCCACTCGAGTCGGACGCCGGAGGCCGTCGCCGAGACGACCCTGAAGTCTCGTGGCTGGTCTCCCGGAGCGCCGCCAGGGCCGACATAGGTGTTCACCAGCGCGATGACGCGACCGTTCTCGCTTCCGAGCCAGAGGTCCGGTGCGCCGTCGCCGGTGTAGTCCGCGACGTCGAAGGAGTTGATGGTCCCCACCGGCGGGGTGAAGGCGGGAGCCAGCCCGGGTGTGAGCGTGAAGGTACCCGTGCCGTCGTTGAGGAAGATCTGCAGGTAGTTCCCAGCGAGGTCCGCAAAGCCGCCCTGCACGTACGCCACCAGGTCGAGGTCGCCGTCAACATCCAGATCCACCAGCTTCACCTCGGGGGCGTAAAGCTTCGCCGTGGAGCTTCCGATGTTGAAGCGCGTCGCCGACGCCTCGGTGAAGTTCGCAGCACCGTCGTTCAGGAACAGGCCGTAGAACACGTTGGGGTGGCCACCGAACGGAGCCCAGCTCCCGACGATCAGATCGAGGTCGCCATCGCCATCGATGTCGCCCAGCGCGGTGGTGTCGGCATGCGACATGCCCACGGTGAGCGCGGTGCCACCCTCCAGGTAGCTGAAGAGCGCGTCTGGAATCGTGTAGACCTCGCGCTCGGTGAAGACTCCGGCGCCGTTGTTGAGCATCGCCAGCACGCGCCGACGCGTCCCGGAGACCAGCAGCAGGTCGAAGTCGCCGTCTCCGTCGAGATCACCCGAGGAGACTCCAGCGACGAGCCCGGTCCGGAAGTCGAGGCCGCGCGCCACGGTCTCGTCGGTGAACTGGCCGGTCCCGTCGTTCACCCAGACCGTGAAGTCGTCCGGCTGACCGCAGTCCCGGGTGAGGCAGAAGACGCCGGCCACGATCAGGTCGACATCACCGTCCCGCTCCAGGTCGGTCTTGATGATTCGCTTGGCGCTGCTCCCACTCTTCTTCCACTTGATGGAGAAGCGCGCCGCCTGATTGACCTGCAGCGTGAGCGCCTCGCCGTTCCCGCCCTGGATGCTGTCGGGGTCTCCGTCGTTGTCCACGTCCGCCCAACAGACCGCGTCGTTGCCGATGGAGTCCTTGTCCCCGAACTCGTAGCTGCCGCCCTGCACCGTGTCGGCGACCGGCACCATCACGCCTCCGCCCGCGTTCCAGAGCAGGCCGTAGCGCGAGATGGCGGCGCGATCGAGGCGCCCGTCGCCGTCAAAGTCGGCGAAATCTCCGTCGTAGTAGTTGTCGTTGGAGTCACCCGCCTCGGCGTTCGTCCCGGTGAAGCTGAAGCGATCAGTCCGGAGCGCGTCGCTCTGGTCCACGAACCCGGCCCACTGCGCCTGCGCCACCGCCCCCCCCATCAGCGCGGCAGAGAAGACGACCGCACTCCAGCGTTGACGCAAGCTCATGGACCCACTCCGGGTGAACGATTCCTGCTGGATCTAACATTGGCAGCACCACGCCGCGGTCGGGCGAGTGGCCCCAGGAGCAGGGCGAGCAGCATGACCAATCCGCCGGGCGATGCGCCGCACCCGCAGCCTGAGCGCGGTGGCTCGGGCTCCGGTGCGTCAATCGACTCCAGGAACGCGACCAGATCGTTGAGCTGGGACTCATCCAGATCCTCGCAGAGGGACTTCTCCAGAGAGGCGCGCGATCCGCGCAGCACCTCGCGCAGGGTGGCCGCCGATCCATCATGGAGGTACGGGGCGCCATCCCACAGACCGACCAGACTGGGAACGTCCAGGCCCCCCAGAGGGCCACCCAGGCGGCGGCCACTTCCCTCCGCCAGGGTCCCAACGTCGAACAGCGAGAACGCCGGCAGCGCGCTGGTGGTGTAGCGGGGCGGCGGGTGGCACTCCGCGCAGCGCCTGGCGGGCTCAAGGAAGAGCGCTTCACCTCGCGCGGCGGCGGGCGAGAGCGCTCCATTCGCGCCGCGCGTCGGACTCCTGGGAGTGTGGATCAGCGAGGTGACGTAGCTGGCGAGGTCGTCCAGGTCCTGGCTGCGTCCCGCGTTGGGCGTTCCCAGCGGGGCATTGGGCCCTGCTCCGTCCTGCGCGAGGCCCGTCCCGCCAAAGAGCTTCACGATGGCGTTCTCGAAGTCCTGCACCTCATCGAAGTTGGCGGACCAGTGAAGCGGACCGTGGCCGGAGGCCCCGCGCAGGTCCAGCGTGTTGCGCAATCCCTCCCCGTCCTGGGTGAAGTCCCAGACCTGTCCATCGTGGCTGGCCCCGTCCGCATGACAGGAGGCACACGCGACGTAGTTGCTCTTCGAATGGATGGGCTCGCGGCTGCGGTAGAAGAGCCGCTTGCCATTGGCCACCTCGGGCTCGAGCGGCTCTTGCGTCACCGCGACCCGGGCGACGACCGCAGGTGAAGCTGGGGTGGAGACATCCACGGCCACGACGTCGCGCGACAGATAGTTCGAGACGTACAGCGTTCGCCCATCCGGAGCGAGCGCGAGTCCCTGCGGCGCGTCCCCCGTGGTGACCCTCCCTTCGAAGGGCACGCTCGCGCCGGCGCCCGGGTCGAAGAGCGTTGCGCGCGAGAGGTCATAGACCGAGACCGTGCCTGCTCCCTGATGCGCGAAGTATCCGAAGCGCCCGTCGCGTGAGAGCGCGATCGCCGAGACGCTGTCCGCGTCGTTGGTGTCGATCCTGCGGTTCAGCAACTCCACCCCGTCCGCCATGTCGATGGGCGCTGCCAGGCCGCGGACGAAGTTCACCGGATTGATGGCGCGTCCGGTGCGGAACAGCCCGGCGGAGGCATTGGACTTCAGGCCCCCCACCCAGAGTCGGCGGCCCGCCGGGTCCAGGGCAGCAGCCGAGAGGAGATTGGGCACCCCCCGGCCAGACGATGCGGTGTCGGGGCCAGGGTCGTCTTGCAGGCTCACCCGACGCGCGACCGAAAGCTGCCCGAGGTCGACCTCCGTCACCGCGCCTGCACCGGTCCGGCTCAGGTAGTGCGTGAGGTACGCACGGGCTCCATCCGCGCTCAAAGCCACCGCGCGCGGACCGTCGTGGACAGGGAGGACTCCGCGCAGCTTGAGGTCGGGGCCGATGACGGAGACGGTATCGTCTCCCTGGTTGGTGACGAGCGCGCCACCCTCCGCCAGCGCCACCACCCCATAGGGTTCAGCGCCCACCGCGACCGTGGCGGTCTTCCCTGTCATCCAATCAAACGCGACGAGCGTCCTCGAGCCCTGACAGGCAACGAAGAGCCGGGACCTTGGCTCGTCGAGAGCGACCGTCCGCGGGCGGGTGCAGACCGCCCGTTCGGAGAGCTTCTCCAGGGCACCGCCGTCGACCCTGAGCTCGGACAGCGTCCCCGAGTCCGGATTCACCACCCAGAGGGTTCGACCATCCGCGGACACCGCGATGGCGGAGCTGTGTCGCGCCTCCGCAGCGAGCACCGGCGCGAGGACGTGAACCACCAGCCCGGCCACGGCCGTGTCGGCCCCGTCGCTGACGGTGAGGGTGACCGAGTACGCGCGCGGCGCGGCGAAGAGGTGGGACGGCGACGGCTCGGTGGAGCTCGCACCGTCGTCGAACTCCCAGAAGAAGCTCAGCGGCTGGGGGCCGCTGTCCGGATCAATGGTTCGCGCCGAGGAGAACTGGACCGGCTCGCCAAGGACGTATTGAGCGCGGTCGGTGGAGCCGCGCGCGATCGGCGCGAAGTTCTGCGCCGCAGCCAGCCCCGGCAGCGCGAGGGCGAACAGCGCCACGGTCCTCAGGAGATGACGGGTCGACACCTGCCGCCATCGTACCGAACACGCCGCTCCGCCGAGCGCGCTGGCCCTCGGAGCGCGTTAGACCATGTAGGCACGCATCGCACCTTTCGCGGGCGAAGCTGGTGGCCCGCACCACCGAGATCAGCGGGACCTCGTCGAGCCGGACGATCTGGTAGCCGACCCCGATCACGCCCACCGCGACCGCCAGGCCCTGCCTGCGGTTGAGCCGCTCGTTTCATCCGGGGCCACGCCGGTAGCCGCCCGTCGACGGCCCGTTCACCCCCGCCTGCCCCCGCGACGCCCGCCCCGCCGCCGACCCATCGCCGCCTCGCGACCCCGATGGAACCCGCCGTCACCAGGTCGGGGAGGGGCCTGAGCCTCGCTCCGGTTTCGATAGGCTGGGATTGTGTCGCCCGACTCGCTCTTCTTCCTCTTCAGTTTCGGCATTTTCCTGGCGGTGACAATCGCCGTTGTCCGCTGGACCGTGACCGAGCTGGACAGTCTCGGTCTCCGGCGCTGGCCGTTCCTGCTATCGGCGCTCGTCGCTCCGCAGATTCTCATGGTTGCCTTCGGCCTCAGATCGCTTTGGGTCCCGATCCTGGTCACCTCGCTTCTCTCCACCGGGTTCGCAGGGGGCCTGGCCCGGCGGCCTCCACAGAAGTTGGGGCGGTACCTGTTCAGCGCTGCAGCAGTGGCGGCCTGCGGCGCCTACCCGGCCTTCGTGCTGACCAGCGCCCAGCGCGCGACCGAGATGGGCAAGCTGGGCATCCTCTTCGCCCTCCCCCTGTATGCCGGGCTTGCGATCGGCACGCTGCTGGGGGCCCAGGTCGCCCATGCCCAGCCGGGCGAGCCCCACTCGAGGTGGAGAACAGCCCGTCCGCTGGTCGTCTTAGCCG
>JALYOC010000044.1 GCA_030857095.1 Myxococcota bacterium | reverse complement strand
CCGCCACACTCCGCCCGGCGCGGGCCCCAACCAGCGCGTCGGTGGGGGCAGCGGCGCCCGCCGGCTGGGCGGCGGCGGCCGGCTTGGCCTCCACGGTCGACGGGGTTGAAGCGGTGGTGGGAACGACGGGACGGGAGAGACGGGAAATGTCGGTCATGGCGGCAAGTACCTGCTGAGGGCCGGGGCGGAAAATCCGACCGGGATGCGGAGATTCTCGAGGCTTTAGGCTTGGAGTTGCCTACATGCCCCCACAATTCTGACGCAGTGCCCCTTGAGCCGTCAAGGACCTGTATTTACGGCTGCCTTTCAGTGGGCTTCGGCCCAGCTGTGCCCCACTCCGACGTCGATTCTCAGTCGGACGCTGAGGGTGGACACCCCAGACATCTTCTCCCGGGCCAGGGCCACCACCTGCTGCACCTCGGCTTCGGGGGCCTCGAAGATCAGCTCGTCGTGCACCTGCAGCAGCATCCGGGTCTTCAGCTTCCGGGCGGTCAGCTCCCGATCCAGCTGGATCATTGCCAGCTTGATCAGGTCCGCGGCGGTCCCCTGGATCGGCATGTTGATCGCCGCCCGCTCCGCCGCCTGGGCCGCGCCCCGGTTGCGCGAGTTGAGGTCCGCCATGTAGCGGCGGCGCCCGAACAGGGTCTCCACGTAGCCGGTGCGCCGGGCCTTCTCCAGGGTCTCATCCAGGTAGCGTTTGATCCCCGCGTAGCGCGCGAAGTACCGGTCGATGATCGAGGCCGCCTCCTCGTTGGAGATGTTCAACCGGGTGGACAGCCCGTGCGGGGAGAGCCCGTAGGCGATCCCGAAGTTCACCATCTTCGAGGCGCCGCGCTGTTCGCGGGTGACCTCCTCCGGGGGGACCCCGAACACCTCGGCGGCGGTCCGGGTGTGGACGTCCTCGTCCTTCTCGAAGGCGTCCAGCAGCGCCGGGTCCTGGGCGTAGTGGGCCAGGATCCGCAGCTCGATCTGGCTGTAGTCCGCCGAGACCAGCTGGTTGCCCTCCTCCGCCACGAAGGCCCGGCGGATCTCCCGGCCCAGCTCGGTGCGGATCGGGATGTTCTGGAGGTTGGGATCGGTGGAGGACAGCCGCCCGGTGGCGGCCGCCGCCTGATTGAACGTCGTGTGCAGCCGCCCGTCCCGGCCCACCATCGAGGGCAGCGGATCCAGATACGTGCTCTTGAGCTTGGAGAGGGTGCGGTACTCCAGGATCGCCTTGGGCAGCGGATGCTGCTCGGCCAGCTTCTCCAGGACCTCCGAATCGGTGGAGGGGCCGGTCTTCCCCTTCTTGATCACCGGCAGCTTCAGCTCGTTGAACAGGACCTCGGCCAGCTGCTGGTTGGAGGTCACCATGAACTCCCGCCCGGCCAGCACGTGCAGCTGCTTCTCCTGCTCCAGGCACTGCGCGTCCACCGTCTGGCTCATCGTGGCCAGCACGTCCTTGTCCAGCCGCACCCCGGCCCGCTCCATCCTGGCCAGCACCGGCAACAGCGGCAGCTCGATCTGCTGGGCCAGCTTGGCCAGGCCCACGTTCTCCAGCTCCGGCCACAGCTCGGCGGCCAGCCGCCGGGCGCCCTCCGCGCAAGACCCGTAGCAGCCCGCCAACTCGTCCACGCCCAGATCCGAGATCGCGGTCCCCTTCTTCCCCAGCGCGGAAGCCGGCCGGGTGGGCAGCTCCAGCCGCAGCCGCTCGCGGGCAATGTCCTGCAGCGCGTGTTCCCGCCGCGAAGGGTTGAGCAGATAGGAGAGCAGCTCCACGTCCCCGTGGGCCCCGCCCAGCTCCAGCCCCAGCCCCATCCCGGCGAGCAGCAGGGACAGCGCCTTCAGATCGTGCCCGTCCTTGAGGATCGCCGGGTCGGCCAGCACCGCTCCCAGCGCTGCCTGGAAGTCCCCCTGGGGAAGCTGTGGGCCAGAGAGCATCGAGGTGTGGTGCAGCGGCAGGTAGTAGGTCCGCGACCCCGGCAACGCCACCCCCAGCCCCACCAGGGAGGCCGCATACGCGTTGCCCTCGTAGGCCGGGTACAGGGCCACCGTCCCCGCGGCCCGGATCTCCGCGGCCAACGCGTCCGCCGCGTCCCGGGTGGAGACCACGAAGGTGCGCTCCGGCAGCGGGGTGGGCGGCAGCGACGGCATCTCCTGCAGCAGCTTGAAGAACTCCAGCTCCCCGAACAGCGCCCGGGCCTCGCCGTCGTGGATCGGGCGGCGGGCCAGATCTTCCAGCTTCACGTCCCCCAGCGGCAGATCCTTGCGGAAGGTCACCAGCTGCTTGGCGCGCAGCAGCGACTCGCGGTGGGAGGCGATGTTCTCTCGGATCTTCGGCTTCTTCACCTCCGCCAGCCGCTCCAGCAACGTCTCCACGTTGCCGAACTGCTGCAGCAGGTCGGTGGCGGTCTTGGGCCCAATCCCCGGGACCTTGGCCACGTTGTCGATCGCGTCCCCGATCAGCGCCAGGTAGTCGGTCATCTGGGCGGGGGTGATCCCCAGCCGCTCCTGCACGTCCGGCAGCCGGGTCCACTTGTCGTACATCGGGTCGAACAGCTCGACGTCCGGCGCGACGATCTGGACGAAGTCCTTGTCCCCGGTGATCACCCGGACACAGAAGCCCTCCGCTCGGGCGATCTCCACCAGGGTGCCGATCACGTCGTCCGCCTCCCACCCGGCGTACTCCAGCACCGGGACATTGAGCACCGCGACGATCTTCCGGATCAGCTCGAACTGGGGAATCAGATCCGGCGGCGGGCCCGCGCGGGTGGCCTTGTATTCGGGGTCGATCGCCTGCCGGCCGGTGCGGCTCTCCTTGTCGAAGGCCAGGGCGATGTGGGTCGGCTCCAGCTCCCGCAGGGTCTTGAGCAGCATCCGGGTGAAGCCGTAGGCCGCGTTGGTGGGCACCCCCCGGGAGGTGGAGAGGTGGGTGATCGCGTGGTAGGCGCGGAAGATGAACCCCGATGCGTCGATCAGGGTCAGGACCTTGGCGGGCTCGGTCACGGGCAGCCCAGCTCGGTCTTCCTCTGCGCCGCCTTCTCCTCCACCCCGTCTCCGGTGACCGCGTAGATCAGCGCAGTCTTCAAGGCCTCGCAGCTGTTGGCCCTGTTCAGGTGGGCGGTGGCCTGGGTGGAGCAGAAGCCGATCGCCTTGTTCACCGAGGTGTTGCCCTTGTAGTACCGAAAGGCGGTCTTCCAGACCTTGCAGGCCCGCAGCGGGTCCTGCCGGTCCGCGTAGTACTTGCCCCGCTCGTAGGACTTCTCCGCCAGGTCCGAGCCGATGTTCTGACGCCAGAAGGAGGGTTCCTTCTCCGCCAGCTCCCCCATCAGCTTCATGTCCAGGTTCCAGGCCTCCTCGAAGGACTGGGCGGCGGACTCCACGTCGTCCTGCTGCAGCGCGGTCTGGCCGGCCTTGAAGAAGGAGGCCACCGCGGCGGCGTCCCGGCGCAGCTCCTGCGACTGGCGGTGCAGGTCGGCCTTGCTGACGTCCTCCACGATCTTCAGGAAGCTGCGGTTGGCCTCGTTGTCCTTGCCCTGCCAGTACTGCATCAGGGCCTGCCACATCAGCTTCTCGCTGTGCTGGGCGCGCAGGGCCTTCTCCACCCGCTGCCAGGACTCCTCCACCTTCTCCCGGGGCCGGATGATCGACAGCACCGGGCAGGTCCAGTCCGGCGCGGCCGGATCCACCTTGGCCCGCACCCGCAGGAACTTGCGGTACATCGCGTCCCGGGGCCGCCACTGGTTCTTGGCCAGCCGCCCGGAGTCGTCGATCCGCAGCTTGTAGCCCGGCGGCGGGTACAGCTCGTCCCGCGACAGTTGCTGGCAGTGGAACTTCATGAAGGTCTCGCAGCGCTCCAGCGCCGGCCGCAGCTCGCCGTTGCGCACGTAGCGGTCACACTCCGCCTTGGAGCTGCGCAGGGTCTGGTCCACCGCGTCGGCGATCCGCGCCTTGACCTTCAGGTAGTAGGAGCTGCCCTCCTCGATCTTGGAGTACAGCTGCAGCGCCTCCTCTTCGCGGTTCAACCGCATCGCCCGCTCGGCGGCCTCGTAGTTGCTGAAGTTCTCCTGCTCGAACTTGATCCGGCGGATCAGCTGGTTGGCCTCGCTGTTGATCGGGTCCAGATCCAGCGCCTTGTCGCAGGCGTCCTCCGCCTTGTTCCAGTTCGGCTCGCTGTTCAGCTCGGTGGAGACGTAGGAGCGACACACCGAGAGCAGCTCCACCACCTGGGCGGTGGTGTCCACCGGCCGGGGCACCGCCGGTCCGCTCGGGTTCTGGTTCAGCTTGAGCACCAGCCCCACGCCCAGCACCACCATCAGGAGGGCCACCGCGGCGAAGAGCAGCTTGCCCCGCCCTCCTCCACCCGAGGCCGCCAGGCCCCGGCGCGGCATCGCCGACTCGCGGTCCTGGAACTGCAGCTCCACCACCCCGAACTGCACGCTGTCTCCGGGGGTGAGCAGCACCTCCTCGGTCACCGGCTGGCCGTTGACCGCGGTGCCATTGGCGCTGCCCAGGTCGCGGAGGATCACCCCCTCTTCGGTGGGCTCCAGCTCCGCGTGCTGGCGGCTGACCGAGTCGTCATCCAACTGCAGGGTCACCCCGGCCACGCGGCCCACGGTGACCAGGTCGTTGATCGGGAACACCTTCCCCGCCCAGGGTCCGGTCAGACCCCGCAGCTGCGGACCCTCCACCGTGGGCTGCGGTCCGGCCTGCCGGGCCTTGGCCGCGGCGGCGCGGGCCTTGGCCTTGCCCTCCAGCAACACCGCGTCTGTCATCGGTCGGCCGGAGCGGGCCAGGGTGCGGGTGGGCGGAGCGCCCGAGCCCCCCAACACCGGCGGAGCGGGCTTGTCCGGGACCACCTTGGGACTGGCGCGCTTGGGACCGGAAGGGGGCTTCCGGGCGCCGGCGGCCTTGAGCGTCAGCTCGTAGTCGCCCAGCACGACCTTGACGCCCGGGCCCATCGGGGTGGGGCCCTTGATCTTCGCCCCGTCGATGAAGGTCCCGTTGGCCGAACCGGAGTCCTCCACCACCACCTGTCCCT
This sequence comes from Myxococcota bacterium, assembly GCA_030857095.1. Classification (GTDB taxonomy): domain Bacteria; phylum Myxococcota; class Myxococcia; order Myxococcales; family Myxococcaceae; genus JALYOC01. The sequence continues at coordinate 15,690 of JALYOC010000044.1, read as the reverse complement.
CCTGGAGCAGCACCCGCGCGTGGCGACGGGAGACGCCGCCGGCGGTGAGCACCAGCTCATTGTTGTCGGCGCGACCGATGGTGATCTCGCCGACCACTTCCTTCTCTTCCTTGAACCCGTCCGGGCCGGTAACGACCAGCGTGGCCATCCACTAATCCTCTCGGAAGATGCTCATGTTGACGGGGATGCCGCGACGCTGAAGCTCGTCGTAGAACTTGGGCACAAAGCCGGTGGCCACGAAGCGCCCGCGGACCTTGCCGTCTTCGGTGAACCCGTCCTGCTTGTAATAGAAGATGTCCTGGAGGGTCACGATGTCGACCTCCATCCCGGAGATCTCGGTGATGTAGCAGATCTTCCGGGTCCCGTCGGAGAACCGGGTCTGCTGCACGATCAGGTGCACCGCCGAGGCGATCTGTTCGCGGATCGCCTTCACCGGCAGCTCCATGCCGGCCATCAGCACCATCGTCTCCAGCCGGGCCAGCGCGTCCCGGGGGGTGTTGGCGTGCAGGGTGGTCAGCGACCCGTCGTGACCTGTGTTCATCGCCTGCAGCATGTCCAGGGTCTCACCGGAGCGGCACTCGCCGACCACGATCCGGTCCGGCCGCATTCGCAGACAGTTCTTCACCAGGTCGCGGATGGTGATCGCGCCCTTCCCTTCCAGGTTGGGCGGGCGGGACTCCAGCTGCACCCAGTGGTCCTGGGGCAGCTGCAGCTCGGCCGCGTCCTCCACGGTGATGATCCGCTCGGTCTCCGGGATGAAGGAGCTGATGATGTTCAGGGTGGTGGTCTTCCCCGAACCGGTGCCGCCGGAGATCACCATGTTCTTGTGCGCCTTGACGCACATCTCCAGGAACTCGGCCATCTGGGGGGTGATGGTCTTGTACTTGATCAGGTCTTCGATTCTCAGCGCGTCCCGCTTGAACTTCCGGATGGTGATGCACGGACCCTTGAGGGCCAGGGGCGGGATGATCGCGTTGACGCGGCTGCCGTCCTTGAGCCGGGCGTCCACCAGTGGGCTGGACTCGTCGATCCGTCGGCCGATCGGCGCCACGATCCGCTCGATCACCCCCAGCACCGCCTGGTTGGAGGAGAAGATCTTGTCCGAGAGGGTGATCTTGCCCTTCCGCTCGATGTAGATCTGGTTGGCGTGATTCACCATGATCTCGGAGATGTCCTCGTTGGCCAAGAAGGCCTCCAGGGGCCCCAGACCCAGCGCTTCGTTGAGCACATCGGTGAGCAGCTCCTCCCGATCCACGTCCTCGGGGAGCTCACCGTCTGACTCCATCTGCTCGATGATGTCGCGGATCGCCTTCTCGGTGCGGCGCCACAGCTCCTCGTCGCCCAGCCGATCCATGTCCAGCCGGCGCAGATCCAGGTACTCGATCAGCCGGTCGTGGATGTCCTTCTGCAGCCGCGCGTACCGCTCCACGCGCGGGTCCATGTTCTTCAGCTTGTTCTTGCGGGCCAGGGCGCCGGCCATCGACGCCGGCATCCGGGTCTTCTCCGGTGCCGCCGGGGGGTCGTCCAGCTCCTCCTCCCCGGGCGCCTCCTCCTCGTCGGGCGCCTCGTCCTCGTCGGGCGCCTCGTCCTCCGCGGCGGGCTCGTCCTCGTAACGGTCCTCCTCGTAGCCCTCCTCCGCCCCGGCGCCGGTCTCGTCGTCCGCCGGCTCCTCTTCCTCCTCGAAGAACTCCTCCTCCGCCTTGGCCCCGCGCACCACCGCGTTCCGGGTGGGGGGCGCGGTGCGGGTTCCGCCGCCGCCCGCCGCGCCGGCGCTCTGCACCGAGCCGGACTCAACGTTGATCACGTAGTCGCCCACGTAGACCTTGTCGGTGGGGCGCAGCACCTGTGGCGCGGCGATCTTCTTGCCGTTCACGAAGGTGCCGTTGGTGGACTTCATGTCCACGATGATGAACTTCCCGTCCTTGAAGACGATCCGGGAGTGGTACTTGGACACGTTCCCCTTGCCGAGGACGATGTCGTTCCCTGCCAACCTGCCGATGGTCACCTCGTTCTTGTCGAACGAGAGCTGCTGGGATTCCCCGCCCTTTTCGGCGAGCGTGATCAAGAACATGGGCGGAGGATATCAGAGCCCCGCGCCGCGGTTGCCTCCGTCGGTGCTTGGTTGCCTGGCTGGTCCGGATTTTCGGCCGCACCGAGCCCTGCCGCGCTCAGCCCCCAACCTTGGCCAGGGGCCGGGCCCCACCGGAGTCGTCGAAGACGGCCTAGTCGAAGATGCCGAAGCTGACCTCGCCCCGGGCCTGCTTGTAGCGCTGCTTCACGTCTTCGATGATCGTCCGGATCTTGTCCGAGTCCGGGTTCACGATCCGGGGGGTGACAAAAATCACCAGCTCCCGCTTGCTGGAGTCGAACGCCCGGTTCTTGAACAGCTCGCCGATGATCGGGATGTTGCCCAGGCCCGGCAGCTTGGAGACCGCCTTTTGCTCATCGTGGCTGAACACCCCGGAGAGGACGATGGTCTCGCCGTGGCGGACGGTGACGTTGGTCTTCACCTTCCGGGTCCGGAAGCCGGGGACCGAGACGGTAGCACCAATGGAGACGGACACCGAGGTGTCCACCTCCGAGGCCTCGGCCTCGATCTCGGTCTGGATGTTGCCGTTGCGGTCCGCGGTGGGGCGCAGGTTCAGGATCACCCCGTACTGCTTGTACTCCACCGTGAACTGGTTCTGGGTGATCAGCGGGATCGGCACCTCGCCGCCGGCGTGGAACTCCGCCTTCTCCCCGCTGGCGCACACCAGCTTGGGCTGGGCCAGCAGCCGGCCGTAGCCGTCGTTGGCCTGGAAGCCGATCGCGAAGTCCGCCTCCGCGATCCCCGAACCGGCGGCGCCGATCTCGAAGAAGTTCGAGGGGAAGATGTCCTTGGTGAAGGTGGAGTTGATGGAGATCCCGCCGCCAATGTCGGTGGGGTAGCGGATGCCGTACCGATCCCGCGAGTCACGCCGGATCTCCACGAACTGCACCTCGGAGAGGATCATCCGCTTGATCCCCACCACCAGCAGGTTCTCCACCTTCTCCCCGATGGCCTTGGTGATCAGCTCCGCCTTCTGCAGGTCCTGCTGCGACTCCACCGATCCCTCCAGGAAGATGGTGCTGCCCACCACCGTGGCCTGGACGTTGCGCAGGCCCGCCTTCTGGAAGTTGGCGTTGAGGTTCTGGGCCACCAGCTTCTTGGCGTTGGGGGCGATCTTCACGAAGCTCTTCACGTTGGGGTACAGCGACACCACCTCGTCGATCCGCTCGGCGTCCTGGGTGGTGTAGGCCTGACCGTCCAGGTAGATGCGGTCCCCGACCATCCGGACCGTCACTCCTTCGATCTCTCCCAGCAGCTTCTTCATCTCACCGATGGTCTCGTTGGGGTCCTGCTTGCGGACCACCACCATGTAGCTGACCCGCTGCCCGGAGGTCTTCCACACCAGCACCGTGGTGCGGCCTTCGCCTTGTCCCACGAAGAGCAGCTGGTTGTTTCCCACCGAGCGGACGTCCGCCACCGAGGCGTCACCCACGTGGACCCGGTGCAGCCCGGGAACCTGGATCACCCGCTGGGTGCCCATCCCGAGGTTGATGGTGTTCCCGTCCTGGGCAAGCGCGGGCACCGCGGAGATCACCAACGCCAGCGCAAGTGGCCGCAGGAGTCGATCGAGTGACGGCAGGGAGAAGGTCACGGGTGTTCGGTCCTCTCGTCGATCAGCTGATCGTGGAATGCACGTCCCACCACATTGCCCAGAAGCTTCCCAGCGCAATCGCCACCCCATAGGGGATGCGCCGTTCGCCTCGTTCGCCGCCGGAGGGACCTTCCGGCGAAAACCTGTGCCACAGCAGCGCGCCCACCGCCTGCGCCGCCCCCATCAGGGAGATGAAGACCAGCGCCGCCACCGCCAGTTGCAGCCCCAGCCCCGCCCCCACCACCGCCACCAGCTTCACGTCGCCCCAGCCCATCTTGCCCCGGTAGGCCAGCGAGGCGAACACCGCCACCAGGGCCAGCGCGCCCAGCGCACCGGAGAGGAACCCTTCCGCCAGGTTTCCGGGGCCGATCCAGAACAGCCGCAGCAGCAGGGCCACAGAAAGGGCCGGATAGGTGACCCAGTCCAGGATTCGCTGGCTGCGCAGATCGGTCACCAGCGAGATCACCAGGGCCACTCCCACCAGAACCCACAGCGCGGACTGAGCAGGCGTCATCGCAGGACCCACCGGCTCGAACAGCACCCCGCGTCGCTACCGCATCACCAGCTTAATCTTCTCGCTGCAGATGTAGTACTCGTCGCCGTCTTCGATCTTGCGACGCTTGATGCGCTGCTTGTTGAACCAGGTCCCGTTCGAGGAGCCCAGATCCTCGATGTAGAACTCGTCGTTGTCCCGCAGGATCACCGCGTGCTCCCGGGAGACCTTCCCGGAGTTGATCACGAAGTCGCAGTGCTTGCCGCGGCCGATCACGAAGCGCTCCTTCGCGATCTTGTCCATCTCGCCGCCCTCCGCCATCAGGTACAGGGCCGGGCCCTCGGAGGCGTCGTCGTGCTGCTCCTCGTCCTGGGGCTGCTCGTCGTCCAGGGGCGCGTCGTCCATGTCCTGCAGGTCGCCGCCGTCGTCCAGACGCTCGTTCTTGCCCTTGATCAACCGCTCCAGCTCGGCGGCGGTCTCCAACACGCGCTCGGCAACCTCGCGGCGGACCGGGTCGTCCTCCAGCCGGGAAGAGGGAGGCGGGCCGCGGGGAGGCGCAGACGGCATCGGGGTGCCGTCCCTGCCCCCCTGCACCGGAGAGAGGACCGGCGCCTTGCCACCCCGGGCGGGGGCGCTGTTGGCGGCCCGGGCCACACTGGGAGCGGCGCCGCCGCCCTCCAGGAAGCCGTTGAGGCGCGCAAACATGAACATGGCCTGGTTGATCAGGGCGTCGCGATCCGACCCCATGGCCTCGGCCATCTCTTCAAAAGATTCCCAGATGTGATCGGCGATGCCGACCTTCCTGGCCGGTCTGGCGTTTTGTTCCATCGAACCGCGGACGATAGCAGACCCGCGACCTCCGTCCAAAGTCGCGTCTACTGGTACTCGATGATCGATTCGAAGTTCACCACGTTGGGCGCGATGAGGTCGGTGTCCACCTCCAGCACCTGCCGGGCGGCAGGGAGGGTGACGAACAGCGAGGTGGTCCGGGGCAGATAACCCATCCCCCCCGGGTACGGGTTCCGGTAGTTGCCCTGCGACGAGGCCGGATTGAAGGCAATGAACAGCGGAGAGACCCCGCTGGCCAGGGTCAGCAGATAGCGTTGGTCACGCAGGATGCCGGGCGCCAGCGTGGGGACCACGAAGTTCAAGGTGGCCTGCGCCGGATCGATGCCGTCCGGCCGGTAGTAGAACGACTGGTAGATGCGGAAGGCGTCGGCGGCGTCCTCCAGCCCGGTGCGGCCCAAAAACCCGCTGGCGCTGCCAATTACCACCAGCGGACGGGTGGTCCCGGCGCGGACCGTATAGCCGGTGGCGCCCGAACAGCCTCCCGGCGCGGCGTTCAACGAGAGTGAGTCCACCCCCACCGAGACCACGGACAGCTCGGCGGTGCAACCGCCCTGCAGCACGACCACGTCGCCCACCTGCACCCGCAAGCAGGCCTGGGCATCTTTGGGCAGCGCCGTGGGGGGAAGCACGCACGGCGCCAGCAGCGCCGGGTCCACCGGCAGCTCGGTCGGCACCGGGTCGGAGGGATTGAGCGCCAACCCAGTCAGGCCTGGCAACGCACCCTGGTAGACCAGCGCCAGCTGCTCGTCGCGGATCGCCCCCTCCTGCATCAAGATGGAGGTGCGGCTGATCCCGTGGTCGGGCAGGTTCTCCAACAGCGTCCCGTCCGAATCCAGGAAGCCGTAGCCGGCAACCTGCGGTCCTCCCGGGATCGCATCCAGGCTCCTGAACTTGGCGGGATCGAAGAAGCCGACCTGTCCGTTGGCATAGGCGACCGCCCCCAGCACCGGGAACTTACTGTCCCGGCCCGGGGCCAGCAGGGACGCGCTGGGGTACAACCCGAAGTTGACCGGGGTGCCGCTGCCATGGACGACCGGGATCTCGCTGGCCAGCGCACCATTGGCAACCAATGCCGCCAGCAGGCCCCGGCACTGGAAGCCACCCTCGCAGGCGGCCTCGTCCTGCAGCCCCCACACGTAGCGTCCGGTGTTGTCCGGGATGGGATCCGCCTGCAAGGCCCGCATCGGGCCGGGGAAGTTGAGGGTCACCTCGGTCAGCGAGACCAGATCCCGCACGAAGGTCCGGCCGCTGCGGCCCTGATCGCTGCGGGTGGCCACCGCCAGGTTCTCACGGGTGCTGGTGCCCATCACCGGCACCACCGCCAGCGCGGAGACGAACTCACCTGGCAGATCGATCAGCAGCTCCGGCACCGGCGCCGGAGCGGCCCGGAGCCCGAAGCGGGGCACCGAGACGCGGAACACCTGTCCCCCACCGGCGCTGTTCACCGCGTAGTACAGCCGGCTCTCGGTCCCCGCCGATCCTGCGCCCCAGGCGGTCAGCGTCGCCACCGGCCCAGAGGTCTGGATCCGCTTGAGCTCCTGGAGGTGTTCGGTGGTCCCCTCCAAGACTTCGGTCGCCGGGTCCTCCAACTGCTCGGCCACCGCGCCAACCACCGAGATCTCGGCCAGGGCCGGGTTGGAGGCGTACAGGTAGGGACCCGTCTCCTCCACCGAGGGGTCGTTGGGCAGGTCGCCCACCTGGAAGTAGCGCAGGTCAGCCACCAGTTTGCTGGGCGAATCCAGCACCGGGATGGCCAGTGGCTGCAGCGGGTTGGGCGCCTGCACCCAGCGGTAGGGGGCCCGGCCCAGATCCAGCACGTTGAGCTCATCCTCGTCCGCGGAGAGGACGAAGAGCAGACAAGGTCCGGCCGCTGCCTGCGGGCCCGACGTCGAGGGGACCGCGCAGCCACTGCCCAAAAGCGCCATGTCGTGGGGAGAGGAGAAGTTGCCGCTGCCACCGAACTGGTCCGTCTCATCGGTACAGGCGGCGGCCAGCGCCAGCGCCAGCGCCGCTCCACCCAGCCTCGCGGCCAGGGTCCATCCAGACGACTTACTCACAGGCCTTCCCCGTCTTTTCCATGAGGCAGGCCTGGGGCAGGCCGATCACGGCCACCTTGCGCAGATCCTCGGGTCGGTTCAAATCCGGTATGTCCAGCACACCCAGCTGTCCGTCCGCAAAGTTGCTGATGTACAGGCGGGCTCCAGCCCCCTGCAGATCCGCGGTGATCCCATAGGGTTGGCGACCGAAGTCGGAGTACTGCCCCACCAGGGCGCCCACATCCTCGTCGTAGATCACCACCGCGTCCGCCTGGGAGCAGGTGATCACCACCACGTCTCCCCGGCCTCCGCCGCGGGGGAGCACTTGAAGTTGGTTGGGATCGTCCGGCAGGGGCACCTGCCGCACCAACACCACCCGGGGGGAGTCGGTGGTGCCGCCGATCAGGTCCAGCACCAGCAGCAGATCCGGGAAGCGGCTCAGCAGGTACAGCCGGGTCCCGTCCGAGGAGACCGCCACGTCCCGGCCATCCAGGGTGTTGACGTTCAGCGCCAGGTTGGCGTTGAGGATCCGCGACGGATCGTTGAGGTCGATCAGCCGGAGCAGCGGCGTGGAGAGCCGGGGATCGAAGGAGAACCCGACGATGAAGCCGTAACGCTGCCCCAGGGCGATGGCATTGGCAGGGATGATCCCGATCGGATGGTAGGAGGTGGTCTCCTCCATGGGATTGAACCCGTCGATCTGCGCCGTGAAGCTGGCCAGGTCTTGGCTGACCCCCAGTTCGCTGCTGGCGGGGGTCCGGTGGACCACGTAGGCCGCCCCGGTGGTCTGGCGCACCGCCACGCTCACCACCTGGATCGCGCGGGGGTGTCCCTGGTCCTGCAGTTCCAGGTAGGTCATGGAGGGGGAACCACTGGCCAGGGTGCAGTCCTCCGGAGTCTCCGCCGCGCCCACGCACTCCACCCGGCTGGCGGCGGCAGGATCGGAGTCCAGCACATGGACCCGGTCCCGTTCTTCGCGGGTGGGCAGGAACAGACGGGTCTGGCCGCCGGGAAGGGCCAGGGTGCCAAAGCGCCCGGCTCCGAAGCTGTCGGTCAGGACCCGGGACCCCTGGGCTCCCGCGGTTCCCAGCGCGTGGATCACCTTCGGCTCGCAGGTGGCCGGCAGCGGCTGCGCCGGGTCGGGAGCGACGCACTCCGGGAGGATCGGGGCTCCGAAGGTGGGGAGGGCCAGATCGTCCACGTTGATCGCGGTGACCGACCCGAAGTCGAAGCGGCCGTCGAAGTTGGAGCTGGCGACGAACAGCCGCCCTCCGGTTCCGACGCCATCCTGGTGGTGCACGGCCGTGGGGAAATAGAACCGATCGGCCGGCGGAATTTTGGGCGCGCCCTCCTGGGTACAGCCGGAGAGGAGCGCGAGAGCGGAGATGACGACCAGACGGTGCATGTGGGGGCGCGGAGACTAGGCGTGGGTCCCTGTCGGAGCAAGGACCAGATCCGGGCAGTACAACGGCCCAGACCGCTTCCTATTTCCGGCCCCCCGCTGCGCCTTTACCCCTCGGCCTGGATCTTGGTGAAGTCCGCCACCTGGCCGAAGAGGGCGCCGATCTCGGTCAGGAACCGGATCCGGTTCTCCCGCAGCTCCTTGTCCTCGGCCATCACCATCACCTTGTCGAAGAAGGTGTCCACCGCCGGCTTGAGGGCGGTGATCTCCTTGAGCGCTCCGGCGAAGTCGTCCGTCTTCACCAGCGAGGACACCTTGCCCCGGGCCTCGGTGTAGGCGCGGTGGAGGTGCCGCTCCGGCTCGTCGGTGAACTTCTGGGGGTTGGTGGTCCCCCCGCTCACGTCCTTGCCCTGCTTCTCCACGATGTTGGCCACCCGCTTGAAGGCGATCGCCAGCGGGGCGAAGTCCTCCCGGCCCACCAGCTCCCCCAGCGCTTCTAGCCGCTTGTGGGCAGAGACCACGTCGTCAAAGCCGGCGGAGAGCACCGCCTCCACCACGTCGGTGCGGTACTGCTCGGACCACATCGGCTTGAGCCGGGCGCGGAAGAAGTCCATCACCTCGTCCTTCACCGGCGGTTCACCCGGCTTGCGCTTGAGCCCGGAGAGCTTCTCCCCGTACTGCCCCACCGCCGCCTCCACCACCGTGGACAGCGAGAGCCGGTAGCCGCGGGCCAGCAACAGATTCAGCACCGCCAGCGCCGCGCGCCGCAGCCCGAACTGGTCCGCCGCGCCGCTGGGCTTCTTGCCGATCCCGAACAGACCCACCAGCGAGTCGATCCGGTCCGCCAGGCCGATGAAGGCGCCGGCGTCGGTGGTGGGCAGCGCGTCGCCCTGGTGCCGGGGCAGGTAGTGCTCGTAGATGGCCTGGGCCACCTCCTCGCTCTCTCCGCTGGCCCTGGCGTACTCGCGGCCCATCACCCCCTGCAGCTCGGGGAACTCGCCCACCATCCCGGTGACCAGGTCCGCCTTGGACAGCTGGGCGGCGCGGTCCACCGTCTGGTGCAGGGCCGGGGTCCAGCGGTTGCCCAGCGCCGCCTGGCCGATCACCGCCGCCAGCGCCTGCACCCGGGAGACCTTCTCCGCGTAGCTGCCCAGCTTGCCCTGCCACACCACCCGCTCCAGCTTGGGGAGGCGCTCTTGCAGCTTCAGCTTGCGGTCCTCGTCGAAGAAGAACCGCCCGTCGGCCAGCCGGGCGCGCAAGACCCGCTCGTAGCCGCGCAGGGACAGCTTCTCGTCCTTCACCGGGGTGTTGGAGACGGCGATGAACCGGGGCAGCAGCTTCCCCGCCCCGTCCACCAGGGAGAAGTAGCGCTGGTGGCTCTTCATCTCCTGCACCAGCACCTCCGGGGGCAGATCCAGGTGCCGGGCGTCAAAGCTGCCCACCACCGGGTTGGGCAGCTCCACCAGGTGGGTGACCTGGTCCAAAAGCTCCGGATCCTCCAGCAGCTTGCCGCCTGCCTGGGCGGCCGCGGCCTGCACCCGCTGGGCGGTCAGCTTCTTCCGCTCGGCCACATCCACGATCACGTGGGCCTGCCGCAGCTTCTCCACGTACCCGGCCGGGCTCTCCAGTAGGATCGCGCCCGGGGCCAGGAAGCGGTGACCGAAGGTGGTCTTCCCGCTCTTGACGTCCCCCAGCACCACCGGGAGGACCTGGGCCCCGAACAGGGCCACCACCCAGTGCACCGGGCGGGCGAAGGCCAGCTCCACATCACCCCAGCGCATGGACTTCTTGAAGTTGATCGAGTGCACCACCTGATGGAGCACGTCCTTCAAGGTCTCCTGGGCGGTCCTCCCCTTCTCCTCCACCCTGGCCCCCAGGTACTCGCCCTTGGGGGTCTGCAGCTTGAGCAGCTGGTCTACCTTCAGCCCCTGGGACTCGGCGAACTTCTCCGCCGCCTTGGTGGGCTTGCCGTCCTTGTCGTAGGCCGCCTTGAGCGAAGGCCCGGAGACCTCGCGGGTCACGTCCTGGGACTTCTCCGCCACGTCCTTGATCAGCAGCGCCAGCCGGCGCGGGGTGCCGTAGCGCAGGATCTCCCCGTGCCCCAGCCGCGCGGCCAGGCAGCGCTCGGAGAACACCCGGTGCATGTCGTCCAGCGCCGGGTCGATGAACGAGGCCGGGATCTCCTCACAGCCGATCTCCAGCAGCAGATCCTTAGCCACGGGTGGCCTCCTGGGCGACGGCGGCGGCGGCCGGCTCTTCGTTGAACTTCACGGTCTTCCAGTGGTCGGAGGCGGGCTTGCCCTCCAGGATCGCTGGCTGCTCGCCCACCGTCCACGGGGCCTTGAGCAGCGGGTAACCCAGCTTCTCGCGGGTCTTCAGATAGCCCTGGGCGCACAGCCGGGCGTTGTCGCGGATCCGGTTGATGAAGTTGGCGCGCTCGGTGACCGAGATCGCCCCCCGGGCGTCCAGCAGGTTGAAGGTGTGCGAACACTTGAGCGCGTAGTCGTAGGCGGGCAGCGGCAGCTCGCGGTCGATCAGCCGGCGGCACTCCTTCTCGTAGGAGTCGAAGAGCGCGAACAGCTGCTGCGGATCCGACTCCTGCAGCGCGTAGCGGCTCATCTCCACCTCGTTGGGGTGGAACACCTCGCGGTACTTGACGCCCTTGATCCACTCCAGGTCGTACACGTTCTCAACGTTCTGCAGGTACATGCAGATCCGCTCCAGCCCGTAGGTCAGCTCGGCCGCCACCGGCTTGCAGTCAAAGCCTCCGCACTGCTGGAAGTAGGTGAACTGGGTGATCTCCATCCCGTCACACCACACCTCCCAGCCCAGCCCCCAGGCGCCCAGGGTGGGCGAGGCCCAGTCGTCCTCCACGAAGCGGATGTCGTGCTCCAGGGGGTTGATCCCAAAGGCGCGGATCGAGTCCAGGTACAGCTCCTGGACGTTCTTGGGCGCGGGCTTGAGGATCACCTGGAACTGGTGGTGCTGGAACAGCCGGTTGGGGTTCTCCCCGAACCGCCCGTCCGCCGGCCGCCGCGAGGGCTGCACGTAGGCCACGTTCCAGGGCTCCGGCCCCAGGGTGCGCAGAAAGGTCGAGGGGTGCATGGTCCCGGCGCCGACCTCGAGATCGTAGCCCTGGGTGATGATGCAGCCCTGCTTCGCCCAGTGGCTCTGGAGCGAGAGGATCAGGTCCTGGAAGTACATGCGGTTTGGGTCCTTCGGAGAGTCGGGGTCGCAGCGGGCCGCGGCTGGGTGCTCCAGGCGGTGCGCGAGGAGCGCGAGGAGCGCGGGACCTTAAGGATCGGGTCCCATGGGGTCAAGGACCGGAAGCTCAGGGCGTCGGGTGCAGGCGGTTGGGCAGCACCCCGCCCAGCTCCGAGATCCGGGGCAGCGAATCCACCGCCCCCAAGGCCTCGGTGACCCGGGAACCCACCGCGCAGGCGAACTGGGCCAGCTCCCGCAGCTCCCCCACCCCGGCCTGGAGCAGCGCTGCCCGATCCGGGTACAGCCGGGTCAGGGAGAACAGCAAGGCTGCCACGAAGCCGTCGCCGGCGCCGGTGGTGTCCAGCACCTGGACCGCCGGCGCTGCCACGCTGACCGTGCGCCCCTTCCACAGGAACACCGCCCCCCGCTCGGCCAGGGTGACGATCGGCAGGGACACCCCCAGCGACGAGAGGTGCTCCAGCGCGGCCTCCGGGGTGGACTTCCCGGTGACGAACGCAATCTCCTCCTCGGACAGCTTCACCAGGGTGCAGGAGGGCAAAAGCGCGTCCAGCACCCCCTTGAGATCCGCCGGATCCGGCCAGAAGTTCAGCCTCAAATTCGGGTCGCAGCTGACGATCTTCCCCCCAGCGGCCCCAGCGCGGACCGCGCGCACCATCGCCCGCTGGGCCTCGCGGAACAGCAGCGAGTTGGTCCCAAAGTGCAGCGCCCTTGCCCGCTCCAGATAGGCGGGATCCACGTCCCGCTCGGCCAGGAACAGCTCCGCGGAGCGGGTGCGGGAGAACATGAACGACCGGTCCCCGCCAGCGGTCAGCGAGATGAACACCAGCCCGGTCTTGCCCTCGTCGGTCTGCCGCAGCCGGGCCACGTCCACGCCTTCGTTGCTCAGCGCCTCCAGCAGGAACTCGCCGAACTCGTCCTGGCCCACCACCCCCACCATCGCGGAGCTGCCGCCCAGCCGGGCCACCCCCACCGAGACGTTGGCCGGGGAACCGCCCGAGCAGCGCACCCAGCGGCGAACGTCCCGGACCTTCATCCCCGGCTGCTCGGGCAGAAAGTCCACCAGGGTCTCCCCCAGGCAGATCACGTCGATGGCGTCTGGGTTGGCCACGTTCAGTCCGTCCCCACCTGGGTCATGAAGTCCACCGCCTTTAGCCGTCGTCCCAGCTGGTGGGAGATGAAGTTGTTCAACAGCTCCCGGGCCAGCCGCCGCTGATCGGCGGGCATCGGGATCCGGCCCCCCTGCTGGATCGCGGCCAGCGCCTCCAGCACCGCCGCCGGGGCGCGGGGAGGGTAGATCCTCTCCCGCATCGCGCAGCGGCTGCACACCGCGCCGCCCTGGGCGGGATCGAACCTGGGCTCGGCGTCCAGCCCCTGGCCGCAGATCGCGCAGGAGTCCAGCCGGGGCATCAGCCCGGCGATGGCCAGGGCCCGCAGCTCGAAGGCCAAAAGCGAGGTGGGCCCGGCGGCCCGGGCCTCCAACGCCGCCAGGTAGTCTTCCAGCAGGGAGAACAGCTCCGGCTGCGCCTCCTCCTCGCGGAGCAGCTCCCTGCACAGCTCGGCGCAGTACAGCGCCCGGGAGATCAACGCCAGGTCCCCCCGCAGCGCGTGGTGGGTGCGCTCGATGTCCACCGAGTCCAACCGGAAGGTGGTGCCCCGGCGGGACACCAGCTGGGCCTTGATCAGGGTGCAGGGCTCCAGGGCCCCGGCGAAGCGGCGCTTGCTCTTGCGGGCCCCGGCGGCAAAGGCGGTCATCTTCCCCCGCCCCAGGGTGAAAAGGGTCACCACCCGATCCGCGTCGCCGTAGTCCAGCGCGCCCAGCACGAATGCGCGATCGGTGAAGCGATCCACGGGGCTAACGCTTCCCCGCCGGCATCGCGCCCAGCACGCCGAAGGCCAGGTAGCCAAGCACCCCCAGCGCCAGCAGGACTCCCAACAGGGTGATCCACGCGCGCTTCTGCCGCTGCCGCTCCAGCACCGCGATCGGCGGCATGCTCTTGAGGGTCTTGTCGATCTCCTCGAAGCGCAAGATCGCCTCGTCCGGCTCCAGCCCGATCGCCTGCGCGTAGGCCCGGATGTAGTTGAGGATGAACACCCGCGAGGGCAGCCGCTCGGCGCGGCCATCCTCCAGGGCGGCCAGCATCCCGGGGGAGATCTTGGTCACCGAGGCGACCTCCTCGCGCGAGAGGCCCCTCAGCTCCCGCTGCTGCGACAGGTACCGGCCGAAGTCGGCGTAGTCCACGGGGCGCTTCCTACCCGATTCGGACGGAGGGGATCACTGAAGCTGTTCCAGCAGACGCTGGCAGTCGTCCTTCAGCTGACCCTGCGACTTGGCCACGCAGCCGGCGAACGCGGTCTTGGCGTCCTCCGTCTTGCCCTGCTTGGCCACGCAGATCCCTGCCCGGTAGTAGGCGTCCCCCATGTTCGGGCAGGCCTCCCGGTAGTCCCCAAAGGCGCGGCAGGCGTTCTCCGCCTGCCCCTGCTCGTCGTAGATGAACCCCAGGTTCCGGTAGCCCAGACAGAACTTGGGGTTGGTGGTCACCGAGCTCTTGAGGCTCTCGATCGCCGGCTCCACCTGCCCCAGCTTGTACTGGGCCCAGCCCTTCCCCGCCTGGGCGTCGGCGGGGGTCATGTAGAGGATGTCGTTGAGGACCTCGTCGTAGAGCGTGATCGCCTCCGCGTAGCGGCCGCGGTCCAGGTACAGGTTGGCCAGGTTCACCTTGGCCGCCGAGAAGTCCTTCCGCAGCTCCAGCGCCTTCTTGTAGGCCGCCTCCGCCTGGTCGTAGCGCTTGAAGGAGTTATGCAGGAGGATCCCCATCCCGTTCTGCGGCTCTGGGTAGTAGGGGTCCAGGGTGGCCGCCTTCTGGTACTCGGCCATCGCCGACTGCATGTTGCCCGCGTGCATCGCCTCCACCCCCAGCCCGTAGTGGGCGGTGGCCTGGTTGCGCTCCGGTTCGGAGACACGCTTCGGACAGGCCAGCAGCGGCAGGACCAGCAGGGAGAGGATCGCGAGGCGAGCGCTTGGCGTCATGGGCAGGAGCGGTGGGGCTAGAACGACGTGAACAGCTTTCCCAGCGCGGCGGAGTCCGCGTCCGGGGGCGCCGCCGGGGGCGCGACCGCGGTGGCCCCGGTCTTCCCGGTGGGGGCGGGTCTGGCGGGCGCGGCGGGACGGCGGGGTTCCTTCTGGAACACCGGCAGGGTCCGGATCAGCTCGTCCTGACGATCCTGCGCCAGGCCGCGGTAGTTGGTGTTGTCCATCATGAAGCCCATGGACTCCACGAAGCCCAGCGCCTCGGACTCCTCCTCCTTGAACTGGTCCGGAGAGAGGTTGCGCTGATCAGAGACGTAGACCGCGCAATCCCCCAGGTCCGCCAGGTACAGATAGACGAAGATCGCGAAGCCGCCAGCGGCCCGGACCCCGACGATGAACCCCTGCGCCGGGCCGGCCTGCTTGCCGGGGATCGCCAGGTGGGGCGAGTTGAGCGACTGGTGCAGCGCCACCACCTGGTCGCGCGTTGCGGGGACGCCACGAAGCCGCTGATCGATGCTGAACACCGGTAGGTCTTCCCCCAACCCGCCCGAGCCCGCGTTAGCGAGCGACGAACGAGTACTCCCTGGCCACGTTGTCTGCGTCCTGCGCGGTACGGCGGAAGGTCACCAGGCTGTTGTCCACCATCACGTTGCCGCTGTTCTCGTCCCCCTCGCCGATCACCAGGGACATGGCGTGCTCCGAGGAGAAGCTCTTGCGGGCCCCGGTGGCGGTCTTCTTGGCCTCGAACACCACGGTGTTCTGCCCCGGCTTGAGGTGGCGGGTGATGTTCACCGCGTCGTCGTACATCCCGTTCTTCACCGTCATCAGCCACTTGGCGTTGAGGTACACGTCCACGTCGTACTCGGTCATCCCCGGGGCGGACTGCTTGACCACCAGCCAGTAGCGCTTGGTGATCCGGGTGGGCAGCTGGGCCGCCGCCGGTTGGACCGGCGAGGGCGCGGCGACCGGCTGCGGGG
>JALYOC010000185.1 GCA_030857095.1 Myxococcota bacterium | reverse complement strand
CGAACCTCCTCGCGGCGAACCTCATCGACCGCGTCGCTGGCCAGGCGCTGAACGTGGAAGCGATCGAACACCTTCTCTGCATGCGGTGCATGTTCGTCGACGGCGGCGATGAACGCGGCGCTCATGTGCAGCTTCGGCGGCTCGCCTGGAACGAGGAGAACTGGCTCAAGTCCGTGGTGGACGGCGGCGGCCAGAACGTCACCCGCTTCTTCTACGACTCCGCTGGCCAGCGGGTGGTGAAGCAGGGCCACTCCGGCACGAGCATCACCGTCGGTCAGTTCTACGGGCTCAAGAACGGCGTCTACGCCAGCAAGCACATCTTCGCCGGCTCCACGCGCCTGGCCACCAAGCTTCTGCCGGAGAAGCCGAACGAAGCCTCCAGCGTCGACCCCGTGGAGCCGGGCGACCTCCCGGGCTGTGTCCCGAGCGACCAGCAACCGAACCAGTGCACCGGGCCCGTCATCGGGACTGGCATCGGCGTGGCGGGCTCGCGCGGCAACTTCGCCGCCGCCACCTACTACTTCCACCCCGACCATCTCGGCTCCACCAGCTGGATGACGGACCAGTCAGCGCGGGTGCAGGAGCGCGTCGAGTACTACCCGTACGGCGAGGTCTGGCGCGAGGACAAGGAGGAACGCCGCGGCAACCTGCGGCGCACGCAGCAGTTCCTCTACACCAGCAAGGAACTCGACGAGGAGACCGGCCTCACCTACTTCGGGGCGCGGTACTACGACTCGAAGAAGGCTCGGTGGGCGAGTACGGATCCGGCCTTCCTCGAACAGGGCGCTATCGGGCTGAGCCCGTACCACTACGCCGGATGGAACCCGATCCGGAACATCGATCCCGACGGTCGGGTCTGGGGCACTCTTTCGCCCGAGTTCCGCTCTTGGGTCGATTCAAGGATGTGGATCGATCCCGACGTGACCGCCGCCGCCCTTGATCCGGCACAGGTCTACCATGTCGCTCGAGCGCTGCCAGAGCAGGAGGCAGCGCTGCGCAAGACGGGCGGAGAAGTCGAGGTGCTCTCGGACGAGAACGGTGTGGGCAAGCACGAGATCATCTACGCGCCCGATATCGCGAACGAGGAGATGAAGAAGAAATTCGGAATCGAGCAAACGCCCGAGGAACTCTTCGCGCACATGGCGGGCCACATGGGGGAATGGAGCGCTCCGGCTCAGCCTCCCAGCCCATTGCGCCCACGCGACAAGAGATCACTGCGCGACCCACAAAGTCCGTACCAACACAGGCGCTCGGCGGACAGTGAGAACCGCGAGCGCGAGCGGCAAGGACATAAGCCCCGTCCGGGTCACCAGCCCGCCGGCGATCCGGCGAGAGAGAAAGAAGATCAGCTCCGGCAGTTGGACAGCAAATCGAAGCCTCCCGAACCGCCGCCCTCGCGCGCTAAGCCTGACGTGCAGCAACGATGATGAGCCACCGCGCAATCGGTGCGGTGGCTGCAGTTGTCCTGGTGTGCGGGGCTTGTACGCGGAGTACGGCTCCCGACGCTGGGGCAGCGCTCCAAGGCAACCTCGAGGGAACTGCCTCTGGGTACCATCTCACCGGCACCGAACTGGACGAGGCACGCGCGCAAGTTGCGAAGCTCGGAATTGGTCAACCGTGTGATGCGGGCGCGTGTCCTGGCGAGCTGCGCTGCCTGGGGTACAATTTTGGTGGTCTCAGCAACTACAATTGCCAACTGCCCTGCGCGTCCGAATGGTGCGGCGAGACCCCACCGGACAGCGGATGCCCACGGCCGCTTCGCTGTACGGTTATTTCACCCGGAATGGCCACGGGGCACGTGATCGCCTGCCGCTATCCCGGAATGCCGCTGGATGAGTGAATCCGCGTCTCTGAGTCTCCGAGCGAGTGGTGGTCGCTCCGTTCAAGTTCGCGCGAACACTCAAGATCTGTAGCTCCATCACCTTGCGCTTACAGCAGGGTGATCGATTTGCAGGTGGGGCGAAGTTGTTGGGCAAGAGAACGTTCATCGCGTAGTGCCGATGCATGAGCGACACCTCCGAAGCCCTCTTCGACTTGGACGTGTTGCGTCCCGGCCTCGATCCGTGGGTTGAGCGGGTGATGTTCCGCGGTCGCAGCGGGGATCGACTGTCTCACTCACGTTGGCAGAGAGGGCTTCCTCAGTTGATTGTTGATCTCCACCACGTTGGAGGAAGAGCGCAGGAGCAGGCCGAGGCCCTTCTTATGACGTGGGCGCGGTCGCTTCCGTTTCTGGAGACCGTGTGACGGACGACGAACACAGCGGTCCTTCGAGAGTTCTCGGTTCGAACAGGGACGAACTGTCCTCAGGGGCCTGCAGGCCCTCTTCTGGAGCACCGACGCGCCGGGCGTCCAAGACGGCCTGGCCTCGGCAACCAGCCTTGGGAGCGAAGAGAGAGCGTTGTTGGCTCAGGCTGTCGCCGACCTGTAGCGCCTCCTGCTCGGCGCCTCGGCCGGACCGGAACGATCCTCCCTCCGAGATCGTCTTCAGGAGGTGACCCGACCCCTCCTCCTGCTAACGGTCTGCCTGGCGGCAACCGCCAGCGCCCTGCCTCCGCTCACCCTGCTCTCCTCGGTGGACAACGGCCCGGCCGCTCCCGGCTGGAAGTATCTCCGGTTGGGTCAGCAGGTGGAGCTGAGAATCGCCCCCACCGCCAAGCCGCGCTCGGTGCGCTGGTACCGGATCGATCCCCTGGATCACTCGTTGGACAACACCCGCCCCCGGTTCCACTTCCAACCGCTGGCCTACCGCCAGGTCGAGTTGGAGGAGTGCCGGGATCGCCTCACCTGTCCCGGTGAGGTGGCGCTGGCCTCTCTGCGAGACTCACCGGTGCCCGGGACCGGCACCGCGGCCTTCACCGTCCAGGTCACGCTCCCGGACGGAACGATCCTGCGCACCCCCGACGAGACCTCGCCGGTGCTGGGCGGACTGGGGCCCACCGTGCACCGGCTCACCGTCCGCCGCGACGATGGCTACCTGGGCCACCTGACCGAGCTGTTCGGCACCCCGTACATCTTCGGGAGCAGCGGACAGGGCAAGAGCCACCAGACCGATCTGCTGATCGGCTCGGACTGCGCGGACCTGGCCGTCTACGGGCTGCGGAGGCTGGGGCTCAAGATCCCCTACGTCTCCACCTGGACCCTCGACCGGCACGCCCGGGAAGTGGCGGTGGCCCAGACCTCGGTGGACGGCACCGCACGGGACAAGGCCAATCGTCCGCTCCGCATCGGGCGCGGGGGGATCGTCCCGGGCGACCTGCTCCTCTTCCCGCGCACCCGCCACGTGGGCGTCCTCTATGAGGATCGCCCGCCGCTGGGGGTGCTGGACGACGGCGACCTGCTCTTGCACACCTGTTGGGCCCGCCCCACGGTGGAGCCGCTCTCCGCCACCGGCTGCGCCTCCTATCCGATCCGGATCCTGCGCCCTCCCCTGCCCGGCGCCTGAACCGATCCTTCGCCTCCGTACGACCGGGCTGGTCGAACCAATCAGCGCCACTTCCGGTGACGCATTGCAGCGTCCATCACGAATTGATTCCACCCCACCCGATGGGTAGGGTGCGCGCCCCTCGTACCCCCCGCCCCGGAGGCGTTTCTCGTGATCGTCGGCGTCCCCAAGGAAATTAAGACCCGTGAGTACCGCGTCGGCATGGTTCCCGCCGGCGTCGCAGCCCTGGTCAAGTCTGGCCACAAGGTGCTGGTCGAGAAGAACGCCGGCGTCGGCTCCGGCATCCCGGATGCCGACTTCCAGCGCGTCGGCGCCACCCTGGTGGAGACCGCCGCGGACGTCTGGAAGAACGCGGAGATGATCGTCAAGGTGAAGGAGCCGCTGGAGCCGGAGTACGAGCTCATGCAGCCCAGCCAGATCATCTACACCTACTTCCACCTGGCCGCGGTCCCCGAGCTGGCCAAGGTGCTGATCAAGAAGAAGATCGCCGCGGTCGCCTACGAGACCATCCAGCTGGACGACCACTCGCTGCCGCTGCTGCGGCCGATGTCCGAGGTCGCCGGCAAGATGTCGATCCAGGTCGCCGCGGGCTGCCTGGAGAAGGAGCGCGGCGGCAAGGGGATCCTGATGGGCGGCGTCCCCGGCACCCGGCGCGCCAAAGTGGCGGTGATCGGCGGCGGCGTGGTCGGCACCTGCGCGGCCAAGGTCGCGGTGGGCATGGGCGCCGAGGTCACCATCCTCGACGTGAACATGAACCAGCTGGCCTACCTGGACGACGTGTTCCTGGGCCGGGTGGCCACCTTGGCCTCCGAGTCCGAGAACATCGCCCGGACTGTCCGCGAGTCCGACGTGGTGATCGGCGCGGTGCTGATCCCCGGCGGCAAGGCGCCCAAGCTGGTCTCCGAGGAGCTGATCGGCCAGATGTCCCCGGGCTCGGTGGTGGTGGACGTGGCGGTGGATCAGGGCGGCTGCATCGAGACCTGCCGCCCCACCACCCACGACAACCCCACCTACCTGGTCAAGGGCGTGGTCCACTACTGCGTGGCCAACATGCCCGGCGCGGTCCCCCACACCTCGACCTACGCGCTGACCAACGTCACCCGTCCCTACGGCCGGCGGATCGCCGATTTGGGCCTGGCGGAGGCGGTGCGCCAGGACAAGGCGCTGGCCAAGGGGCTGAACACCTTCAACGGCCACGTCACCTACGAGGCGGTGGCCCGCGACCTGGGCTACCCCTACGTCACCCTCCAGGACGCAATGGGCGGCAAGTAGTCCACCGCTCCAGCGTGCTGCGAACCAGGCGTCGCCCGGGCAACCGGGGCGGCGCCTTTTCATGTCCGCGGATCACAGCGCCAGAGGACCAAGCAGGCGCCTCCTCCCCCGCTGGAACAATCATCCCAAAGATTCCGCTGGGTTGCGCTGGCGCGGGTCTGCACCTCCGGCCACCCCTCCACTTCTCCATGTGCCCGGAATCCCGCGGGAATATCGGTTCCCGTCAACTGTCCTCAGGGGGTTCGACAGGACGAGTCTCCCCACTGGAGCCTGGCGTTGCCGACAGTGTTGCGGTGCATACATTGACCATCAGGTAACAGTTTCTCACCCACTTATTCCTGACGAGCTCAACCATGCTGGATGTCCGACAAAACAACCGCACCAAGGCTGAGTTCGAAGAGCTCGCCCTGGCGCACCTGGATCCGCTCTTCTCCGCGGCACTGCGCCTGACCAAGAATGAACGGGACGCAGAGGACCTGGTCCAGGACACGTGCATGCGTGCCTACCGGTTCTTCGACAAGTTCGAGCGCGGCACCAACATCCGCGCCTGGCTGTTCAAGATCCTCACCAACACCTTCATCAACAAATACCGGCGCAAGGTGAAGGAGCGCACGGTGGTGGAGGGTTCGGAGCGCGAGGCTGTGCAGGAACGCTTCGTCAGCCGCGACGCCACCGACTTCGCCGCCAACCCGGAGCAGTACTTCTTTGACCGGCTGCTCTCGGACGATGTGCTGCGGTCGATCGACGCGCTGCCGATCGACTTCCGCCTGGTGGTGATCCTCGCGGACCTCCAGGAGTTCTCCTACAAGGAGATCGCCGAGATCCTGGAGTGCCCGGTGGGCACGGTGATGAGCCGGCTGTTCCGCGGCCGCAAGCTGCTGCAGAAGACGCTGCGGGATTATGCGGAGGGCCAGGGTGTTCTGGTGCAGACCCGCGAAGAGCGCACCGCCATCGGCCTCACCAGCCTGGATGCGTATCGAGAGCGGAAGAAAACAGGGTAGAACCCAAGGTTGGACGCCCCGCACCCATGAACTGTCGCGAGCTCGAGCAGCTGCTGTGCCCCTACCTGGACAACGAGTTCGGGGCGGCCGATCGGTCCGAGGTGGAAGCGCACCTGGCCACCTGCGCGGAGTGCGCGCGCCTGGTCCACGAGGAGTCGCGCTTCCGCACCGCGCTGAGGGCCATGGCCCAGGCCGGGGCCGCCGAGGTGGTGGCCTCCGCCGCGCTCCGTCAGCGGATCTCCCTGGACCTGACCACCACCCAGCGGCGGGATCGCCTCCGCCGGGCACTGCCCTACGCCGCGGCCGCCGCGGTGCTGGTGGTGGCCACCTCCGCCTTCCAGCTGCTGCGTCCCCCGGCGAACCGCAGCTTCCTGGAGGACGCCGCCGCCCGCTACGCCAAGAACCAGCCGGTGGAGTTCCGGTTGGGCAGCAGCGACCCGGACTCCTCCCGCGAGGTGGAGGACTGGTTCGGCGGCAAGGTCGACCACCGGGTCCAGGTCCCCCAGCTTCGGAACGTGGTGCTCAACGGGGCCCGCATCTCCAACGTCAAGGACCGCGAGGCGGCCTACATCTCCTACGAGACCACCGAGGCTGGCGGCGTGAAGCGGGTGGGCGTGTTCGTGTTCCCGGATCCGCAGCGCGACCTGGAGGCCCCTCGGCTGGCCGACGTCCAGGTGCAGCGCGCCCGGGGCTACAACGTGGCGGTGTGGCGCGACGACGAGGTGGTCTACAACCTGGTCACCGAGCTGGACGAGGACGACATCCGCCGGATGCTGCAGCAGCAGCAGGGTGATTCGTTGGCCTCCGAACCGCCCCCCGAGCCATTGCGGCTGCAGCCCGCAGGACTGCAACGCTGAGCGAACGCAAGTTTTTGCCTGCTTGCCCTCCGCCCGGCCGTCAAGACCGGAGCTTTGCAGAGGGACCGCAGCGTTGACGCACCTTGGGGGCACCGGTACCCTCCCCCACAGCCTCCATGCCCAAGAAAATCCTGATCGTCGAGAGCGACGCCGCCGTATCGCGGATGATGCGCTCAGAGCTCGAAAGCAAGGCCTTCACCGTCGAGGAGACCACCGACGGTAAGGGAAGCGTCGAGCTGATCCGCCGGGTCAAGCCGGAGCTGGTGCTGTTGGCGGTGGATCTGGCCGCCGGACAGAACGGCTACATCATCTGCGGGAAGCTCAAGAAGGACGACGAGCTGCGCGGGATCCCGGTGATCATCGTCGGCAACCAGGACGGCTTCGCGCAGCACAAGAAGCTCAAGACCCGCGCCGACGAGTACCTGGCCAAGCCGGTGGATGCCTCCGCGCTGATCGACCGGGTGGGGGGGCTGATCGGCCTCCCCGAGTCCGCGGGCGAGGAGCTGGTGGACGAGAGCCTGAGCCTCTCCGACCTGGTGGACGACGACGCCTCCGCACCGGAGGAGATCGCGGTCGTCAATGACGAGACCGTGCAGGGAGACCCGGAGCTGGACGCGCTGGACGCGGCCTTCGACGGCATCTCCGAGGAGCCTCCCGCCGGCGGAGGGATGGACGACCTCAACCTCCAGGAGGACGAGGAGCCGATCTCCATCTCCGACGACGAGGACGATGACGAGGGACTGACCGCGGTCAGCGGGCTGGGTGAGGAAGAAGACCTCGCGCTGGGCGGTCTGGACGAGGAGGACAGCACCTCCACCGGCCTGGAGCCTCCCCCGCCGCCTCCCGCCCCGGTCCGCGCGGCCCCGGCGATGGCCCGGCCAGCACCGTTGCCTCCCCGCCCCGCACCCGCCGCGGTGCCCAGCGGCTCCCCCGCCGACGCCACCGAGCTGCGCAACCTGCGCGCCAAGGTCGCCGAGCTGCAGGCCTCGCTGGACGACGTCCAGTCCCGCCAGGGCGAAGCGGAGAGCCGGGTCCAGGAGCTGGAGACCGAGCTTTCGCACACGAACACCGAGCTGGAGGCCAGCAAGTCCAGCGGCGGGCGGAACGACAAGGACTTCTTCGCGCTGCGCGAGGCGGCCAACAAGAAGGACAAGGAGATCCTCCGGCTCAAGAGCGAGCTGAACGAGAAGGACAAGGAGATCGTCGAGCTGCGCGACCGGGAGATGGCCCTGGAGCAGCAGATGTCCGAGTCCTCGGGGGAGATCTCCCGCCGCGACGCGCAGATCAAGACCCTCACCAGCCGCACCGAGCAGCTGACCACCGAGAAGCGCAAGGTGGAACAGCAGGTCCAGGCGGCCAAGGACGAGGCCCGCGGCGCCACCGCCCAGCTGGGCGTCCTGCAGACCGAGCTGGACACCGCCAATGAGCACGTCGCCGCCATCGGCTCCGAGCGGGACGAGTACCGGGCCCGCGCGGACGGGCTGGAGGCCGAGCTGCAGCGCGTGCAGGAGGAGTCCAACGAGGTGCGCCGCGAGCTCAACGAGGCGCGCGACGCCTCCGGACGCGAGTCTGATCAGCTCCGCGAACAGCTGGCCACCGCCACCCAGGAGGCAGAGGGGCTGCGCGGCGAATTGGAGACCCAGCAGGCCCAGGCGGCGGATCAGACCGACTCGCTGCGCCAGCGGATCTCCGAGCTGGAGGAGACCGCCACCCGCAACGAGGACCGCGTGGCCAAGCTCTACGCGCGGATCAAGAACGACGAGAAGATGCGGGACAAGACCCGCAAGGCGCTGGGGATCGCCCTCCAGCTGATCGACGAGCAGGCGCAGTCGGTGGACAGCGAGCTGGGCAGCGACGACGAAGCCGCGGCCTGAGTCTTCCGGCTCATGCCAGGGGCCCGGGTCCTCGGACCTGGGCCCCTTTGCTTTTGCGGGCCCCCTACTTCTCGTCCTTCTTGGGGGTGTTCTTCTTGTCCATCATCTTCTTGGCCATCATCTGGATCCCAGACGGGATGTTCTTGTTGCGGGACAGGTCCTTGACCTCCGACTCGCGCAGGGTCCCCAGAAAGCGCATCGCGATCCCCGACGGGGTCTTGGGGTTCTTCACCAGCGCCAGCTTCAGCGGGTAGGCCTTGGTCCACTCCCGGTTGGAGTAGACCACCCGCAGCACGTCATCCAGCACCGCCCGGTTGTTGGCGATGGCCATGATCTCCCCGTCGGTGATCCGCGGGCTGCGCACCACCGCCACCGAGACCAGCTTGTTGGAGTCGCGGATCAGCAGCGAGCGCGCCTCCTTGTTGCCCAGGGTGGCCAGCTTGATCTTCTCCGAGATGCTCATCTTCAGCACCCGCTGGGCGAGGGTCATCCGCTTGCCCTCCTCCATCGGCGCCGCGGCCTCGTCCTTGATCGCGTCCGAGTACTCCTGGATGATCTCCTCGGCGGTGGGCCCCTGCTCGGGCGGCTTCTCCGCCGCCTCCGGCCCATAGACGCGGACCCGCGCCTCCCTCATCTGGGGGACGTCCATCAGCGCCACGCCGGAGCGGGCGGCGAAGTCACACACCCCGTCCAGCAGCGCCGGGCTGGCGTTGGGGTTGAGGCACAGCTGCCGGATGATGTCCTCGTGGCGCAGGAACCGCAGCTGGTTCTGGCCGATGATCTCCGCCGTCTTGGCGCTGGCCTTGAGCGCCAGCTGGGCAATCGCCTCGTCCGGGGTGGAGGCGTTGAGGATCAGCATCTCCGCGTACGAGTCCTTGTCGCCGAACAGCCCCAGCAGCCACCCCAGCACCGGGGGCTTGATCGCCTCGTCCCGCAGCGCGGTGGCCAGGATCCGGTCCGGCAACCCGGTCGCGGTCTTCACCGTGGTCTCCCGGGTCGCCTGATCCGGATCGAAGAGCAGGATGAACAGCACCCCGCACATGTCGGAGGGAGACAGCGGCACCAGCCCCTTGGCGGCCATCATCCGCAGCGGGGTGGGCGCGTTGATGTCCACGTGCTTGCGCATGTTCGGCGCCAGAAAGCGGGCGTCGACCGGACAGCCCTCTCCCAGCGGCGGCAACACCCCACCGGCCGGCGGGGGAACGGCGGCGGTGGAGGGGACCTGCGGGGACTCGCTCATGATCCGTGATTCCTCTCGTGAATGATCCGCAGGCCGTCGAGCGTGAGGAACTCGTCGACCTCGCTGATCTGTCGGGACTCGCTGGCCACCAGCGGGGCCAGCCCGCCGGTCGCCACCACCTTGACCGGAAAACCCAGCTCGGTGGTCATCCGCTCGCAGATGCCGTCCACCAGGCCCACGTAGCCGTAGACCAGCCCGGACTGCATGGAGTGCACGGTGTTGCGGCCCACCACCGCCGGGGGCCGGGCGAACTCCACCCGGGGCAGCTTGGCGGCGTGCTCGAACAGTGCCTCCATGGAGATCACGATCCCCGGGCAGATCGCCCCGCCCAGGTACTCGCCTTTGGGGGTGACCGCGTCAAACGTGGTGGCGGTGCCGAAGTCGACCACGATCAACCCGCAGCGGTGCTTCTCGTAGGCCGCCACCCCGTTGACGATCCGGTCCGCGCCCACCTCCCGCGGGTTGTCGTAGAGGATGGGCATCCCGGTCTTCACCCCCGGGCCCACGAACATCGGCTTCACCTTGAAGTAGCGGTCCACCATCCGCTCCAGGTTGAACTGGAGGGTGGGGACCACGCTGGACACCGCCACCGACCGGACCTGGCCCACCTCCAGCTTGGACCAGGCGAACAGCTCCCGGACCAGCATCCCGTACTCATCCGAGGTGCGGTGGGCGTTGGTCTCGATCCGCCAGTGGTCCCGGAGCCTCTTTCCGTCGAAGACCCCCAGCACGGTGTTGGTGTTTCCCACGTCGATGGCGAGCAGCATCTGGCCGGCGACTGTAGTGCAGTCCCGGCGGCGGATCGCGGTTCACGTGGGGGGCCCCCCGGGGCTACCGCTGCCGGGTGCGGACCTGCTCCACGTCGCCTGCGATCACCTTCTCCAGGGTCCCATCCTCGCGGCGGACCACCAGCGCCCCGGACTCGTCAATGTCCTCGGCGAAGGCCCGGAACTCCGCCCGCTCGGTCTTGACCAGGATCTGCTGCCCCAGGGTGGAGGAGAGCCCCTTCCAGGCCTGACGGACCGGTTCAAAGCCGTCGTCGGCGTGGCGGTCCAGCCACTCCTCCAGCCGGCTGAACAGCGCGGCGGCGAACAGCGCCCGGGGGACCTTGGCTCCCCGGGACTCCCCCAGGGAAGTGGCCAGCGGGGCCAGGTCTTCCGGCAGGTCGGCGGCGGTGGAGTTGAGGTTCACCCCCATCCCCAGGATCACGAACGAGATCCGGTCCGGGTCGGAGGAGAGCTCGGTGAGGATCCCGGCCACCTTCTTGCCGCCGATCTGCACATCGTTGGGCCACTTGATCTGCGCCTTTGCGGCGCCGGCCTCCCGCAGGGTCTCGGCCAGGGCCACCGCCGCCACCAGGGTCAGCTCCGGGGCGCGCTGGGGGGGCAGGTCCGGGCGCAGGATCAGCGAGGCGTACAGGTTCAGACCACCTGGGGAGACCCAGCTGCGACCGCGCCGGCCCTTGCCGGAGGTCTGGGCCTCGGCGATCACCACCTCGCCGTGGGGCGCGCCCTCCGCCGCCAGCCGGAAGGCGGTGGCGTTGGTGGACTCCAGCTGCTGCTCGTAGTGGATGGTCCGGGCCAGGTCGTGGGTGGCCAGCAGCGGCCCCACCTCCAGCCCGCTGAGCCGATCCGGGATCAGCACCAGCCGGTAGCCGCGGGCGGGAAAGGCGTCGATCCGGTAGCCCTTGTGGCGCAGCGCCTCCACGTGCTTCCACACCGCGGTGCGGGAGAGGCCCAGCTTGCCGGAGAGGATCTCCCCCGAGGTGAAGTCCTCGCCGCCGTCCGCGAGGAAGGAGAGGATCAGCTCCTCGCTCGTCTGTGGATCCAGCGCCTCGGACGGCATTTGCAACCTCGTGAAAGGATTCGGACTGACGAGGGTAGAGAGCACGGGGGAAAGGGTCAATCGCACCCTGTGCGCCCCCGCCGTGGGTCAGCCTCTGCCCGCGGAGACCCGTGCCACGGATTGCCAGCGATCCCGGGAGGTTGTGGCGCAGCCGGGCAGACGAGCAGCCCGGCTCAGGCCGCCAGTGACCCTTCGATCCGGATCACCGCAGTTGGAGCGCGGGTGCTCTTGAGCCCGTCGATCCACTGCACCGCCTCGCGCACCTCGCCCTCCTTGGCGTCGTGGGTGAAGACCACGATGGTGGCGTTGGGTTCGCCCTTGCTGGGCGGCTGGATCACCGAGGAGATGCTCACCCCCTTCTCGCCCAGCACCCCGGCGATCTTCCCCAGCACCCCTGGCTCGTCGCTGACCGAGAAGCGCAGGTAGTAGGCCCCCACCCGCTCCTGGATCGAGCGGACCGGGTACTCGCGCAGGTAGGGCGCGCACAGCATTGGCAGCCGGCCGGAGACGCCGGCCAGCAGGTTGCGGCAGATGTCGATCACGTCCGCCACCACCGCGCTGCCGGTGGGCAGCGCGCCCGCCCCCAGGCCGGAGAAGAAGCTGGGGCCCAGCGCCGCGGACTTCAGCATCACCGCGTTGAAGCCGCCGCCCACGTCCGCGAGCGGGCTGGAGTCGGGCAAAAAGGCGGGGTGGACCCGCGCCTCCAGCGCCCCGTCCGGCAGCCGCTTGGCGATCGCCAGCAGCTTGAGGGTGTAGCCGAACTGGCGGCCGAACTGGATGTCCGCCGGCGTCAGGGCGGTGATCCCCTCCACCGGGATCTGCTCGGTACGGACCTTGGCCATGAACGCCAGCTGGGCCAGCAGCGACAGCTTCTGCGCCGCGTCCATCCCGCTCACGTCCAGGGTGGGGTCGGCCTCGGCGAAGCCCAGCTGCTGGGCCTTCTTCAGCGCGTCCTGGTAGGAGGCGCCCTGGCTGGCCATCTCGCTGAGGATCAGGTTGGTGGTGCCGTTGACGATCCCGTGGATCTCCTCGATCCGGTCGGAGGCCAGCGCCTCGCGCAAGGTGCGGATGATCGGGATCCCGCCGCAGACCGCGGCCTCGAAGTGCAGGTCCACGCCTTTGGCCAGGGCGCGGGAGAACAGCTCCTCGCCGTGCGCGGCCAGCAGCGCCTTGTTGGCGGTGACCACGTGCTTGCCGGCCTCGATCGCCTGCAGCAGGTAGCGCCGCGCCGTGTCGGTCCCGCCGATCAGCTCCACCACGATCGAGACCTCCGGATCGGCCAGGATCCGCTCGAAGTCGGTGGTCACCCCCTGGATCGCGCTGCGGGCCTCCGCCCCCGGATGGGCCTTCTGCGGGTCGCGGACCAGCACGTGGCGGACCCGGACCCGGGCGCCCAGCCGGCGCTCGATGTCCGCGGCGTGGTTCTCCAAGATCCGGTAGCTGCCCAGGCCCACGTTGCCCAGCCCCAGCAGGGCGATGCCGATCTCCCTCACTTCACCACCTCCGACGAGGGGGCCGGAGTCAGCGAGAAGGACTTGAGCTCCAACTGGTGCTGGCGGACCCGGTTGCCGTTGCGCTTCAGATCCACCTCCATCCGCACCATCCCCACCCCGCGCACGAAGGTCAGGTCGTTGATCAGCTCCGACTGCGGATCCACCCGCAGGGTGGAGCTGACGGTCACGCAGTCCTGGAAGGTGCCGGCGGGAACCTCGCAGGTCGCGCCCACGCTGAGGATCTTGTAGCGCTCGGTGGCCTGCGCCGAGACGGTGTTCTTCCAGGCGTGGTCCGATTCGATCGGCTCCTGGAGCAGGTAGCGCAGCTCATCGCGCAGCCCATACGCGTCCACCCGCAGCTTGCCGCCGCGGTTGTCCAGAAAGTAGCCGTCCTGCTGGGAGACGATCTCCACCTTCGCCTCCTGCTGCTCGCCCAGGGCGGTCTTCACCTGGTAGGTCCACTGGTTCCCCACCGCCAGCGGGTAGTAGTCGGCCGCCTCCCGACGGGGCGCTCCCCCGGACGAACCGGTCGTCGCACAGCCAGTCACAGTCATCACCAGCGCCACGCACAGCCTCACTCGGTTGCTCATCGCTTGTCCTCGCCGTTCTGCGCGGAGACGGCAGGTGCCTGCCTCCGCCCTTCGGCCTTGGCCTGGAGTTCTTCCAGCGCCTCGGTGGCGGCCTTGCGGACCGCCGACTGATCGTGCCCCTGGGCCACCGTATACAGGTAGGCCTCCGCGTCTGCTCCCCCCAGCGCCCCCAGCGCGTACAGCACCTCACGCAGAAGGCCTGGGTCCTTCCCCCGGGTCAGCGCGATCAGCGGCTCCACCGCGCGCGGGTCCCGAAGCTCCACCAGCTGTCCCATCGTCCGGCGCACCGTGCCCGGGTCTTCGCTCTGCAGCCGCTCCACCAGGGAGGGGGTGACCGCCAGGTTCCGCCGGTCCGCCAGCACCCGGATCGCCGCGTCCTTCACCCGCGGGTCCGGCGAGGCCAGCGCCTCCACCAGCGCCGGGTCCCGCTTGTCGATCGCCACCCGCTGCAGGTGCATCCCCAACACCGCGTTGGCCAACGCCTCCCGCAGCGCCTGCTGCATCGCGCTCTGGCGGGCCGCGGCGGACTCCCCGGCCACCATCACCTCCGCGGCGCCGGAGACCTCGTACTCCTCTTCGCCGTCCGGGCCCTCCCTCCACAGGAAGACCCGGGCCCCCACCTCGGCCGCGGTGCGGGTGCTCTCGTCCCGCTGGACGAACCGGGTAAAGCCCAGCTCCAGCGCCACCCGGGCCGCCTCCGGACTGGGCCTGGACCCCTCCGGAGGGGGAAGCGTGAAACGGCCCCCGGAGGTCAGCGCGTCTTCGAACAGTCCGCGGATCTGCGCCGGATCCAGCCCCAGCACTGCGTTGTCCGCCACGGTCGTCCCGGTCAGCGCCACCGCCTGCAACGGATAGGTCTCGCGCCGCCGGCATCCTGAGGAGAGCACCGCCAGCGCGATCAACAACCCGAAGACGCCCGGGCACCATGCCCGGGCGTACAGAGGACTACGACCCGGCAGTGGACCCCTCCGAGGTGTCCGGACCCGGCGCGGCGGGAGTCTCCTCCACCACCGGAGCGGGCGACTGCACCGCCTCCGGGGCCGGACGGGGCTCGGCCGCCGACTGGGGCCAGGCCTCGGTGGACGCCTGGGCCGGAGCCTCGCTTGAAGCCTGGGGTGAACCCTCGGGCGACGCGGGAGGGGCAGCCCCGGCCTCACCCGACGCGGGCGCGGCGCTCACCGGCGCACCCGGGACCGGGGCGGTGCCGCCCTCGCCCGGGGCGGCTGGATTGCGACCCCGGCGACCCCGGCGGCGACGACGCCGACGCTTGCGATCCCCGGCCTGGCCACCCTCGCCACCGGCGTCCGCAGCTCCGGGGAGTTCGCCGGCGACAAACGCGCTGGCGGCATCCAGGTGCTCATCGGGATCGTCGTCGCCCTCCTCGTCGTCCCCCTCCTCGTCCCGCTGGGGCACGGCGGCCTGCTGCGGGGCCGGCTCGGAGCGGCGGGGCGGCTGGACCTCGGCGGCGCCGTTCTCTTCGCCGTTCTCCTCCGAAGCCTCCTCGGTCGAGCTTTGGCCCGGACGCTCGGGGCTGCCCTCACGCTGGACCTTCTCCCGGTGGCGCTCCTCGCGACGGCGGGCGGCCTCCTCGGCATCGGAGTGGGCCAGGGCGAAGAAGGCCTCGTCGATCTCGAACATCTCGACGGTGGTGACCTTCACCGCGGCCTGGGCGTCCAGGAACTTGTCCGCCAGGGCGTCTCCGCACCACAGCAGCACCATGCCGCCCTGGGTCTGCTGCGCCTCGGTCCGCGCATCCGAGCGGACCTCACCGGCGCTGCACAGCAGGCCGACCTGGCCCGCGTAGTTCTGCAGATCCTTGCGCAGCTCCTTGACCTCCTTGCGATCCAGCGCCGGGTTGCCGCGCAGGATCCGCACCGCGTAGCGCAATTCCACGCTGCCGTCGCGGCGGCGGGCGGTGAGCAGCGGGCCTTCCTTGGAGCGCTTGGCCACCTTCAGCTCGCGGAAGCCGTGTGCGTGCAGCATGCGCACCACCGACTTCTCCAGCGTCCCGCCATCCAGCTCGCCCAGCCGCTTGCGCAGAATCTTGGCCACCGCGCGGCGGTACTCCTTGATCGCCGTCTTGGCGGTGGCCAGGGCGGTCTCCACGGTGCCATCGGCGGCAAGCGCCAGCGGCGCCCCCACCGGCGCCGCGGCGCCCCGGGCGGGGAAGATCGGACGTCCGCCCTCCAAAGGGATGCCCAGCGCCTCGGCAAACGCGGCCACCAGCTCCACCGGCAGCGCCTCCGAGGGGGCCCCGGCGCGCTCCAGGCTGATCTGTCCGGAGGCCTTGTCCAGGCTGAACTGGGGGCGACGGCCGGCGTCGATCCGCTTCTGGTTGTCCTCCAGCAGCGCGGTCAGGATCCGCTCCGCGCGCAGCTCGTCGGAGGCCAGCTCCTTCTCGCGCGCGCGGTTTGCGATGTCGTCCGGCCGCAGCGGCTGGCCGACCTCGCTGAGGATCTCGAACACCACCTCGGCGATGGGCGGGAACTTCTTGCGGCGGCGCCCACCCTCCTCCTCGTCCCGGCGGCCGCCCTTGCGATCACGTTCGGTGCGGCCCGAGGCGCGCGCGTTGTCATTGCGCGACTCGGGGTGACGCTCCACCGGACGCAGGGGAGGCAGATCCTCCTCCGGGTTCGGGTCGGGGATTCCGGTCTGGGACAGCGCCTCGACGTCCTCGGGTACACCCCACTCGATCAGCGCGAACGTGTCCTTCGCAGTGACGCACACCCGGCGATCACGCGCCCGGCGGGCCATGGCGGCCAGCCGGGACAACATGGTTTGCTCGGGCGTCTTGCCGACATGCGAAAGGAGGTTCTCGGTGATCGACTTTTGGGTGATCTCCAGGAAGTGAAGCGGGCGTCCTTCGCTTTCCAGTACGCGAAGCGCGGCTTCGTAGAATGTCATTGAAGGGTTTCCTTGAAATCGGCTGAAATTTCGGAACGTTACGTCGCTCCAAAAAAGGTGGGAGATCGTAGGGCCCGGTGATCAGGGTTGTCAACGAAACCGAATGATCCGCTTCCGGATTGGACAGGGCTGGAGACGCGAGCGCACAGCGCCCGTGGATGGCTTTGGCCTGGAGCTGGACGGCATCAATCTCCTGTCCGGGGCCGGCGAGGAACCACTGACCCGGGTGGTCCCGGACCTGGTGGAGGCTGTCCATTCGCTGTATGCCCGGGCCCAGCCGGTGGCGCAAGCCTCTCTGCCCGAGGCCCACCATGAGCTGGTCTTCCTGCGGGACGTGGACCAGGTGGAGCTGTCGCTGGTCAGCCTGGGGCGGCCGGCCCGGCAGCTCCGCCCTCCCCTGCGGATGGACCTGGAGGAGCTGGCGGCGGCCACCGCCCGCTGCGCCCGGACCCTGTTGGAGGACCTGGACGCGGCGGCCCCCACCGCGCTGAGCGCGCCTTTGCGCAAGCGCCTGGTGCAGCGGGTGGAGGCCCTGGAGACAGGCGAGCCCGAGGAGCAGGATCGGACCTCAGCGGGAGGCTGGTCCTACGAACAGTTCACCCGCGTCCCCGGGGACTTTGGCTTCCGCCTGGTCGACCCCAAGGATCGTCTGCTGACCTTTGATCGCAAGGCGGAGGCGCCGCTGGCCTCGCTGCTGGTGGACGGCAGGGTGACGTTTAGGCTGTCCGCCACCCAGCTGTGGACCGAGGAGGCTCCGCCCTTCCTGTTCGCGCTGGAGCTGTCCAGGCAGAGCGGTGAGCTGGCGCACGCGCTGGAGGTGCACGACCCCATCTTCCGCTTCCGCCCCGGGGGCCTGGGGCCGGAGCTGACTGTGGACCTGCAGGCCGACACAGTGGACGGGCACCCGCTGCCGGCCGCCGCGCTGGCCCGGGGGATGGTGGGGCTGTCTTTGGGGATCGCCGCCGCGGCCGCCTCCCGGAACAAGACCCAGTCCAAGAACCCCTACCTCCAGGAGCTGATGGCCCGAAGCCGCGAGGTGCTGGCCCATCTGCAGCCGGCCCGCGCCGCCACCCGGGGGACGGCCAGCCCGTCGCGCACCCGAAAGGACTCGGAGACCCGGCCGCTGGCGCTGCCCGGTCGGGTCCGCCGGCTGCGCTTCGAGCCCCGGTGGCAGAAGCACTCGCTGGGGACCGAGGGCGAGGTGCGGCTGCTGCTGACCCCTCAAGGTCCGGTGGTCAGTGGCCCTGAGCTGGCGCTTGGCTTTGGCCCCACCGGGGAGCTGCGCTTCCGACACCTCTCCGCCCGCGGGGTGGCGTTCGCAGCGGACGAGGCGATCCTGGTCACCGAGCCCCACCGGGTGGCCTGCTTCGAGGGCGCCGGGCCCGAGGCGCGCTGGGTGCGCAGCCACGACGGGCTGCCCCTGGGCCCGGAGCTGTTCCGCCAGGAGGGGGTGCTGCTGGCGCCATCCGAGGGACGGGCAGTGGTGGCCTTCTCCGAATTGACCGGCCGCGAGCTGTGGCGATCGATGCCCGCCCGCACCCAGCGGACCTACCTCAAGGTGCAGGCGCACCGGGTGCTTTTGGCCACCGACTCGGGGCACCTCTACGGGCTGGAGTTGAGCGATGGGCAGGTCCGGTACCGGCTCCGGGCCCCGCTGCCCTTCCAGCAGATGCCGGTCTCCTGGGGTCGACGGTTGCTGGCGGTGCTGGGGCGCGGCTCGCACCACGCGCTGTTCGTTGCGGATGCGCACTCCGGGGAGATCGCCTGGGAGCAGGAGCTGAACCTGTCTCAACCCAGCGAGCCGCTGATCATCGGCAGCCGGGCCTACGTGGCCGGAGAGCGCGATGGGGAGGGGGTGTTGCTCTGCTACGGGGCCGCCGGTCGGCCGGTGTGGGAAAGGTCACTGCACCTGGGCCCGGGACGGTATGCGCTCAAGGCGGTGGGCCGTTCGATCATTGTGGTGTCCCAGACCGGCGCTGGCACCCTGCTGACCCCGGAGGGCACGGTGGAGTGGCACCTGGGCGCAGCGGGAGAGGCGATCTTCCGCCCCCTCCCAGCGGTCGCCGCCCGCGGGGTGCTGGTGATCCCCGGGGAAAGGGTCCGGGCCGTGGACCCGAAGGGAGGCCAGGTCCTGGCCGAGGTGGAGGCCAGCCCCGGGCTGTGTGACCTGCGAGCCGACGCCAGGCTCAACCTCTACCTGTTGGAGGAGTCCGGAGAGCTCAAGGCCTTCCGGCTGGCGACGCAGCTGGCGGTGGTGGAGGGACGCTGAGTCGGCCCCCAGCCGCTACCGCCCGCCGATCTCCTCTGGCTCCCGGGTGGTCTCCTCGGCGCCGACCCACTTGTCCCCCTTGCTCAGCTTCCACTCCGGGGGCACGTCCAGCTTCCACACGTACTGCGCGTTGGCCTCACCGCCGGTCTGCGAGCGGGAGTTCACGGTGAAGGTGATCTCCGCCTTCTTCACCTCGAAGGGGACCAGGCCGACGTCGTAGTGGCCGAACACCAGCTGCGGGGGGAACTCGGCGATGAACAGCTCCGGCCAGTCGATCTTCATCGACGGCTCGCTGGCGTTCATCTCCGCCAGCAGCTTCCCCTTCTCGTCCCAGAACTTCCACGCCACCCCGAAGGAGGAGGAGGTGACCATCTTCTTGAGCTTGCCGTCCTCCTTGAGCTCCCGCTGCGCGCCCCACAGCAGCACCCGGTAGCGGATGTTCGGCTCCCCGGCGACCATCTTCTCCTCGGTCACCACGTCCAGCCGCATCCCCTTGTCGGTGGAGGTGAACGTCGGGTCGTGCTTGCCGGCGCGGAGGGTGTCGAACTGCGCCTTCACGTAGTCGTAGTGGACCTTGGGATCGCCGCCGCCCTTCTTGGCGCCGCCGCCCTTCTTCTCCACCCGGATCAGGTAGTCGTCGAAGTCCTTGTTGCCCTCGAACCGGGCCAGGTGCTCATCCACCGACTTGAAGTAGCCCTTGAGGAAGGGGTTCACCTCCTCGCGGTAGCCCTTCTCGTCCGGGTTGGCGCGGATCCAACCCACCCGCTCCAGATAGGCGGACTGCAGCTTCTCGAAGCTGGCCACCTGCTCGGCCACCACCACCTTGTCGTTCACCCGGCCGTACACGATGACCGTACCGACGACGAACGCGACCAGACCCACGATGACACCGATGTAGCGCTTCAAGCTGGCTCCTTTGGAAGGCCGCCGGGGTGATATGAAAAACGCGAACCTTGATCCAGACCACGGCCGATACATTCGAACTGCCCGCCGCGCTCCCCCTGGAGGATGGCGGGCTGCTGATGCACGCGAAGCTCGCCTACGAGACCTACGGGCGCTTTTCTGCGGACCGCGCGGTGATCCTCCTTCACGACCTGCCACACTCGCACCAGGCACTGGGCGAAGGCGGGACGTCGATCTATCAGCCGTCCGGGTGGGCACGCGAGCTTGTCGGTGAGGGCCGCCTGCTCTCCCCCCGCGATCACTACCTGGTGTCGGTGAACCTGCTCGGAAGTCCGTTCGGCTCCACCTCGCCTGCCAGCCTGGATGAGGACACCGGAAAACCGCTGGGGCCGATCTTTCCGCAGATCACCGTGCTGGACATGGCGCGGGCGGTGTCGGGGCTGGTGCGCGGGCTGAACCTGACCAGGGTCCACGCGGTGGTCGGCGTCGGCCTGGGTGGGATGGTGGCGCTGAGGTTGGCCGCCTTGTTCCGGGATCTGGTCCGGGGAGTGGTGGTGATCGGCGCCGCCAGGGCCCTGCCGGAGGGGCTGCGCGAACAGCTGTCGATGACCGGCCAATTGCTGGG
Organism: Myxococcota bacterium; assembly: GCA_030857095.1. Lineage (GTDB taxonomy): Bacteria > Myxococcota > Myxococcia > Myxococcales > Myxococcaceae > JALYOC01. The sequence continues at coordinate 13,193 of JALYOC010000185.1, read as the reverse complement.
ATCGGACCCCGCGCATCAGGACGGCAACTACCCGCCTGGACAGGGGCCGAAGCGGACGCTGCGAAACCTCCGCTATGACTTCCTGCTTAGGGCCTCGGGGGATCCGGCGATCACCCCGGAGACGGCTGCCGGAAAGCAGCTGGCGGCGGAGGCGGACGCGTTTGCGGAGCGGTTCGATCCGAACTGCTACGCGCTGTTGGCCGGAGCGATGGGCCGGGCGGACCTGAGCGACTACCTGGAGCGGATCCGCTCACGGGTGCTGCTGGTGGCCAACGGCACCGATGGGATGGCGCCGGTGAGCCGGGTCCGCGACACCTACCATCTGCTCACCGCTGCGGGAGCGATGGCCCACTTCTACGAGCTGCCCTCCGAGGCCGGACACGCCACCCAGCCCGCAGGAGCGACCCGGTTGCACGGGGCAATGGACGAATTCCTGTCGATGCTGTGAGCGCGAACGGTTCGTCCGGGGTTCCGGCGGTTGGGCCGGACGGACTCGCAATCCGCCCGCGCGAAGGCAAGAGCTGCCGGCGGTGTTTGAGAGCCGGGCGAGGCCAGCCAACTCAGGCCGCCAGCTTGGCCTTGATCGCGTTGACCAGCATCTCGATCGCGATGTCGTTGTTGCCGCCGTGCGGGACGATGATGTCCGCGTAACGCTTGGAGGGTTCGACGAAGCCCATGTGCATCGGCCGGACGTGGCGGAAGTACTGGGCGACCACGTGATCGAAGTCGCGGCCGCGCTCCTTGATGTCCCGGGTCAGCCGGCGGATGATCCGCACATCGTCCTCGGCGTCCACGAAGATCTTCATGTCCAGCAGATCCCGGATCGCCGCCAGGTGCAGCACCAGGATTCCCTCGATCAGGATCACCCCGCCCGGCTGCACCGTGGTGGTCTGCTCGGAGCGGGTGGAACGGACGAAGTCGTAGACCGGCTTCTGGATCGGCCGGCCCGCCTTGAGCTCCTTGAGGTGCTGGACCAGCAGGTCGGTGTCGAAGGCGTCCGGGTGGTCGAAGTTCACCTCCCGCCGCTCCTCCAAGGAGAGGTCCACCAGGTCGCGGTAGTAGGCGTCCTGGTCCACGAAGGCCACCCGGGAGGAGGCCAGCGCCTCGTGCACCTTTCGGGTGACGGTGGTCTTGCCTGAGGCTGTACCACCCGCGATTCCCACGATGATCGGTGCCGACATGATGAACGCCGGTAACTAGCGGACAGAGCCAGACCGGGCAAGCCGCGGCTGTGGTCAATGGACGCCTCGCCCTCGCCTGGAGCGATCTCCCCGCCTGTCCTAGGGTGGGCCGCACAGATGCGCACTCTCTACCGAAGGCTGCTGGTCCTTGCGGCGCTGGCCGTCACCTCCACTTCCTGCCGCAGCGGCGATGGCAAGTACCAGGAGCTGACCGTCCCCGCCCTGGCCGAACTGCACCAGCAGAGCGCGGCGCGGATCTACGACGTCAACACCGACGACTACCGGGCCGCGCACGGAAAGATCCCCGGCGCCGTCCTGCTGGCTTCGTCCAGCGGCTATGACCTCTCGCGGCTGCCCAAGGAGAAGGAGGAGACGATCGTCTTCTACTGCAGCAGCCGGCTTTGACGGGCCTCCCACTCCGCCGCGGGTCGCGCGGCGCAAGAAGGCCACACCGCGGTGTTCGTCCTCAGCGAGGGAATGAAGGGGTGGAAGAAGGCCGGCCTGGCGGTGGAGAGGGTTCGGTAGCACCCGAACCCGAGGCCTGCGCCCCCTGCCGCTGACCGCGCGAACCCGGCCAGCCCCGCCCGTCCTCAGGGCGTCCTCTACTGGGCGAGGCGGGGAGCATTTCTCCCCCTTCGGAACAGACCAACTTCCCTCCCGCCAGACAGGTGCACATCCCTGGGACCCACCGAAGCCCCCCGGAGGTTGTCCTGTCGGAACTCAAGCTCGATCCCTCGGTCCTGCCCGCGCCGGACCCCATCGCGCAGGCGACGCACCCGCCGCGGAACGTCCTTCGCAACTGGGTCCCGCCCCCCTTCGCCGCGGCGGAGAGAGCGGCGATCGACTGTGCCGCCCTGGAGGTGGAGACGGTGGAGTCGGTGGAGGCCCTGGCCGCCTTCGAAGCCCCCTGGCAGTCGCTGGCCGACGAGGCCCTGGAACCCAATCCCTTCTACGAGCCCTGGATGCTGCTCCCGGTGCTCCGTCACCTGCCCGGGCAGCGCCCGCTGTTTCTGCTGATCTGGGCGCCGCACCCCTCTGGACGAAAGGGTGAGCGCCTGCTGTGTGGGCTGTTCCCGCTCCTGGAGGAGCCGCTGGTGCCCAGGCTGGGCGCGCGGTCCCCCCAGGTGCTCTCGCTGTGGAAGCACCCCTACTGCTACCTGACCGCGCCGCTGCTGCGCCAGGGGGTTCCGCGAGAGACGCTGGGCGCCTTCTTCAATTGGCTGAGCCAGTCCGGCCGCGCAGCCAGGACGGTCTTGGTGCCGCGGACCTGGAGCAGGAAGTTGTGCTCCGGATCCACGGATGCGAAGGCTGGGCGTGCAGCCCAGCCCGGTCGGTGAGCGTCCGCTGATCGACGCAGCCAAGAGCCTGGCAGTCGCCACCTGGAGTCGCGCCCAGGAGCTGCGCCGGTCCTTCTCCTCGGGTGCCGCACCTCGAAGCCCCCGCCAAGGCTAGCCGCGGGTCACTCGTTCCTCATCGCCTCGACGGGATCCAGCTGGGCCGCCCGGGCGGCGGGGTAGATTCCGAACAGCAGCCCCACCACCGAGCTCATCCCCACCGACAGCGCCACCGCCCAGATCGGTACCACCGCCGGGATCCCGGCCACCCACTTGGCCAGCCCGGCGATCCCGTAGCCCAGCCCGATCCCAATCAGCCCGCCGAACACCGAGAGCATGATCGCCTCGGTGGCGAACTGCCCCAGGATCCGGCGCTTTCTGGCCCCCAGCGCCTTGCGCACCCCGATCTCCCGGGTCCGCTCGGTCACCGAGACCAGCATGATGTTCAAGATCCCGATCCCGCCCACGATCAACGACAGCAGGCACACCCCGAACCCGGCGGCGCTGATCAGCGTCGAGAACTCATTGAGCTGCTTGGTGTTGGACTCGTTGGTGGAGACCTCGAAGTTGTTCTCCTCGTTGGGAGGGACCGCGCGCCGCCGCCGCATCAGCGCCACCGCCGAGTCCTCGGCGCGCTGGAAGTTCTCCCCCTCCTTCACCTTCACCGCGATGTCCTGGGCCCGCACCTGACCGAACACCCGGCCCATGGTCCGCATCGGCATCACCGCCAGGTTGTCCAGGGAGGTCATCCCCATCATGCTGCCCCGCCGCTGGAACACGCCGATCACGTTCAGGTTCCGGCCCCGGATCCGCACCTGCTGCCCGATCGGATCCTGCTGCGGAAACAGGGCGTCCACCACATCCGGCCCCAGCACCACCACCGGGCGGGCGTCCAGATCATCCGCCTCGTTGAAGAAGCGCCCGGAGACCACCTCGATGGAGGTGGTCTCGTTCCACATCGAGGTGGTGCCGATCACCGACACCACCGGGCGGGTCTCCTCCCGATCAGTGGCGACTTTTTGACCCCAGCGGTAGTCGGCGGCGCCGGCGGCGGTCACCTCCGGGATCTCCATCAGCGCCCGCACGTCCTCGTAGGTGAAGTTGGGCCGCTGCGCGAACTTGCGCCAGTCCACCTGGCCGAAGTTCACCGCCGGCCACTTCCCGATCTCGAAGACGTTGGCCCCGAAGAAGGACAGGTCCTGGTTCACCTTCACCCGCAGGCCTTCGATCATCCCCATTGCGCCGATCACGGTGGCCACCCCGATCACGATCCCGATCAGGGTCAGCAGTGAGCGCAGCGGGTTGCCCAGGAAGGTCCCGATCGAGAGGCGGAGGTTGTCCAGAAAGGCGCGCATGGGTCACTCGTAGCGAAGCGCTTCAACCGGATCGAGGTTCGCCGCCCGGGCCGCCGGCCAGATCCCGAAGAGCAGTCCGACCAGCGCCGCGAAGGTGACGCCGAAGAACATGGTGGAGGGCCGCACCGAGGCCGCCAGGGGGGTGATCAGCGAGATGATCTTGGCCAGGGAGAGGCCGGCGGTGGTGCCCACCACCCCCCCCACCGCGGAGACGGCCGCGGCCTCGATCAGGAACTGCATCACGATGGTCCGCTTGCGCGCGCCCAGCGCCCGGCGGACGCCGATCTCCCGGGTCCGTTCCCGCACCGAGACCAGCATGATGTTCATGATCCCGATCCCGCCCACCAGCAGGGTGATCAGCCCGATCCCGGTGATCACCGCGTACAGGCCCTGGGTCAGCTTCTTGTACAGCTCCAGCATCTGCTCCGGACGGTTGACCACGAAGTCGTCCGGCTTCTCCGGAGGGGTGCCGCGCACCCGGCGCAGGATCCCAACGATTTGATCCTGGGCGGCGTCCATGTCCTTGGGATCTTCAATCCCCACCGTGATCATGAACCCGCGCCGGTTGCCGTAGTACCCGCCCAGGGTCTTGAGCGGCACGAACACCGACTTGTCGAAGTTCATGTCCAGCATCTTGCCCTTGCGGGCCATGGTGCCGATCACCCGGAAGGTGCGGTTGTCCAGCCGGACCTCCTGCCCCACCGGTTCGATCCCCGGGAACAGCGCGTCCACCAGGTCCGCGCCCAGCACCACCACCGACTTCATCCCCTCGTCGTCGTTGCGGGTGATGAACCGCCCGCCAGCCAGCTGGTAGCCGGAGACGTCGATGTACTCCTCGGTCACCCCGAACATGTTCACCATGTTGATGGTGCGGCCAAAGGAGGTGACGTCGGTGCGGCTCATCGCCGTGGGGGCCACCCCGACGGCGTAGGTGGACTGGCTGCGGATCGCGTCCACCTCCTTCATCGTCAGGTCCTTGCGGTTGCGGGCCTCTGGTTGGTTGCCCCCGCCCATCTTGAACTTGGCCACATAGAGGGAGTTGGACCCCATCGAGGCCAGCTGCCCGGCGAAGGCGTCGTCCAGCCCCTGGATGATCCCCACGATGGCCAGCAGGGTGGCCACCCCCACCGCGATCCCGGCGGTGGTGAGCAGGGTGCGCAGCCGGTTGGAGGTCAGCGAGGTGAGCGCGATCCGCGTGCCCTCGAAGAGGTCGATCCGGACGCTCAAGAGCCCGCCACCTTCAGCTGCAGGTCGCGGTAGTTCTCCATCGCGACTTGTGGCCCGGGTCCATCCGCGACCACCTTGCCGTCGGACAGCCGCACCGCCCGCGGGCAGCGCGCGGCCAGCTTCGGCTCGTGGGTGACCAGGATGATGGTGTGGCCCGCCTTGTACAATTGCTCGAACAGCCCGACGATCTCCTCCCCGGTGGTGGAGTCCAGGTTGCCGGTGGGCTCGTCGGCCAGCAGCAGGGAGGGTTCGGTCACCAGCGCCCGGGCGATCGCCACCCGCTGCCGCTGACCGCCTGAGAGCTCGTTGGGCTTGTGGTGCATCCGGTGGGTCAGCTGGACCTTGTCCAGCGCCGCCCGGGCCCGCTCTTTGCGTTCCTTGGCCCTCATCCCCCGGTACACCAGCGGCAGCTCCACGTTCTGCAGCGCGGTCTCCCGCGGCAGCAGCTGGAAGGTCTGGAAGATGAACCCGATCTCCTGGTTGCGGATCTGCGCCAGCTCGTCGTCGCTCATGGTGGCCACCGCGTGGCCGTTGAGCAGGTACCGGCCGCTGGTGGGGGTGTCCAGACAGCCCAGCAGGTTCATCAAGGTGCTCTTCCCCGAGCCGGACTGGCCGACGATCGCCAGCCACTCGCCCTTGTTGATCCCGAAGCTGACCCCCTGCAGGGCGCGCACCTCCTCGCCGCCGACGGTGTAGTGCCGCGCCAGATCCTTCACCTCGATCAGCATGGTGCCCTCAGCTCCTCTTGGCGCCGGGGCCGCCCGGACCGCCCTGCGCCTGCACGTCGTCCCCGTCCTTCAGCTCCTTGGCCAGCGTCCGGTACGGGCCCTCCACCACCTGATCGCCGTCCTGCAGGCCGTCCAGGATCTCGAAGTCGGTGTCCGAGGAGATGCCGGTCTTCACCCGGCGGATCTTGGCCTTGTTGTCCGCGTCCACCACGAACACCACCTTGGCCAGGGTCTCGGCGCGCCTCTTGGCGGTGAGCACCATGCCCCCCTCCACCTCCGGCTTGAAGTCCGGCAGGGTCTTCTCCGCCCGCACCGTCACCGCCTGGATGGGGACGATCAGGGTGTCGGTGTGGGTCTCGGCGTTGATCCGGACTTCCGAGCTCATCCCCGGCAACACGCCGGGGGGACGCACGGTCAGCGCCACGGTGACCGGAAAGTTGGTGACCTCCTGATCAGTGCCCGGGTTCTTGATGTTCGCCTTCTGGGCGATCTCCACCACCGTGCCCTCGAAGGTCTGGCCCTCCAGGGCGTCCACCTCCACCTCGGTCTGCTGGCCCTCCTTGAGGTGCACCACCTCGTGCTCGCCGACCTCGATCACCACCTCCATCGCAGCCAGGGAGGCGATGGTCATCACCACATCCTCGGAGAAGTCCGAGCCGCGCACCCGCTCACCGACCTCGCGGGTGACCTCGATCACCGTGCCTTCGATCGGCGAGACCAGGGTGGTCTGCCGCAGCGAGTTGGAGGCCTCGTCGTTCTGCGCGGCCGCCTGGGCCAGCCGCTCGCGGGACGATGCCAACCGGGCCAGCGCGGAGTCTCGCGCCGCGCGGACCTGCTCCAGCTCCGCGCCGGAGGCCAGCCCCTTGCCCACCAGCACCTCCACCCGGGCGTACTCGTTGCCGGCGCGGTCCACCTCCACCTGCTGCACCTGCATCTCGGCCCGCGCCGCGGACTGACCGGCCAGGGCCTGCTTGGAGGCGGCCTCGAAGCGACGCTTGTCGATCCGCCCCAACACCTGGCCCCTGACGACCCGGTCCCCATTGCGCACCAGCAGCTCCGTCAGATCGCCGGAGAGGTTGGAGGAGATCTTCACCGTGGTCGCCGCCTGGACCTTGCCGGTCCCGGAGACGGTGCGGGTGATGGAGCCCTTGCGCACCTTGCCGATCTGCACCTCCTTGGCCGGGGCCGGACGGTTGCTGACCCCCTTGACCGTGATCCCCGTCACCGCCGCGAACAGCACCAGCGCGATCACCGCTTTCCACCACTTCATTGAGCCACTCCCGGGCCGAAAGCCCCGATGGCCCGCTCGAGTCCCGCGCGGGCAAGTTCCAGATCGATGCGGCTCTCGATGACGCCAAGCTCCGCGGTAGCGTGTTTGTCCTGCGCGTCACGGATCTCCAGGGTGGAGCCGGCGCCTGCTTCAAAGCGGGTCTGGGCCAGGTTCAGGTTGTCCTGGGCCAGCTTCAGGTTGTCCTCGGCGATCGTCGTCACCTGCTGGGCCACCCTCAGGGAGTCCAGCCGGGTCTTGAGATCCGCCTCCACGTCGCGGCGCGCCTGCTCCAGTTGCAGCAGCGCCCTCTGCTCGGCCAGCTTGGCCTGGCCTACCTGGGCGTTGGTGACGAAGCCGTTGAAGATGTCCCAGCGGATCCCCAAATTCGCGCTGACCGAGTGCTGCCGGGTCAAGTCGAAGAAGGACCCCAGCTGGGGGCTGGCGCGGTCATAGGAGACGCTCACGTCCGCGGACGGCAGGTACGCGCCCCGGGCGCCGGCGGTCGCCTCGCGCGCCGCCTGGGTCAGCGCCTCCATCGCCGCCAGCTGCGGGCGGTTCTCGCGGGCCTGCGCCAACGCGTCTTCGAAGACCGGCACTTCGGAGCCACCACCGACCGCCTGTCCCTCCTGCGCCACCAGCAGCTCCGCCGGCGAGCGGCCGATGTAGGCGGCCAAAAGGGCGCTGGCCTGGGTAATCACCACCTGCTGGCGGGCCTGGGCGGTGCGATCGTTGCCCAGGTTGATCCGGGCGGCGATGGCGTCCTCCTTGCGACGGCGTCCGGCCTGGAACAGCGCCTCCGCGCGCTCGGCCAGCTCCGCGGTGGACTTGACCCGCTGCTCGATCACCCCCTGGGTCTTCTGGGCGCGGATCAGATCGTAGAACCGCCGGATCCCCTCCAGCTCGGCGTTGAGCCGATCCTCGGCTGCCTGCGCGGCGGCGGCGTCGAACTGCGCGTTGGCCACCGAGAGGTTGGCCCAGGTGGTGGCGTCAAACAGCAGCTGCCGCACCCCCACGCTGAGCCGGAAACCACCAGTGGCAGTGGAGTCGATGTCCACCGTCTGCTCCTCGAACACCCCCGGACTGACCTGGACGTTCTCCCGGAACCGCCGCGGGCCCTGGGCGATAAAGCCGGTGCCCAAATTCAGCCCTACCTGGGGCAGCAACCCGGAGCGCGCCACAGTCACCTGCTCCGCCGCCCGCTGCCGGTCCAACTCCGAGAGCTGGGCCACGGTCGCATGGCGCGACGCCGCGCGGACATCCTCCAGCGAGATCGGCGTGGCCGCGACCAGCGCAGCCACCACAAAGGAAATCACGGTCAACCCCTCCCGCCCGGTCCCCCGGACATGCCTGGCAAGCCAATCAAGAAGACGCAGGCGTAGAGGCCGTACAGCAGCAGCCCCAGCGCCACGCCCTTCCACTTCTTCATCCCGCTGGCCTCGGAGAGGCCCAGCCCCAGGAGCACCGCGCTCCACAGGTTGAACAGATCCAGCGCCGAGAGCGCCCGGCCCATCGCCGGCGACTGGCCCCCGAACACCTGGCCCAGGTGGGTGGGCAGCAGCGTCTCGCGCATCCCGTCCGTCACCGAGTGCTGGGCCAGCGTGGCCACCGAGAACAGCAGGTAATAGAGCGCGATCGGCAGCAGGGAGACCGCCGCGGCGGTGAAGGCCTTGGGGAACGGGGCCGGGCGGCCCACGAACCAGCCGGTCAGCTTGACCACCACCGCCAGCAGCAGCACCAGCAACGGCATCACGAAGATGCCCTTGGCCACCCCGGCCACCAGCGCAATGCGCTCGGCCTGGCTGATGGCCTCGGAGATCTCGGTCTCGGTGGCGCGCATCAGCTCGCCCTTCATCATCAGGTCCTGGAGCACCGAGCCGCTGGCATCCCAGCGGATGAACCAGGCCACCGCCGCCAGGCTCACCGCCAGCATCAGGATCACCAGCGGGGTGCCCCACCGCCTGGCTTCGACCGAACTGGGTACGCCGTCCACTGGATCCACCAGGACCCGGGCGGGCTGAATCACCGAAACCATTTGGAAAATCCCCTGTGAAGCCCGATGTACGGAACGGGCTCCCCCTCCATTGCGGGGTTCCCAACACCGGGCGGGCGATTTCTATCCCGGAAAAGCATGTAGCGCCCTGTAGCTGAAATTTTGCGGGGGCGATCTGGGTGGGCTAGACCGGAGGCCAGGCAGCCCTGCGCGGAGTCGAGATGGTCGACAGCACCGAATTTGCTGTGGTTTTGGCGGAAGCAGAAGACATCGCACAGAGCGTCGGCCAGAAACTGACCACAGCGCATCTGCTTTTGGCCATGTACACGGCTGAGAACAAGGGGCAGCGACTGCTCCGCGAGAAGGGGGTCGACGAGGACACCCTGTTGGAGGCGATCACCACCGCCCCCCTGGAGGTGGACGGCCTGGTCCGCGAGCTGTGCGAGAAGGCGCGGGAGATCGCCCGGGGCTGCGGCTCGGCGGAGACCGACTGTCTGCACGTGCTGATCGCCACCACCCGGGTGCGCTGCCTGGCCCAGGAGCTGTTGTCGCGAGTGGGGATCGACCTGACTGCGATCCGCAACACCGCCCTCTCCTACTACCTGGGCGGCCGGATGCCCCGGAAGCTGATCGCCCCCCGGGAAGTGCCCACCCACACCCCGCCCCGCGCGCTCAGCGGCCGGCCGGTCGGTGCTCCGCCTAGCCCAATGCCACGCCCCTCGCGCGCCTCCACCTTCTCGGCTCCGCAGGCTGTCAGCGCCGCGCCGGTGCTCTCCGCACGCGATTTGATCGACGACGAGCCGGAGGAGGCTCCGCGCGCGCTGTCCACTCCGCGTCCCGCCCCCTCCTCTCCCTCGCTGCGCGCGATAACTGCCCCGGCGCCGGTGCGCGGCAGCACCTTCACCCTGGATCCGCAGAGCTTCCCGCTGCTCACCGGGCTGGGAAAGAACATGACCGAGCTTGCCCGGGCCGGCCAGCTGGACCCGGTGGTGGGGCGCGCGAAGGAGGTCGAGGAGGTGATCGACATCCTCGGCAAGCGCCGCACCAACAACCCCTGTCTGGTGGGCGAGCCGGGCGTGGGCAAGACCGCGGTGGTGGAGGGCGTGGCCCAGCGGCTCTTGGAGCTGCGCGGCCCGCTGTCGGACAAGATCCTGATCGAGCTGGACGTGGCGTCCCTGGTGGCCGGCACCCAGCTGCGCGGCTCGTTCTCCGAGAAGCTCAACGGGCTCAAGGATGAGGTGAAACGCGCCGATGGCAGGGTGGTGGTGTTCATCGACGAGCTGCACACCCTGGTCGGCGCCGGCTCCACCGGGGATGGCCCGCAGGACGCGGCCAATGAGCTGAAGAGCGCGCTGTCCCGCGGCGAGTTCCCCTGCATTGGCGCCACCACCCACGACGAGTTCCGCAAGTTCATCTCGCAGGATCCGGCGCTGGAGCGCAGGTTCACCCCGGTGGTGGTCAAGGAGCCCTCGGTCCCAGAGACGGTGCAGATCCTGGCAGGGATCATCGAGCGCTACGAGGACCACCACGGCCTGCGCTACTCCGCCGACTCGCTGCAGGCCGCCGCCTCGCTGGCGGCGCGCTACGTCAGCGACCGCTTCCTGCCGGACAAGGCGATCTCGATCGTGGACCTGGCCGGGTCGCGCTGCCGCCGCGAGGGCAAGGACGTGGTGGAGCCAGCGGACATGGCCCGCATCGTGGCCAAGCTGGCGGGGCTCCCCGAGGAGCGGCTGCTGCTGACCGACTCCTCCCGGCTGCTGAAGCTGGAGGCGGACCTGGGCTCTCGAATCGTCGGCCACGAGGACGCGGTGTCGCGGATCGCCAAGGTGGTGCGCCGCAACTACGCCGGCTTCGCCAGCCGCCGCCCGATGGGCTCCTTCCTGTTCCTGGGCCCCACCGGGGTGGGCAAGACCGAGATGGCCCGCACCCTGGCGGACGTGCTGTTCGGCAGCCCGGACGCGCTGGTCCGCCTGGACATGAGCGAGATGGCCGAGGGCCATGGCGTCTCCCGGTTGATCGGCTCTCCCGCCGGCTACGTCGGCTTCGGCGAGGGCGGGCAGCTCACCGAGCCGGTGCGCCGCCGGCCCTCCTGCGTGGTGCTGCTGGATGAGATCGAGAAGTCGCACCGCGAGGTGCAGATGCTGCTCCTTCAGGTTTTGGAAGAGGGCCGGCTGACCGACGGCAAGGGCCGCCACATCGACTTCTCCAACACCGTGCTGGTGATGACCACCAACCTCGGCTCCGAGGCCTTTGGCCGCAAGGAGAAGGTGATGGGCTTTGGCGCCAGCGACGCGGTGTCCTCCGCCGACGCCGAGCTGGACGCCGCCTCCAAGGTGGCCCGCGCCGCGCTGCCCCCGGAGCTGTGGAACCGGATCGATGAGCGGCTGCCGTTCCGTCCCCTGCGCGAGCTGGACGTGGAGCGGATCGCCACCCTGCTCCTGGCGGAGAGCTCCAAGCGGTTGGCGAACGAGAAGGGCATCGAGTACTTCGCCGGCGGAGACGTGGTGCACTACCTGATGCGTTCCGGCGGGTACGATCCCAAGCTGGGCGCCCGGCCGATGCGCCAGACCGTGCAGCGGCTGGTGGAGGGCCCGCTGGCAGAGCGGATCCTGGCCGGAGACTTCTCCCAGGGAGATCGGGTCCAGGTGGCGATGCAGGCCGGGGCGCTGTTCTTCCGCCGTCAGGGACGCGCCTAGGGGCTTGGCCATGGTCGCCCCGCCCCGCCGACCGCGCGCCAGGAAGTCGCCCAAGGCCACCTGGCAGACCCGCTCCACCCTCCGCCGCCCGGTGCTGGTGGTGGGCTTCGGGAGGATGGGGGGCGCGCTGGCCCAGGGGCTGGATCGCACCGGCTGGCCGGTGGCGGTGTTCCCCCGGTCAGATGCGTCGGTGAGACGCGCCGCGGAGCTGGGCTTCCAGCTGGCAGATCTAGAGATCATGCAGTCCGCGGCGCTGTGCATCCTGGCGGTGCCGGACGCGGCGATCCGGGAGACGGCGCAGGCGCTGGCCGGGGACCTGGGCCCGCACACGGTGTTGATCCACTGCGCGGGCGCGATGGGCCTGGAGGCCTTCGGGACCGATCCTTTGGTACACAGCCGTCCCCGGGCGTCGTTCCATCCGCTGGTGGCCGTCTCCAGCCCGGAGGATCCGCTGGAGGGACACTCGGTGGCGCTCAGCGCCAGCGCCCCTGCCCTGCTCCCCACGCTGCGCCGGATGGCCCAGGATCTGGGCCTGGCGCCCCTGGTGGTCCCGGAAGACAAGCGGGCCGCGTACCACGCTGGAGCGGTGCTGGCCGCGGGAAGCCTGGTCTCACTGCTGGGCGCGGCGATCGACGCGTTCGGCGTGGCCGGGATCTCGCCGAAGGAGGCGCAGGCCGCCCTGGTGCCGCTGGCCCGATCGGCGCTGAGAGGCCTGGAGCAGCGAGGCCCGGTGGCCGGACTGACCGGCCCGGTAGTCCGCGGAGACGTCGACGTGGTCCGCCGCCACCTGGAGTCGCTCCCCCCGGAGCTGCGCGAGATCTACAAGGGCCTGGCCTACCGGGCCTTCGTCCTCACCCAGGGGGCGATGACGACCAACGTGCGGGCGGCGTTCCTGGATTTGTTGGAGCCGCGGCGCTGAGACGCGGCTGACCGCCTCCAGAGCCGCCACCTCAACCGGCCCCCCCGCGCCGACTCCGAGGCGCCCTCCACCGGACGAAGTCTCCCTCCGCGCCTGGTTCGTCCGGGGTTTCGGCCATAAAGCCGATCAAACTCGTCAGAGGAGGAGAGTTCGTCCGCTGCCGGAGATCAGCGTCGCTGAGTGAGGCGGTTTCCCGTTGGGCTCCGGCCTCCAGGCTGGGTGGCCGCAATCCGATGCCCTCATGCCTTCACTCGTCCTTCGATCTGAGACCGCTGGGGCAGCGGGTCCGCTTCGGCGCTGGGCGGTCGTCACCCAGCCAGGCGATCACGGCGGCCCTCAGGGCGGCATGGAGCGGCATCCCGTCGGGTATCCGTCCGGCGAACTGCGTGTAGCGGGCTACTGGATCCTGTGATGGCGGGGAGGGGGCCTCCGCCTGCTCGGGGGACTGTGGCGGCGGCTCCAGGCTGATCCACTCCCTGCGGGATCTGAGATC
>JALYOC010000088.1 GCA_030857095.1 Myxococcota bacterium | reverse complement strand
GAGTGGATGCTGGCCGCCGCCCGCCCGGAGCTGGCCGGCGCGGACGCGGCCCCGCTGCTGCCCGCCGACCTCTCGCACATCGCGATTGAAGTCGCCCAGGTGCTGCACCGCCGCGGCGCCTCCTTCTTCCAGGAGCTGGTCTCCTCCACCAAGCGGCTGCCGGCGGAGGTGGAGGACGCGCTGTGGGAGCTGCTGGCCCGCGGGGTGGTCACCTCCGATGCGGTGGAGAACCTGCGCGTGCTTCAGTCCCCCAAGCAGCGGAGGCAAAGGATCGCCCAGCGGCGAGGTGGCCCGGGACGGTGGAGCCTGCTGCGTCCCTCGGAGACCAAGACCCCCGACGAGGTGCTGGAGCACACCGCCCGGCTGTTCCTGGAACGCTACGGGGTGGTGTGGCGGGACCTGGCGCTGCGCGAATCGCTCAGCGTCCCCTGGCGGGAGCTGGCCGGGGTCTACCGGCGGCTGGAGGCGCGGGGGGAGATCCGCGGCGGTCGCTTCCTGGCCGGGTTTGCCGGAGAGCAGTTCGCCTTGCCGGACGCGGTGGACATGGCCCGCGCGGTGCGCCGCACCGAGCCTTCCGGACAGCGGGTCACCCTCTCCGCGGTGGATCCGCTCAACCTCACCGGGGTGGTCACCCCCGGGCCGCGGGTCCCCTCCACCATGGGCCGCTTCGTCCTCTACGTGGACGGGGTGCCCCAGGAAGAGGAGCCGCCGGCGCCGCTGACTAAGCGCGGGACCCGGCTGGTGCTGGAGAACCCGGCGGGGAGCACGCTGGAGTCACCATCGGTGGGCTGACCCTCACCTGGATCCGGGAAGCACGCTGCTGTTGGGGGTGCTCCTCCCGCTGGTGTCCCGCCGGGCGGGCTGAGAGGGAGGTTCGCGATGTATGGGAGAGCTGGGATACACAGCCGATGATGACCTCGCTCTCCACGGCCCTCTCGCGCTTTCGCACCATCGGTCTGCTGGAAGGCACGTCCTTCCTTTTGCTGCTCTTCGTGGCGATGCCGCTCAAGTACCTGGCCGGGCAGCCGATGGCGGTGAAGGTCGTCGGTTGGGCCCACGGCGCCTTGTTCGTGGCCTACCTGCTGTCGCTGGCCGAGGTGGCGCTGCGGCACCGGTGGGGCGGGGGACGGACGCTGCTGGCCCTGGTTGCGTCGTTCCTGCCTTTCGGCCCATTCCTGTTCGACGCATACCTGCGTCGCAGCGAACCCCAGCCTGCGGCCACGAGCGCCGGAGCTGGCGCCGCCACATAGGTAGCAGCCGAACGACCCGCTGCCGCTGCCGGCGAGCGGGTGGCTCGCGCGAAGTTCAGTTCACCCGCACCGTCGTGGCGACCGGGACCTTCTCGATCAGACAGACCTCGTCGTTGCAGACGCTGAAGGCGACCACGCCGGTGGCCTTCTGCTCGCCCTTCGCGGTGGCCTTGAACGGCACCCGCGCCTCGAGGCGGCAGGTGTCCTCCGCCTTCTTCTCGCAGGGAGTCCTGGTTCCGGCGGTCAGCTCGAACCTCGGTGCATCGAACTGCACGCCGCTGTCCTTCTCCGGCCGGAAGTTGTGCGGATACTCGGCGTTGATCTTGTAGCCGGGCTTGGCGGCCAGATGGATCACCAGCTCGCCTGCCTGATCCGGCGTCGCGCTCGTCGGGCCGGTGACCTTCAGCTCGAAGGCGTCGACCTTCGCTGCCCCGGCGGGAGCGGTGGCGGTATTCGGTGCGGCGCTGGCGGACAGGGGCTTCTCGCACCCGGTGAGCCCGAACGCGGCGACGACCAGCGCTAGCTGGCGAACTTGACGGAGCATCCGTAGGCCCTGGTCTGCGAGGTCTTCACCGGACGCCCGGCGGCCAGATCATCCAGCGCGGCGTCCACATGGTTGATCAGCGTCCCGCCCTGCGGCGAGTTGTCGATCGCGCCCGCGTAGACCAGCGTGCCCTTGGGATCGATCACGTACAGGTGCGGGGTGTTCGTCGCGCCGTACGCTTTGCCGACCTTGCCCGACTCATTCAGCAGCACCGGGTGGGTCATGTTCCAGGTCTTGGTGGCAGCGCGGTTGGTGTCGGCGCCGGCGCCCTGCTTGCCCTTCGCGACCACCGTCTTCCCCTTGAAGTCGCTGAGCTGGACGGCCTTCCCGTCGAGATCGGTGAGGGTGAAGCCCGGCGCGGCGGCGCCCACCTTCGCGGAGGCCGGATTGGCGTTCGCAGAACAGCCAAGCAGCAGCGCTGCGCCCAAGGAGACAGCTACGAGGTTTCGCATGGCTGCTGCGTAACCAGAGGTCCGCCCTGTTTCAAGTCGTTGTCCACCGAGCCGCCTCGGATGTTCTTCCAGGAGAAGGCGGGGTGGATCAGTAGGGAGGGTCAGAACGCCAGCACTGCCAGCAACAGGCCGCCCAGTCCCACCAGGGTCAGCACCAGCCCCACCATGGATCGCCAGCGGTGGGCGGGCTCGGCCTCACCACACACACCGGAGGAAGGTCGAAGGAGTTCAGCTCCGCGATCGGAATCGAGAGAATGGCCATGCACGGAAGCATATCAATTCCAGCATTCCTCTGGACGGCGGCAGTTGGGACCCCCGGGCGCACCCGGACGGCTGCGAATCCGACTAGTCTCGCGCCCGGAGGCGTCCAGATGGGTTGGGTTCTTGGCGGCATGGTGTTCGCGGTCCTGGCGGCAGCTCCCCCCGTGGAGAAGGTCCCCCGGGTGGCGGTGATGGAGCTGCGCGCCCTGGATGCCGCCTCCCGGCCGCAGGTGGAGCTGCTGCAGGAGGTGATCCTCACCGACCTGGCCCGAACCCGTCGCTTCGACGTGGTGGGCAAGAGCGACATCGACGCGATGCTGGGCCTGGAGCGGCAAAAGCAGCTGCTGGGCTGCGCCGACGACGCCTCCAGCTGTCTGGCGGAGCTGGGGGGCGCGCTGGGCGCGGACTACGTGCTGCTGGGGAGCGTCGCCCGGATCGACCAGACGCGCCGGGTGGACCTGAAGCTGCTGGACGCCAAGGAGAACCGGGTGATCGCCCGCGAGTACGCGATGGGGGCCACCGACAGCGAGCTGCTGAACCGGACCCGGGAGGCGCTGACCCAGCTGATCACCATCATTCCGGGTGGGGCGGCCGTCGTTGCTGCTCCTGCTGGACCGCCGCTGCCGTGGGTGGGCATCGGGACCACCGCCGCGGGTGGCGCCCTGATGGTGGGTGGCGGGCTGGTGGCCGCGCTCACCACCGCCGACTTCTACGCCCGCCGGACCCAGCTGCAGGTGGCCGAGGCGGTGAGCTTGGAGGGCACCAAGAACCTGGGCCTGGTCGGGCTGGGGGTGGGCGCCGCGGTGACCGGGGTCGGGCTGTGGCTGTGGCTGGCGCCAGGCAGCACCACCACCGCGGTGCTGGTCCCCACCGAAGACGGGGTGATGTTCTCGCTGGGAGGGTCGCTCTGATGCGCCGTCTGGGACTTGCGCTGGGCCTCTCCTCGATCTTCGCCCTGGGAGCGGGGTGCTTCGATTTCACCGGGGTGCAGTGCGACGTCGTCGACTGCCCCAACGGCTACTTCTGCGATTCGAGCAGCCGCTGCCTCCCCGAAGGAGAGCCAGATCGCGATGGGGGCCCGCTCCCTGGAGGCGATGGCGGGGTGGACGGCGGGCAGACCGACGGCGGGCAGACCGACGGCGGACAGACCGACGGCGGGCAGACTGACGGCGGGCAGACTGACGGCGGCAACACCGACGCGGGCACCCAGGATGCAGGGACCACCGACGGCGGCTGCACCAGTGGCGCGCCCCGAAGCTGCGGCAATGGGCTCGGCGCCTGCGCCGGAGCAACCGAGATCTGCGGCAGCAACGGGCAGTGGGGACCGTGTAGCTTTGTCGCGACCCCAGAGGTCTGCAACGGACTGGACGACGACTGCGACGGCACCACCGACGAGCCCCACGGCCCGGTGCAATTGGCCACGGGCGTCAACGAGTTCCAGGTGGCAGCCATGGACGGCGGCTTCGTTGCGGTGATGACCACCATCGCCGGAGGAACCAGCGGACGGATCCAGTTCCAGGCCTACGATTCTCAACTCAACCCCCTCATCCCCATGACCCAGGTGGACGACCGACCCGGCAGGGCGCTGGGTGGGGCGATCAGCACGCTGGGAACGACCACCCTGCTCAGCTGGGTGCACGACCATCAAGATGGTGGCGCGTCGGTCTACCTGGCCGGGATCGGCTTGAACGGTGTGCCCAGCTTTCTGACCCAGGTCTCCGGCGGAGCGGTGGACCGCACCGAGACCGCCAACTCGCCCAACCTCGCCGGGAACCGGATCGCGGTGCTGTGGCAGGCGGGCGCCCGGTTGTTTGGAAGGACCTACGACCCTTCGGGCACGGCCGATGGCGGGGTGATTCCGTTGACCCTGACAATTCCCGGCGACCAGGTGGTGATCGAGCACGCCGCGGGGGGCTCGCCCAGCGGTGGCTTCCGCTACGCCTACTCCTGGAGTGGGGATCTGGAGGCCGGGCTGGAGCTTTTCGATACGGTCTCCAACCTGGACAGCCCGGCGCTGACGGGCTCCTTCTATTCTCCGCTGGGCGTGAGCGACCCGCAGCTGGACCTGTTTGGGTCCACCGCGGGGTTGAGCTGGGACGAGAGCGGCCTTGGATACCTCACCCTCGACGGTGGTGCCCCCACCACCTTCGGCCCGGTGGCCAGCGGCCTGGACATGGTCTACCTGCACCAGCGGCCGGTGGCGGTGTTCGAGCAGCCCGTGGGCACGGTGGTGGTCCAGGATTTCACCCAGAGGACCGCGCCAGACGGTGGACAGGTCCTGGCCCAGGCGGCACGCCTCCCCTCGGTGGCCGCGGGCGCCGTCCCCGGCACCCTGGCGGTGGCCTACCGCTCCGACGCCGGGACCATCGAGGGAGTGCTCCACTGCATTCCCGTCTCCTACTGAGGCGGGCTTCTCGGGTCCCCACCGCCCTTCCTACATCGACTCCAGGTCCTTCGCGGTCGCCACCGGGAGCTTCAACTCCACGGTGGTGCCCTCACCCAGCTTGCTGCGCAGCTGCACCTCGCCGCCCACCGAGGTCACCACCTGGTAGACCAGGGACAGCCCCAGCCCGGAGCCCTTCCCCGGGGCCTTGGTGGTGAAGAAGGGGTCGAACACCTGGGTGAGGTTCTGGGGGGAGATCCCACTGCCGTTGTCCTCCACCAGGAACAGCAGCGCCTCGCCGCTGCGCAACACCCGCAGGGTGATCCTCCCCTGACCCGGCTTCACCGCGTGGCAGGCGTTGATCACCAAATTCGAGAGCACCGACACCAGGTCGTCCTCCGGTAGCCGCACACTCACCAGGTGCAGGTCGGGGTCCACCACCACCTCCAGCCTGGCAGTGGTGGAGAGGTGGGGCCGGCAGAACACCTCGGTCTGGGCCAGGGCGTGGGCCACTTCACACGCGCCCGGTTCGGCGCCCGGATGGGACAGCCGGCGCAGCCGCGCGATCAGCCGCTCGATCCGCTCCGAGGAGGTGGCCATCTCCGCCAGGGTCACCCGGAACCGGGCGAAGTCCCCCTGCAGCGCGTCGGCGTCGGACTTGGCCATCATCTCGTCCACGCTCTCCTGCAGCCACTCGATGTTCCCGGAGATCACCGCCAGCGGGTTGTTCACCTCGTGGGCCACGCCCGCCAGCAGGGTGCCCAGCGCGGCCATCTTCTCGGTCTGGGCCTGGCGCCGCTGCAGGGAGAGCACCTCCGCGGTCTTCTCCTCCACCATCCGCTCCAGCTTGGTCTGGTACTGCCGGGCGATCTCCTGCAGCTTGCGGTTCTGCTCCAGCACCGAGCGGTGCTTGAGCGCGGCGTTGATCTCCGCCACCAGGGCGTCTTCGCTGATCCCCTTGCGCAGGTAGCCAAACGCCCCCTCGCGCATCGACTGCACCACCAGCGGGACCTCGCCGTGCTCGGTGAGGATCAGCACCGGGGTCTCCGGCGAGCGCTGATTCACCCGCCGCACCACCTCCAGCCCGTCCGCCTCCGGCATCTCCAGGTCGGAGATCACCAGGTCAGGGCGGAAGCTCTCAAGCTGCGCCAGCCCCTCCACGCCGTTGGAGCTGATTGCCACCTCGAAGCCGTTGCGCTCCAGGGCGTCCTGCATCGTCGCCAGGACCAGGCGGCTGTCATCGATCACCAGGACCCGGGGCATAGAGGCCGGAGGTTATCCCTCAAACCGATCTGGGGGCTAACGGGGCGCGAACCACACATGCAGCATGAAGAACAACAGCACCCCGGTGGCCGAGACGTACAGCCACAGGGGCAGGGCGATTCGGGTGACCTTCCGGTGGGTGACGAACCGCTTCTTGACCGCGAAGTACACAGCGGTCAGCGCCAACGGCAGCACGAACACCGAGAGCACGATGTGGCTGATCAGCAGCGCGAAGTACACCGGGCGGATGGCGCCCACCCCGGTGAACTTCGTGTCCCCGTGCACGTAGTGGTAGGCCACGTATCCCACCAGGAACAGCGCCGAGGCGGTCAGCGCCCCCACCATGAAGTAGCGGTGGAGGTCCGGCCGCTTGCGCCGGATGGCCACGTAGCCACAGAGCAGGCAGAGGGTGGAGAGTCCGTTGAACCCGGCGTTGACCGCCGGCATGAAGCCCAGGTCCACCGACCCGGTCGCCCCCCGGGGGGCCAGCAGCAGCCAGGCCAGGAAGGCCACCGCTCCGGTGGAGACCACCGCGTTGAACAGGAAGAAGCTGCGGTCGCTCTGCGGGGGGGGAAGGATGGCGGAGGCGGGAGGCATCGGGGCGGCTTCTAACAGCCCCCCTGTCAGTCGTCTCGTTCCGGCGTGCCCACTGCGATGAGCCCAGCTTTCACCGGCAGGAAGTGGTGGCTGGCCGGAAGCTGACTAGGCTGGGAGCCAGCGTGATCTCCACCAACGACATCCTGGCAGTCATCCTGGGCGGGGGCAGGGGCACCCGGCTCCACCCGCTGACCGAGAAGCGGTCCAAGCCGGCGGTGCCGATCGCCGGGAAGTACCGGCTGATCGACGTGCCGATCAGCAACTGCATCCACTCGCAGATCTTCCGGATCGCGGTGCTGACCCAGTTCAACTCGGTGTCGCTGCACCGGCACATCAAGCACACCTATGCCTTCGATCCCTTCCACACCGGGTGGGTGGAGATCCTGGCCGCCGAGCAGACCAACGCCAGCAGCAGCTGGTACCAGGGCACCGCGGACGCGGTCCGCAAGCAGCTGCAGCAGATCAAGAACGCCCGCACCAAGCACGTGCTGATCCTGGCGGGCGATCACCTGTACCGGATGGACTACCGGGCGATGATCGCCTACCACGAGGCCCAAGGCGCGCAGATCACCGTGGCGGTGCAGCCGGTGAATCGGGAGGACGCCGGCCGCTTCGGGGTCCTCAAGCGCTCGGATGGGGGACGGATCTCCGAGTTCGCGGAGAAGCCCAAGGACCCGCTGGTGCTAAAGGAGATGGTCAGCCGCGAGGACCCGGACAAGCCGTACCTGGGCTCGCTGGGCTTCTACCTGTTCAACACCGAGGTGCTGCTGGACCTGCTGGAGAATCCCGCCTGGTCGGACTTCGGATCGGACATCCTCCCCGCCTCGCTCAAGACCCACCGCGTCTTCGGCTATGACTTCACCGGGTTCTGGGAGGACATCGGCACCATCCGGTCCTTCTTCGACACCAACCTGGCGCTGACCCGGCCCACCCCGGTGTTCGACTTCTATGATCCGGACCGGCCGATCTACACCCACGCCCGCTTCCTCCCCGGCAGCACCGTGACCGACAGCCAGCTGACCCGGGTGTTGCTGTGCGATGGGGGGCGGATCCAGGGGGCGGAGATCTCCGACTCCATCGTCGGCATCCGCAGCCGGATCTTCGCTGGGACCAGGATCCGCAGCTCGATCCTGATGGGCGCCGACTACTACGAACAGGACTCGGGCGGGATCTTGCCGCTGGGGATCGGCCCCGGCTGCGACCTCCAGGGGGCGATCGTGGACAAGAACGCCCGCATCGGCGCCAACGTGGTGATCCGCCCCTTCCCCCGCAACAGCCCCGACATCGACGCCGAGAACTGGTACGCCCGCGAGGGGGTGGTGGTGATCCCCAAGGACGCGGTGATCCCGGAAGGGACCCGGATCGGCCCGGCGGAGATCTGATTGCAGGTTGGCGCTGCCAACAAAATGAGATGCGCTGTGCCTATTTACGCTTTCGCGCACGCAGGGGGCCAACTGACTGGTGGTGCGAAGAGCCATTCGAATGGGCGTGGCCATCAGGACTCAGCCTCGATCACCGCCATACGTACCGCAGAACCGAAGCGGGTGCTGAATCCAGTAAGCCCCCCCCATGTCGCCTCGTCCTCGTTGGAAGATCCGGGATCCAATCCTGAGATGTCTTCAGAACGCACCAGCCCATCCGTCCCATGCGCCAGCAGGTACGTCCTGTAGGTCTTTTTCAGGACTGCGGCTGCGACGTCCTTCAAGGACTGCTTGTGCTCAATCGGCGCTGAAACGACGGATCCGAGGAGTCGCTCACGCACTCGTTCGGAGTTCGGAGAACAGGCGCGCTCACGAGAGCCGGGGCAACCGCTGCGGGCGCGAAGCACCGGGGCGAACAAGTCACCTAGCTTGTCCAGCCGCCGGGACATGTTCTGGTTCGTGAAGTCCGGCGGGTGGAGTTTGGCGGTGACCTCGGGTGTGACCGCGGGCCATCGGCACGAAGATGTGCAGCCCGCGCTTGCCGGAGGTCTTGGGGAAGGAGGCCAGGTTCAGGTGTTCCAGCATCCCGCGCGAGGTGGTGGCGATCTTGATCAGGTCCTCCCAGCTGCACTCGCCGGGATCGAGATCGAACACCACCCAGTCCGGCTCGCCCAGGTGGGGAACCCGCGAGGACCACATGTGGATCGCCGACCCCACCACCAGCCTCGACAGCGCCCGCGCCACCTGCGGGAAGCGGCCGGAGAGGTCGCTCCCGTTCCGGGTCCGGAAGGCCACCTTCCCGTTGGAGACCCCGGCCAGCCCGCGGTAGTGCTTGAGGTCGGGCCGCCTTGCCACCGGTCGCCGCCTCAGCTCAGTGGGAGGCGGGCTGGGAAGGCTCGGAGATGTCCTCCAGCGCTTTACCCGCCAGCTTGCGGTCCGCGTCCACCGCCAGGTCTCCCAGGGAGAAGATCCCCACCAGCTTCTGGTCGTCGTCCAGCACCAGGATCCGGCGGATCTGCTTCTCCCTCATGTGGTCCGCGGCGTCCTTCACGTCGTCGTCGGCGCTGCAGGACTCCGCCCCGGAGGTCATCACCTCCCGGGCCTTGACCGTCCGGGGGTCGCGGCCCTGGGCCACCGCGCGGATCACGATGTCCCGGTCGGTCAGCACCCCCAGCACCTTGTCCCCCTGGCACACCGGCAGCGACCCCACGTCCAGGGTGCGCATCTTCCCCGCCGCCTCCATCACCGACGTCTCGGGGCTGATCACCTCCACCTCGCGGGTCATCACGTCTCGCAGCTTCATTTGAGGGTCTCCGGTCGAAAGGGTCTGCTGTGGAAGATGGGGACCGTCGCCCGGTGGATCCACGCCCCCTGGCCGTCGCCCTCCAGCAGGCAGGGCAGGCGGGCAGGCGCGGGGCCGGTGCGCGGATGCCCATGATGTCCCGATGACGGAGGCAATCGGCTGGGCCAGCTCGGTGGTGCTGTTGCTCACCATCGGTCGCCAGGTGCTCAAGCAGTGGCAGTCGGAGTCGGTGGAGGGCGTCTCCCGGTGGCTTTTCGTGGGCCAGGTGGCGGCGTCCATCGGCTTCACCGTCTACAGCTGGCAGGTGAAGAACTGGGTGTTCGTGGTCACCAACGCCCTGATGATGGTCAACGCCTTCCTGGGGCTGTTCATCGTGCTCCACAAACGCCGTCGTCAGCCGGCCTGAGCCATCCTTGGGGTGGAGCCCGCGCCCCGGTTGCTCTACGGTCTGCTTCGTGCCACCGCCCCGCACCGTCTTCGCACCGGAGCTCCTCTTCTGGGAGGGTGAGCTCCAATCCGGTCTCTGCCTGGAGGTCGGCGAGGATGGCCGCATCCACCGGGTCCATGAGGGACGGGTGGAGGGCGCCACCGCGCTGCCCCGCCGGGCGCTCCTTCCCGGGATGGTCAACGGCCACTCCCACGCCTTCCA
This sequence comes from Myxococcota bacterium, assembly GCA_030857095.1. Classification (GTDB taxonomy): domain Bacteria; phylum Myxococcota; class Myxococcia; order Myxococcales; family Myxococcaceae; genus JALYOC01. The sequence goes on along the minus strand of JALYOC010000088.1, from coordinate 6,422 downwards.
GCGGCTGATCCGCGGGCGCACCGAGTACGTGTCCGAGGTCAGCGGCCGCGACGACTTCTGGAGCTGGCGGGAGAGCATGTACCGCGCCGCCGGGGCGATGGGCCCAGACGACGTGTTCGTCGTTTCCCGGCAGGCCTTCCTGGAGATGGTCCGCGCCGGGATCACCACCGTGGGCGAGTTCCACTACCTGCACCACCAGGCGGACGGCACCCCCTACGCGGACCGCAACGAGCTGGCCCACCAGGTGATCCGCGCCGCCACCGAGGTCGGGCTGCGGATCTGTCTGCTGCGGGTGGGCTACGCGCGGGCCGGCTTCAACGTGGAGCCCAACCCCCGGCAGCGGCGGTTCATCGATCCGGACCCGGAGACGTTTTTGCGCGCGGTGGACGCGCTCTCCGCCCGCCACCGGGGAGATCGGGCGGTCCGGGTCGGGCTGGCCCCGCACAGCGTCCGCGCGGTCACCCGGGACTGGCTGACCGCGGTGGGAGTCCGGCCGGAGTGCATCCACATGCACGTCTCCGAACAGCCGGCGGAGATCGCCGCCTGCCGCGCCGAGCACGGCAAGACCCCGGTGGAGCTGCTGGACGAGGTGGGCCTGCTGCGCCCGGACTTCACCGCAGTGCACGCCGTCCACCTGGAGCCCCACGAGGTCCAGCTGCTGGGGCGCGGGGAGGTGACCATCTGCGCCTGCCCTTCCACCGAGGCCAACCTGGGGGACGGGATCGTCCGGGCGGACGAGCTGCTGCGCGCCGGGGCGCAGGTCTCCCTGGGCAGCGACAGCCAGGCCACCATCGATCTCCTCGGCGAGGCCCGCCAATTGGAGAACCACCTGCGGCTGCTGCGGCTGCGCCGGGCGGTGCTGGATCCGGGCGGTGGCCGGTCCCAGGGCCTGGCCCGGCGGCTGTTCCAGATGGCCACCGTCTCCGGCGCCCGCAGCCTGGGCCTGGGCACCGGGACCTTCTCGGTGGGCAGCCCGGCGGACTTCTTCTCGGTTGACCTGGATCACCCCTCGCTGGCCGGCGCCGGGGACGCGGTGCTGCCGGCGCTGGTGTTCTCCGGCGAGCGCGACGCGATCCGCGAGGTCTACGTGGGAGGCAAGGCGGTGGTCTCCGAGGGCCGGCACCCGCTGGAGGAGGTCTCTGCCCGCGCGTTCGACTCGCTGTGCAAGAGGGTGTTCTCGTGAGCGGTGAAGTGGAGCTGAAGCGGACCCTGGCGGAGCTGGTGGCGATGGACACCACCTCGGCGCGCTCCAACGCGGCGGTGATCGACCTGCTGGAGGGCCGGCTCTCCCGCGCCGGGTTCGACTGCCAGCGGCACCGGTACACCGACGACGGCGGGGTGACCAAGACCAACCTGATCGCCCGCAAGGGGGCGGACCTGGAGGTCGCGGATCTGGCCCTGGTCGGCCACAGCGACTGTGTGCCTTTCGATCCGGACTGGGAGGAGGCGCTGCGGCTGACCGAGCGCGACGGCAACCTCTACGGACGCGGCGCCTGCGACACCAAGGCCTTCGTGGCCTGCGCGGTCCACGCCGCACAGACCGCCCGGCTGTCCAGGGACCGCTGCTTGCAGATCCTCTTCACCGCCGACGAGGAGGTGGGCTGCGTGGGCGCCAAGCAGCTGTCCCTGGCCGGACAGGGCAGGGTCCGCCACGCGATCATCGGCGAGCCCACCTCGCTGCGGCCGATCCGCGCCAACAAGGGCTACTGCCTGGCGGAGGTGGAGGTGCGCGGGCGGGAGGGGCACAGCGCCTATCCGGAGTCGGGGGCCTCGGCCATCTTCCGCGCCGGGCGCTTCCTGCAGCGGCTGGAGGCGTGGGCCCTGGGCCGGCTGCGGGAGGAGCGAGACCTGCGCTTCGAGCCCCCCTTCACCACCGTCAACGTGGGGACCATCCAGGGCGGCAAGGCCAAGAACATCATCCCCGGCAGTTGCCGCTTCACCGTGGAGTGGCGGCCCATCCCCGGCCAGCCGGTGACCGCGGTGCAAGAGTCGCTGGAGGCGCTTTTGGCCCAACTTCGGGAAGAGGAGCCCGGCTACGAGGCCCAGGTCCGGCCGCTGCGGATGGACCGCGGCTTCGACACCCCGGACAGCTCGCCGTTGCTGCAGTTCCTGGTGGAGCAGAGCGGCAAGCCGGCGGACACGGTGGCCTTCGGCACCGAGGGACCGCAGCTGGTGGAGCTGGGCGCCGAGCCGGTGGTGTTCGGCCCCGGGGACATCCAGACCGCGCACCGGACCGGGGAGTTCGTCCCCATCGTCGAGCTGCTGCGCTGCGAGGAGATCCTGCGCGCGGCGGTGGTGCGCTTCTGTCAGTGAGCGGCGGCGGCCTCTGGGCCGCGCACCGGGATCCGCAGCACCACCGCCAGGGTCAGGGCCAGCACCGCGGTGGTCACCGCCGAGGCCTCCGGGCCGAACGCCCCGCCGGTCCACAGCGGGTGGCCGACGTAGGTGGGCTCCAGCACCGAGAGCCCGAAGTCGAACCCGCTCACCGGGAGCCCCCAGAAGGTTCCCAGCAGCACGTTCCAGGCGATGTGCAGCCCGGTGGCGGCCCACAGCGACCCCTGGCGCACCGTCAGCCCGCCGAACACGAAGCCCACCAGCACGATGTTGGCGAACCCGAAGGCGGTGGCCTCCGGGTTGCCCAGGTGCATCGCCCCGAACAACAGCCCGGTCAGCCCCACCGCCGCCACCCGCCCCAGGCCGCGGGCCAGCTGCTGCAGCACCAGCCCCCGGACCAGCACCTCCTCCATTGTGGCGGCGGGGAGCAGCATCAACCCCTGCAGTCCCAGAGAGGTGGCCACCGCCCCCGGCGGCTCCGGCGAGAGCTGGAAGGCGAACTCCCCGAACAGCCAGGGCACCACCGCCACCGCGGTGATGATCAGGGCCCCTCCCAGCAGGCCCGCCCCCAGCCGGCGCAGCGCCGATGGATCCTGGAGGTGGGCGTCCCCCAGCCGTTGGCGCCCGGCCCAGCAGGCGACCCCGGTGGCGACCAGCACCACCGCCAGCTGGGTCCAGGACACGAGGATCTGGCGGGACAGTGCCCGGGGATCGAGCTGGGCGGAGTCGGCCCCGCCCGGTCCCAGCACCCAGGCCATCCCCGCGCTCAGCAGGCCCAGGGCCAGCAGGAATACGGCGATCACCCACCCGGAGCGGGGCCGGCCGTCGGCGGAGAAAAAGATCCGGCGGAGCAGGGTCACTTCGCCGCCTGGAAGGCGCGTTTGAGCGCGGCGACGATCTCCTCCTTGGAGGGACCCTGCTTCCCGCGCGCGGCAGACTGCGCCAGCGCGTCCACCATCTCGTTGACCGGGTGGCCGTCGTGGCCCCGCACCCAGCCGTACTTCACCTTCAGCGGGCGAGTCCGCGCGTCGATCTCCTCGATCAGATCCCGGTTGAGCACCGCCTTGCCCTCGGCGGTCTTCCAGCCCTTCTTGCGCCAGCCGTGGATCCACATCGAGAGGGCCTTGATGGTGTACTGCGAGTCGGAGACCAGCTCCACGCTGGCGCCCTCCGGGATCCCGTCCAGCGACTCGAGCACCGCCCGCAGCTCCATCCGGTTGTTGGTCACCTCGTACTCTCCGTCGCGCACATAGCGCTTGGAGCCGAAGCGCAGCGCCGAGTGCTCGCGGTCGAAGACCACAAAGCCGGTCCCGCCCGGGCCGCCGGGGTTGGAGAGCGAAGAACCATCTGCGTAGACCAGGAAGCGCGCGGTGGAAGACATGGCGGCGCGTTCTACACAGCCGGCGATCCGCGGTCGACTGGGGCTCGCCTGCTCCCCTGTCCGTCCGGATGTAGGACAGTGGACTCCGCGCCGTCTTTGCACCCCTCCCGGGGCCCCGCGTAGGGTAGGTCCCGGCTGGCAACCGGGGGGCTGCGTCGGAATCTCTGCGCCGAGGAGCGCCTCGTTGACGTCGTCCGTTCGCCTGGGAATCCTTGCCTTGCTCTGCCTGCCGGCCGGCGCCGGGGCGCAGTCTGCCTACCAGACGCGCGCCTTGGCCCCCGGCAGCTGGGATCTGCGCTTGGGGGTGGAGGCGGACGGACTGCTGGCCCACGCCGGCGCCAGTGCCAGCGCCGAGCTGGGGCTGTTCTCCCTGGGGGAGGGTTCACTCTCCCTGGGGGTGGAGGGCGCGCTGGGACACTGCTTGCACGCCTGTGGCAGCGACGGGGGAATGGAGGTCTCGCGCTGGGCCGCCTCGCCGATGGGCCGGCTGGTCTGGCACTACGTGCTGGGCTCCCAGAGCTCCAACGCGGCGGAGGTGGACCTGTACGCGGTGGCGTTGGGCGGCGCCGGCTTCATCTTCCAGGAGGCCCGTTCCCCGGGAGCGCGGTTGAGCAGCGCGTCGCGGGTCCCGCTGCTGGGCGGTGGGTTGGGCTCGGTGTACTTCCCCGGCAACGGAGAAGGAGTGTTCGCCGGCGGTGAGCTGCGGGTCCTCTACTCCCCCGCCACCGCCGACCTGGCGGGCAGCGGGCTGACCCTCACCGCCTGGTCCCTGGCCGGGGTGCGCTTCATGTTCAGCATGGGGGTGCGGCTGTGAACCCCCCGGCCGCCACCCCCGGCACCATCTTGATCTCCGATGATGATCCGTTCTTCGTGCGAATCCTGGGGGATCCCCTGAAGCAGGCGGGGTTCAAGGTGGTGGGGGACACCCGCTGTGAGGTGGTGGCCCTGGCCAAGGAGCACCGCCCGGAGGTGATCGTGCTGGATGTGATCCAGCCGGTGCTGGGGCTGGAGCTGCTGGCCCAGCTCAAGCGGGATCCCCAGACCCGGGAGATCCCGGTGGTGGTGGTCAGCGGCCATCCGGATCCGGACTTCAAGGCCTTCTGCCTCTCCTTCGGCGCCGCCGACTACGCCGCCAAGCCTCCCGACGAGAGGTTCGTGATGCGGGTGGCCCGGATGGCGGTCTCCCGGCACCAGGCGCCGACGCCGCTGCGGCTGCCGGTGCCGGTCAGCTCGATCTGAGCCGACGGTAGACGGCCCAACAGCCGCTCTCCGGCTTCGTCCGGCCGTGCACGGGTTCTCTGTTCCCTGGCAACTCGCCCTGGGGTCCAACCCTTGCGTCTGATCCGGCATCGAAAGTCTGCCCCCCGTTCAAAGCAGCGTTGAGGCGGCAAGCAGTCGGGGGATCGGCACTGAACTTTCCCTCCACAGCGAACGAGGCATTGCGCAACGTGGCCTCCGGTTGCGTTGCGTCCATTTCCAGGGGGATCCAGTTTCTCTCGGAGAGATAATGCACTTGGCTCCGCGCGACTTGCTGCTGCAGATGGTCAAAGAGTCCAGGGAGGTCCTCCTGGAGGATTGGCGACGCCACGCCTCCGCCTGCTTCGAGGACGGCGGCGCCGCCGCCACCACCGCCCTGCTGGACCACCTGGAGGCGCAGCTGGCCGATCCCGGGGGAGCGAGCCACGCCGCCCTCGACCGGTTCGTGCTCACCTGCCTGGACGCAGGCAGGGACCTGAGCACCACCCTCCAAGACCTCTCGGCCATGCGCGAGTCGGTCATCTCCCTGCTCCTACCCAGGGCGCCGCAGGCAGAGGCCATCCTCTGGCTGCGGGAGCTTCACCGGGCGCTTGACGGTTGGGTAGCCCACGCGGCCGAGCGCTACCAGCACGTGCGGTTGCGGGTGCTCAGCTGCCTGGATCAGCTGGTCGCCTCCGCGGGGCAGGTGGAGGACACCGACCAGCTGCTACAGCAGCTGCTCAAGATTTGCGCGGAGGAGATCCCCAGCCTGGATGTGGGGGCCATCCTGCTCCTCGAGGGGGGCTCCGTCCGGGCGCGCGCCTCCTGCGGGTTGGAGGTGGCCGCGGAGCAGACCCTCAGCCTGGACACCCGGGACGGACTGGCCGGGCTGCTCCTTACGAGCACCGAACCGGTCCACCTGGTGGGAGAGCAGATCCTCCAGGTGGCCGTGAGCCCCGCCCTGCGCCTGGCCGGGTTGACCGCGCTGTATGGGATCCGGATCGCCAACGGGGGAGGCCCGCTGGGGATCGCCTTCATGGGGTCCCGCACCGCCCCGGGGTTCAGCCCCGACCAGCAGGTGATCTTCGGGATGCTGGCCCACAAGACCTCCACCCTCCTGCAGCAGGCGCTGTTGCGGACCCAGCTGGAGAAGGCCCACGGGCTGGTGCAGGCCTTCATGGACTACTCACCGGCGGGGGTGTTCCTCAAGGATCTCCAGCACCGGTATCTGCTGGCCAACCGCCAGATGCAGGAGCTGATCGCCGCGGACCAACCGGGCGGTCCTCCTCCTCCGGTGGTGGGCCAGACCACCCGCGACCTGTACCCGGAGGCGATCGCCGATGCGGTGGACCGCGACGACGACCGGGCCCTGGCCAGCGGGAAGGCGGTGGAGAGCGAGCAGCTGATCCGGCGGGGACGGGATCAGCGGGTGTTCCTGGTCACCAAGTTCCCGGTGCGGAATGCGCAGGGG
>JALYOC010000140.1 GCA_030857095.1 Myxococcota bacterium | reverse complement strand
AGCTTCGGACCCGGCCCGCCCCCGCAAAGAGAAAGGGTCGGAGCCGTTCGGTAAGCCACCGAACGACTCCGACCCCTTCAACCAGCGCGCGATGCAGGATTCGAACCTGCGGCCTTTGGCTCCGGAGGCCAACGCTCTATCCAGCTGAGCTAATCGCGCAGAAGGCAGCTTGAGAGTTAGCGGGAAACAGCCCCCGACGCAAGCGCTCCGAAAGGGGCATGTTCGCAACCGACGGTGAAAGGCTTCGTTTCCAGACGACTTGAACCCGGCTGCGCACCAGCCAAGCGGGAGGAGCGGGAATGACGAAGGTCGCGCTGGTCAGCTGCCGGATGCTGGGAGGCCTGGACGAACAGGACGCTCCCCTCCCCGCCGCCCTGGCCCAGGTGGGATTGGAGGCGGAGGTAACGTTCTGGGACGACCCGGACGTGCGCTGGGAGCAGTACGCCCTGGCCGTCATCCGCTCGCCCTGGGACTACTTCCGCCGCTACCCGGAGTTCCTGGCCTGGCTGGACCGGATAGAGCAGGCGACCTCCCTGTGGAACCCACCTGCCTTCCTGCGCTGGAACTCGCACAAGCGGTATCTGCTGGGGCTGGAGGCCCTGGGCGTCCCGGTGGTGCCTACCCTGCTGTTGACCCGCGGCATCCCGGTCTCACTGGCCCACGCGGCCGGGGCCCGTGGCTGGGAGGACGTGGTGCTCAAGCCGGCGGTGGCCGCGGGCGCCTTCCGGACCCTCCACCATCGGGACGTGAACGCCCCAGACGCGCAGCAACATCTGGACGCACTGCTAAAGGACGTGGACGTGCTGCTGCAGCCCTACCAGGCCCAGGTCTCCGCCTCCCGCGAGCAGTCGCTGATCTACATCGACGGGCAGCTGATGCAGGGACTGCAGAAGGAGGCGGTGTTCGATATTCCTGCCGACGCTCCCCAGATCGTGGCCGGCGCGGCGCGGGCCCGGATCACCCCCACCCAACCCACTGGAGAACAGCGCGCCCTGGCGGAGCGGGCGCTGGCGTCGGTCCCGGTGGAGTCATTGCTCTACGCGCGGGTGGACATGGTCCGGGGAGAGGACGGCGCGATGCGCCTGATGGAGCTGGAGGCCTTCGACCCGTCGCTGTACCTCAAGACCTTCCCGCACCTGGCCCGGGCGCTGGCGGAGGCGATCTCCCGGCGGGTGGCGTCGACGACCTGAGGGGCACGGCCAGGACCAGCGCTCAGCCGCGCGGTGTGCTCCTCACAGCGCCGCTCCGGAGAAGTCGATCCGCTGCACCTGGTCGTCCTCCAGCGCGGCCTGGTACGCCAGCCAGGCGGCGGCCAGATCGGCGATCGGCGGCCCCACCGGGGCGAACAAGGTGATGTCCGAGGGCGACGAGCGGCCCTGCTTCGTTCCAGCCAGCACCTCGCCCAGCTCGGCCTTGATCGCCGCCTCGGTCAGCCCGGCGGTGCCGATCGCCCCCGAGGAGAGCGCCAGCGCGCGGTCGTCGCAGATGAAGGACCCCTGCAGGATCAGCTCGCGGGACAGCTCTTGCTTGCCCGGCTCGTCGGCGCCAAGGCTGGTGATGTGGCAACCCTTGGGGACCATGTTCGGAAAGAGCAGCGGCTCGCGAGACCAGGTGGAGCAGATCACGATGTCCGCGTCCGCCACCGCCTCTTCCAGGGTCTGGGCCATCCGCACCGGCAGGGCCAGGGAGGAGTGGAGCTTGGCCGCCAGCGCCGCCGAGCGCTCCTGGACCACGTCGTAGATCCGCACGTGCTCCAGCGACCGCACCAGCCGCAGCGACTTGACCTGCAAGGAGGCCTGGGTGCCCGCGCCGATCAGCGCCACCCGCTTGGCGTCCGGCCGGGCCAGGGCGTCCGCGGCGATTGCGCCCAGCACGCCGGTGCGGACCGAGGTCACCTGCCGGGAGTCCATGATCGCCAGAAGTTCGCCGGTGTTGAGGTCGAAGAGGTGGATCACCCCGCGGATCGCCGGGGTCTGGGCCGGGAACTTGGAGTGCACCTTCACCGTGTAGGCGGGGATCCCGGCGATGTTGCCCGGGAAGATCGCCACCGCGGTCCCGTGGGAATGGAGCACCGAACGCGCCCGCTGGGCCGCCACCGGCCGCCCGTGCGAGTCCGCCTTGAGCGCCTCCTTCAGCTCCCCCATCAGCAGCAGCGCATCCAGGTGCCGGACCACGTCCTGGTGGGTCAAAAGCAGCGTCGACATGGACCGTTCCTACAGGGTCTCGCCCAGCAATTGGAGCGCGAAGGCGACCGAGGCTGAGCGGACCGTCCGGCGATCTCCAGGGAAGACCCGGTGCGCGGAGCGGGTCGCACCGTCGGTGCGCGCCACGGCGAAGTGGACCAACCCCACCGGCTTGTCTGGCGTGCCACCGCCGGGCCCGGCGACCCCGGTGATCGCCACCGAGCGCTGTGCGGAGGACCGGGCCAACGCGCCCTCCGCCATCGCCCGGGCCACCGGTTCACTGACCGCGCCGTGCCGGGAGATCAGATCCGAGGGAACCCCCAGCAGGTCGGTCTTCGCGTCATTGGAGTAGGTGACGAAGCCGCGGTCCACCACCGCCGAGGAGCCGGCGATCTCGGTCAGACAGGCGGAGAGCAGCCCGCCGGTGCAGGACTCGGCGGTGGCCAGCTTCACCTTCGCCGCCTTGCAGCGGTCCAGCAGGGAGGAAGCCGCCTCCAGACAGGTCTGATCGAGTTCCATCCGGTCGCTCCTGGACGCCGCCAACGAAATGCACGAGCCGGGACTTGAACCCGGACGACCCTTGCGGGCCCGCGGATTTTAAGTCCGCTGCGTATACCGATTCCGCCACTCGTGCGTGGTGTTCCCCTCAGAGCCTCGCCTGGCCACCAGATCATGAGGGCAGGTGGTTGGTAAAGGCCTGGCTCCGATACCAAGGTCCTCCTCCCCGACCAAGTGGGCACCCAATCAGGCCTGAGTCGCGGACCGCAGATGGCCGTCGCGTTCGGCGCCCGCGAACGACACGGGGCGGGTAGCACCGTTGACGCTGGCGGCGGTCAGTGTCAGAGGCAGCCCGATGAACGCTCTGGTGTTCGACAGCTTCGGCGGACCAGAAGTGCTCTCGCTTCGAACCCTCCCCGACCCACAACCGGGCCGTGGGGAGGCGGTGGTCGCGATGCGAGCCATCGGCCTGAACTTCGCAGACGTGTATCGGCGGCGCGGGAACTACCACCTCGTCGGCTCACCTCCGTACATCCTTGGCTACGAGGGCGCGGGAACGGTCCTCCGGGTCGGGCCCGAGGCAACCGTGCGCGAGGGGGACCGGGTGGCCTTCGCAGACTCGCCGTGGGCCAACGCCGAAGAGGTGTTGGTCCCCTGCGACAAGCTGCTCCCGCTTCCCGAGGAGATCTCCTTCGAGGTCGCGGCCGCGGTCCTTCTCCAGGGGCTGACAGCGCAGTACCTCGTTCACGACAGCCATCCCCTGCGACGCGGAGAGGTCGCTGTGATCCATGCCGCGGCCGGCGGGGTCGGTTCGCTCCTGGTGCAGTTGTGCCGGCACCTCGGCGCCCGGGTGGTGGGGCTCACCTCCACGGAGGCCAAGCGCGACCGGATTCTCCGACTGGGTGCGGACGCCGTATTCGCCTCCTCTTCCGCGGACTGGCCGGACGAGGTGCGTGCCCTGACCGGTGGGCGCGGCGCGGACGTGGTCTTTGACTCCATCGGCAAGACGCTGCTCGACAGCCTGCGCGCGACCCGGACGGGAGGCCGCGTGGTGTTTTTCGGAATGGCTGGAGGCAATCCTCCTCCGGTGGACCCGCGCGTCCTGATGGACGCATCCCTATCGCTGACCGGTGGCGACCTCTGGAACGTCCTCACCTCGCGGGAAGAACGGCGCGCGCGCGCAGCCACCCTGTTCGGGTGGGTCCGCAGCGGCACGATCAACGTGGAGGTCTCGCGCACCTTCCCCCTCAAGGACGGCGCGGGGGCGCATCGGGTCCTCGAGAGCGGCTCGACGACCGGAAAGCTCCTGCTGATTCCTTGAACGGACGCCACTCTCCAAAGTTCGCTGAACCCGGGCCGCGCTCAACGCTCCAGGGAGGCGAAGTCGCCGGAGAGGTTCAGCGCGACCAGAAAGGGCATGGCGGAGGCGTCGTCCCCGGCGGGGGCAGGCAGCCATCACGGCAGGCAGTGTGTCCGTCCGGCTACGCCGGCCCCACCCGCCTGCGCAGCGCTCGGAGCGCCAGGACGCTCAACAGGATCGCGAGGGCACCCCACGCGAGGAGCAGACCCAACCTTCGATCAACGACGTTTGCCCCCAGGAACACGGCGCCGATCGCGTATGGCAGTTCCGCGAGCGCCACCACCGCGAAGTACCGGTGAAATGGGTACCGGGCCAGGCCGAGCACGTAGCCGGGGAGCTCCGAGGGAACAGCGAGCTGAAAGAGGATCACCAGCGCGAAGGGCGTCTGCGGCGAGAAGCGCGCGTCGTGCTTGGCCAGCGCGCGCTTGGAGATGAGGCGCTATGCCATAGGCGCAAACTCCGCCCAGGATCCATCCGAGCCAAAGCAACAGCACGGTCCCGACCTCGCCCCAGGTTTGCACTGCCAGTCATCCGCGAATGCCGGGGGCTCCCTCTCCACCAAAGGGGCTGTCGGCCTCTCGAGCGCTCAACCGAAGGGCACGACCCAGCCCGTGCATGTCCCAACCTGGCCACGGGTTTGCACCGCCACCGGGAGCACCACGCTGGAGAAGAAGGCCAGCATGGCGGACACCGCCGCGAGCGCGATGAACAGCGCCGCGCCCCACGACGGGATGCGCAGAGATCAGGGGTGTCGTCGCTTCGATCAACCAGGTAAGGCGCTGGTGGGCCGCATCGGAGGCAACCGGTAGGCGAGTGGAGTGACCGATTAAACACTCGGGACCGTCGCGATGACGCGACACCCGTGCTATGACGCGACACCCGTGCTGGTCAAACCAACTCAAACCGCAGTGGATAATGCGGGGCTACCGGCCTAATGTTCCTACGGGGGGAGCGTGTACACCATCGTCGCGGCAAGCGACGCCTATGCGCGCGACGATGACTAGACGCGACGAGATTCTGGGAAGGGGCCTGTTCGAGAGCGAGCACGACGGACGGCGTCGCCCGCTGCACATCACCAGACGTGGCATCACGGTGGACTGATCGTGGACGAGCGCAAGAGCTATCGGGAGATCTGCGCCATCAACCGCGCCATCGCCAGCGCGGTGAATTACGATGAGGTCCTGCGGCTGGTCGTGGAGAGGACCGCCGCCGTTACCCACGCCACCGCCTGCATGCTGATCCTCTCGCAGGAGGACGGGCTGGCCCGGGTCGTGCGCTCGGTCGGAATCGATCCGGCGAGGGCAGCCGAGCTGGCGGTCCCATTGACCGGGCGCATCAACCTCGAGCTCTGTCGCCTTCTCGGCTTCCAGTCGCCGGACCGATTCCTTGGCGTGCCGGTGATCGGCAAGGAAGGGCTGCTGGGCATCCTCGCCGTCTACTCGGAGGAGACGGCGGCCGCCTTCGACGCGACCGACGACGAGGAGTTACTCGCGGCGCTCGCCGATCAGGCGGCCATTGGCCTCGACAACGCCGAGCATGTTCGCCGCTTGCGTGCCTCGGAGGAGAAGCTTGCGAACATCATTTCGCTTGCTGCCGACGCCATCATCTCCCTCGACCAGGCGCAGCGCATCGTCGTGTTCAACGGGGCCGCCGAGAAGATCTTTGGCTGGTCGCGCGACGAGGTCCTCGGAAAACCGCTCGACCTCCTGATTCCAGAGCGCTTCCGGGCGGTGCACACGCAGCACGTTCTGGGCTTCGGTGCCGGGCACGCAACGGCGCGCAAGATGGGGGAGACCCATTCGGCGATCTTTGGCCTTCGCAAGGGCGGGGAGGAGTTCCCGGCGGCTGTCGCCATCTCCCGGCTGCGCGATGGCGGGAGCTGGATATACACGGCCGTTCTCCGGGACATCACGGAGCAGAAGCGAACCGAGAGCGAACAGAGGTTCTTGGCTGAGGCCGGGGCGACTCTTGCGTCCTCCCTCGACTACGAGGAGACGCTGACGAGAATTGCCGAGTTGGCGGTGCGCGACTTCGGCGACCTATGTCTGGTCGATGTCTTCGAAGAGAGTGGCGAGATTCGGCGGCTGAGAACAGTCAGCCGAGACCCCGCCCTGGAGTGGGCCTGCGAGGTACTCACCCAACTGCCGTTCGATCGAACCCGCCCAACCTTCGTGGGGACGGCCATCGAAACAAACCGTCCGGTTCTCATGGAGAGCCTGTCACCCGAAACCGTCGCCTCCTTCGCTCAAAACGAGGAGCGCCTTAGGGCCTTTCGTGCCATCGACCCAAAATCCGCAATCGTGGTTCCCCTCTCGGCTCGGGGCAAAGTGCTCGGTGTGATTGCCTTTGTGTCCTCGGCGGCGTTCAAGAGGTACGGATCGGAGGACTTGCAGTTGGCTCAAGCGCTCGCCTTGAGGGCGAGTCTCTCGATCGAGAATGCACGGCTCTATCGCGCGGCTCAGCGAGCCATCCAATCGCGTGACGATGTTCTGGGTATCGTCGCCCACGAACTTCGGAATCCGCTCAGCACGATCAAGATGCAGGCCGCACTTCTTCGTCGTCGCGGGGCGGAACCCGAGCGTCGGTCGCGAAAACCGGCAGAGGTGATCGAACGCGCCCTCACCCGAATGAATCGACTCATCCAGGACCTTCTCGACGTGGCGCGCATGGAGGCCGGCCACCTCTCGATTGAGCAGGCCCGGGTATCCGCAGGGCAGGTCGTTTCCGATTCCGTGGAGGCCCAGAAGCCACTCGCCGCTTCAGTCTCCCTTGAGCTTCGGTTCGATATGGCACAGGACCTTCCCGAGGTCTGGGCTGATCGCGACCGACTCCTCCAGGTCTTCGAGAACCTCATCGGCAACGCCGTCAAGTTCACGGAGCCCGGCGGCCGCATCACTGTCGGTGCGGCTCCGCGAGATGGCGAGGTCCTGTTCTTCGTTGCGGACACGGGTGCCGGAATCGCTGACGATGACTTGGCGCACGTGTTCGACCGGTTCTGGCAAGCGCGGAAGGCCAAACGTCGCGGCGCCGGACTCGGACTCCCGATCGTCAAGGGTCTCGTCGAGGCTCACGGCGGTCGCATCTGGGTCGAAAGCACGGCGGGTCACGGGAGCACCTTCTTCTTCACGATTCCGACCGGAGCCAGCACCGCACGGGCCGTGACAGGATGGTCTCCCCCGCGGTCTGCTTCAGCGTAAGCCCCTCCCCAGAGGAGCGCTCCGCAGGCGCCCTCTGCGCCAGCCACCCGCGGCGTCGTGGAATTTGGCTGCAGGAGCGAGGGTTCTCCATCCCGCGCTGAGCAGCGCCTCAGCTCAGCGGCCGCACCGTGAGTGACTTCTTCTCCAGGAACTCCGGGTTGAAGATCTTGCTGGTGTAGCGGCTGCCGTGGTCGCACAGGAAGGTGACGATCCGCAGCCCCTCGTTGCGGTGGTTCTTGGCCAGCTCCCAGGCGGCGCGGACGTTGAGGGCCGACGAGGTCCCCACCACCAGGCTGTCTTCCCGGGCCAGGTGGTACAGCATCTCCAGCATCGCCTGATCGGGCAGCCGCATCGCCTCGTCCACCCGGGCGCGCTTGAAGTTCTCGGTCAGGCGCATGATCCCGATCCCCTCGGTGATCGACTCCCCTGGCCCTTCCAGCTTCCCCTCGCGGACGTACGAGTACAGGCCGGAGCCGGGCGGATCGACCAGCACCACCCTCAGCTTGGGGTTCTTCTCCTTCAGGTAGCGGGAGACTCCGGAGAGGGTCCCGCCCGTCCCCGCCGCGGAGACCAGCACGTCGATCCGGCCCTCGCATTGTTCCCACAGCTCCGGGCCGGTGGTCCGGTAGTGGTAGTCGCCGTTGGCCGGGTTCTCGAACTGGTTGGCCCAGAACCAGCCGTGCTCCTCGGAGAGGGCCCGGGCCTGGTGGTAGAAGTGGGCCGGGTTGGCAAACGGCACCGGCTTGACCAGCCGGACATCGGCCCCCAGCGCGGTGAGCAGCTCGATCTTCTCCCGCGCCTGGTTGTCCGGCATCGTCACCACCACCCGGTAGCCGCGCTCGCGGCCCAGCATCGCCAGCCCGATCCCGGTGTTGCCTGCGGTGCCCTCCACCAGGGTGGCGCCCCGCTGCAGCAGCCCGCGCTGCTCCGCGTCCTCAATCATCCCCTTGGCGGCGCGGTCCTTGATGCTCCCGCCGGGGTTCATGAACTCGGCCTTGCCCAGGAGTTCGCAGCCGGTCTCCTTGGACAGCGAGCCGATCCGCAGCAGCGGGGTGTTCCCTACCGAGTCCCAGAGGTTCGCGATCCGAGGCGCCATGCGGTTGCCCGTAGCATCTCCTCCCCACGCCACTCAATCGGCCCGTGACCATCCCCACCACTGGACGGTTGGCCGGGGCCCGCGGCCTTTGATATCCGCCACCCCCATGCAGACCTTCCGGCCCACCCTCCTCCTCTCGCTGCTGCTGGCCAGCAGTGCGCTCGCGCAGACCCGCGAGCGGTCCCAGCTCCCCGAACAGCACAAGTGGAACCTCACCGAGATCTTCCCCTCCGACCAGGCCTGGAAGGAGGCCAAGGACCAGCTGGTGGGAAAGCTGCCCGCCATCGCCTCCCACCGCGGACAGCTGGGCAAGTCCCCGGCCAAGCTGCTCTCCGCGCTGGACCACGCCTATTCGCTGCGCAAGGAACTCAACCGGGTGGCGGTCTACGCCAACCTCTCCGCGGATCAGGACACCCGGGTGGGCGCGGCCCAGGCGATGCGCCAGGAGATCACCCAGATCAGCAGCAGCTTCGCGTCTGCCGCCTCCTACCTGGAGCCGGAGATCCTGGCCCTGGGCCAGGCCCGGGTGGACGGGTTCCTCAAGCGGGAGAAGAAGCTGGCGGTCTATCGCCACTACCTCCACGATCTGTTCCGCCGCAAGGAGCACAAGCTCTCCCCCGGGGAGGAGAAGATCATCGCCGAGGCGGGGCTGATGGCCGACGCCCCGGACGCCATCTACGGGATCTTCGCCAACGCCGACTTCCCCTTCCCCTCGGTGAAGCTGTCCGACGGCAAGACGGTGCGGGTGGACCGCAGCAGCTTCAATCTGCTCCGGCAGGCCGCCAACCGTGAGGATCGCAAGAAGGTGTTCGAGGCCTTCTTCGGGACCCTGGGCCAGTACAAGGACACCTTCGGGGCCATCCTCAACGCCCAGATCAACCGCGATCTGTTCTACATGAAGGCGCGCAAGTACCCGTCCACCATGGCCTCCGCCCTGGACGCGGACAACATCCCGCTCTCGGTCTACTCCTCGCTGGTCAAGGGCGTGAACGACGCGCTGCCCGCGTTCCAGCGCTACCTCAAGCTGCGCCAGAGGATGATGGGGGTGGACCAGCTCCACTACTACGACCTCTACGCGCCGCTGGTGGGCAACGTGAAGCTGGAGTTCCCGGTGGACAAGGCGGAGCAGACGGTGCTGACCGCGGTGCAGCCGCTGGGCGCCGAGTACGCCACCGCGATGAAGCAGGCCTTCGATCAGCGCTGGATTGACATGTACCCGAACCTGGGCAAGCGCTCTGGCGCGTACATGAGCGGGTCGGCCTACGACGTCCACCCCTACGTGCTGATGAACTACAACAACCAGTACGAGGACCTGACCACCCTGATCCACGAGCTGGGTCACGCGATGCAGAGCTACCTCTCCAACAAGGCCCAGCCCTACCCGCTGGCCGACTACCCAATCTTCGTGGCCGAGGTCGCCTCCACGTTCAACGAGGCCCTGCTGGTGGACCACATGCTCAAGACCCTCAAGGACGACGGCGAGCGGTTGGCGCTGTTGGGCAACTACCTGGAGGGGCTGCGGCTGACTGTGTTCCGCCAGACCCAGTTCGCCGAGTTCGAAGCCCGCATCCACCAGCTGGCCGAGCAGGGGCAGCCGCTGACCGGGGACTCGCTGGACAAGGAATACCTGGCAGTCGTGCGCAAGTACTACGGCCACGACACCGGCGTCTCGGTGGTCGACGACTACATCGCCCACGAGTGGGCCTTCATTCCCCACTTCTTCTACAACTACTACGTGTACCAGTACGCCACGTCGTTTACGGCCTCGGTGGCCCTCTCCGAGAAAGTGCTGGCAGGCGACCCCAAGGCCACCGCTGCCTACCTGACCTTCCTCTCCTCCGGCGGTTCGGACTACCCGATCGCGCTGCTCAAGAAGGCAGGCGTGGACATGACCACCGGCGAGCCGATGCAGCTGACGGTGCAGAAGATGAACCGGGTCATGGACGAGATGGACAAGCTGCTGGCCAAGGTGAAGCCGACCGCGGCCCCCGCCAAGCGGTAACGCAGGGTATTCGCCCGGGCGGCCAACGCCCGGGCCAGGCGGGGCTTGGGCCCGTCCCCAACGATGCTATAGGAGGCGCCCCATGCTCGAGACAGTCAGCAAGGGCTTCCGCGCGGCCAAGAACCGGCTGGCGGGTAAAGCCGAAATCACCCCGGAGATGGTCGAGGAGTCGCTGCGCGACATCCGCGTCTCCCTCCTCGAAGCGGACGTCGCCTTCGACGTCGTCAAGAAGTTCGTCGCCCGGGTCCGGGAGAAGTCGATCGGCGAGGTGGTCCAGACCACCGTGACCGACAAGCAGGGCCGGAAGGTGAAGGTCAGCCCCGGCGACCACTTCGTCAAGGTCTGCCACGACGAGCTCGAGGCCCTGATGGGGCCGGTCAACACCGAGCTGAAGCTCAAGCCCAAGGGCCAGGTCTCCACCATCATGATGGTGGGTCTGCAGGGCTCCGGTAAGACCACCACCACCGGGAAGCTCGCCCACAAGCTGCTCAAGGACGGACGCAAGCCGCTGCTGGTGGCCGCGGACATCTACCGCCCGGCCGCCGTGGACCAGCTTAAAGTCCTGGGCGAGCGGCTCAAGGTCCCGGTGTTCTTCAAGCCGGACACCCAGCCGCCGGAGCTGGCCCGCCTGGGCCTGGCCGCGGCGCGCGAGCAGGGCTGCGATGTCGTGCTGGTGGACACCGCCGGCCGGCTGGCGATCGACGACGCGCTGATGTCCGAGCTGGAGGCGATCAAGCAGCACCTCTCGCCGGACAACATCCTGTTGGTCTGCGACGCGATGATCGGCCAGGACGCGGTGCGCACCGCCGCCGAGTTCGATCGCCGGCTGGACCTGGACGGGTTCATCCTCACCAAGCTGGACGGCGACGCGCGTGGTGGCGCGGCGCTGAGCATCAAGGAGGTCACCGGCAAGCCCATCAAGTTCCTCGGCATGGGCGAGCAGATGGACAAGCTCGAGGAGTTCCGGCCCGACGGCCTGGCCAGCCGGATCCTCGGTTTCGGCGACATCGTCGGCTTGATGAAGGACTTCGAGGGGGTCGTCGACGAGAAGAAGGCGGAAGAAGACGCCGAGAAGCTCCTCTCCGGCCGCTTCACGATGAAGGACTTCGTGGACCAGATCCAGATGGTCCGCAAGATGGGCCCGCTCAAGGATCTGCTCGATAAGTTCCCCATGTTCGGGGAGATGACCGAGCAGCTCAATCCGGACGACAAGGAGCTGGGCAAGATCGAGGCGCTGTACAACTCGATGACCGCCCAGGAGCGGCTGCGCGCGGACCTGATTGACGACAAGCGGATGGACCGCATCGCCAAGGGCGCCGGCCGCAAGAAGCAGGACGTCAAGGAGCTGCTGGGCAAGTTCCAGATGATGCAGCAGGTGATGGGCAGCATCGGCCAGAACCCCAGCCTGCTGGGCCGCATCCCCGGCTTCAAACAGATGGGGCAGCTGGCCAAGCTCAAGGGCCAGGACCTCTCCTCCATCTTCGGCGGCGACAAGCTGATGCAGCAGGCGATGGGCGGCGGCGCCGGCGGCGGGATGCAGATGCAGATGCCCCAGCTGGCCCCCGGCTACACCCCGCCCATGGGCCGGGACCAGATGGCCCGCGCCCGCCTGATGGGCTACTCCACCGCGCCCGCGGCCAAGGACACCTCCGACAAGGAGCGCGACGCGCTGAAGGAGAGGCGCAAGCGCGAGAAGCAGAACAAGAAGAAGAACCGGAAGAAGAAGTAGGCGGCTTCAGCCCTGGAGTTGAGCCATGCGTTCCCTGCCCGGTCCCGCCGCCCTCTCGTCTGCCCAGCTGGAAAAGAAGCTTGCCGGGGGGCGCGTCTCCAACCCGGGCATCACCGCGCTGCGCGCGGACTATGTGCACTTCGTGGAGGGCGCCTCGCTCTCTCTCCAAGACGAGCAGGTGCTGGAGCGGCTGCTGATCTACGGGCCCAAGCGGGAACCACTGGCGGCGCTGGACGCGGGCGCGCGGTCCTGGTGGGTGATCCCCCGCCTGGGCACCCGCTCCCCCTGGTCCACCAAGGCCACCGACATCGCCCAGGTGTGCGGGCTGACCGGGATTCAACGGCTGGAGCGCGGCATCCACTATCGGGTGGCGGGCACCGTCTCGGATGCGCGCGCCCTGCTGGCGATCCTCCATGACCGGATGACCGAGACGGTGCTGGAGGACGTGGCGCAGGCCGCCGCCCTCTTCGCCCACCACCCCTCACGGCCGCTGCAGCGGGTGGACGTGCTGGGCGGGGGGATCCCGGCGCTGGCCGCCGCCAATGCCTCGATGGGCCTGGCCCTCTCCCCGGACGAGCTGGAGTACCTGGACCGCAGCTTCCGCGCCCTGGGCCGCAACCCCACCGACGTGGAGCTGATGATGTTCGCCCAGGCCAACAGCGAGCACTGCCGGCACAAGATCTTCAACGCCCAGATGGTGATCGACGGAGAGCCCCAGCCGCTCTCCCTGTTCGGGCACATCCGCCAGAGCACCCGGGCCAGCCCCGGCGGCGTGCTGTCCGCCTACAAGGACAACGCCGCGGTGATCGAGGGCAGCCCGGGCGGCCGCTGGATGGCGGACCCCACCGACCACCACTACCGGATCAGCCAGGAGCCGGTACACATCCTGATGAAGGTGGAGACCCACAACCACCCCACCGCCATCTCCCCCTTCCCCGGCGCGGCCACCGGGTCCGGCGGGGAGATCCGCGATGAGGGCGCCACCGGCCGCGGCGCTCGGCCCAAGGCCGGGCTGTGCGGGTTCTCAGTCTCCAACCTCCAGCTACCGGGAGCGATTCAGCCCTGGGAGCAGCCCTTCGGCAAGCCGGGCCGGATCGCGTCCGCGCTGGAGATCATGACCGAGGGACCGCTGGGCGCGGCGGCCTATAACAACGAGTTCGGCCGCCCCAACCTCTCCGGCTACTTCCGCACCTTCGAGCTGGCGGTCCCCGGCGGCCGCGAGGGCGAGGTCCGCGGGTACCACAAGCCGATCATGATCGCCGGCGGGTTGGGCAACGTCCGCGAAGGGCACGTACAGAAGGACGCCATCCCCGCCGGGTCCCCGGTGGTGGTGCTGGGCGGTCCGGCGATGTTGATCGGCCTGGGAGGCGGGGCGGCCTCCTCGGTGGCGTCGGGCACCTCCCACGAGGAGCTCGATTTCGCTTCCGTGCAGCGGGACAACGCCGAGATGCAGCGGCGCTGCCAGGAGGTGATCGACCGCTGCTGGGCCCTGGGGGATGAGAACCCGATCATCTCCATCCACGACGTGGGGGCCGGCGGGCTCTCCAACGCGCTGCCGGAGCTGGTCCACGAGTGGGGCCGCGGCGGCCGCTTCGATCTGCGCCGTGTCCCCAGCGACGAGCCCGGGATGTCCCCTTTGGAGATCTGGTGCAACGAGGCCCAGGAACGCTACGTGCTAGCGCTGCGCCCGGACCGGGTGGCTACCTTCGAGGCCCTGTGCCGCCGCGAGCGCTGTCCCTTCTCCATCGTCGGCGAGGCCACCCTTGCCCCGCAGCTGGTGCTGGACGACGCGCCCGGCGCACAGAGGCCGATCGACCTGCCGATGGGGGTGCTGTTCGGCAACCCGCCCAAGATGGTCCGCCAGGTCAGCCGCCAGGCGCCGGTGAAGCGGCCGCTGGCGCTGGACGGGGTCAGCGTGCAGGACGCGCTGTACCGGGTGCTGCGGCTGCCCACGGTGGCGGACAAGACCTTCTTGATCACCATCGGGGATCGCACCGTGGGCGGGCTGGTGGCCCGGGACCAGATGGTGGGCCCCTACCAGGTGCCGGTGGCGGACGTGGCGGTCACCGCCACCTCCTTTGACGTCTACACCGGCGAGGCGATGACGATGGGCGAGCGCACCCCGTTGGCCCTGCTGGACGCCGCGGCCTCGGCGCGGATGGCGGTGGCCGAGTCGATCACCAACATCGCCGCGGCCGCGATCTCCCGGCTCTCGGACGTGAAGCTGTCCGCCAACTGGATGGCTCCGGCGGGCGCCCCCGGCGAGGACGCGCGGCTGTACGAGGCGGTGCGGGCGGTGGGCAGCGAGCTGTGCCCCGCCCTGGGGATCGCCATCCCGGTGGGCAAGGACTCGATGTCCATGCGCACCGTCTGGGACGAGGCCGGGGTGCGCAAGGAGGTGGTGGCGCCGGTCTCGCTGATCGTCAGCAGCTTCGCCAAGGTGGCCGACATCCGCCGCACCCTCACCCCCCAGCTGCGGCTGGATCAGGGAGAGACCACCCTGCTGCTGGTGGACCTGGGCCAAGGGAAGAACCGGCTGGGAGGCTCGGCGTTGGCGCAGGTGTACGGCCAGCTGGGCGCCCACCCACCGGACCTGGACGACCCGGCGCTGCTCTCCGGCTTCTTCGAAGCGATCCAGACCCTCAACGCCCAGGGGAAGCTCTTGGCGTACCACGACCGCTCCGACGGCGGGCTGGTGACCACCCTGGTGGAGATGGCCTTCGCCGGCGGCACAGGGCTCTCCATCGACGTCTCGTCGCTGGGGGATCCTCTGGCCGCGCTGTTCTCCGAGGAGCTGGGCGCGGTGCTCCAGGTCCGCACCCCACAGCTGGAGCAGGTGCGGGCGGTGTTCGCCCAGCACGGGCTGGGGGGGGCACTCCACCCGCTGGGCCACCCCACCGCCGAGGGACGGATCGTCCTCAGGTCCGGCGCCCAGCTGCTGCTCGACGACTCGCGCCAGGTGCTGCGGGGGATCTGGTCGGAGACCACCTTCCGGATGCAGTCGCTGCGCGACAACCCGGAGTGCGCCTCCGAAGAGCACGCGGGCCGCCTGGACGCGGCGGACCCGGGGCTGAACGTGAAGGTCCCCTTCCCGCTGGAGGAGGATCTGGCCGCGCCCTTCATCCGAAGGGGCGTGCGTCCCAAGGTGGCGATCCTGCGCGAGCAGGGGGTCAACGGTCAGCTGGAGATGGCAATGGCCTTCCACCGCGCCGGCTTTCAGACGGTGGACGTGCACATGACCGATCTGCTGGACGGGCGGGTGGACCTGGCGGACTTCAAGGGCCTGACCGCCTGCGGCGGTTTCTCCTATGGAGACGTGCTGGGCGCCGGCGGGGGGTGGGCCAAGTCCATCCTCTTCCACTCCCGCACCCGCGAGATGTTCCAGAGCTTCTTCCACCGCCCGGACACCTTCAGCCTGGGGGTGTGCAACGGCTGCCAGATGATGTCCAACCTCAAGGAGCTGATCCCCGGCGCCGAGCTGTGGCCCCGCTTCGTGCGCAACCGCTCCGAGCGCTTCGAGGCCCGCCTCTCCCTGGTGAAGGTGGAGAAGAGCCCCTCCCTCCTCTTCCAGGGGATGGAGGGCGCGCAGATTCCGGTGGCGGTGGCCCACGGCGAAGGCCGCGCCGAGCTCACCGAGGGCGAACATCGAACGCTGGAGGCCTCCGGTCTGGTCACCGCCCGCTTCGTGGACAACCACGGCCAGGCGGCGGTGCGCTACCCGGCCAACCCCAATGGATCACCGGACGGGATCACCGGGCTCACCACCCGGGATGGCCGCGTCACCCTGCTGATGCCCCATCCGGAGCGGGTGTTCCGCGCCGTCCAGTACTCCTGGCGCCCCTCGGAGTGGAGCGGGGATGGTCCCTGGATGCGGCTGTTCCGCAACGCCCGGGTGTGGGTGGGCTAGGAGCTACTTCTTGACGCCCGGTGCTTTGGCCTTGGGGACCACCAGCCCGCGGGAGAGCCGCTTGAGGACCCGCAGCTTCTGCCGCTTCTTGTAGCGGTCGTGGGAGTTCTCCCCGAAGTCGTTCTCCCGGGCGGTCTCCTCGTCCACGATCTGGAACTCACAGAGCAGAAAGCCGATCCGGCCCTTGCGGGGGCGGCGATCCTGCTCTGGCGGCGGCAGGTAAGCGTCCAGCCGCAACGGGATGTCGACCACGAAGTTCAGCACCTGGTAGGTGGTGCCGGAGAACTGGTTGGCGCCCCGGCGCTCCCGCTCCTCGTAGTCCAGGTCCAGGTGCAGGTCCGTGGCGAAGCCCTTGAAGTGCGGGTACTCCTTGAGCAGCTGCTTGAAGGGCACCAGCGAGTTCTCGGTCTGCCCTGGCACCACGAAGTTGAAGGGGAACAGCCGCTGGGTCAGGTAGTAGAGGACCGGGAGGATGTCCTCCCGGGTCCTGGTCACCACCCGGAAGCGGGTCTTGTCGTAGACCTGCGCGGCGACGGTCTCCTTCTTGGCGATCAGCTTGGTGATCAGCGACTCGCGGGTCTTGATCGAGTCCGAGAACTGCACGATCGGCAGCCCCTGGTCCCGCATCTCCGCGGCCACCGCCATCACCTTCTCGGTGACCAATTCGCACAGCTCGGCCTCGGAGACCGAGAGCCAGAAGAGGAGATCCCGCCCCTCGATGTGCTGCAGCACGTGCATCACCTTGAGCACCACGCAGGCGATGCGGCGGTTGTGGGCCGGTGCCTTGATCCCCGAGGCGTAGAGGAACAGGTCGTGGATCTCGTCCGGGTGGGCCACCACGTCGCTGACCCGGTAGCCAAACGTCCGCCGCAGGTACTCCACCGCGTCCGCCAGGATCAGCCGCACCCAGGCTTCGTCCTCGGCGTTGTCCGGATCGATCTGGACCAGGCGCAGGAACCGGTCCACCTCGTCCCGGTTGAGGAAGTGCATCCTCCGCCAGTCGATGACGGACCCGCCCCGGAGGATCAGCCGGATCCGCTCCAGCTCCTTGAGGCCCATCTCCCCCACCGAGCGGAGGGGCAAGGCGGGGATTTTGGACAGCGGGTTGGGCGTCACGTGCGGCCGGGTCTTAGCGCCCCGGCGCGCCGGACGCAGCTAGAACACGAAGGGGAAGTTGATCGGGTCACCCTGGACGCGGTGCCGCGGAAACTTCCAGGTCTTCACCAGCCCGCCGATGCACCTGGCCATGTGCGAGTTCTTGAACTCCGCGGTCTGCGCCGAGATCCCGGTGGTGGAGCCCGTGGGGCGGATGGTCCAGCGCATCACCAGCCGGCCGCTGGTCCCCGGCTCCTTGGCCTTCATCTCGTTCACGCAGCGGACGATGTCCGACTTGTGGGCCACCACCACCCCCATGATGTCCGACTCGGACAAGGACTCCTGGACGTCGCTGGCCACCGGCGGGGGAATGTAGCCCGGCTGGCGCCTGGGCTTGGCGCCGCTGTCCGCGACCTTCTGCGGCTTGTCCGCGGCGAAGAGGGCGTCGAAGTCGTCCTCGCCTCCGGAGGTGGGCGGCGGGGCGGTGGGCTTGGAGGCGCGGGCCACGATCGCTCCGTCGTCATCGCCGGAGGAGGTGGTGGTCC
>JALYOC010000129.1 GCA_030857095.1 Myxococcota bacterium | reverse complement strand
CCGGCCCGTTTGTGGCCGGCGTCTCTATAGCGCCGCCAGCCAATCCTTCAAATCGCCCGTGACCACCCTCGGGCGGCCCCTCAACTCACCGACACTCCGGCTCCCAGTCAGCAGGAACGCGTGCCGGATCCCGGTCAGCACCGCCTTGAGTGCCTGGTGGGCGCCCTCCTGGCCGCCCGTCTGCTGGGCCTGGAACAGGGGCAACGCCATCCCCCCCAGGTCCGCGCCCATGGCCAGGCACTTAGCAACGTCCAGGCCAGTGCGGATTCCACCCGAGGCGATCACAGTCACCGAGGGCCCCACCGCGTTCCGCACCGAGGCCACCGCCGCCGCAGTGGGGATTCCCCACCCGGAGAAGGCGGCGCCCACCTCGGCCGCCACCCCCTGCGCGCGCAGCTGCTCGACCCGGACCCAGGAGGTGCCTCCCAACCCGGAGACGTCCAGCGCCCGCACCCCTGTCTCCGCCAGGCGACGCGCCACCGAGGGCGACAGGCCGCACCCGGTCTCCTTCACCAGCAACCTGTCCCCGAACGCCCGCGCCAGCTTCTGGACCATGGCGTAGCCGCCGCGGAAGTCGCGATCCCCTTCCGGCTGGGTCAGCTCCTGTCCGACGTTGAGGTGCAGCGCGATCCCGTCGGCGCCGATCGTCTCGAACAGCCGACGCACCCCGTCCACGCCCAGCGTCAGCGCCTGCCAAAGGCCGATGTTGCCCACCAGGACCGCTTTGGGCGCCACGTCGCGGACCTGGAAGCTGGCAACCCGCGAGGGGTCCTCGCTCATCGCGCGCTGACTGCCCACGCCGAAGGCCACCCCTTCTGCCTCCGCCACCGCGGCCAGGTCCCGGTTCACCTGCTGGGCCCGTTCGGTGCCACCGGTCATGCCGGTGATGATCAGTGGGTAGGCCAGATGCTTGCCGAACAGGCGGGAGGAGAGGTCCACCTCGTCGGCGGAGAGCTCCGGGACCGCGTCGTGGATCAGGTGCACGCACTCGAGCAGCGTGCTGTTTTCGGTGGGCTCCACCTGGGAGGTGGCGCACAGGTCCAGATGCGCGTCCTTCCTCCGGGCTGTGGTGTCGTCGGGCATGGTGGGGAGGCGCGCGGGGTTCCTAACAACGGCGGGAGCAGGCATGCAAGGGACCTCCTCCCCGGGACATCAGTGGTAGTGATGCGTTTCGCATGACTGACGTACGACCCGTCGCCGTGTTTCTGCACTCCGGCGACTACGATCGGATGCACCAGGGACTGTCTATCGCGGTGGCGGCGGCCTCCCTGGGCAGGCACACCGATCTGTTCCTGTTCTGGTGGGCACTGGAGCGGCTGATCCGGGGCGCGTTGGACGAACCGGACTTCCCCGAGCAGCACGCCGACACCCAGCGGCGCTTCGAGACCCGGGGCATGCCCACCTTGAGGCAGCTTCTGCAGGCCGCCCGCGAGAGCGGCCTGTGTACGATCTACGCATGCTCCGGCTCGTTGACCGCCGTGGCCGCCACCCCGGAGGCCGTCCGGGCGAGCGTGGATCAGGTGGTGGGCTGGACCACCATCCTCAA
Source organism: Myxococcota bacterium (assembly GCA_030857095.1). Classification (GTDB taxonomy): domain Bacteria; phylum Myxococcota; class Myxococcia; order Myxococcales; family Myxococcaceae; genus JALYOC01. The sequence continues at coordinate 4,054 of JALYOC010000129.1, read as the reverse complement.
GCTGACGGCCAACGTCACCGACCGCTACTACCTCTAGAGGCCCGCGTTCCCAGGCCTGGGTTCCAGGCGCCCAGGCTGAAATCGTTTCAGGCACGCGGCCTCCTTCTCCCTGAAAAAGCCACCGCCCGACTCCCTCCGCCCACTGTCCGAAATCCGGCGCCGCCCCCCGCCTGGACGGCGCGCTCCCTCTGAGAGCCGGCACTGCTCCTCCGCTGGCATGCGCCATGCTTCAGCCACCGCGTCGACGACTGGGCGTGGCGGTCGCTGGGAGGCGGAATGGTCGGGGTAGCAGGCAATGAACAGAGCAGAGACAAGGTGGCCTTTGGCCTCCTGGTGACGTTCGCTGCGGTGATGTTCATCGCGCCCGGGGAGTGGTTCCCGGAGCTGGCGCCGCTGCGCATTGCCCTGGTGACCTCCTCGCTGGCCTCGGGCTTGATGTTCTTCTCCCGGCTGGGCCGCCGCGAGCCGATCTTCTTCGACGGGATCCGGGGTTGGGCGCTGATCGGGTTCGCCGCCTGGACCGCCGCCTCCAGCGCCTGGTCGCTGCACCCGGAGAACACCCTGTTGGTGGCGATCGACTGCGTGAAGTACGTGGCGATCTACCTGACCATCGTGAACCTGGTCACCACCCCCAAGCGCCTGCAGGCCCTGGCCCTGGCGATGGTGGTGGGAGCCATCTTCACCGCCCGGGGCGGCATCAGCCACTACCTGGCCGGGATCAACCTGGTGGAGGGCTACCGCGCCGGCTGGGTGGGCACCTACGCGGACCCCAACCGGATGTCGATGAGCCTGCAGTTCATCGTCCCGATCGCGGCGGCCTTCCTGCTGCGCAAGCAGATGCCGCTGCTGGTCAAGATCGTGGCCGCGCTGGCCGGAGTCCTCTGCGTGGTGGCGATCGTGTTCAGTCACTCCCGCGGCAGCTTCATCGGCCTGGCCTTCTCGATGGTGCTGTGGGTGCTGCTGAGCGAGAAGAAGGCCAACCGGTTCGCGGTGATGGGACTAGCGGCGATCGCCCTGGTGATCTTCGCGCCCAAGACCTTCTGGAACCGCACCGGGTCGGTCTCCGACTTCCGCACCGACGCCGCCGCGATGGGACGCGTCCATGCCTGGTCGGTCGCCTCCCGGATCAGCCTGGACAAGCCGCTGCTGGGCGTGGGCGCCGGCAGCTTCCGGGTGGCCTGGCCGCTGTATGCCCCGCATGAGGCGGTGGTCGCCTACGAGGCGCACAACGTGTTCCTCCAGGTGCTGGCCGAGCTGGGCATCTTCGGCTTCTTGCTGTTCCTCACCTTCCTGGGCGCGTCCCTGGAAGGCGCCTGGAAGGGACGCAATGATCCTGACTCGGGATGGTTGGCCCGGGCGCTGCTGGCGGCCAGCGCCGGGTATCTGGTCTGCAACCTCTCCGCGGGCTTTCTGGGCAGCTCGCCCCACTTCTACGTGCTCTTCGGGCTGGCCTCCGCGGCGGAGCGGGTGGCCCGCGCCAGGACCTCCACCGCGCTGGCCCCGACGCCGGCCGCGCCGCGCGGGTTCCAGACCACCCCGTCCATGGGCTGAGATTTCTAGCGGGCCGGACCGTAGATCACGGCCCGGTCGTGGAAGGAGCCGGGGAGGGGCTGTTCCCTCACCGCCGGCCCCCGGGTTCGCCGCAGCGTCTGTTCCAGGATGCGCGCCGCCGGGTCGCCCTGTTCGTGGACGTGCCAGAGCTCGGCGGAGCTGGGCAGCGAGCGGACCAGCGCCTCCGCCTCGGTGCTCAGCGCCGCCTCGGAGAGGCGCCCAGGATCGTACCAACCGGGGTGCAGCGCCAGCTCGGAGGGGAAGGTGTGCTGGGCCAGGGTCCTTCCGCCGCGCTCCAGGTAGTAGCCCAGGGTGAGCCCGCCCAGCCCGGTGTAGAGCAGCTGGGCTCCTTGAGGGACCTGGGTGAGCAGCTGCCGCGCCGAGGCCCGGGAAGACTCCACCTGATCGCGCCGGGCCCACGCTGTCTGATCTCCATGGGTGGCCAGCAACCGGATCAGCAGCAGGGGCAACACCAGCCCCACCGCGGCAAGGGGGCGCACCGCCCGGCCCAGCGCTCCTCCCAGCCAGAGCGCGAATGGCGGCAGGGCGATCAGTGTGTAGCGGCCGACCAGGTAGATCGGCTTGAGGTGCGAGAGCAGCCAGGGCACCAGCACCGAGAGCAGGCAGATCAGCAGCAAGGCCCGTCCCTCGCCTCCACCGGCCAAAGCCTCCAGGTCCTGGCGCGTCCTGGGGACCGGACGGCCGCTCCACCGGAACAGGAGGACCCCCGCGAAGAGACCGAAGGCGGCCACCGTGATCCAGGACCCGTAGAAGTCCAGAAAGGTGGCCAGCAGATCGCGCCAGCCCACCGGCTGGAACCAGGCCGAGCTGCCGGACCCCAGCTGATCCACCAGCACCCAGCCCCACAACGCCCCGAACAGCGGCAGCGGCGCCAGCAGGGGGACCAGCACCGTCCACCGGGCCCGCCGGCGCCACAGCAGCAGGTAGCTGACGCCCTGGGCGAAGAGGGCGAACAAGAACCAGTACTGCAGAAGCAGCCCCAGGGTGTTCAACCCAACCGCCGTCCAGAGACGGGTCCGCGTAGGCTGGCCGGGGCGAGTGGAGCCAAGGAACAGGAGCACCGACCCCGCGGTGACCAGGCCCAGCAGCGCGTACATCCGGGCGCTGGACGCATGCCGGACCGCCAGCGGGCTGATCCAGAACAAGGTGGCGGCCAGCACCCCGGCGACCGGGCTGCGAAACAGCCGCCTTCCCCCCTCGAAGAGCACCCCGCCGGTGGCCAGGTAGGCCACCCCGGAGAGGGCGCGCACCGCCCGCTCGCCGTCCCCGAACAGCGCCATCCAGCCCCCCAGCAGCGCGTAGTAGAGCGGCGGTCCGTTGTCCGCCCTCAGCAGGGTCACCAGTTCCCCGGTGGAGGCGCGGGCCAGCAGCACGCTGTAGGCCTCGTCCAGCCACAGCGAGGTGCCGGAGAAGGCGAAGGCGAAGTACGCCGCCACCGCCGCGGCCAGTCCTCCCAGGAGCACTGCGCTCGGCGGCCAGGGTCTGCTCACTCCCGGCGCGCTCCCCGCACCGGCGCCAACGCCAGGGCCGCGGAGACCAGCAGCCACTCCAGCAGCATCAACCCGGAGGAGGCGCCGTGCAGCCGGCCAAACTCGCGGCGCACCGGATCCTCACGGGAAAGCGAGGAGATGCCCGCGCCCGCCTGGGCCCTCAAGGTGGCCATCCGGGGGGAGACCCAGCCGGCGCTGACGCCGGCCAGCGCCGCGGCCAGCGCCAGCAACACCAGGCGGGCCCGGGCCCTCCGTTCGCCCAGCCCCTCCAGGAGCCACCCCGCCGCCACCGCGATCGCCGCCGCCCCCAGGCCCAGGGCGTCCAGGGCGGGGATCACCTGCCGGACCACCGCCCCGGCCTCGGGCGGGGTCATGGCCCGGAAGAGGGCCGGCGCGAAGAGGGCACCGAAGGCGAACAGCGCCCCCACCCAGGTCCCCACCACCCAGCGATAGACGAATGCCAGTGCTCCCATGGGGCAATGCTCGCTTGACCTGCGCTCCAGGTCGAACGCTTCCTTGACTCACCTCCGGCGGATCGCGCACTCTCGCCCGCTTTTTTTATCTGGAGGAAGTCGTGCTCGTTGCATTGATCGTGGTGTCCGTCGCTCTCGCCATTGCTGTGGCCCTGCTGGTCTTCAACCGCCCCCCCACGGGCGGCCAGAACGTCCAGGCGCAGCTGGAGGCGGAGTCGAAGGGCCGCTCCCTGGCCGAGGCGGAGTTGGAGAAGCGCAGGCGCGATCTGGAGGAGCACAAGGCGCAGCTCTCCGAGGTGAAGGACCAGCTCAAGCAGACCAAGAAGAAGCTGTTCGACCAGCGGGAGGCGGACAAGGACGGCCAGGACCTGGTCAAGGCCCGCACCGAGGTGGAGCGCAGCGCCTCGCTGCAGCTGGAGAGCGTCCGCGCCGAGCTGTCCTCCACCATCACCGAGCTGCAGCGGCTGCGCGCCGAGCGCGACCTGGGTGGCCGTCCCCGCCGTGAGCCGCGCCCCGCTC
>JALYOC010000103.1 GCA_030857095.1 Myxococcota bacterium | reverse complement strand
GCCCGCTGCCGGGCGGCGTCGTCCCGGACGAAGGCCTCGCTCAGCCGCTGTGCCTGCGCGCGGATCGCCTCGCGCCCATCGTCGGGGGCCAGCACCGACAGCTCGCCGGCGGCCTGGGCGGTGGCGGTCAGCCCGAACACCGAGGCCGCCCGCTCCACCGCGCCGGACCGCTGGGTCAGGGTGGACCGGTCCTCCCCGCCCAGGGTCCCCGCGGCCAGCGCCACCAGCTCCTGCACGTCCTGCAAGAACCCGGGGGCGAACACCACCCAGGGGTCGTCCACCGAACCCCGATCCGCCGATTCCACCGGCCGGTTGGACTCCGCCGCCGGGAGCGTGACCTCCGGGACCGCCCCCGGGAGCAGCGCCGCGGACAGTGACTGCAGCTCGCTGATCGCCCCTTCGCCCCCCTGCTCCAGGGACACCACCGCGGTCTCGATGGCGGCCAGCGCCCGCATCGCCGCCGCCACCACCGGCCGGGCCAGCCGGGAGTTCGCCGCCGCCTCCGCCGCGGACTCGATGGCGTGCGCCAGCTTGCCGATGTCCTCCAGCCCCAGGGTGGCCGCCGAACCCTTGAGCCCGTGCGCGGTCCGCAGCAGCCGGGCGCGGCTCTCCTCGGAGGGAGCGGTCTCCAGCGCCACCACCTCCTGGGCCAGGGTGGCCACCGACTCCCGGGCCTCGGCCACGAAGATCGGCAGCAGCTGATCCAGCAGCGCGCGATCCACCGGTCAGGCCTCCCGCGCCGCGGCGGCCGCTGTCTGGGCCAGATCCAACAGCAGGATCCGGTCCACCGTCACCCCGGTGTAGGGACCGGCCGGCGGGGCGGAGACTGTCAGAGGATCGATCTCCGTCTGCCCCTGGATGTCCTCCACCACCAGCCCGAAGCGATCCCCGCCGCGGGGCTGGACCACCACGATCCAGGACAGGTCCGCCAGCCGGGCCTCGGCCAGCCCCAGCAGCGGACGCAGGTCAAACGCGCACAGCACCTGGCCGGCGGAGGCGAACAGCCCGGCCAGCTGGGGAGCCGAGCCGGGCAGCGGTGTCAGCGTCCGCGCGTCGATGGCCCGCACCGCCTCTGTCATCTCCACCGCGCAGCGCTGCGCTCCCAGGCTGAACACGAAGACCCCCCGGCTGGGGGCCTGGGCCGTGTCCAGCCGGCGGGCCACCTCGCGGGCGCGGCGCTGGAGGAGCTCCTCCCGCTGCTGCACGGTCAGCTCGGTGACCAGCAGCCGCGCGTCGGCCTCGTCCAGCCGGCGGTAGAGCTCCTGGAAGTCGACCTGCCTGCGGCGATCGGTCATCGGTGCGAAAGTCACGGGAGGAGGCGGCGTCAGACCTGGTAGCGGCGGGTCAGCTCGGAGAGCCGGCGGGAGAGGGTGGTGAGGCTGCCGGCGACCTGCTCGATGCCGCGGGTGCCGGTCAGCGTCTCGGACATCGATCCGGACAGCTGGGTGATCGCCGAGAGGATCTGCTCCACCCCCACGGTCTGCTGCCGGGTGTTGCCCACGATCGCCCGGGCGGCGCTGGAGGAGTCCTTCACCACCTCGGTCAACCCCAGGATCGAGCTGCCCGCCCCGCGGGTCAGCGCCATGGTGGCCAGGGCGCGCTTGCTGCCCTCCTCGGTGGCGGCCACCGCGGCCCGGGTGCCCTTCTGGACCTCGGAGACGATGGCCCGCACCTGGGTGGCGGCCTGCTTGGACTGCTCGGCCAGGTTGCGCATCTCCAGGGCCACCACCCCGAACCCGCGGCCCTGCTCGCCGGCCTTGGCCGCCTCGATCGAGGCGTTGAGGGCCAGGATGTTGGACTGCTCGGCCAGGTCCTTGACCGTGGACATGATGTCCCCGATCTGCAGCGCCCGCTCGGAGAGGTCGGTGATGCTCAAGGCGATCTCCCGGACCTGCTCCCCCAGCAGCTCCATCGCCCGGACGCTCTCCTCCACCGCCCGCTGGCCGTCGCGGGACAGCTCCTCCGAGCGCTGGGTCATCTTGATCACCGAGTCCGCCTGTTCAATCGACTGGCGGCTGGTCTCGGCGATCTCGGTCACGGTGACCGAGGTCTCGGAGATGGCGGAGGACTGGCTGGAGGCCAGCACCGACTGCTGGGTGGAGGTGGCCAGCACCGTGGCCGCCTCCCGGTCGATGTCCTGGGCCGCCGCCTGCAAATCCACCAGCAGGTGACGCAGGGTGCCCACCATCTGGGTGAAGCTGTCCGCCACCGCGCCGATCTCGTCGTTGCTCTGCACCGGGACCGTCTGGCGCAGATCCCCCTGGCCCACCCGCAGCGCCGCCGCGGCCAGCTTCTCCAGCGGGTTGGTGAGGATGCGGGTGATCAGCATGATGGCCGCCACGCAGCCCAGCAGCACCAGCAGCGCCAGCCCGGCGGCGCTCCAGGCGATGTTGGAGAGGGTCTGCTGCAGCGGTCGGAGCCGGAAGCCCACCGCGGCCACCCCCACCGCCTGCGCGGAGGTCTTCTCGGACGGAGCTGCGGTCCCCAGCAGGTTGAGCGGATCCAGATCCGCCTCCGCCCCCCGGTTGCGCTCGCTGACGCTGATCGGCGCGTTGAAGTCCAGGTAGTCCTCGTTGCCCAGGTGGAGCTCGCGCTTGGCGCTCTGCGTGGCGGGGGCGGCGATCCCAACCCTGGGCACGTCCTGGGCGCGGGCCTCGGCCAGCACCTCTCCCGACGGCCCGCGGATGATCACCCAGGCCACGTCCTGCACCTCGCGGACGGTGGCCTCGGCGGCGGCGGTCAGCCCCACCGCGTCCTTGGAGAAGGTCTCAAACGCCACGTTGCTGGCCAGCTGGCGGGCCACCGCGTCGCCGCGCTTCTCCAGCTCGGTGCGCGCCAGCTCGCGCATCTGGACCGCCAGGCGGCCGCCGAGGATGGTGGCCACCAGGGCCGCGGCGGCCGCGGTCATCAAGGCGATCTTCCAGCGGAGTCCGGTGCGGATCAGCCGGCCGGGAGTGGGTGCGGAGGAGGAAGACATAGTTCTAGAAGACCCGCCGGGCTTGTCCACGGACCGCGTCCGGCAGGGAGATCCCCAGCAGCTCGGCGGCCCGACCATTGAGGTACACCACGCCCGCCGGCAATTCCTGCGTCTCGGCGGCGCTGGTCGCGATCACCCGCCGGGCGGCGCGCGCGGCGGCCTCCCCCAGCTGGGAGTACTCGGCCTCGAAGGCCACCAGCGCCCCCGCCTTGGCGATCCCCTGCGAGAAGCCGATCAGCGGCAGCCGGTTGGACAGCGAGGTCTCGACCAGGAACTTCACGGTGTCCACGCTGATCACCGTGGCATCCGGCACCAGCCACAGGGCGTCCACCCGGCCCACCATCCCGCGCACCGCCGAGGCCACCTCTCCGCGCGAGGCGACCTGGGCGCGGACCAGCTTGAAGCCGGCCTCGCTGGCCGCGCGGCCGTAGGCCTCCACGATGGCGCTGGATTGCTGGGGGTCGAACACCACCCCCAGGGTCTGGGCCCTGGGCAGCAGCTGATGCACCGTCTTCAGCTGGGCCTGGGGGTCGGCGAACATCGGCAGCACCATGGCGGCGGCGGCGGGCCCCAGCACCGCCGGGTTGGGGACCATGGTGTACAGGGTGGGGGCAGACGGCTTGTGCCCGGCCACCAGCCTGCAGGCCTCCGGGCCAATCGCCAGCACCAGGGCCGCCGGGCGACCCAACTCCCGGGCCGCCCGCTCGGCGCCGCCGGGCTCGGAGAGGCTGACCTGCCGCAGGGTGCGGCCGCTGGCCTTCTGGAACGAGGACTCCACTGTGCGGTAGGGCGCCAGATCCGAGGTGCGGATCACCAGCACCTCGTCGCCGGGTGCCGCTCCGGAGGTCAGCGGCGCCGCCGCCATCCACACCGCCAACATCAGCCCACGTCTCAAGAACCCCTCCCGTCGCCATCGGCCTGGCCGGCCGCCTGCAGCCTGCGCAAAGCGGAGGTCTTCAGCGCGTGCGCTGCCTCCAATGAAGGTTGCAGATACCCGGCCCGGCGCGCCGCTACCAGCGCGGTGGCGTAGTCTCCGCGCTGTTCGGCGGCCAGCGCGTCCTGCAGACACTGGGAGGCCTCCTCCGAGTCGGAGCGCGGGCCAGCCGCCCTCGGTTCCGCAGGGGCCCTGGCGGGCCTCTGGGGTGCCGGCATGGGCGCCGGCGCCCGAGCCGGAGCCGCGTCGGCGACCCCGGCGGCGGGGGGGCGGGCCAGCACGGTCACGTCGTGATCCTCCACCGGCTGCAGCCCCAGTCCGGCGGAGACGGTGAGCTCCGGATAACCCAGCACCAGCAGCCCCACCGGCCCCAGGGCCGCGGCCAGGGTGGCCAGCACCGCCCGGGCGCGGTCGGGCTGGAAGTACAACAGGACGTTGCGGCAGAGGATGACGTCGAACCCCTGGGCCGGCGCCTGGCTCAGCAGGTTGTGCCGCGCGAACAGCATCCGTCCCCGCAGCGGCTCGCGCAGTCTCTGCAAGGTCCCCTCCGGCTGGAAGTAGCGGGCCTTGAGCTCCGCGGGGGTGGCCCGGAAGCTCCAGGTCCCGTAGCTGCCCTGCTGGGCGGTGGCGATGGCCTGGGCGGAGATGTCGGTGCCCAGCAGCTCCATCGCCTCCGCCGGCACCCCGTACTCTCTCAGCGCGATGGCGAAGCTGCACACCTCCTCGCCGGTGGAGCAGCCGGCGGACCAGATCCGCAGCGGCCGTCCGGGGTGGGCCCGGGGCGCGACCCGGTTGGCGGCCAGCTGGAGCTGGCTGGGGTGGCGGAACAGGTAGGTCTCGCGGACCACCGCCTCCTCGATCAGCGCCTCCACCGCGGCCTCCTCCCCGCGCTCCACCGCGGCGGTGAACGCCGCGGCGCTCTGTCCCCGCCGCCGCCCCGCCTCCTCCGCCCAGCCGGGCAGGTGGTCCTGTACCCGCGCGGTCAGCGCGTGCCCCAGCCTCTGCACCACCACCGCCTCCAGGGGATTCATTCCAGCGCCTCGGTCACCCAGGCCCGCACCTGCGCGGCGGACAGCACCGGCACCAGTGAATCGCCCACCTGGCACAGCGCGTCCAGCTCACCTTGGCCCCGCCAACGCTCGCGCAGGGTCTCGGGCAGGGCCTGCTGCACCAGCCGCGGCCGGTCCACCAGCGAGTGCACCGCGTCCACCGCCAGCGCCACCGCGGGGCCGCCCTCCAGCGCCAGGATCAACCCGTCCACCGCCAACGCCCGGTGGTCACCGAAGCGCCGCGCCAGATCCACCAGGGTCGTGGCCGCGCCGCGGAACACGAACTGCCCGGCGATCCACTCCGGAGCGCCCGGCACCGGCGTGACCGCCACCATCGGACAGACCCCCGCCAGGGCGGTGGCCTCCAGCAGGAAACGCAGCTGGGCGCACTCTCCCAGCACATACATCCCGGGCAGCTCGCCACCTGAAGAGGAGGCCACCCACTCCCGCCACAGCCGGTGCGCTTCGCGCTGGGCGGCAGCCAGGCGCTCGCCCAGCCCCCCGGCGCCCTCCGTCCTGGTTGAAAGTGTCGTTCCCCCCACAGTCACCCGTTGAGTGTGTGCGGGTACCCGGGTCCTGGCAAGTGACCCAAAGGGAGAGCAGGCGGCTGGGGCGCCCCCCCCCAGATGCGATATGTTCCCCTCCATTCCTCCGGTGTCCGCCCACCTCGATCCCACCCAGCAACTGCTCGCCGCAGAAGGTCAGCGGGACCCTCCGCTGGAGGAGCACCTGGCCGCGTGTGAGACCTGCCGCCAGCAGGTCCAGGACCTGGTCCGGCTCAACGCGGCCGCGGCGGATCCCCTCCCCGAGGACTCCGGGGCCTGGCCGGCGGCCCCGGAGGGAGAGGAGGCCGATCCGGGCCCCATCCCCTGGGCGGACGACCCGGACATGTCCCCCGCCGAGGAGCCTCCCGCGGCGCCGGTGTCCCGGGGCGGGATGGTGGGCCGCTACCAGCTGCTGGACGAGCTGGGCCAGGGCGGGATGGGGGTGGTGTACGCCGCCCACGACCAGGAGCTGGACCGCAAGGTGGCGGTGAAGCTGCTCAAGCCGGGGCGCGGCGGAGACGGGCACGCGCGCCTGCTGCGCGAGGCCCAGGCGATGGCCCGCATCTCCCATCCCAACGTGTTGCCGGTGTTCGACGTGGGGACGTTTGGCCGCCAGGTGTTCGTGGCGATGGAGTTCGTGGACGGCGGCACCCTGCGGGACTGGCTGAAGAAGAAGCCCTCCTGGCGCGAGGTGCTGGGGCGCTTCCTCTCCGCCGGCCGCGGGCTGGCCGCCGCGCACCAGGTGGGCCTGGTCCACCGGGACTTCAAGCCGGACAACGTGCTGGTGGGGAAGGACGGCCGGGTCTTCGTCACCGACTTCGGCCTGGCCCGGCTGGTCTCCGACACCCGCCCGGACGTCTCCGCGGAGCCCACCGAGGTCAGCCGCACCGGCACCGGGCTGTCCGCCCAGCTGACCCAGGCCGGGGTGGTGATGGGGACCCCGGCCTACATGGCGCCCGAGCAGCACCTGGGCCGGATGGCGGACGCGCGCAGCGACCAGTTCTCCTTCGCCGCCGCGCTCTACTGGGGGCTGTGGCGCAAGCGGCCGTTTGATCCACAGCGGCTGGCCGCGGCGGCGGCGTTGTCCGACGAGGGCAGCGTGGTCACCCGCACCAGCGGCCTGCGCCGCCGGCCGCTCAACGAGGTGATCCAGCCGCCGCCCGCCGAACCGAAAGTCCCCGCCTGGCTCAGGGACGCGGTGCTGCGGGCGCTGGCCCTCAACCCCGAGGACCGCTACCCGTCGATGGACGCGCTGCTCTCCGAGCTGGAGAAGCGGATCGCGGTCAACCGCCGCAGCACCTGGGCGGCGGCGGCGGCGGTGACCCTGCTGGCCGGCACCACCGGGGTGGTAGGCTACCGCCAGTTGGAGGCCCGGGCCCAGCTGTGCTCCGGGGGGCCGCAGCTGCTGAGCGGCGCCTGGGACCCCGGGGTGCGGGAGGCGATGACCCAGGCCTTCGTAGGCACCGGGGTCCCGGACGCCGCCGAGCAGTCCACCCGCACCGACGGGGTGCTGGACGCCTACCGCCAGCAGTGGCTGGGGATGCACCGGGAGGCGTGCGAGGCGACGCGGATCCGCGAGGAGCAGTCCGACCAGGTGCTGACCTTGCGGATGGGCTGTCTGGATCGCCGGCTCCAGGAGCTGCGCAGCCTCTCCGGGCTGCTGCGGGCGCCGGATGCCAAGCTGGTCCGCCAGTCGGTGGACGCGGCGCTGCAACTGGCCCCGGTGCGCGGGTGCGCGGACATCAGCGCCCTGACCGGACGGGCGCCGCTGCCGGAGGACCCCGCCCAGCGGGAGCGGATCTCCCAGGTGACCTCGGTGCTGGCGGAGGCCAACGCGCTGCGCTTCGCCGGGCGCTTCGCGGACTCGTTGGCGCGGATCGAACCCCAGGTGGAGGTGGCCCGGTCGCTGCGCTACCGGCCGCTGGAGGCGGAGGTGCTCTACACCCGCGGCTATGCCTTGGACCGGACCGGGAAGCGCGAGGCGGGCGAGGCGGCGCTGGTTTCGGCGTACTTCGCCGCGGACTCCGGCCGGGACGACGTGCTGCGGGCCCAGGCAGCCAGCCGGCTTCTGTTCACCGCCGGGCAGCAGTCACGTCTGGCGGACGCTCAGCGCTGGGAGGCGGCGGCCCGGGCGGCGCTGGAGCGCTTGGGCGGGAACCGCGAGCTGGAGGCAGATCTCCTGAGCATGGTGGGCAACCTCCAGATGTCGGAGGGCAAGCTGGAGGAGGGGATGGCGTCCCTGCGCCAGGGGCTGGAGCTGATCACCGCCGAGCTGGGGCCCGACTCCCACAAGCGTGCCATCCACCTGGGGAACGTGGGCGGAGGGCTGGTGCAGCTGGGGAGGAACGCGGAGGCGATCCCGGTCCTGACCGAGGCGATCGGGATCATCGAGCGGCTGCGGGGGAAGGATCACTCCACCCTGGCCGCGCCGCTCAACGGGCTCTCCGGGGCCCTGCTGGAGCTGCGCCGGTTCGATCAGTCCCACGCCGCGCTGGACCGGTCCTTGGCGATCATCCGCAGCCGGTACGGTCCGAACCACCCCTGGGTGGGCGGGTCGCTGGATCGCAAGGCCACCATCTTCCAGGCGGAGGGGAAGCTGCAGGAGGCGCTGGAGACCTACCGCGCCGCGCTGGCCTCCAAGCGGGGTTCGCTGCCGCCCAACGATCCGGATCTCTCCTACTCGCTGGATGGGATCGGCCAGTGCCTACTGTCTTTGGGGCGGCCCCAGGAGGCGTTGTCGGTGCTGGAGGAGGCGCTGTCCTTGCGGGGAACCGATCCCCTGGGGCTGGCCGATACCCGCTTCGCCCTGGCCCGGACCCTGGCGGCGCTGCACAGGGATCCACGGCGGGTGCGCCAGCTGACCTCGCAGGCACGGGAGGACTACCTGCGCGCGGCCCGCCCGTCCCAGAGCGAAGCGGTGGAGCAGTGGTTGGCCACTGCCACCCGCTGAATCCGGCAGGGGCCCCGGTGGGCGGAAGTGGCCCCAGAACGCTGAACCCCGGCGCAGGCGCCGAGGTCTCCCTCCTCGCGGTGAGCGGGAGGGCTACCCGCCGTCGCCGGGATCGCCGGCGAGGTTCTTCGATCCGGTGCCCGGGTCATCCCAGGCCTCGTTGTAGCTTCCCGGCGGAGGGGTGCTGTGGTCGGCGTTGTAGACCACCGCCCCCACCCCCTCCATGAAGGCGTTGGCGCCCATCATCCGCGGGTTGCCGGAGCCGTCGTCCAGCACGTACAGCTTGATCGGGCCCAGCTCCACCACGTTGAGCACCCGAACCCAATGTCCCCCGGTGCCGTCCTCGCCCTCCATCCACACCGTGGGCGGCTCGCCGGCCCTCACCTGCTCGTCGATGGTCTTCTCGGCGATCTCCCGCAGCCGCTCCGCTTCCTCAGGGGTGGTCTCCTCCAGCTCCTCGCTGGTGGGAACGGTGACCACCTCGTAGTCGGTGACCGACTCCGCCGAGCCAGCGCCGGAGGTGCGCTCCTGCAGCTGGGCCACCTCGGCGGCGGTCATCCCGTCGAACGCGTCCAGCAGCTGGCCGAGGAACCCGCCCCCGCGCTGGCTGGTGCGGTCCACCGGCGCGGCGAAGGCCTGCAGGAAGATTTGCTGGGTGAGGCTCAGCCCATTCTCCTGACCACGGGGCGGGCCCCGGTAGGTGAGGGTCTCGGTCTGGCCGGACGGGGTGCGGATCTCGGTGTGGCCGGTCTCCGCCAGCTCGGTCTGGGTCCGGGCGAAGGCCGCGGGATCGGAGTGGGCGAAGCTGGCCATCGCCTGCACCGGTCCACAGTTGCGGTCCCCGGGCGGCTGCACGCCCCGGTTGGAGTACACGTCGTTGATGATCTGGTTCACCAGGTCATCGCGCGGCACCAGGCCCGGCTCCGGAGTCACCGCGCTGGGGTCGGCGGCGAAGTCGCCCAGGTAGTCCAGCATCGACGGGTCGCCCCGGCGGGCCTGGCGCAGGGTGCCGTCGAACAGCAGGGTTTGCAGCTGCTGGGCCTCGTCGGTCCCGGCGCGGCCCTCCACCGCCAGGTACGCACCCAGCTCGCCGTCCGCCAAGAGGCCGTCCACCTGATCCACGGCCTTGCCCCCGGTCCGGGTGGCGGCCTCGGTGTGCAGCGCCACGTACTTCTCCTGCTGCTCGCGGGGGGCGGCCAGGTACTCCCCCGCCAGACCCTCCTCCAGAGCGTGGTCCATCGCCGCCCGGGTCTCCGGTTCGGCGGCGCGGTACTGCTGGTTGAACTCGGTCCGGTTCTCGGCGGGCAACTGGTCGTACTCGCGCTGCTGCTCGGCGCTCATCTCCCCGGTGACGTCCTGGTTCGCCGGATCCGCAGAGGGCTTCGTCTCCGTCGGCTTGCCGGGCTCACGGACGGTGCCTGCCTCCGGCCGGACCCGGGTCTGCAACTCCAACTCCCGGGCGGAGACCGTGGGCGTGCTCTCGTCCAGCGGCTGCGCTCCGGCGTCCTGGCCCAGCTGCGCGGCCATCCGCAGGCGATCTCCCCCTTCGGTGGGGCTGTACTGGGTGGCGGGGGGCGTGGTCACCACCGGCGCGGCCGCCGGAACCACCGCGGCGGGGGCGGGCGTCGGCGTCGCGGCCGGCGGGGGGTTCGGCTTGAGGCTCTTGAGTGCGTCGATGCCCATGGACTCCTCCAGACCCCAGGATTGTCGCCGGATCGGGGGGAAGGTTGCCGAGGGTTCTGGGCGTCAACGGTAAACAATGTTTACCAAAGGAGGTGTAAGTGCCCGTCGGTGCGGGAGAATGACCCGAACGGTCGGCGCCCCATAAAAACAATCAACCCGTTATGTTTGAGGGGTTGAAGCGGAAGGAGGCGCGATCACCCGCAGCGCGCGGGGAACCACCTCGAAGCTGGCGGGGGTGGTTCCGGACATCTCCCCGTCCACATCCAACTCCAGCGGCGGTTCGGTCTCCACCCTCACTGTGCAGGCCCTCAGATGGGTGACCGCGTCGTGGTGCACATGCCGCCCGCGGCGGACCAGCATCCCGATCCGCCCCAGCGAGAGCAGGTCCCGGAACCGCAGCCGCTCATCCACGCTGGAGGTGCCCTGAAAGGCGATCACGTACACGTCCAGAAGCCGATCCTGGAGCGAGGCCTCGGGCGCGATCAGGCTGCCGCCGCCGTGGTAGCGCCCGTTGCCCACCACCACCTGCGCGCAGTCCAACTCCAGGGTGGTTTCCTCGGTCACCACTCGCGCCTTGAAGGGGGAGAGCTTGAACGCCTCGGAGGCAGCCGCCGTGGCGTAGGCCAGCTTCCCCACCCGTCGCTTGAGTCCGGGGTTCACGTTCTTGGCGATGTCGCTGGTCACCCCCAGCGAGGCGGCGTTCAGGAAGTAGCGCCCGTTGACCCGGCCGAGATCCACCCGGCGGGTCGCTCCCCGGGCGAGAATCTGGCAGGCGGCCTCCAGGTCCGGAGGGATGTGAAGTGATCGGGCGAAGTCGTTGCCGGTGCCGCAGGGGAGGATGCCCAAGGCTACGTCGCTGCCGGCCAGCACGTTGGCGGCGGCGGCCAGCGAGCCGTCGCCCCCACCGACGAGGATCCGCCGCACTCCGGCACGCACGGCGCCTGCGATCAGCGCCTCCAACCGGGCCGGGTCCTCCAGGGCCACCGCGTCGGTCAGCTCCAGCCCCAGCTCTCCCAGGCGGTCACGGGCGTGTTCGAACTGCTCTTCGCCCACGCGGGAGCGGGTGTTCACCACCAGCAGCGCCGGGCCCTCCTCCACCGAGGGGTCGGGGGAGGGGGGCGGCAGCCAGGCGTCGGTCTCGGTCCTCACCCGGCAAGAGTGGGGGTCGGAGGCGCGGACCGCAGCCGCCGGCAGGGAAGGGCCTACCTCCCTGCCTGCTGGACTACTTGATGACCACCCCGGTGGCGGTGGCGGTCTTCACGCACAGCAGCAGCGGGATCGGCAGCAGACAGTTGAGCAGCGCGTGGATCCCCTCGGTGGGGGTCTGGTGGGCGGTCTTCACCTCCACCCGGGTGCCGCCCATCGCCTTGGCGTTGGCCACCAGCCCCTTGTTGATCACCGTGTCCAGGTCCGCCTGGACCAGCGGGATCAGGTGCAGGAACAGGGACAGCCCCACCGCGTCCGCCTGGATCACCGCGATCGGCTCGCCGGAGGCCACCACCTCGGTCCGGATCACCGAGGCATTGGAGATGCTCAGACACCCGGAGAGTGAAACCGCCAACGTCAGCGCCAACACCTTCTTCATGAACTCCTCCACGGGCGCGGGTCGTAACACCCGCCCCCCGGCTGTCAAAGGGAGCGGCGCTCAATTGCATTGGGACCGTCGGGTTGGTAGCTCAAGGCACTTCCATGGCGACCGCGCTCTTCCGCCCCGGGGACCGCCCTTGGCTGCACCTGGGACTCTTCGGGCTCACCGCGGTCACCACCGTGCTGGGCTACATCTTCTCCATCTACGGTTGGTGGTTCTCCGGCGCCGGAGCGTTCCCGCTGGACCAGCTGACCAACGCGCTGAAGTTCAGCGCGGCCATCTTGGCAATCCTCGGCTCGCATGAGATGGGCCACTACCTGGCGGCGCGCTGGCATGGGGTGGACACCTCGCTGCCGTACTTCATCCCGATGCCGCCGGTGATCTCCATCGGCACCCTGGGGGCGGTGATCCGGATCCGGGGGCCGATCCCCAGCCTCAAGGCGCTGGTGGACGTTGGCGCCTCCGGGCCGCTGGCCGGGCTGGTGGTGGCGATCGGGGTGCTGGTCCTGGGGCTGAGGGAGGCCACGGTGGTGGCCGCGGTCCCGCTGGACTCCCAATTCCCGGGCAGCGCCTCGCTGTGGGCCCTGCTGGGGGAGCTGTATCGGTACCTGATGGCGCAGCTGGCGGCGACCCCCAGCGTGCCCGAGGCAGTCGGGGGCGCGTACGGCACCGTCTACCACGAGGGGCTGCTGCTGCGCGCCATGGCCCGGATGGTGGTGGGGCTCCAGCCGGGGCAGGATCTCCTGGCCGGGCCCCTGTGGATCGCCGGCTGGTTCGGGCTGCTGGTCACCACCCTCAACCTCTTCCCCATCGGTCAGCTGGATGGGGGGCACGTGGTGTACGCGCTGTTCGGGAAGGGGGCGGTGTGGGTGGGCCGGATCACCGCCCTGGGGCTGCTGGCGCTGACCCTGTTCTGGAGCGCCGGATGGCTGATCTGGCTGCTGGTGACCGTGAAGTTCATCGGCTTCCAACACCCACCGGTCACCGATCCGTCCCAGCCGCTGCCCACCAGTCGCAAGGTGATCGCGGTGCTTTGCCTGATAGCCTTCGTGCTCTGCGTGGTTCCGGTTCCCTTCTCCGTGCAGCGACTTTCGTGAAATTCCTCTGCCCCGCCTGCGACCGCCTCGCCGAGATCGCCTCCCACCGCCTGGACCTGGGCACGCTGGTGCTGCGCTGCGCGCGTTGCGGCGCCGAGAGCCGGGAGGAGTCGGGACCCGGTGCGGCGCCCGCCCCCCGAAGCCCGATGCCGGCCCCGGCCCTGGCGGCCCCCGCTCCGGTGGTCAGCTCCTCCCCGGAGTCGGCCCTGGCCGACGCGGCGCCCTGGCGGGCTCCCTCTGTCCCCGAGCGCCCGGTGGTTCCGGGCGCCTCGTCCGCCGCTGCCACCGGAGTGGAGTCCCCCGGGCAGGTGGTGTTCCTGCGCGCGCTCTCGCCCTCCACCGCCTATCCCGCCTCCCGTGAGGATCCGCTGGCGGTGCCCGACGGCTACTGCCCCAAGTGCATCTCGCTGCGGCGGATGGGCGGTCCGTCCTGCGCGTCTTGTGGCCTGAGCTTCGCCGCCTTCAACCCGGAGGAACACTCGCCGCCGGCGCCGCTGCTGGAGGCCTGGAGGGTGCTGGCCCAGTCCTGGGAGGACAACGACGCCCACGACCGCTTCCTCCAACTCTCCGTCGAGGAGGGGACGCTGGCCGCGGCCGGTCGGCTGTACCGGATCCAGCTGGCCCACAACCGCGACGATCCCTTCGCCGCCCGGGGTCGCGACGAGGTGGTGAAGCTGGCCGCCGCCGCCAGCGCGCTGAACCTGGCGGCCGAGGAGGGCCCCACCCACGGCCTCTCCCGGCGCGCCCAGCAGGGGCTGCTCGCCGTCTTGGCGCTGTTCCTGCTGGTGATGCTGGGGCTGCTGATCCGCTCGCTGACCTCGATGGGGGCGGGCTGATGCACCTGACGGTGGAGGGGCTGCTGGGGCCGGGCGGCGCGCTGGCCAACGCGTTTGAACGCTACGAGCACCGCCCCGAACAGCTGCGGATGGCGCGCGAGGTGGAGCGCACCCTGGGCAGCCGCGGCTACCTGCTGGCGGAGGCGGGGACCGGCACCGGCAAGACCCTGGCCTATCTGGTCCCGGCGATCCTCTCCGGGCGCAAGGTGATCATCTCCACCGCCACCAAGACCCTGCAGGAGCAGATCTTCTTCAAGGACGTCCCGCTGCTCAAGGAGCGGGTGGGGATGGAGTTCGAGGCGGCCTACCTCAAGGGGCGCAGCAACTACCTGTGCATCCATCGCTTCGAGGCCTTCGATCGCAACCCGCTGTTCCCCAACCGGGAGGAGGCCGAGCTGTGGCCTTCGGTGCGCGGCTGGGCGCTGCGGACCAAGACCGGGGACCGGGCGGAGCTGGATCTGCCGGAGTCCTACTCCGCCTGGCCGGCCCTGAGCACCACCTCCGAGAGCTGCCTGGGCTCCAGGTGCCCGCTGTACGATCCCTGCCACGTGACCCAGACCCGCCGCCGCGCCGAAGGGGCGGACGTGCTGGTGGTCAACCACCACCTGTTCTTCGCCGACCTGGCGCTGCGCACCCTGGGCGCGGGGGTGGAGGGGATTCTCCCCCGCTATGACGCGGTGATCTTCGACGAGGCGCACGCGGTGGAGGACGCCGCCACCTCCTACTTCGGCTCGCAGGTCTCCAACTACCGGGTGGAGGACCTGGTCACCGACACCCAGAAGGCGCTGACCACCCAGGACAACCGCGCCGGGATGCTCTCCGCGCTGGCGCTGAAGGTGAAGGGCTCCGCGGACGCCTTCTTCCGCGAGCTGCCCGGGGCGCTGCGGCTCTCCTATGCCGAGTCCTCGATCCGCCTCACCGGGCAGTCCTTCGGCCGGCTGCAGTTGGTGGCGGACGGGGTGGTGGACTCGCTCAAGGCCCTGGGGGCGATGGCCCAGGATCAGGAGGAGCCGGAGGTGCGGGCCATCGCCCGGCGCACCCTGGAGATCGCCAACGACCTGGACTTCATCCGCACCGCCGACTCGCGGGACCACGTGTTCTGGGCCGAGGCCCGGGGGAGGGGAGTGTTCCTGCGCGCCGCCCCCATCGACGTAGCCAAGGAGCTGCAAAAGCGCCTGTACCGGACCGTGGACACCGCGGTGTTCACCTCCGCCACCCTGACCGCGGATCGCAGCTTCGACTTCTTCTCCGGCCGGATGGGCCTGCAGGGGGAGGGGGCGGAGGATTTGGGCCCGGTGCGCACCGTCTCGGTGGCGTCCCCCTTCGACTTCCCCCGCCAGTCCGCGCTCTACCTGCCGCAGTCGCTGCCCGAACCCAACGCCCCCGGCTTCGTGGAGGCGGTGGCCGAGGAGATCGTGGCCCTGGCCAAGATCACCGATGGCCGGGCCTTCGCCCTCTTCACCAGCCTGCGCAACATGGAGCAGGCCTACCACCTCTGTAAGAACCGCCTCCCCTACCGGGTGCTGCTGCAGGGAGAACGTCCCAAGACCGCGCTGCTGGACGCGTTTCGCGCCGAGCCCTCGGTGCTGTTCGCGGCCCACTCCTTCTGGGAGGGGGTGGACGTCCCCGGCAGCGCGCTGTCCCTGGTGATCATCGACAAGCTGCCCTTCGCCTCCCCGGGGGATCCGCTGGTGGCGGCGCGGATCGATCAGCTGCGCGAGCGGGGGATCGAACCGTTTGGGGCCTACCAGCTGCCGGAGGCGGCCATCGCCTTGCGGCAGGGCTTCGGCCGGCTGATCCGGACCTCTGATGATCGTGGGATCGTGGCCATCCTCGACCGGCGGATCCGCACCAAGGCCTACGGGCGCGCGTTCGTCCGCAGCCTCCCACCCGCCAAGCCGTTCGCCGAACGCGACGCGCTGGAGCGGTGGTACCTGCGGCCGCAGTAGCGCTTCCTTGAAAAACAAAGGGCCCGGCGGTCTGCCGAGCCCTCCACGCGGCGGGTGCGAGACCAGCCCGCGCCCGCATTCTTGGTGGCTACAGCTCCCTGGACATCAGGAGCCGAAGCTTGCCCGACTTCTTGGAGACCACGGTGGCGACCGTGGTGAAGCCTTCCTTGCGGTAGAAGCTGACCGCCGGCGCGTTGGCAGGGTCCACCCGCAGGGCCAGCGTCTTGCGGTACATGTCGCGGGCGGTCTGCAGCGCGTGGTTGAGCAACATCGCTCCCACTCCCTTCCGCTGGAGATCGTTCTTCACCACGATGTTCCGCATGTACGCCGCGCCGGGCACCGGACCGTCGCGCTCCACGGTCACGTAGCCGACGACGTTGTTCTGCACCCGGGCCACCGAGATGAATGGCCGCAGCTTGGTGAGGGTCTCCAGGCTCTGGTCATAGGTCTCACTGCGACCCTTCCAGGGCTCGGACTCCGAACGGAGCTTCGCGACCACCGGAAGGTCCGCATCGCCCGCCTGGGCAAACTTCAAAGCCGAGTTCAGGTCCTGGCCCGCTACTGCATTGGCCAGGTCCATCACCGGCAAGGGGTTCTTCGTCACGGGCTGATCTGCCTTCATGGTCATGCCTGGGCAACCTCCGTCCGCCCTCTGAGGGCTCGATCCTAACCGCTACCGCCCCAACGTTCCATGCCCAGAAAAGCTCGCACCATGTGCGCGCTTCCCGGCTCCACCGTACACCGTGCAAGCGGCCGGCCGATTCGACCGGGTCCCCTCGGCCGTGCTTTCGAAGATCTGCGCTGTCTTCTATAAACAGGGTCGAGGCCGCCCCTACCTTGCAACTGAACCACGCCCAGCGCGAGCTGACGGTCAAGATCGTCTATTACGGCCCGGGGCTCTCCGGGAAGACCACCAATCTCCAGAAGCTCCACGAGCGGACCAGCGACGAGGTCCGCGGACGGCTGCTGACGGTGGAGACCCACGACGATCGCACCCTGTTCTTCGACCTGCTGCCGGTCTTCTTCCACACCGCCAATGGCTTCAAGGTGAAGGTGAAGCTGTTCACCGTCCCCGGGCAGGTCCTGCACAACGCCACCCGGCGGATCGTCCTCCAGAATGCGGATGGGGTGGCGTTCATCGCCGATTCCCGACGCTCGGCCGGTCCGGACAACAACGCCTATTGGCGGAATCTGATGGAGAACATGCGGGAGAACGGCCTGAGTCCGGCCGAGGTCCCGGTGGTGATCCAGTACAACAAGCAGGACCTGCCGGACGCCAAGACCGACGCGGAGATCCAGGAGACTGCCAAGCGCGGCAAGGAGCCGGTGCTGGGCGCGGTGGCGATCCGCGGGATCGGAGTGGTGGAGACCCTGCACGCCGTCCTCCGGGAGGCCTACCGGGCGATGGAGCGCCGGGCCCATCTGGAGAAGAACATTGGCCTGGGTGAGAAGGAGTTCCTGGGGCAGATCTTCCGCAACGTGGATCTGAAGGGCACCGCCCTGGCCGAGGAGTTCGGCGCCAAGGTCCCTCCCGCCGCGGGGAGTGCGGGATGAAGCCGGTCTCCTCCTCCGAGGTGTCGGAGACCTCTCCCCGGCGGGAGTCGGTGCTCCAGCGCAAGCTGACCCTCTCGGAGATGCTGGACATCCCCAGCTTCACCGAGGTGGTGAAGGGCTTCGTCGAGCTCTACAAGGTGGGGATCAAGGTCTTCGAGGAGCGGGGCGCCAAGGTCGTCGACGTCAAGGTGGGCAACGGCGACTTCTGTGGGTACGTCTTCTCCTTCGCCGAGGGCCGCTCGCGCTGCACCAGCACCGTGGCCCGGGTGAAGGACGGCCCCCTCGACGAGACCCGGGGCAGCCGGCTGCCGCAGCCAGCGGACTTCGCGCCCCCGGCCGGGATGCGCACCGTGCAGTGCTTCACCGGCCTGCGCTACATGGTGATGCCGGTGCTGTGGGAAGGGGACCGGCTGGGGCGGATCATCTTCGGGCCGTTCACCCCCGAGGAGCTCAGCGAGTTCCCGCCCACCCTCACCGAGCTCTCCTCCCAGGGGCTGGATCTGGCCACCGCCCAGACCCACCTGGCCAAGATCCGCCGCGCTCCGGAGACCACCATCGCCAAGGTGATGGTGCACTTTGGCCAGCTGCTGGAGACGATGGTCGCCGCGGGGCAGAAGATGTACCTGACCTCGCAGCTGCACATCGAGGCCACCCTGGAGACCAACCGGGACCTGGAGAACCACAACCGGCGCCTGGCGGAGATGAACGCCAAGCTCAAGGAGCTGGACCGGCTCAAGTCCAGCTTCCTGGCCACCGTCAGCCACGAGCTGCGCACCCCGCTCACCTCGATCATCGGCTACTCCGAGATGCTGGCCGAGGGCCTGGCCGGGCCAATGAACGACGAGCAGGGCGACTATGTCCGCACCATCATGGACAAGGGCGAGACCCTGCTGAAGCTGATCACCTCCATCCTGGACATCAGCCAGATCGAGGCCGGCAAGGTGCGGCTGAACTTCGAACCGGTGGACGTGAACGAGATCGTCCGCTCCTCGGTGACCAGCGTGACTCCGCAGGCGGGGAAGAAGGGGGTCAAAATCGACGAACGCCTCCCCCAGGCCGGCGAGCTGCGGATCACCGCCGACCGGGAGAAGCTCAAGCAGGTGGTGGTGAACCTGCTGGCCAACGCGGTGAAGTTCACCCCCAAGGGCGGCACCGTCTCGGTCTACGTCTCTGGGATGGGGGTGCAGCCTGAGCTCTCCGGCGAGGGCTACCGGATCGTGGTCGAGGACACCGGGGTGGGCATCCCCCAGGACCAGTTCGACCGGATCTTCGAGAGCTTCTACCAGGTGGACAACAGCTCCACCCGCGAGTTCGGCGGCGCCGGCATCGGCCTGGCGATCGTGAAGAGCTTCGTGCAGGGCCACGGCGGGCAGGTGCGGGTGACCTCGGAGATGGGCAAGGGTTCGCGCTTCGTGGCGGTGCTGCCGCTGGTGCCCCCCTCGCCGAAGTTCAACCAGGTCTCCCCTCCGGCGATGCTGGCCGCGGTGGAGATGGACCGGTTCTGAGCGAGTTCGGACGCATCGCCCGCTTCGCCTCGGCGTTCGGGGTGGCCGCGTCCCCCCGCGGTCCGGGGGATGACTGCGCTGTGCTGGCCGGCGGGCGCACCGACCTCTGCGTCACCACCGACGCGCTGGTGGAGGGCGTGCACTTCACCCGCCCGCATTTCTCTCTCCGGGACATCGGGCACAAGGCGCTGGCGGTGAACCTCTCGGATTTGGCGGCGATGGGCGCCACCCCCAGTTGGTTCGTGTGCGCCATTGCCCACCCGGCGGGGTTCCCGGTGGCCGAGTTGAAGCAGCTGGCCCTGGGGATGGCGGCGCTGGCGAAGGTCTCGGGGATCGAGCTAGTGGGAGGGAACTTCACCCGCGCCTCCGAGCTGTCGATCACCCTCACCGCCGCCGGTGAGGTCCCCTCCGGACGGGCGCTGACCCGGAGTGGGGCGCGGGCCGGAGATGTGCTGTTCATCACCGGGACCCTGGGGGAGGCGCGGCTGGGGCTGCGTCGGCTCCAGGAGGGGGTAAAGCAGGGACCGGCGGCCCGTCGCCAGCTGCGCCCGGTGCCCCGACTGGAGGCAGGGAGGCTTGCGCTGCGGTTCGCGCGGGCGGGGATCGATCTCTCGGATGGGCTGGCCCAGGACCTGGGACACCTCTGCCTGGCCTCCGGGGTGGGGGCCCAGGTGGAGCTGGCCCGGCTTCCGGTGGGCGCGGAGGTGAAGCGGGCGTTTCCAGATCCACTGCAGCGGGGCCAGTTCGCCCTGGCCGGGGGCGAGGACTACGAGCTGCTGCTGGCGGTGCCTCCCCGCAGGGCCGCGGCTTTTCGCACAGCATGCAAGCGGGCCCAGATTGCGGTGACCGCGGTCGGAGAGGTGGTCTCCGGGCGCCAAATCGTGGTCCTCTCTCCGGGGGGAGAGGCGCTCTCCCTCCCGCCGGGGTACGACCACTTCCCCAGCGATCGAGCAGGCTAGAGCGCATTTGACCCACCCCGGGTTCGGAGAAATGATTCCGGCCGCCTTTCCCTCCGAGATCCCTACGACCTTGCGCCGGCCCCTTCGCGACGACCTTCCCTCTCCGCTCAGCGGCTCCCGCCGCGATCTCCACCGCGTGGTGCGGACCGCCGAGGAGCGCAACCTGGGCCGGGACATCTCGCTGCACTTCAAGATCCTGATCGGCTACGTGGTGCTGGGCTTGGCCCTCTCCCTGGCGCTGATCCTCACCGAGGACTCCGGCCTCTCCTGGCAGGTGCGGGCGGCGATCGCGGCCGCGGTCACCCTGGTGCTGGCGGTGTCGATGCCGTCGCTGATCGCCCGGGTCACCCGGGTGCGGGTCCTCTCCCGGTCCGCGCTGGAGATCTCCCGCGGAGACCTCTCCAAGCCGGTGCAGACCCAGGCCAGCCTGGGCAAGGACGAGATCGACGAGCTGTCCACCGCCATCTCCAACATGCAGGAGAACCTGCGCGACCTGGTCGGTCACATCCAGCACACCGCCCAGTCGGTGTCCGACTCGGCCACCGAGCTGCAGCGGTCCGCGGAGAACGTGAACGCCTCCACCGAGGAGGTCGCCTCCTCGATGGAGAAGATCGCGGTGGGCGCCGAGTCCCAGTCCAACCTGGTGGGCCAGGCCTCGCAGGTGATCACCGAGATGGCGGGATCGATCCAGCGCACCGCCGTCTCCGCCGAGGACGCCGCCCGCGCTTCCGCGGAGACCTCCGGCGCCGCGGAGCAGGGCTCCAAGGCGGCGCTGCTGGCCGGCGACAAGGTGAAGAAGGTCTTCTCCCGGATCGAGAGCGCCAGCCAGGAGGTGTTCGCCTTCGGGGAGAAGACCCAGGAGATCTCCAAGATCGTGGATGTGATCACCCAGGTGGCGCAGCAGACGAATCTGTTGGCGCTCAACGCCACCATCGAGGCCGCCCGCGCCGGCGAGTACGGCCGCGGCTTCGCGGTGGTCGCCGACGAGGTCCGCAAGCTGGCCGAGTCCGCCGGCCGCAGCGCCGAGCAGATCTCCCGGCTGGCCCGGGACATCTCCAACCAGTCGGTGGCGGTGGTCTCGGCGATGAAGGAGGGAATCGAAGAGCTCTCCGAGGGCCGCGAGGACCTGAACACCATCGTCCGCTCCATGGGCGCGATCACCGACACCGCCCGCAAGGGCGTGGAGAAGGTCCACCTGATCTCCGAGTCCGCCAAGGAGCAGCTCAAGGGTTCGGACCAGATGGTCACCGCGATCCGCGAGATCAGCCAGGTGGCCCGCGCCAACGCCGCCTCCACCGAGGCCATCCAGTCGGTGATGAGCGAGCAGACCGGCGCGGTCTCCAACATGACCTCCGCCGCCCAGGAGCTGCTCAACCTCTCCCTGGAGCTGCAGAGCGTGGTGAGACGGTTCCGGCTCAGCGCGTAGGCGGCGAGCGGCGCAGGGCGGACGAAAGGCGCGAGAGTCTCGGACGCGGACCTGGGCTCCCGGTCCATCGGCACCCCAGCCGGCCATCGCCACCCCAGCCGCCGGCTCCAGCCCCACCAGGTCCTGCTCGTGGCGTGGGCCGGCTCCGGCGGCTCGTCGCAGGAGTTGCTGCGAGTCCCGCCCGGACGCTCAACACAACGGAGTGCCCGGGCGGTCACTCCGCTGCGAAAAAACGCGCCGGAATTCGCAGCGCAGTGACCTGTGGGTCACTCCGTTGTGTTGGGGTGTCAGTCCGGCGTGGTCTGGTGTGCGCAACAGGGGGTGGGCGATGGGGGATGAAGCCTGGAACCGGCTGCTGCAACTGGCCCAGAAGCAAACCGGGCTGATCACCCGCGAGCAGGTGCTCAAGCTGGGCTACCCCAAGCACAGCTGGGACTACCAGGTGCGCAGTGGCCTGGTTCGAATGGTCCACCCCGGGCTCTATGAACTCACTCCTCCTGAGTTCGACGATCCCCGGGAGCTTCAGGCCGTCCTGCTGTGCATCGGGGAGGGCGCAGTGCTCTCCCACCGGACTGCGGCCAGGAGCCATGGCCTGTGGGGGGTGGACGGGTTCCCCCTGGAGGTGAGCGTGCCCAACCGGCGGCGCGTGTCGGTGCCAGGGGTCAGCCTGTGGCGGAATGTCGTGGAACCCCAGGACCTGTGCCGCTTCAAGGGACTGCCGATGACGACGCCGGTGCGAACCGTGCTGGACCTGGTCCCGCTGCTGGACGCGGTGACCCTGGCCATCGTCCTCGAGTCCGCGCGGCGGCTGGGGAAGGGGTTCATGGTGGCGCTCAAGGAGCGGGTGAATACCTTCGCCCTCACCACCGAGCAGCGGGAGCAACTGACCGCCTTGATCGAAGACTGCGAGCAGCGCCCTCGCGCGTACGGCAGCGTCTTCGAGGTGCAGTTCCGCTACCGCCTGCTCTTCATGGGGCTGCCGCCACCACAGCCGCAGTTCCCGGTTCGTCGGACCAACGGCAAGTTCTACTACCTGGATTTCGCCTGGCCCGAAGTGAAGCTGGCGGTGGAGACGCAAGGGTACGAGACCCGGCAAACCGAGGCCGCCTTCACCGGCGACTCCAGCCGCAGCACCGAGTTGGTGGCCCTGGGATGGAGGGTCCAGCCGGTGACCTATCCGATGTTCAAGGACGCCTTCCTCAAGGTGATGGGCGACATCGCCGCTGCGTATCGAGGTCGGCTGGCAGAGCTGAATCGGCAGCGTCCGCTGCTCCTCGGCGCGTGAGGTCGGCGAACCCCCGATGAGCACCACAATTCCCACCCTTGGCCCTGGCCCTGGTCCTGACCCTGACCCGGCCCTGACCCGGCCCTGACTCGGCTCGCCCGGCCCAGCACGCGCGAACACCCCGCGCGGAGCAGTCGGAACTACCCGCCGTCACCCGGGCGTGCGAAGTTCGCCCTGACCGATGCGGCACGTCATCTTCCGCGTGGAGAAGGAACGCTACGCCCTGCCACTGTCGGCGGTCCGCGAAGTGGTGGTCTCTCCCGAAGTGTGGAGCCGGGTGCCGCGGGCGCCGCCGGCCATCCGTGGGGTGATCAACCTGCGAGGCCGGGTGGTAACGGTGGTGGAATTGGCGCACCTGATTGGACTGACCGGTCCAACCACTCCACCGCAGAAGGTCGTACTCCTGGACCGGGGCCGTCGTGACCTGGGGCTGCTGGTCACCGAGGTGGATGGCATCGAGGAGATTGAAAAAGTAGGCCCTGCGCCAGGAAAGCAGGCGACAGCGGTTCGGGGTGTTGCAAGATTGAAGGGACTGGCGGTGACGGTCCTCGACCCTGAAGGTGTGGACACGGCCGTCGCGGCACTGTTTAACCCGAAGTAGGTCCGCAGTAGCAGCGCAGCAAGTCCACTGCTACTGTCCGCGACCCGAAACCTCCCGAGGGGCGGCTGCACAATGGCAAAGCGGGTCCTGGTCGTCGACGACGCAATCTTCATGCGGAACATGATCAAGGACATCTTCGCGTCTGGCGGCTTCGAGGTCGTCGGCGAGGCTGCCAACGGCCTGGAGGCGGTCGAGAAGTACAAGGAGCTCAAGCCTGACCTGACGACGATGGACATCGTCATGCCCTTCAAGAGCGGCATCGAGGCCACCCGCGAGATCATCAAGGCCGACGCCAACGCGGTGATCATCATGTGCTCCGCGCTGGGTCAGGAGTCCCTGGTGATGGAGGCCATCGAAGCCGGCGCCTCCGACTTCATCGTCAAGCCGTTCCGCGCCGAAGACGTCCTGGCGGTGGTGAAGAAGGTCCTCGGCGACGGCTGAGCCGGGCCGCTCCGCGTCCCCGATTTGGTCGCAGCTTCGCAACCCGTGAGCCTTCCGCCTCGCGGAGGGCAGCCGGTGCGCTTAACCAGACCGAGCCAAACCTGCCGCCCGATCTTCGGCGGAGGGGCTCGCCGCCCCCGTCAGCTCCAGATCCGATTGGCCGGTCCGCCCCTGCGGCCTGCTCCGTTCTAGGGCGGCCGCTGGGGAGGCAGGCGCACTGGAACTCTCGCTCCCGGGCGGGCGGGGGTATCCTACGGCCTCTCCTGGGGATGAAGCGCCGATGAGCCTCGACATGTCGAAGTACCTCGGCCTCTTCGTCAGCGAGGCCACCGAGCACCTCGAGGCGCTCGCGCAGGATCTGGTGGCGTTGGAGAAGAACCCGGGGCCGCAGACCATCGACTCCATGTTCCGGCACGCGCACAGCGTGAAGGGGATGGCGGCCTCGATGGGCTTCGAGGCGATCGCGGTGGTGGCGCACCGGATCGAGGACCTGGTGGACGCGGTCCGCTCCGAGCCGGAGAAGCTGACCCGGGATCTGGTGGATCTGATCCTGGGCGCCACCGATGTGCTCCTGGGCTTCGTCCGCGCCGCGCTCGACGGCGGACCCACCCAGGACGCCGGCCCCCTGCTGGCCCAGCTCAATGACCGGGTGATCGCGCTCCAGGGAGGGCCGGTGCAGGCCACCCGGGTGGCCGAGGATGTCACCGTCCATCGCGCCAGCCCCGACGCGGGTGGGGCAGGGGGCTTGGAGGGAGTCGCATCCCCTGCCGACGCCTCCTCCCCGGCCCCGCCCGAGCCGGCCCCCGCGGCCAAGTCCGACTCCGGCCTGGGCCTCCCTCCCCGGTTCGCGGTCAAGGTCCGGGTCCAGCCCACCAGCCAGGCGCCGGGGGTGCGAGGCTTTCTGGTGCATAAGAAGCTCTCCGGACTGGGGAACGTCTTCGACCTGAGGCCGGCGCTGGAGGACATCCGGGCCGGACGGATCCCGGACGGGCTGATCTCGCTGGAGGTGGAGACCTCGGTGGGCGAGGAGGGCCTGGCCCAGGCGCTGCGAAACGTCTCCGAGGTGGACACCGTCTCAATCAAGGCGGTGCAGCAGCAGGCGGTGCCGCCGATGCCCCCGCCCCCGGCGGCGGGCCCCGAGGGTCCGAAGATCGTCGGCCAGGAGCCGGCCCGCACCGTCCGGGTGAAGACCGAGCTTTTGGACTACTTCCTGGACACGGTGGGGGAGATGCTGCTGGCCACTGCCCGCATCCGCGAGGTCGGCAAGGTGCTGCCCAGCAGCGCGCGCCCGGTGCTGGAGGAGAGCGTCTACCGGCTGCACGCGCTGGTGAAGGACCTGCACGACAAGGTGATGAGCGTCCGGATGACACCGATCTCGGTGATCACCGACCGCCTCCCCCGCGCCGCCCGGGACATCGCCCGCAAGCGCGACCGCGACGTGGACCTGGTGATCACCGGCGCGGAGATCGAGCTGGACCGGGCGATCATTGACGACCTCTCCGACCCGCTGCTCCACATCCTGCGCAACTGCATCGACCACGGGCTGGAGTCCCCCGAGGCCCGGGTGGCCGCCAAGAAGTCGCCCAAGGGCAAGGTGCAGGTCTCCGTCCGCCGCGGCCGGGACCGGGTGATCGTGGAGATCGAGGACGACGGGCAGGGGATGGACGCCGGCCGCCTCAAGACCAAGGCGCTGGAGCGGGGGCTGATCACCCAGGAGCAGCTGACCCGCATGACCGACCGCGAGGCGTTCATGCTGGCCTGCCTCCCCGGGGTCTCCACCGCCAAGGACGTCACCGACATCTCCGGCCGCGGGGTGGGGATGGACGCGGTCAAGCGCACGGTGGAGAACGTGGGCGGCTCGCTGGAGATCGAATCCGAGCGTGGCCGCGGCACCCGCTTCACCCTGCGGCTCCCGCTCACTGTGGCGGTGGTCCAGCTGCTGCTGGTCCAGGTGGGCAACGAGATCGTCGGCCTCCCCATCGCCAAGGTGCTGGGCGCGCTGGAGGCGGAGCCGGACAAGCTGTCCCGCAGCCGGGACCGGGCGCTGCTCCCCTACGGGACCACCCTGCTGCCGGTGCACTCCATGGCCGAGCTGATCGGCGTCCCCTCCGACAACGCCGCCCGCACCCGGCCGTTCGTGGTGATGGAGGGGGACGCCGGCAGGGTGGCGCTGCAGGTGGACCGGCTGCTGGGGCAGGAAGAAGTGGTGCTCAAAGCACTTTCCCGTCCCCTGGATCTGGTGCCCGGCCTCTCGGGCGTTACCATTTTGGGCACCGGTCGGCCTATCTTCATCCTGGACGTCCCCCGCCTGTTGGCAGCCTGAACATGGAAAGCCCCACCGAACTGCAGCTGGACGCGCTCCGCGAGGTCACCAACATTGGCGTTGGGCAGGCGGCCTCTGCCCTCTCCCGTCTGGTCGGTGGCCGGGCAGTGAGAATCGACGTCCCCCGGGCGCATGTGGCCGACCGGTCCACCCTGCCGTCGCTGCTGGAGATCCCGGCCGAACCCCTGCTGGTGGCCTCCTTCGAGGTCCTGGGCGAACTGTGGGGGCAGCTGTTGATGGTGATGACCCAGGCGGATGCCCGCCGGCTGGCGCGGATCCTCACCGGCTCCTCCGGCAACGCGGAGCTGGAGCGCAGCGCGCTGTCCGAGGCCGGGAACATCGTCGCCTCCGCCTGCCTCTCGGCGATTGGCGATCTGGCCCGGATGACCCTCCTCCCCTCCATCCCCGCGGTGGTGGAGCAGGTGGACGGGGCACTGCTCCTGGAGGAGGCGCTCCATGAGGTGGAGGCCGGACCCGGACTGGGAGTGGTGCTGGAGGCGCGGTTCGTGGCCAGCACCGAGCTTCCAGTCAGCGGGCAAATCCTGATGGTGCCGGCCCTCTCCAGCGTCAAACGCCTCCTTCAGCGTCTGGGGGTGTAGAACCCCGTTTCATGGATGAGAAGTCACTGGCACAACTGCTGACGCAGGTGCGCGCAGGCAAGGTCTCGGTCGAGTCCGCCGTGGGCAGGCTCAAGGATCTCCCCTTCGCCGAGCTGGGCTACGCCACCCTCGACACCCACCGCTCGCTCCGCTTCGGGGTCCCGGAGGTGGTCCTGGGCGAACCCAAGACGGTGGAGCACCTGCTGGGGATCGTGGCCGCCCTCCACCAGCGCAAGCAGACGGTGCTGGTCACCCGGCTGCAGCCGGACAAGGCGGAGGCGCTCCTCAAGGCCTTCCCCCGGGGCAGCTACGATGGGGTGGCGCGGATCTTCCAGATCAAGCACGGCAAGCCGAAGGCGGGGGTGATCGCCATCGTCACCGGCGGAACTTCCGACATCCCGGTTGCGGAGGAGGCGGCGGTCACCGCCGAGGCGATGGGCGCCACCGTCAAGCGGGTCTACGACGTGGGCGTGGCCGGCATCCACCGGCTGCTGCGCCGCCGCGCCGAGATCCAGGAGGCGCACGTGGCGGTCGTCGTCGCGGGGATGGAGGGCGCGCTGGCCTCCGCGGTGGGCGGGCTGGTGGGGATCCCGGTGGTCGCGGTCCCCACCTCGGTGGGCTACGGAGCCAACTTCGGGGGCGTCTCCGCGCTGTTGGCGATGCTCAACTCCTGCGCCTCGAATGTGGCCACCATGAACATCGACAACGGCTTCGGGGCCGGCTTCTACGCGGCGCTGATCTCCCGCACCAAGGGCCGGCGATGAGCACCAGGGTCCTCTATCTGGAGCCGGTGGGCGGGATCGCCGGGGACATGTTCCTGGCCGCCGCCCTGGATCTGGGCGTCCCCCTGGACGAGCTGACCCACGCTCTCTCCGGGCTGCGGCTGCCCGGCTGGCGCTTCCAGGTCTCCCGGACGGCGCGGCACGCCATCACCGGGACCCACCTGGACGTGGTGGTGGACGAGGCCGCGGCCCGGGGACACCACCGCGGGCTCTCCGACATCCGCCAGATGATTCAAGGCGCGGACACCCTTCCGCCGCTGGCCCGCGACCGGGCGTTGGCCATCTTCCAGGTGATCGGGGAGGCGGAGGCGAAGATCCACGACGTCCCGCTGGACCAGGTCCACTTCCATGAGGTGGGGGCGGTGGACTCGATTGTGGACGTGTGCGGCGCGGCGGTGGTGCTGCACCTGTTGGGCGAGCCGCAGCTGCACAGCGCGCCCCCGCCGCTGGGCTCCGGCTTCGTCCGCGCCGCCCACGGCAACATCCCGGTCCCCGCGCCCGCCACCTACGAGATCCTCAAGGACCTGCCGGTCCGCTTCGAGGGGGTGGGCGAGCTGACCACGCCCACCGGGGCGGCGATCCTCAAGGCGCTGGCCCGGATCGAACGCCCGCGCGAGATGGTGGTGGAGAAGATCGGCTACGGGGTGGGGACCAAGGACTTCGCCGATCGCCCCAACGTGCTCCGCGCCGCGCTGGGCCGGGTCGAGGAGGCCAAAGGCAGCTCGGTGGTGATCGAGGCCAACCTGGACGACTGCAGCC
Source organism: Myxococcota bacterium (assembly GCA_030857095.1). Lineage (GTDB taxonomy): Bacteria > Myxococcota > Myxococcia > Myxococcales > Myxococcaceae > JALYOC01. Next base: position 10,713 of record JALYOC010000103.1, on the reverse strand, counting down.
CACAGCTGCTGGGCGGGCTGATCGAGCGGATGTTGGCGCTGGGGGCGCTGGACGCGTGGGTGGCGCCGGTGACCATGAAGAAGAGCCGCCCCGGCCACCTGTTCGGGGTGCTGGCGGCCATGGAGCGGCGCGAGACCCTGATCTCCGCGCTGCTCACCGAGACCACCACCCTGGGGGTGCGTTACCACCCGGTCGAGCGCTTCGTGCTCGAGCGGCGCTTCGAGGAGGTGACCACCGAATACGGCGTGGTCCGGATCAAGCTGGGGATCCGCGGTGGTGAAATCATCAACGCCAACCCAGAGTATGAAGACTGCAAGCAGCACGCGGAGGCCCGGGGGGTGTCGGTGAAACAAGTATGGGCCGCCGCCTTCACCGCCTATCGTTCGCACAAACCCTGAAGGAGCAGCCGATGGCCGATAAGCAGTGGGACAAGAACTTCGTCGCCTTTCTCAAGCGCAGCGGTGAGGACCTCAAGCGGACCGGCGAGGAGATCCGCAAGGAGGCCCAGCGGCTGTTCGAAGAGGTCCGCGATCCGGAGACCCAGGCGAAGCTGAAGGACCGCTTCACCGAGTTCGGCGGGTGGGCCAAGAAGACCGCCGAGGAGGCGGCCGGGATGATTGAGACCGTGGTCAAGAAGGCGGAGGACAGCGTCCGCGCCAAGGCCGGCACCGAGTCCGCCACCCCCAGGCCCGCGGCCGCCCGGCCCGCGGCTGCCCCCGCCCCGAAGAAGGCCGCACCCAAGAAGCCGGCCACCAAGACGGTGGGCGCCAAGAAGTCCGGCGGCGGCTCCCGCAAGCCCGGCGTGGGCACCAACACCGCCAAGAAGTCCATCGGTCCCAAGAAGAAGTAGGGGATTCACGGGGAGTGTGCGTGCCGTACCCAGCGGTACGCACCTCCCGTTGATTGCAGTCTCCCTGTACGCAACGGTTTTTCGGGCGGGCGGCCCGTGCCATAGTCGCCGCCGTGGCGGATCAGGACAAGGGCAAGTTCTCAGCGAACATCGGGCAGGACGTGATCGAAGAGGCGCTCCGCAGCGTGGAGCGGCGGACCTCTTCGGGCGCCCCGGAGTCCGCAGACGCATCTCCTCCCCAGGGTGACCCCGGGAGCGGGGAGGCGGCCACCGCCGAAGGCGCGGAGGTGGAGCTGGACCCCGGCGCCCCCGCGGAGGCGCCCAGCGCCGAGCAGGCGGAGATCGCCGAACTCAAGGCGCAGCTGGAGTTCTCCTTGGCCAAGGGCCGCGAGTTGATGGAGAAGGTCAAGTCCGAGCACGAGCGGGTGCTTCGGGCCACCGCGGACCTGGACAACTACCGCAAGCGGGCGGTGAAGGAGAAGGAGGAGGTCCAGAAGTTCGGGGTGGAGCGGATGCTCAAGGACTTCCTCCCGGTGGGCGACAACTTTGATCGCGCGCTGGAGCACGCCAAGAGCGCGGCGGACTTCGAGAGCCTGGTGCAGGGCATCAAGATGACCCGCAAGCTCTTCGACGACGCGCTGTCCAAGCATGGGGTGAAGAGCTTCTCGGCCAAGGGGCAGCCGTTCGATCCCCGGTTGCACGAGGCGATGCAGCAGGTGGAGACCACCGAGCTGCCGCCCAACCACGTCTACGCGGAGGTGCTCCGGGGCTATCTGCTCCAGGAGCGGCTGATGCGGCCGGCGCTGGTGATGGTGACCAAGGCCCCGGAGAAGCCGGTGGCGGCGGCCGAGGCGGAGAAGATCAGTGGTGAGGGCGGCGGCGGTGACGGCACTGGCGGGGAACCCTAAGGCTTCGGGGGAAGGGTAAGCAGCAATGGGCAAGGTCATCGGCATCGATCTCGGTACGACGAACTCCTGCGTGGCGGTGATGGAGGGCGGCGAGCCGGTCGTTATCCCCAACAGCGAGGGCAGCCGAACCACGCCTTCGATGGTGGCGTTCACCGACGCCGGTGAGCGGCTGGTGGGGCAGATCGCCAAGCGGCAGGCGGTGACCAACCCGGAGAACACAATCTTCGCGGTGAAGCGGCTGATTGGCCGCCGCTATGACTCCCCGGAGTCCAAGAAGGCGATCACCGTCAGCCCGTATCGGGTGGTGGCCTCGCCCACCGGGGACGCCTGGGTGGACATCCGGGGCAAGGCGTACAGCCCGCAGGAGGTCTCGGCGATCATCTTGATGAAGATGAAGCAGACCGCCGAGGACTACCTGGGCGAGCCTGTCTCCGAGGCGGTGATCACCGTCCCCGCCTACTTCAACGACAGCCAGCGCCAGGCCACCAAGGACGCCGGGCGGATCGCCGGCCTCAACGTCCTGCGGATCATCAACGAGCCCACCGCCGCGGCGCTGGCCTACGGGCTGGACAAGAACAAGGACGGCAGGACCGAGAAGATCGCTGTCTACGACCTGGGCGGCGGCACCTTCGACATCTCGCTCCTGGAGCTGAACGCCGGGGTGTTCGAGGTCAAGTCCACCAACGGCGACACCTTCCTGGGCGGCGAGGACTTCGATCAGCGGCTGATCGATCACCTGGCCAAGAACTTCCAGGACCAGTTCGGGATCGATCTGCGGCGGGACCGGATGGCCCTGCAGCGCCTCAAGGAGGCCGCCGAGCGCGCCAAGCACGAGCTCTCCTCGGCCACCGAGACCGAGGTCAACCTCCCCTTCATCACCGCCGACGCCAGCGGGCCCAAGCACCTCACCGAGACCATCGAGCGCAGCCTGTTCGAGGGGCTGGTCAAGGACCTGGTGGAGCGGACCCTGGAGCCCTGCAAGATCGCGCTCAAGGACGCCGGGCTCAGCTTCCAGCAGATCAACCAGGTGCTGCTGGTGGGCGGAATGACCCGCATGCCGGCGATCCAGGCCCGGGTGAAGGAGTTCTTCGGCAAGGAGAGCAACAAGGGCATCAACCCGGACGAGGTGGTGGCGGTAGGCGCCGCCATCCAGGGCGGCGTGCTCAAGGGCGAGGTGAAGGACGTCCTGCTGCTGGACGTCACCCCGCTGTCGCTGGGCGTGGAGACCGCCGGCGGCGTGTTCACCAAGATCATCGACAAGAACACCACCATCCCCTGCAAGAAGGGGCAGGTGTTCTCCACCGCGGTGGACAACCAGCCGTTGGTCAGCGTGCACGTGCTCCAGGGCGAGCGCGAGATGGCCTCCGACAACAAGACCCTGGCCCGCTTCGAACTGGTGGGCATCCCGCCCGCGCCCCGCGGCGTGCCGCAGATCGAGGTCACCTTCGACATCGACGCCAACGGCATCGTGCACGTCTCCGCGCGCGACCTGGGCACTGGCAAGCAGCAGGCGGTGAAAGTTGTCTCCACCTCCGGACTCTCTGAGGAGGAGATCAAGCGGATGATCTCCGACGCCCAGTCGCACCACGCGGACGACAAGAAGAAGCGTGAGCTGGCGGACCTGAACAACAACGCCGAGGGCCTGATGTACACCACCGAGAAGTCGCTCGAGGAGTACGCCTCGATGCTCTCGGAGAAGGACCAGCAGGAGATCAAGGTGGACCTGGAGAACCTCAAGCTGGTCCAGAAGTCCCAGGACCCGGTCAAGTTGAAGGAGGCAATCCAGCGGCTCGAAGGTTCGGCGTACCGGATCGCGGACGCGATCTACGCCAACCAGTCCGGCGGATAGCCTCCAGCGTTGCCGCCCCGGGATAAAAGGCGCCACCCGCGCGTGAAGGGCAAGGGCCTCTCCGCCTACCTGCGGCTGGACGCCAAGACCGCCGGGTGCGTGGTGGAGGACATCTCCGAGGGCGGGCTGTTTATCCGCACCGACCGGGTGGTCCCGGTGGGGACGCCGATCGCGCTGGATCTGGTCGACCCGGAGCAGAAGAAGGCGATCAAGCTCACCGGGCAGGTGATGGGGCTGCTCCTCAAGGAGGCCGCCGAACGCCGCGGGGTCCCCCAGGGCCTGCGGATGCGGTTCGACCGGCTGGACGGCGCCACCCGCGAGTCACTGCAGCGGCTGATGACGCGGCTGGGCGCTCCCGCCGAGGCCTCCCCGGTGTTCTACGCGGTGACCAGCCAGCGTCCCAAGGCCAAGGTCCAGACCGAGACCCTGCGCGGCGGTGGACTGCCGGTGGTGCGCCGGATTTCCCCCTCCCTGGCGGACTCTCCTCCGCGACGCACCGACGGCAGCGTCGGCCCGCCGGTGCTGTTCCGGGCCGGGCCGGAGGACTCCGCCACCCGCGCCGCGCCGCTGGAGGAGGAGGAGTCGCTCGACGAGGACGAGCTGGAGGACTTCCGGGGTGAGGCGGAGGCGTTGGCCCCCGGCACCGAGCTGGGCGTGGAGGGGCTACCCCGCGCGGAGGAAGACGACCTGCGCCCCGTGCTGGGCGACGAGGAGTTCCCTGCGCACACCGACCTGGGACTGGATGAGCTTCCCGCCGGGGGAACCGAGCTGGGGGTGGAGAGCCCGCTGGCTCCGCCCGACGAAGAAGAAGAGGACGAGGCGCAGGAGGAGGACTCCTTCTCGCTGCCTCCGCCCGATGCCCGCACCGTGATGCACGACGTCTCCGCCTACCGGGCCCAGCTGGAGGCGGAGGAGGAGGCGCCAGCGCCGGTTCCGACGCCGCGCCCGCCCGCGCGGTCCGCCGCCGAGAGCGGAGACGAGCTGGACATGATGCGGGCTCAGGTGGAGCTGCTGGAGCAGGCGTTGCGCGGACGTGACGAGCGGATCGCCGCGCTGGAGACCGAGGTCCGGCAGCTGCGCCAGCACGCCTCCGGCGAGCCGGGGGAACAGACCCCGGCCCCGGTGGGTAGGCCCCGTCGTCGATGAAGGAGGCGCGCGGCAGGTAGGCAACTGGCGACGATCGCCTGCGGGACACCGTGCTGCGCGGCCTGACCCGGCTGGAGTTCGAGGTGATCGCGCTGCCCAGCGACGAGCTGGACACCGTCCTTCAATCCAACCCGGAGCGGGACTTCCATGCGGTGTTGCTGGACGTGGCCAGTGGGCAGACCGCGCAGATGGCCTCCCGGCTGCGGCGGCTGCGTGACGGCGGGCTGAAGGTGCCCATCCTCTGCCTGGCCTCGGCCTCTGATCGCAACGCGGTGGTGTCCCAGACCACGCTGGGCCCGCTGGCGGCGGTGATCAAGCCGTTCGACATCCAGGAGGTGGGCTCGGAGGCCTCCCGGATCATCCACCAAGCGGAGGACGCCGGCCGGTGAGGGCGGTCACCACACGCAGCGGAGGGCGGTGAACGAGTGGAGCGCGCCGTCCGCGGTAAGAATCGGCAGCCCCTTCTGCAGGGCGGCGGCGGCGATGACCCGATCCGCCGGATCGCGGTGGTCCCAGTCCAGCGTCGCCCTCCGCAGCCAAGCGCCCACCAAAGCAGCGCGTGCGTATCCAGCAGGATCACCGCTCCGGCCACTCCTCCGCGGTCCCCTCCAGGATGTCTCCGTGGTAGCGGACCTTTCCCCGAGCATCGGCGAAGAGTTCGTGGGCGGGCCGCCGGCTGCGAATGGGGACGATCTTGAGCACCGGCCGGTTGTTGTCGGTGACGATCAGCTCCTCGCCGCTCTGCTCAACCTGCCGGAAATACTCCAGCATTCTAGCCTTGAGTGCGCTCTTGGAGACTGGAGCCATCCCGGGACGGTAGCCATGGTCATGACCATGGTCAACCCACGGCCACCGCCTGCGACACGCCCGCGCGCTCCTCCGGCTGGTAGGTCACCTCAAAGGGTTGGGTGCGGACTGCGGGGTGGATGAGGGTGGCGGCGGCCGACCCCAAAGCCGGGTGAGTCGAGGGGGGGGAGGGAGGTGCGGAAAGAGAAGAAAACCGTTCAGCGCGCTGCGAGAGCCGCGGGCCGGGAGGTCTTCGAAGCCGCGCTGCCGGACCGCTCCGTGGGACGGAGGGTGTCCGGCGCGTCAGGTATCGAAGGCGTACGTCTCCAGGGTGAACATATGCGGATTACAACAGCGCCCCCGGTCGGCAGCCGCCCGTTGAGATTATGCACTGGTCCGCCGGGGGCCAGGCGGGCACAAGGAGACCCATGCGGATCGGCTCGATGATCAACCTGGCGGACTGCGTGCTGATCCTGGACGGACAGCGGATCCCGCTCTCGGAGCCCGACCGTTCTTTGGGCGACCGCTGGGTGTTCGGGGTCTCCGCCGCGGATACGGACTACCTCGCCGCCAAGCTGGGCTCCTCCGGGATCGTCCAGACCCGTGACGGGGTGGTGCTGCTGCGGCTGCAGGTGCAGGCGGTGGATCCCACCCTGCACCTGGTACACGGCGTCCACCAGCCGCGCTGACTACAGCCCGCTGGCCACCCACACGTCGTTGTCCAGGGGGCGGACCGCGAAGGCCAAGAAGCGGCCGTCCGGGGAGACGGTGGGAAAGCCGAACCAGGTGGAGCTGGAGTCCCACAGCACCTGCGCCGAGCGGTGCAGCTCCACGAAGAACAAGGTGTAGGGCCGGTCTCCTCCGCACACCGCGGTGGCGAACAGCCCGTTGCCCTCCGCGTTGAAGGCCAGGTGCTGCAGCTCGCAGCCGTGCTGCAGGTAGCGGTCCACGCTGCGTCCGGCGGCGCCCAGCTCCACCAGCTTCACCGCGCCGTTCATCCCCGGAATCACCAGCCGGGTCCCGTCGCGCGAGAGGTCCCAGCCGGTGCCGCCGCGGCCCGGGTTCTCCAGCCGCAGCAGCTCGGCGCCGCGACCCTGGCGGAGGTTGAAGGCGGTGAACACCAGCCGGGTCCCGTCCGCCTCCCCCAGCACGCAGTCCCCCCTGGCCGGGCAGCGGAGCTGGGCGCGGGTGGGGGGCAGCTCTCCGCCGGAGTGATCGCAGCGGGCGCGGGTGGCGAGCAGCTCGCGGGGAGGTCCGTCCGCGGAGGCGACCATCAGCCGCGCCTGGTGGGGGAGAGAGTCGTTCTCCGAGTAGGGATGTTCCCAGTACAGCACCTCCCCGGAGGGGGCCTGGGCGGGCCAGGTCTCCGAGGCGCGGGTGGCCACCACCCGGCGCACCGAGCCGTGGAGAGCTCCTGCTCGAACACGTCGTTGTTGCCGTCCTGGTCGGAGGTGAACAGCACCGCGTCGCCCTTCGCGCTCCAGCCGGAGGGATGTTCGTTGCGATCAGAGAGGGTCAGCCGCCGGGGATGGAGCAGCTTTCTGCCGCCGTCCCCCAGGTTGGCCACGTACACGTCGCTCTGGGTCTCGGTCCGGGCATAGGCCAGCGATCCGCCGGCCACGGTCAGCAGTCCGGGGGTGGACCCGCTCCAGGAGTGGAGCATCCGGGGATGCTCGCTGGCCGCGGCGGTGCCCAGGTCCACCGCCAGCGACCAGAGGGTAAAGCCGGTCTCCTGGGGAGGACGCTCCGCCAGCGCGAACACCAGCCGTCCGTCGGTGGACCAGGCCAGGGCGCCGCCCCCGTTCTCCTGGATCAGCCGCGGGTTCTGCAGCAGCTGCCGGCGAGGCCCGCCCTCCCTGGGCACCGTCTCCACCCACGCCTCCACCCCCTCCGAGGTCCCGTGGATCCGCAGGTACGCCAGGTGCCTTCCATCCGGTGACCAGGCCAGCTGCTCCAGTTGATCCCCGGACGCCTCGACCAGGATCCGGGCCTTCTGGGGTGCGCCCTGCAGAGGGCCGACCGCGATCCCCTTCGGTTCCATCCAGGCCAGAGAGGCTCCGTCCGGCGAGGGCCTGGGCCGCCCGAACAGCCCGTTGGCGATCCGCTCCGACTCTCCGTCCGGGGTCACCCGCCACAGCTGGGTGCCGGTGTCCCCCGGGCCCGGTCCCGCCACCAGCAGCGCCGCGCCGCCCTGGAGCCAGGCCACCGAGGTCAGGGGCAGCCTCTCCCGGAAGGGGACCTGCGCGGTGGAGGGCGGATCGAGGGTGCGCAGGAACAGCCCGGAGCGATCCACATAGGCCAGCGTCCGCCCATCCGGGGACAGCGCCGCGTCCCGCACCGGGTTGTCGGGGGGATTGGCGGTCAGCCGTCGCTCCTGCAGGCGAGGTCCACCCGAGGGGGGACCCTCTTCCCGGGCTCCCCCCAGCCCAGGCAGCGCCCGCCACAGCAGCAGCCCGGCGACCACCAGCATCCCGACCAGCGCGGTGGAGAGCGCCCGCCGCCACCGGGAGGGCGCCCCCCGGCTGGGATCGAAGCGGGCCTGCAACCCGCGCAGCGCCTCCAGCAGCTCGCCCCCGTCGGCGAAGCGCTGGGAGGGGGCCTTCTGCAGACAGCGGGCGCACACCGCCACCAGCGAGGCCACCAGCCCCGCCTGGGGACCGGCGCGCATCCGGGCCGGCTCGGAGTCCCGCTCCAGGGCCAGGGCGTCCCGCCGGTCGGCGTCCGGCCACCGGTGGGTGAGCAGCTCGTAGACCAGCACCCCGAAGGCGTAGATGTCCGCGCGCGCGTCCACCCGGGCCCCGCTCTTCTGCTCCGGGGACATGTAGCGGGGCGTGCCCACCACCTGGCCGTCCTTGGTAGCGGCCGAGCCATGGTCGTCGGTGCCTGGAGTGGAGGGGACCAGCTCCTCCGGGGCGGCCAGCAGCTTGGCCAGCCCGAAGTCCAGGATCTTCACCGTGCGGTCGGGCAGCACCATCACGTTGTCCGGCTTCAGATCGCGGTGGACGATCCCCGCCTGGTGCGCGCGCGCCAGCCCCTGGGCGATCTGCACCGCGAAGTCCAGCGCCTCCCGGGGGGAGAGGGCCGCGTCCTGCAGGGAGCGGCGCAGGGACTGCCCGCCCAGGTACTCCATGGCGATGAACACCGTGCCGGTGGGGTCCTCGCCCAGCTCATGGATGGAGGCGATGTTCGGGTGGTTCACCGCCGCGGTGCTCTGGGCCTCGCGCCACATCCGCCGGCGGCGTTCGCGATCCAGCGACTGGTGGGGAGGCAGGACCTTGAGCGCCACCTGCCGCCGCAGCCGCTCGTCCTCGGCCCGGTACACCACCCCCATCCCGCCGGCGCCGATCCGCTCCAGGATCTTGAAGTGCCCCAGCCGCTCCCCGGGCTGGAAGCCGCCCACCGCCGGCAGCTGGCCGTTGCTGAAGGCGCCGGGATCGATGCTGGGCGCCGCGGCGACCTTGCGCAGCAGCTCGCGCATCTCGGCGCCCTCGTCGTCGTCATCCTCTGGAGGGTTGGAGATCTCGCTCAAGGGCGCTCCTGGAACCGAGTCTCCCAGAGGGACTCAGTCCTCCTCAAGCAGCCGGTGTTCCCTGGCCAACCGCTTGAGGTCCTCCTTGAGCCGCTCGAAGCGCTTGCGCAGCGCCGCCGACTTGCGGCTGATCGCCTGGGGGGTGTGCTCCTCGTCCTCGCCCAGCATCACCTGCGCCACCTCGTTCCAGGCCAGGTTCCGGTCCACCCGGAGGATGAGCAGGGTCTGATCGTCCGGCTCCAGCGACTCGCGGATCCGCTGCACCTTCTCCTTCACCCCCGAGCGCAGGTAGTTGAGGGTGGAGGAGCGGACCCGGTCCGCGATCTTGGAGATCTCATCGTCCTCCAGCGGCTGGTTGCGCCGCAGGTGGGGCGAGCGCAGGTACCGCCCGGTGGCGTGCCGGGCGATGGTGTAGGCCCAGGTCCTAAACGAGCTCTGCCAGCGGAAGCCCTCCAGCCCGGACCACACGTCCTCGCACAGCTGGGAGAACACCTCGGAGGCGGCGGACTCGTTGCGCAGCACCGCCATCACGAAGCCCAGCAGCTCCGGGCCGTAGCCTTCGATGGCCACCGTGGCGGCCTCCTTCCAGCGGGCCGCCTCCGCGTGCTCGCGGATCCGCTGCTCCAGAAGCTGCTGCGCTGTCGGGTCTGGGTTGCTCATCGCTCCACCGCTCCACAGGCCAGGGGAACGGTCTCTAGCCGAATGCGGGCCGCAAGGCACGACGGGAGGAGCGGCCCTCAGCGGCCCCGGCGTCCTGTGCCAGGCCCGTCGGAGAGCCGGGCAATCTTCTCTGCGTTGCGCCGGAAGACCGAGTTGCTGGGCTCCAGCGCGATCGCCTTCTGCAGCAGCGCCGCCGCCTGGACCAGGTTGGACCGCTTGACCATCACCAGGCCCAGCCGGTTGTAGAGCGCGGCCGGCTTGGGCGCGGTGGCGATGGCCCGCTCCAGCACCTGGACCGCGCCGGCCACGTCCCCCTCCCGCTCCAGCGCGTTGGCCTCCTCCAGCACCGAGTCGGTCCAGCGGGTGTCGGAGAAGGGCACCCCGCCCGGGCCCGGCCCCCGGCCGCGGACCTCGCGCGCCAGCTCCAGCGGCGGGGCGTCCTCGGGGATGGAGAGCTCCAGGTTGCGGCCGCCCAGCTCCGGCTGGGGCTCCTCGTGCCAGGACGGGGCCGGCGCGCGCGGAGAAGGAGGCCGCACCCGGTCCTCCACCACCACCGGTCGCGGCGGCAGCCGGGGCGGGGTGGTGCGCACCGGAGTGGCGTCGGTGTCCGGCGGCGCGGAGACGATCCGACCCTCCGAGCTGAGCGAGGCGCTGGCCTGGAAGAACTCCTCCTCTCCGGGAGACTGCACCGAGGAGCGGGCGTCGGTGGAGGGCGCGGGCACCGCCACCAGCGAGGGATCCGAGTCGTCCGCGTAGGAGAGGAAGGGCCTGCCCAGCGGGGCGGACTCTTCCGGCCGAGTACTCAGGGGATCGGGCATTGGCGGGCGGCGGATCTCCGGCTGGGTGACCGCGAAGGCATCCACCCGGGAGGTCGGCGCCGGGGAGCCGACGTTGGCCTCCGCCAGCCGGTGTCCCCGGCCATCCCGCAGCTCCTCGAAGGTGGGCGCGGTCAGGCGCAGCCCCCGCGGCAGCGGCGGGGCGGGGG
>JALYOC010000092.1 GCA_030857095.1 Myxococcota bacterium | reverse complement strand
GAAGAAAGCCTCCGCGCCGCCCGCCGTTGAGGGGAGGGAGGTTACTTGGTGCCGCCGCAGGAGCCCTGGCCGCAGCTGCCCTGTCCGCAGGAGCCCTGCTCGCCCTTCTCCTCGGTCTGTGCGGGCTTCTCGCTGGCGGGAGCAGCCTGGTCGCCGCTGGGAGCCGGCTTCATGCCGCCGCAGCTGCCGGCGCCGCAGGAGGCCTGCGCGCCGCTCTCCTGCGTGGGGGCGGGCTTGGCGGCCTGGGTCGAGGCACAGCCAGCGGCGAGAGATCCGAGGGACAGCGCGCCGACGAGTGCTGCGAGGGTCTTCACGTTCATGGTGCGGTTCTTCCTTCTTGGACTGCGTTGAGGGCTGGAATCACCTACGCCCCAGCACTCTACTGGTTACCGGGCTGGGACGGAGGGGAGGCCCTGCGGGAGAGCGCACGGCGGATGGCGGCCAGGGGCGCCTGATCGTCGAAGGTCACCGAGGCTCCCGCTGGTAGGACCCCCAGCTGCCTGAGCAGCGCCTCTGTGCCGGCCCCCGGCGGTTGGGAAAGCCGCTGGCGGGTCAGCTGCTCCCACAGCGGCTGCCCGGCTGCCTCGTCTACGGCCGCCCCAAACTCCTCCAAGGTGGCAGTGAAGCCGCCTTGGCCCAGCAGCTCCAGGGCGGAGTCCAGCGACCGCGCCTCTCCCGACGCGCGACGGATGGCCACATCCAACTCCAGGAGGATGGCGGCGCCGCCCCAGTAGTAGCCAAGGTACCCGCCACCCTGGGAGGCCAGCTCGGTCACCGTCCGGGGGCCGCCTTGCGCCGCTCCACGCTGAAAGCCGGTCACCAGCTCCGCCCAACCTGCGGCCTGGGTGAACCGCCCCGACCGCATCCTGGCGACCTCGGTGTAGTAGGTGGCCAGCCCCTCCGAGAGCCAGGTGCCGCGCCGGAGGAAGGTGGGGTGGATCAGGTGCAGCAGCTCATGGACGGCGACCCAGTCCCGCCGCAGCTGCCCGGTGCCGGCACTCCGCCCAGCCAGCAGCACCACGCTGGGTGGTTCGCTCCACATCAACATTCCAAAGGGGCTGGCCTCGGAGGAGGCGACGGTGACCACCGTGACCGCCACCCGCTCATAGGGAAACCGCTGGCGCACCGTCAGGACCTCGGCCGCCGCCTGGGCCACCCAATCGCACACCGCGACATCCCCAAGGGTGGTGGGCAGATCGATCACCCGGAGCTCCAGCCTTGCGCCCTCCAGCCGCCGCGAGCACCGCCGCCCACCAAAGGTGTGGAACCCGGCGTCGATCAGGTCCGACTCGCGGATCCGATACCAGCCTTCTGGACCAGGGTTGTTCCAGGGAAGCATCACCTCCGCCCCGGTGAAGCGAAGCTGGGCGAACCGCTCGTCACGGGCCTGCCTGGGCCGCAACAGATAGACCCTGCCGGGGACCATGGCTCCCTCCTGCCCCACGGCTCCGGAGCGAACGCTGCCTTGCGACGGGAACCTGAACCGGTAGCGGACCTGGGAATCGTCCGCCTCAAGCAGCAGCGCGCCGTCGGCTGGAATCTCCAAGGTGCGTTGCTCGCCGGAGCTGCGGGTCAGCTCCACCTCTCCGATGGCACCGGGCGCCGCGAACAAGAAGTGGCGCGGGTGATCCGGAGGCAGCCAGAGGGTCACCTCCAGCGAGCGGCCATTCTCCAGACGGTGGTGGATGTCGTAGCGGAGGTCCACCGGGTCGCGAACGGGTGGGTCGGCGCGCCCCGCCGCGCAGCCGACCGCGCCCAGCAGGAGCCAGGCAGCGAGGCGCCCTTTGGCCGGGTGTCGCCCGAGCATGGTCAGTCAGTTGGAGGAGCCCAGCAGCACCCTCGCTCCACCCGTGGCGCACTCTACCCGAAGAAGTTGAAGCCCCACTTCGAGATCAGCGGCGCGATCAGCAGCGCCACCACGGAGAGCAGCTTCACCAGGATGTTCAGGGACGGGCCGGCGGTGTCCTTGAAGGGATCGCCCACCGTGTCGCCGGTGACCGCCGCCTTGTGCGCCGGGGATCCCTTCCCGCCGTGGACGCCGTCTTCGATCCGCTTCTTCGCGTTGTCCCAGGCGCCGCCGGTGTTGGACATGAAGATCGCCAGCAGCACGCCGGAGACCAGGGTGCCCGCCAGCAGCCCGCCCAGGGTACCGCCGGTGCGATCCGCGAACCCGACGATGACCGGCACCACCACCGCCAGCACGCCCGGGAGCACCATCTCCTTGATCGCGGCCTGGGTGGAGATGTCCACGCAGCGAGCGTAGTCCGCGCGGCCGGTGCCCTCCATCAGCCCCGGGATCTCACGGAACTGCCGCCGGACCTCTTCCACCATCTGGGCGGCGGCGCGGCTGACTGCCCGCATCGCCATGGAGGAGAAGAGGTACGGGAGCATCGCGCCAATGAACAGGCCGGCCATGATGTTCGGCCGGGTGACGTCAATCGCGCGCAGCCCGACCTGGGTCTGGAAGGCGGCGAACAGGGCCAGCGCGGTGAGCGCCGCGGAGCCAATAGCGAAGCCCTTGCCGATGGCGGCGGTGGTGTTGCCGACGGCGTCCAGCTTGTCGGTGCGTCCCCGAACGTCCGCGGGGAGGTGGGCCATCTCGGCAATGCCGCCCGCGTTGTCCGCGATGGGTCCGTACGCGTCGACCGCGAGCTGGATGCCGGTGGTGGAGAGCATGCCCAGCGCGGCGATGGCGATCCCGTACAGCCCCGCCGCCCCGAAGGAGATGACGATCGCCGCGGCAATGATCAGGACCGGGATCGCCGTGGACCGCATGCCCACCGCCATGCCGGAGATGATGTTCGTCGCGGCGCCGGTCCTGGAGTCATCCACGATCTCCCCGACGGGCTTCCCCTCCTTGGCGCAATAGTGCTCGGTGATCAGCCCGATCAGCGTTCCGGCGACCAGCCCTGCGACCACGGACCAGAACACGCCCATCGCGGTGAACGTCTTGTTCGGGTCGGAGGTCATGTCCGCCAGCCGGAACTCCGCCGGGAGCATCGCCTTGATGATGAAGAACGACGCCACCAGGGTGAGCAGCGTCGCGCCAATCGTTCCACGGTTCAGCGCGGCGGCCGGGTTGCCCCCCTCCTTCACCCTCACCAGGAAGGTCCCGATGATGGACATCACGACGCCCACCGCGGCGATCACCAGCGGCAAGGTGACCGCGGCGTAGACCATGGTCCCGCCATAGGAGAGCGTGGTGGCGAGGATCATCGTTCCGATGATCGCTCCGATGTAGGATTCAAAGAGGTCCGCGCCCATGCCGGCCACGTCGCCCACGTTGTCGCCCACGTTGTCCGCGATCACCGCCGGGTTTCGCGGGTCGTCCTCCGGGATGCCTGCCTCCAGCTTGCCCACCAGGTCCGCGCCCACATCCGCGGCCTTGGTGTAGATGCCGCCGCCCACACGGGCGAAGAGCGCGATCGAAGAGGCGCCCAGCGAGAAGCCGGAGAGCACCGTGATCAGCCGGCTGATCTCGGTGTTGCCCTGTGCGTCCGTGAAGAGGCCCGTCATCGGGTAGACCATGAACAGCAGGCCCAGGCCGAGGAGGCCGATGCCGACCACGGTCAGGCCCATCACCGCCCCTCCGCGGAAGGCCACCGCCAGCGCCGCCGGGAGGCCGGTCCGCGCCGCGCTGGTGGTCCGAACGTTCGCCAGCGTGGCGACCCGCATGCCAATGAAACCGGCGAGGCCAGAGCAGACGGCGCCGGTGACGAAGGAGAGCGCCACCAGGGGGCTGGAGGCCTCATCGGTCCAGTACGCCCCGGCGAGGAGAACCGTGATGATCCCAACGAAGACCGCCAGCACCCGGTACTCGCGGCGGAGGAACGCCATCGCGCCCTCCCGGATGGCCTTTCCGATCACGTCCATCTCGGGCGTGCCGGAGTCCTGCTTCCGGATCCACTGGGTGAGGATGAAGGCTGCGATGAGCCCGAGGACGCCCGCGATCGGGGCGGTCCAGCCAAGCAGGTGGGAATCCATGGGTGTCGCTCCAGGAAGTTCAACTTCAGCCGCCCGTTTAGTGCAGTTTGGCCAGTCCGCCTACTTCGCAGCCGAGTTCGTGTGAGTAGCCGAACCAGGCGGTGAACCTGGAGACCTCGCGGTCGGTCCCCCGGAGAGATGCGCCGGACGCTTGCCGCGCACGCCGAAGATGACCCAGGCTCTCCCACCGGGAGGATCACATGAAGAAGATCGCGGTGCTGACGTCGGGCGGCGACTCGCCGGGGATGAACGCGGCCTTGAGGGCGATCACCAAGGTGAGCGCGGCGCGTGGGGTCCAGGTGTTCGGCTCACTGGAAGGCTACGAGGGCTTGATCGACGGCCGGTTCCGCGAGCTGACCCACGTCCATGGTGGCGAGGTGCTTCCGGATCCGGAGCTGGACTTCCTTGGTGGGACCGGCGGCACCGTGCTCGGCTCGGCGCGGTCGGCGCGGTTCCGCGAAGAGGAAGGGCGCGTCAAGGCGGCCAGGAGTCTGGAAGGCTTCGACGGCCTGGTCGTCATCGGAGGAAACGGGTCGCTGACCGGCGCGCACATCCTGGCCCAGGAGCACGGCATCCGGGTGATGGGCCTGCCCGCCTCGATCGACAACGACATCGGCTGCTCTGGCACCGCCATCGGTGTGGACACCGCTCTGAACACCATCGTCGAGGCGTGCGACCGGATCTCGGATACGGCCCGTGCGCACCGGCGGGCGTTCGTGGTGGAGGTGATGGGACGACAGTGCGGCTACCTGGCGATGGCCAGCGGGGTGGCAGTGGGCGCGGACGCGGTGCTGTTTCGCGAAGACGGTCGCTCCGAGGCGCAGCTGGTGGGGGCGGTGGCGGAGTTGATCCGCACCAGCTTCGCAAAGCGCTCCAAGCGGCGGGTGCTGATCATCAAGGCGGAGGGGGTGGAGATGCCCTGCACCCGGCTGGTCCGGCAGACGGAGGAGCTCCTCCCCGGAGTGGAGATCCGCGCGACCGTGCTCGGCCATGTGGTCCGTGGGGGCAACCCCTCGTTCCAGGACCGGATGGTCTCCAGTCGCATGGGCCTCGCCGCCGTGGACGCGCTGCTCAACGGCGAGACGGATCAGATGGTCGGCTGGCAGCCGCCGATCCCGGGCGGAGTCCCGACCGGAGACCCGATGACCTTCCGCTTCCCGCTGGAGCAGGTCCTGCGTGAGACCGAGTCCCTGATCGACGGTTCCAGTCCGGTCACCAAGCGACGGGTGCACATGATGCAGAAAGTGCAGGGCGTGCTGTCCCTGTGAGCAGAGACGGGCGCCAGGTCACGTCTCGAAGCTGACCTCCCTGAGACCATCCGGAAGCCGCTGTTCGGGCGAAAAATCACACCAACAAGCGCCGGGGCGCCAGGGGCTGGTCGCGTTGGCGGGGGTAAGGGGTTCAGCAGTCCAGCTCGCGCTGGGGAGCTTCCTTGACCACTCTGGACGGTGAACCTTGGGGAGACGGTCAGCGGCACCCCGCGGGTCGGCGAAGTGCGTCCTTGACCGCCAGCAGCAGGACCGGAAGCATGAATGCGGTGGCAATGCCAAACGCCACGCGGCAACCCGGTGGGCCTCCAATCAATGGCAGGCTTGCTGTGCAAGTGCGGTCGCCGGGGCCAAAGGCAAGCCAGGCAGGGATCAGCCCCATGCATATCAATAAAACAACAACGCTCCATTGGTACAGGCGTTTGTAGCGTGTCGATTTGAGATTTAGAGCGATGCCCGCCACGGGGAAGCAAAGGCAAGCGGTCATGGCAAGCCAAAGCGGAACCTGCAGCAGGTCAGGCCGACGATAGATTGCAATGGCACCAACGATTCCTGCCAATGCGGTGACACCGCCAGGCAATAGACCCGCTTGGGAAGTCCCGGATGGTGGTTGATCCTCAGTCATTCGTATACGACCCCGCCCAACTGCGATCTAACAGCCCAGTGACACCGACTCGAAGGAACGACCGGTAAGGCCGACCAGCAGCACCGCGGCGGCCAGGAGCACGCTGACGTCCCCCCGGTTGCGACAGGTGCGATCCAGGAGGTCCACGCGGGAGGATTCTACCATCCCCACGCGAGACAGGGGTCAGCCGGGTTCAGCTGGCCTTGCTGCGGCGCCGGCGCGGCTCGACGCCGGCGGCCTGCACCGAGAGCACCCGCGGACTGCTCCGACGCTTGGTGGCGACCTGGGCGTAGGCGGGCTCCAGGGTGGGCCCCGGAGCGGAGACAGGCGAAGGCGAGGAGAAGACTTCGTGCTCGGCGGGGGCGGTGTCCATGGCGCGGCGGGCCAGCTCGCGGGTGGCCTCCAGCATGGTCCGGGCGACCTTGGCCTCCGCCGCTGGAAGGGCCGCGACCCAGTTGGGCTCTGCCGCCAGGTGGTCCAAGAAGCGCTGGGGGTTGCCCGCGCGCACCCTGCGGCGAACCTCCCGGAGCAGCTTGAGAATCTCCCAGTCGGGCGAGTCGTTCCTCTCGTCCATTCCCCCTCCAAACCCGCTTTAGTGCAACCGCTCGTAACACGGCTGTAGCAGCGGTCGAGTTTTCGGCGTTCGGGGTGCGCGAGGCGCGCAACGGGGAGGAGGGACTAGCGGAGCTGTCCCGGACCTGATGATGCCGGTGATGGACGGGTTCGGCCTTCTCAAGGGGCTGCACGCCCAGCACGGACAAGACCTGGCCAGGCGGGTGCTGGTGACCTCCGCGGATCGCAGCGCCCGCTCCAAGGTGGCGGAGTACGGGGTGGCGGACGTGCTCACCAAGCCCTTCGACTTCCACACCCTACTGGTCCGGGTCCGCTCGCTCTGCGGTCCGGGGCCGGCGGAGGCCTGAGACCCCGGCTCAGGCGGCGTGGCCGGGGCGACCGAAGCGAACGAACAGCACCGGCACCACGAACATGTTGAGCAGGGTGGAGGAGAGCAGGCCGCCCAGGATCACCACCCCCATCGGGGCCTGGATCTCGTTGCCCGCCTTCTCCGCCGCCAGCACCAGCGGCACCAGCGCCAGCCCGGCGGACAGCGCGGTCATCAGGATCGGCGCCAGCCGCTCCACCGACCCCTGGACCACCGCCTCCCGCAGGGGCTTGCCCTCCACCCCCATCAGATGTTCGTAGTGGCTGACCATCAGGATTCCGTTGCGGGTGGCGATCCCGAACAGGGTGATGAAGCCCACCAATGAGGCCACGCTGACCACCCCGGAGGTCAACGCCACAGCCAGCACTCCGCCGATCAGCGCCAGCGGCAGGTTGATCAAGGTCAGCAGCGCGTTGCGCACCGAGGAGAAGGCCACCACCAGCAGCAGGAAGATCCCCGCGATCACCGCCAGGCTAAGCAGGGCGATGGTGCGGGTGGCCTCCTGGGCGCTCTCGAACTGGCCGCCGTATTCCAGATGGTAGCCGGGGGGGAAGGTGACCTGCGCGCTGATCCCCTCCCGCAGCGCCGTCACCACCGCGCCCAAATCCCCGCCGGCCACGTTGGCCTGGATCACCATCTTCCGCTGCACCCCTTCTCGGCTGATGGTGTTGGGCCCGGTCTCCCGGGTCAGGGTGGCCAGCATCTTGAGTGGTAGCCGGACCCCGGAGGGGGTATCGATGGGGGTGGAGGCCAGGGTCTCCAGGTCCGCACGGGAGCTGTCCTCCAGCCGGACCACCAGGTCGATCGACTGCTGGCCCTCCAGCAGACTGCCCACCTTCTCGCCCGCAAAGGCCCGCTCCACCTGCTCCGCCAGTGCGCCTGCGGTCAGCCCGTAGCGGGCGGCCACCTCGCGGTTGGCGCGGATCTCCACCTCCGGGATGTCCACCTGCTGTTCGATGGAGACGTCCACCGCTCCGGGGGTCGCCTCCGCCACCTTGCGGATCTGCTCCGCCAGGGTGCGCAGCATCTCTAGATCCTCCCCGTACAGCTTGAGCGCGATGTTGGCCCGGGTGCCGGAGAGCATGTGGTCGATCCGGTGGCTAAGCGGCTGGCCGATGGTGACCACCGCCCCGGGGACCTGGGCCAGCGCGCGTCGCAGCGCCTCCAGCAGCTCCGGCTTGGTCCGCACTCCCTGCTCCAGGTCCAGCCGCACGTCCACCTCGGAGGCGTTGACGTCCTGGGCGTGCTCGTCCAGCTCCGCCCTCCCGGTGCGCCGGGCGGTGGAGACCACCTCCGGGAAGGCCAGCAGCGCCTGTTCGATCCGCCGCCCCAGCCGGTCCGACTCCTCCAGCGAGGTGCCGGGGAGGGTGACCACGCTGAGGGTCAAGGTCCCCTCGTTGAACTCCGGGAGGAAGGCCCGGCCCAGGAACGGCACCAGCACCAGCGCCACGCCCAGCGCCAGCCCGGCGCTGCCCAGCACCACCCAGGGATGGCCCAGCGCTCCCTTCACCAGCGGGAGGTAGCGGGCCTTGAGCCAGCGCAGCACCGCGCCCTCGTCCGCGCCCAGCGAGCGGGCCCGGGGCAGCAGATACGCGCACAGCGCCGGGGTGAGGGTGACCGCCACCAGCAGCGAGGCGGCGATGGCCACGATGTACGCCAGCCCCAGCGGGGCCAGCATCCGGCCCTCCAGCCCGGTGAGGAAGAACAGGGGCACGAACACCAGGATGATGATCAGGGTGGCAAAGACGATCGAGGAGCGCACCTCCACCGAGGCCCGGTAGATCACCTCGGTGGCCGGCAACTGGAGGTCCTTGGGTAGGAGCGCGTTCTCGCGCAAGCGCCGGTAGACGTTCTCCACGTCGATGATGGCGTCGTCCACCAGCGCACCGATGGCAATGGTCAGGCCGCCGATGGTCATGGTGTTCAGGCTGACCCCGAACGCGCGCAGCACCAGCACCGCCGCCACCAGGGAGAGGGGGATCGCCGCCAGGGAGATCAGGGTGGCGCGCAGGTTCATCAAGAACACCAGCAGGATCAGCGCCACCAGGATCGCTCCGTCCCTCAACGCGTGGGTGACGTTGGTGATCGCCGCGGAGATGAAGTCCGCCTGCCGGAAGATGTTCCGTTCAATCTTCAGGCCGCGCGGAAGGGTGGGGGCGATGGCGTCCAGGGTCGCGTCCAGGGCGCGGGTCAGCTCCAGGGTGTTGGCGTCCGGCTGCTTCATCACCGCCAGCACCACCGCCGGGCGGGCGTTGGCGCTGCCCTCTCCGCGCTTGAGCTTGGGGCCCACCTGCACCGTGGCCACCTGGCCCACGGTGATCGGCTGGCCCTCGCGGACGGTGATCACCGTCCCGGCCACGTCCGCCAGATCCCGGGCCCGGCCCACTGCCCGCAGCAGGTACTCCTGCCCGCCCTCCACGTAGAAGCCACCCGACGCGTTCTGGTTGGTGGTGCGCAGGGCGTGGGCCACCTGTTCCTGGGTGACCCCGGCGGCGCCCAGCGCGTCCGGCCGCAACAGCACCTGGTACTGCTTCACCGCGCCGCCAATCGGCACCACCTGCGAGACCCCGGGCACCGCCAGCAGCCGCTTGCGCAGGGTGAAGTCCGCCACGCCGCGCGCCTCCATCAGCTGGGCCTGCCGCCCGGCTGGATCCTGGGCCAGCGCGTCCTCCTCCCAGGCCACCGAGAGGAAGAGGATCTCCCCCATCACCGAGGAGACCGGGGCCAGGGTGGGCGGGGGCACGTCCGCCGGCAGCTGGGAGGCCACCAATTGCAGCTTCTCGTTCACCACCTGGCGGGCGGCGGCCAGCTCGGTGTCCCAGTCGAACTCCACCCAGACGATGGAGATGCCGATCCCCGAGGCGGAGCGGACCCGGCGCACCCCGGTGGCGCCGTTGACCGCGGTCTCGATTGGGAAGGTGACCAGGGTCTCGACCTCTTCCGGGGCCAGCCCGTGCGCCTCCACCAGCACGGTGACGGTGGGGGCGGTGAGGTCGGGGAACACGTCCACCGGCATCTTGCGGGTGGCGTCCAGCCCCAGCACCAGCAGCAATACCGAGGCGGCGACCACCAGCAGGCGGTGATCGATGGACCAGCGAATCAGTCGGTTCATGGAAGTGCGGTCCCTAGTGCTGGTGGCCGTGTTCGGGGATGGCGCCGGTCGCGGTGGAGAGCTTCAGCTCGTAGGCGCCGACGGAGACCACCCGCTCGTCGGGGCGGACCCCCTCCAGCACCTGGAGGTAGCCGCCGGAGCGCAGGCCGGGCTTGATCACCCGCTTGAAGAAGGTCTCCCCTCCCTCCTGCACGAAGAGGGTCGGCTTGCCGCTGTCGTCGATCACCGCCGACTCCGGCACCGTCAGCCCGCGCACCGTCTGACCGGTGAAGAGGGTGACCTGGGCGAACATCCCCGGCTTGAGCAGCCCCTGGGGGTTGGGCAGCTCGAAGAGCACCGGCACGGTGCGGGTCAGCCGGTCCACCACCGCGCCCACCGCCACCCGGCGGCCGCCGCCCGCCTCGTCCACGGTGAAGTCGCGGTCGAACCCGGCCACGGTGAAGGTGGCGCCCGGGGACTGCTGGATCTTCGGCGCGTCCACCTCGAAGACCTTGGCCTCCAGCCAGAGGCGGTCCGCGTTGACCACCGAGATCAGCCGCGCCCCGGGGTCCACCACCGCGCCGGGGGTGACGTCGGCGAAGGAGACCACTCCGTCCAGGGGAGAGGAGAGCTCGAAGGAGCCGCCCCCCGCACCGCGGCCGCTCTGGGCGTTCCCGAACTGGGCCTGCTGCTTCTCCGCCGCCCCCAGCCGGGCGGCCGCGTTCTGGCGGGCGACCCGGGCCGCATCCAGCTGCTTCTCCGGGATCGCCTGGGCGGCCAGCAGCGACTCGGCCCGCTGCAGCTCCCGCTCCGCCAGGCCCAGCTCGGCGCGGGCCTGCTGCACCTCCAGCTCCACCGAGGCCTGATTGGTGCTGGCGGCCAACGCGGTGGGGATCAGCCGGACCAGCAGCTGGCCCTTCTTCACCGCCATCCCCAGGTGGGGGACCGGCCCGCCCACCGCCACCCGCGCCGCCACCGGGGAGGACAGCTCCGCGGCCTGACCAGCCACCGGCTTGAGCTCGCCGGTGGCGCGGATGCCGCCCTGCAGCACCCGCTCCTGCGCGGGGGCGGTGGCGTATTCGGTCTTCCACTGCTGCTCCTTGAGGAAGGGGAGCGGGGTGGGCGCGGCGGGATCCTCAGCGGGCGCGGCGGCCACCGCGGCGGCCAGGTCCGGATGCACAGTCACCATCCCCACCTCCACCGTGCCAGAGACCTGGTCGCTCTCCAGCACCAGGGTCAGCCGGGCGGGACCGGGGCTGCGGGGGACCACGGTGGGCTTGAACAGCCCGTCCCGCAGCGGCTTCTCGGCGATGAACTTCTCCTCTGCTCCCTGGGCGGGGGTGAGCACGGCGATTACCCGGCCCCGGGTCACCGCATGGAAGGCCTTCGGATCGCGGGTGTCGGTGAAGTGGGCCACCAGCGGGGAGGGCTGCCCCACCACCAGCGCCGGGTACTCCATGAACAGCTCCAGCCCGCCCTGGTAGAGGGTGACCGTCAGGTCCGGACGTTCGGCCGGTTCCGCCGGCCCGTGGGCGTGGTCCCCCTCCTGGCCCGGGTGGTCATGGGGCTGCTTCTCGCAGCCGGCCAGCAGGGTGAGGGCCAGCAGGGCACAGAGCGCTTTCATCGGGGGGACTCCAGGGAAGGAAGGACTCATCGGGACACCGCCTGCGCCGCGCTGCCCACCAGCGCCAGCCACCGCGTCTCCGCGGCCACCACCTCCACCGCCAGCTCCACCTCGCGCAGCCGGGCCTCCCGCCAGGCGCGCTCGGCGTCCACCAGCACCAGCAGATCTCCCGCCCCTCCGCGGTAGGCGGCGTGGGCAATCTGGTTGAGCCGGGTGGCGCGGGCCAACACCTGCTCGCGGTGGTGCCCCAGCTGCTCGCGCCGGCCCCCCGCCTCGGCGGCCACCGCCACCAGTTGGGCCCGGGCGGTCTGCAGCAGCGTGGTCCCCCGGGCCTGGGCCAGGGCGCGCTGGGCAGACGCGCGGGCCTCGTCGGCCTGCCCGCGCTGGAACACCGGCAGGGGCAGGGAGATCCCGGCCACGTAGCCCAGCTGGGAGCCTCCCCCGGACTCCTGCCGGAGCAGTCCGCCGCTGAGGGTGGGCTCGGGGATCCACGCCCGGCCCGCGGCCTGGGCGGCGCGCCCCGCCGCGTCCGCCTCCAGGCCCAACGCGCGCAAGTCGCCGCGCTGGTCGAGCAGGGTCTGCTCTTCGGGGACGGTGGTGTCCAGGGGCCGGGGCGCCGCCAGCTCTCCGTGGAGTGCCGGCAGCGGCCGCGTCCCCAGCAGCGACTGCGCCTGGGCCCGGGCCAACGAGCGCTCCAGTACGGCCTGCTGCTGCTGCCCGTCCACCGCCGCGGCCTCCAGTTCGATCCGCAGCCGCTCGTAGCCCGCGGCATCGCCTGCGCGCTCCCGCGCGGTGATTGCCTCCGCCAGTCGGGTCAACGACTGGTGGGATCCGGTCAGGATCCGGCTCCGCTCCTCCGCCCCCCGCACCGCGGCGAAGCTGCGGACCGCGGTCAGCTCCAGCTCCCAGCGCTGCTGCTCCAGGCCCGCCTGGGCGGACCGGGCCCTCAGTTGGGCCGCCTCCTGTTGCAGCCCCCGCCGTCCGGAGAGCGCCACCGGCAACGAAAGCGAGAGCTGATCCTGGCTCTGGGCAGTGCCCCCCTCGCGCTCCCAGCCCAGCGACGGGTTCTCCCAGGCGCCGACGCCCACCGCCTCGGCCTCCACCAGCGCCGCCTCCTGCCGCAGTCCTTGGAGCCGGGGGCTGGAGCGCAGCACCTCCGCCACGAAGGTCTGCTCATCCCAGGACGACGGTTGGGCCACGGCCGGGCCCGCCAGCAAAAGCAGGGTACTACCGACGATAGTAGAGAAGCGCGAACAAAGACGGATCATCGGGGGCTCGCTCTGGCTTCAGGAGAGGTGGTGGAGCAGCGTCTCCGCCGCATGGTGGACGCGTTCGGTGTGGAGGAGCGCGGCGCCGGCGAGGGCCGCCAGCACTGCGCCCGCCGGCCAACGCCACCGGCTGTGGACCCGCCCGTCGGACAGCGAATCGGCCAGCAGCAGCTTCACCCGCCGCTCCAGCGCGTGCTCACCGAAGGCGGCTGCCCCCGGGAGGAAGGCGGCCTTCTGGAAGGTGGCCACCTTGAGCAGGGCGGCGGCGACCACCGGGCCATCTCCCAGGTGGCGAGCGGCCCCGGCGTCGCAGGCCTCCTCGGCCGCGGTGCGGAACAGGTCCTGGGCCAGCTGGGCAAGATGGGGGAGCGAGAAGGCGCCCAGCAACCGCAGCGCCAGGGTGCCCAGTGGATCCGCGCGGCGCAGGTGAAGCCGTTCGTGCGCCAGCGCGGCCTCCAGCTCCTCCGGCTCCAGCAGGCGCGTCAGCTGGGCGGAGACCAGGATGCGGGGACGGAGAACGCCGGCGGCGTGGAACAGGCTGGGCGCGCCGGGAAGGAGGACCACCGCAGGGGAGTGCGGCTGGCGCACCCCCAGCGCCTCCAGCGATGCCAGCCTCCGGGCGTGGTCCAGCCAGTGCAGCAGGGTGCCCCCGAAGCGGAACAGGAACACCGCCAGCGCCACCGCGCCCAGGGTGGCCAGCGGAGGGCGCAGCCCGGCCGGATGGACCAGGCACAGGTGCAGGTGGTGGAGGTGGGACAGACAGTGGTCGCCGCTGCCGGTCAGCGCGGTGTCCAACGCCGGAGCCACCGAGCCGGCCAGCACCGCCAGGGTGACCGCGGCGGGGAGCAGGCCCAACAACAAGGAGAGATCCGCCCTCAGCGCGGCGCGGGTGGGCAGCCGCCGGCGCAGTCCGGCCAGCAAGGGCCACACCGCCAGGGAGGCAGCGGCGCCCACCAGGGCGGCGATCGCGGCGCACTCCAGCAGGAAGGCCAGCAGCTTCATCGGGGGCTCCTCTTCCGCCGCGCGGCGATCAGCTGGGAGAGACGATCCAGCAGCAGGTCATCCACCCGGGCCGCGGCGTCCACGAAGGCGGCCAGGCCCAGCTCGCCGTGATCCTGGAGGATGCCCGCCGCCAGCCCGTCCGCGCGCGCCCGCTGGAACTGCTCCTCCGAGAGCACCGGGGTGTAGCGCCAGGCCAGCCCGTCCTTCTCCCGGCGGACCAGCCCCTTGCGGTGCAGTCGGTCCAGGGTGGTCATCACCGTGGTGTAGGCCCGCTCGCGCTTCCCGGTGAGCCGATCACAGACCTCCCGCGCGGTGACGCCGGGGAGGCCCCAGACCTGCTTCATCACCACCGCTTCCAGCCGGCCCAACGGCTCGGGGATCTTCACCCGGGCAACAAGCCACGGCACAGCTACTATCGTCAATAGTAAGAAGGTCGGCGAGCTCGGTGGTCATTGCGTTGCGTGTGCGACCGCGGAAGGCGAGCTTCGTATCGAGTTCGGGAACGAGCGTGGCGAAGTCGATGAGGCCCTCGCTGGTCAGATGCCAGAGATCGTAGAGGTCGCGCGGCTCGTTCCGGGCCTTGTCGGTCAGCGCGACGAGCTTCTCCACCGCGATCTCCTCGAGCGCGTACACCCGCACCGGCGCGTCCTCGGGCAAGTCCTCGTACCCGCGCAACACCGGGCGGTTCTCCACCGGTCGCACGAGCTGCTCGCGGATCGTGATGTCGACCTTGACCTCCTTCGGCGAGGCCGCAGGCAGCGGCCCCTCGTATGAGAGGTAGAATGGGCGAGCGCGTTGCGCTGCGGAATCATGGGTCAGGTCCTCACGAGGGCGCGGAACTCGTCGGGCTCGACGTTGACGCGGACCCTCCACCGCGCGTGCCACGGCCCCTCCGCAGGCATCAAGGGATCGAGCAGCGCGTACGTCGCGGTCAGCTCTGCACGCAACCGCTCGACCTCGGCGGGCGCGGCGACGTCGAACGTCTCGAGCAAGAAGCCGAGCCGGCGCACGACGGCACCGACGCCGAGGCGCAGGGCGTAGTCGACGAGCTTGGGCACGGCGATCGCATCCCGGCGCATCCAGAAGCCCTTGGCAACCTCGGTGAGCCCGCCGCAGTGCTC
>JALYOC010000091.1 GCA_030857095.1 Myxococcota bacterium | reverse complement strand
GGAGCTGCGGGTGAAAATCCTGCCCTGGCTGTTCGCGGACGCCTCGGTGTCCAGCGCCACCTACGTCGAGAACGCCGGCAACGCGGACGCGGTCGCCCTGGCGCCCACGCTGATTTTAGGCGCGGGCCTCTCGGCGCGGCATCCTTCCGGGTTCTATGGCCGCCTCGGCGCCATCCACCTCGGGGACCGTGCAGCCACCGCGGACCGGTTCATCCGCGCCCAGGGCTTCACCCAAATAGATGCCACCTTGGGCTACCGGCACCGGTGGTTCGAGCTAAGCGTCGCCCTCCAGAACCTCACCAACACCGACTGGCGTGAGGCGCAGTTCGCCAACGTCTCCCGGCTCCCCACCGAGGTGGATGAGGCCAGTTGCCCCGCAGGCACCCGGCCCGCATCGGAGGACGGAGCGTTCCTGGGCTGTGAGGACCTGCACTTCACCCCTGGAGCGCCGATCAACGGCCAGGTGTCCCTGACCGCGTTCTTCTAGGCGCGGTGGCCACACCCCTCCGTCACCGGCCGCCTTGCTTCTGGCTCCAGCGGGAGTACCAGCGCATGGCGGGGGTGACCGACGTCCCGTGGACCACCACCGAGACGGCGATCACCGACAGCACCAGGGGGGCCAGCCGGTGGATCCCCTCCTCCGCCAGCCCGTGGTTGGCGGCGTAGAACAGGTAGTACAGCGAGCCGATCCCGCGCACCCCGAACCAGGACATGAAGCCCCGCTGGATGGTCTGGGCGCCGGAGCCCAGCAGTCCCAGCTGCACCGCCACCGGACGCAGCACCAGCAGCAACAGGGGCACGAACCAGAACGCCGCCGCCGGCACCTGGATCGACGCCAGCAGCACCCCCACCGTCAGCATCAGCGCCAGCTCGGTGATCCGCTCGAACTGCTCGTTGAAGCCCAGCACCGCCTCCGCCATGTAGGCCGCGCCCTTCTCCGGGTGGGACTGCACCTCGTGCTCCCGGCCCAGCCGGGCCTGGCGCGCGACCTCCTCGTCCGGTTCGCCCTTGCTGCTTTCCGACTCCATTGTCCGCAGCGCCAGCCCGGCGGCGAACACCGCCAGGAACCCGTAGGTGTGCGCGGCCAGCGCGGTCCCGTAGGCCAGGGCGATCAACCCCAACGCCAGGAAGTCATCCGAGCCCAGCGCCTCCTTGTGACGGACCCGCAGGTAGGTCACCAACCGCCCCACCGCGATCCCGAGCAGATAGCCGATCCCCAGGCCGCCCAGCACCGCCCACAGCAGATCGACTCCCAGCCACCGCCGCCATCCCTCGCCCAGCGGATGGGCCCCCATCAACCCCAATCCCAACATCACGAAGGGGAACGCGGTGCCGTCGTTCAGCCCCGCCTCCCCGGTCAGGCCGAAACGCAACCGGTCGGTGTCCCCGGGGCGCTCCACCTGCACATCGGAGGCGAGCACCGGATCGGTCGGCGCCAGGATCGCTCCCAGCAGCACCGCCTGCCCCCAGTCGAAGCCCAACAAGTAGACCGCCACCGCGGCGATTGCCGCCACAGTCAGCCCCATCGATAGGAAGGCCAGCCGCAGGGGGACGGCCCAGTGGGCCAGGTTCAGCGCCGGGCGCAGCTTCAACCCGCAGGTGAACAGGGAGATGATCACCGCCAGCTCGGTCACCCGCTCCAGCACCTCCGCGTGGTGGAGCGGATCCAGGAACCCCAGGCCCAGTTTGCCAATCGCCCAGCCGGCGCCCAGGTACAGCATCGCCGCCGAGAGGGGCAGTCTCTTGACCAGGCTCGCCACCAGCGAGACGGTCACCAGCACCGCGCCGATCACCAGATACCAGCGGTCTTCCTCCATGAGGCCCATCCTGCCCCCGGGTGTTGCTTCCGCCTCCGTCGATTGTCGGGTGGGGATGGGTAGCGAACGGAATCTCCTCCACCTTGGTGACCGGCCCGGGTGTTGCACAGCTTCCCGTCACTGGCCCTGCCACTGGCTGCCCGAGGGGGTGAAGTCGACGCCCTGGGGCCTTCGTGACCCACGTGAACTACACGCTGCTGCACATGCTGGCTGGAGGGTTGTGCTTCGCGGTGACCCTCAACGCAATCACCCGGCGGGGCGGCGTGGAGGGAGTGCGCTTCGCTCTCGCGGTGCTCACCGGCGGCGCGGGACTGGCCATTGCCTTCATGGTGGCGGGAGGGCAGGCGCCCACCAGCGCCGACGCTTTGCCCTACATCGCCGGGATCCGGGTCGGGGTGGCCGCGGTGGGCGCCGGTGCCCTCGGCATCGGTCACTCCATGTGGGTCCGGACGCAGACTGCCCGGGTGGAGGCGGTCACCGTCGGGGCGGGGCTGCTGCTGGCGGCAGTCGGGGTGACCATCACCTACCTGGCGCCGACGGAGCTGATCGTCCGCTCCCCGGTGACCTGGCATGTGCTGGGGCCCTGGATCCGGCTGTTCGACAGCGCGGTGGTGGGGATGGGAACCCTGGCGGTGATCGCCGGTACAACGCGTCGCTTGATCAGGGGAACGGCCTACGGGACGGCGAACCTGTTCAAGCTGCTGGCGATCCAGTTGTCGGGCTCGGTGGTGTACTTCCTGCTCCGCTGGATCGCGGATACCACCACCTTGCAGTTGGCCTCCCCGCTGCTGCTCGCCTTCACCGGACTGGCCTTCTGGACGGTGCTGCACCGCTGGCGCTACGGCGGGGTGAACGACGAGGCGCTGGCCTTGCTCTTTACCCAGAGCCCCACCCCCTCGGTGGTGATCGACCTGCACACCGAGAAGACCCTCCTCAACCCCGGGGCGCTGCCGCTCTTCCCTGGACACCCGGGCCCGGAGGAGTTGACCCGCCGGCTGACCCTGGGCGCCAGCGCCGAGCGGATGCTTTGCGCCCACCAGGGCCGCACCATCCCCTCGGTGCGGATCGCCAGCGCGCCGGCCCGGGTCTTCGACGTGCACTGTCAGTACGACGCACCTCGGGGTATCGGCCTGCTGCTGCTCACCGACGTCACCGAGCGGGTGGCCCACGCCGAGCAACTCTCCGCCACGGTCACCGAGCTTCGACATGCCCAGGACCAGCTGGTGATGCAGGAGAAGATGGCCGCGCTGGGGGTGCTGGTGGCGGGGGTGAACCATGAGATCAACAACCCGCTGGCCTACGTGACCGCCAATGTGACGGCGCTGCAGGAGTACCTGGCCACCGCGCTCCGTGCGGTGCCCCTGGCGGCCGCGGCCGAGGAGGGCAGGCCGGGCGCGCTGGAGGCGCTTGGGCGCTGGTCCCGCTCCGCCGAGGTCCAGGAGCTACGGGACGAGGGTCGCTCCGCGGCGGAGGAGGCCGCCGAGGGCTGCGCGCGGATCCGGGAGACGGTGGCCTCGATGCGGACCCTCAGCCGCCAGGAGGATCGCGAGCAGCGGCTGGATCTCTCCGAGCTGGCGCGCGCCGGACTGAAGATTGGCCGGCTCACCCTCGCGCCTTCGATCGCAGTGTGCTCCCAGCTGGACCTGCCCCTTGCGGTTCGGGGAGGCGCCGGAGAGCTGTCCCGGGTGGTGACCAACCTGGTGGTGAACGCCGGCCAGGCGATGGGCGCCCACGGCCAGCTGACGGTCCGGTCCTTCCTGCAAGGGGGCCAGGCGGTGGTGGAGGTGTCGGACACCGGGCCCGGCATTTCCCCCGAGCTGCGCAAGAGGATCTTCGAACCGTTCTTCACCACCAAGGCCCCCGGCGAGGGCACCGGCCTGGGGCTGGCCATCAGCTACGAGACCCTTCGGCGCCACGGAGGCGACCTGGCACTGGTGGACTCTCCCGCCGGCGCCTGCTTCCAGCTCCGGCTGCCGCTGGCCGAAGACGCGCAACCGACCGAGCCGCGTCCACTGGCCCTGGTCCGCCGGGTGTCCGCCGCCTGACCCTGCCCACCGTCCGGGTGGACAAGCGGTCCGCGGCCTGCACTGGTGCGTGAATCCAGCCGCTCTGCGCTGTTAGGGATGGTGGCACCTTCATGAAGACCTTCGGCCCCGACCAGACCGTAGTGGCGCCGGCGATCCTGATCGTCGACGACCTCCCCCAGAATCTCCTCGCCCTGGAGGCCACCTTGGAATCGTTGGGGGTGGAGCTTATCCGGGCCCAGTCCGGTGAGGAGGCGCTGCGCCAGTTGCTGGAGCGCGAGTTCGCGCTGATCATCCTCGACGTTCAAATGCCCGGGCTCAACGGGCTGGAGACCGCCGAGCTGATCAAGAAGCGCGAGCGGTCCTCCCACATCCCGATCATCTTCATCACCGCGCTCAGCCGCGAGGCGGCCTACGTATTCAAGGGCTACGGGCAGGGGGCGGTGGACTATCTGCTCAAGCCGGTGGACCCGGAGATCGTCCGCGCCAAGGCCTCGGTGTTCGTGGAGCTGTTCAGGCGCGGGGAGCAGATCAAGCAGCAGGCAAAGCTGGTGGCGGCGGGCGAGGCCAAGGACGCCTTTTTGGCGGCGATCGCCCACGAACTGCGCACTCCACTGACCGCCGCCAAGGCCCAGGCCCAACTGGCGATCCGTCAGATGGGCGGCGCGGAATCCCCGGCGGTGCGTCCGCTGCACATGATCTCCCGGCAGATCGACCGGCTGGTGCGGATGGTGGAGGAGCTGTTCGACCTCACCCGGCTTCAGTCGGGGAGCTTTCGCCTCTACCCCGCCCCGCTGGACCTGATGGTGCTGGCCAACGAGGTGGCAGAACGGATGGCCTCCACCTCTGCCAAGCACCGGGTGGTGGTCACCGGTCCGGACACCCTGGCGATCACCGCCGACGCGGACCGGGTGGACCAGATCCTCACCAACCTGATCGCCAACGGGATCCGCTACTCACCGGAGGGCGGGGAGGTGCGGGTGGAACTCCACCACGACGAATCCTCCCTCCACCTGAAGGTCACCGACCGGGGGGTGGGGATCGCCCCCGACAAGCTGCAGACGATCTTCGAACGCTTCGCCCAGCTCCACGGCGGCACCTACGGCGGACTGGGGCTGGGCCTGACCATCTCCCAGGAGCTGGTGGTCCGGCACGGCGGGAAGATCTGGGCCGAGTCCACCGGGCGCCCCGGCGAGGGGTCCACCCTCCACGTGGTGTTGCCACTGCACCCGCCGGTGGAGCCGGGGCTGCAGGCCGCCAGCGGCGGGTAACAAAGTCAGCGCTTTCGGGTGCTGATTCGTTCTCTTACGCCTTCGTGCTCCTCAACTTGGTTGCCGCAAGTGCTTGTCGGATGCCTTCGCCAGCGTCTCGAGTTGTGTCTTGAGGTCATTGCGCCAGGTCATATCGCTCAGCGGATGCTGGCCCCGGCCACCGCCAGGGCGAACTGCGCGGCCGGCGGATGGGTTGTGTCCGCCACCCCCTTGAGGGTGTAGCGCAGGTAGTACCGCTGCTGCTCGTCGTGGGGGATCTTGATGAACACCGTCCGGGTCAGGAGGTTGCCACGGACAATGGTCCCGTCGCTGACCCGCTCCACGTAGAGCGCGAAGTTGGCGCCCCGGACCCCGTTGGGCCGTTCAATCCCGTCCACCACCATGTCCCCGATCCGCCCGGTCCAGTGGCCGCCCTCCTCCCGGGTCACCTGCACCCTCGGTCCGCGGACCGAGTCCTCGTCGAAGGACGCCGAGGAGGTCCCCAGCTGCACCTCCCCCAACGGTTGATAGCTGTCCTGGGCGGACAGCGAGAGGGGGACGACCAACGCGGCGATCAGGATCCAGGGGCGCATGGGACATAGATAAGCCCGCCCGCCCCCTTCGCGCCGAAGTCCTCGCGATCCGCGACGGTTGCAGCACGGCTGCCTGCCCACATCGACGACAGTAGCGGCCTTCGCATTTCCGGGCAGCGGACCCCTTCAATCGACGTGCGCGCTGGGCTATCTCGCCCCACTGCCTTTGAACGTCACCCTGGAGAGTTCCATGACCGCGAAGAACGTGCGCATCGAGAAAGACACCTTCGGTCCCATCGAGGTCCCGGCGGACCGACTGTGGGGCGCGCAGACCCAGCGCTCCTTGCAGAACTTCCACATCTCCACCGAGCGGATGCCCGCCGCCCTGGTCCATGCGCTGGTGCTGGTGAAGAAGGCCGCCGCGCTGGTGAACATGGAGAACGGGTCGCTGGACAAGACCCGCGGTCAGGCGGTGGTCCAGGCCGCCGACGAGGTGCTGGCAGGCAAGCACGAACAGGAGTTTCCGCTCTTCGTCTGGCAGACCGGCAGCGGCACCCAGACCAACATGAACTGCAACGAGGTCCTGGCCAACCGGGCAAGCGAGCTGTTGGGCGGGGACCGCGGCGAGTCCCGCAAGGTCCACCCCAACGACGACGTCAACAAGGGGCAGAGCTCCAACGACGTGTTCCCCACCGCGATGAGCGTGGCCGCGCTGGAGGCGGTGGTCCGCCAGGTGATCCCCCAGGTGAAGGCGCTGCGCGAGGCGCTGGACGCAAAGGCCAAGGCCTTCAAGGAGATCATCAAGATTGGCCGCACCCACCTGCAGGACGCCACCCCGCTGACCCTGGGCCAGGAGTTCTCCGGCTATGTGGCGATGCTGGACCACAGCGTCCGTCACCTCGAGCAGTCGCTGCCCCACCTGGCGGAGCTGGCCCTGGGCGGGACCGCGGTGGGCACCGGGCTCAACGCCCCCGCCGGCTACGCGGAAGAAGTCGCCCAGCAGATCGCCGCGCTGACCGGGCTGCCCTTCGTCACCGCCCCCAACAAGTTCGAGGCCCTGGCCGCCAACGACGCGCTCGTACACGCCCACGGCGCGCTCAAGGGCCTGGCCGCCTCGCTGTTCAAGATCGCCAACGACATCCGCTGGCTGTCCTCCGGCCCGCGCTCCGGCCTGGGGGAGATCACCCTCCCGGAGAACGAGCCGGGCAGCTCGATCATGCCGGGCAAGGTCAACCCCACCCAGTCCGAGGCGCTGACCATGCTCTGCGCCCAGGTGATGGGGAACGACGTGGCAGTCTCCCTGGGCGGAGCCTCGGGCAACTTCGAGCTCAACGTCTTCAAGCCGCTGATCGCCCACAACTTCCTGATGTCCTGCCGGCTGCTGGCGGACGGCTGCCGGAGCTTCCGGGAGAACTGCGCGACGGGGATCGAACCCAACACTCCGCGGATCGAGGAGAACCTCCGCCGGTCGCTGATGCTGGTCACCGCGCTCAACCCACATATCGGGTACGACAACGCGGCCAAGATCGCCAAGACCGCCCACAAGCAGGGCAAGACCCTCAAGGAGGTGGCGGTGGAGCTGGGCCTGGTCACCCCCGAACAGTTCGACCAGTGGGTGAGGCCGGAAAAGATGGTGGGCAATCTCTAGCCCACTCCCCGTTGTGACTACCGCCCCCGGACGCTTACACTCCCAGGGTGACCCCGTCCAACGCTCCCCGCGGTCCCATCCTCCTGGTGGAGGACGACCTGGACATCCGCGAGACCGTGCGTGAGGTGTTGGAGGAGGAGGGCTTCGCGGTGGAGGAGGCGGCCGACGGCCTGCAGGCGATGGCCCGCCTCTCCCAGCCTCAGCTTCCCAGGGTGATTCTGTTGGACCTGATGATGCCCGGGATGAGCGGGGAGATGGTGCTGGAGGCGCTCAAGCGGGAGGAGCGGCTGCGCGAGATCCCGGTGGTGATCACCTCCGCCTCGCCCCAGCGCCCGCCCGGCGCGGTGGCCTACCTGCGCAAGCCGTTCGGGATGGACGCGCTGCTCAAGGCCGTCCGCCCCTACTGCTAACCTGCCCGCCTTTCGGGCAGGGAACCGTCGCTCGCTCCTGGGCCGGTGGGTCCCGTATGCTGGGCCCGCCTCGCTGGGGGGGGCGACCCGCGGATGACCACCAACCCGAAGTCCAAGCTCGCCGGTCGGCACCAGTGGATCACCCTCCCCGCGGCGATCATCAACCTCTTCCTGGGGGGGGTGCTGGTCTACTACTGCAGCCAGACCCTGCAGTTGCCCGAGGGCAGCGCCAGGCGGGTGGGCATCTCTTCTCTCTACGCCACCGCGGTGCTGTTGCCGCTCTCGATGTGGGTCTACGCCCGGATCCTGGCGGACCTCAAGGCGCTGGCCCAGGGGAAGGCGCCGCTGGACGAGGCCCACCTCACCTTGGCCGCGCGCCAGGTGAACCTGTTCGCGGATCGGCAGTTCTGGATCATCGTGGTGATGTGGATCGGCGGCACCAGCCTCTCCGCCCCGCTG
Source organism: Myxococcota bacterium (assembly GCA_030857095.1). Lineage (GTDB taxonomy): Bacteria > Myxococcota > Myxococcia > Myxococcales > Myxococcaceae > JALYOC01. Next base: position 73,408 of record JALYOC010000091.1, on the reverse strand, counting down.
CTCCACTACTACGCAGGGCTGGACTGGGGACTGTGTGTGCGGGTGGGGCTCAACTCGGTGGTGATCGCCCCGGTGGGCGCGCTGCTGGCCTACCTGACCACGGTGATCCGTTCTCGCCGACTGCTAAGCCAGCTGAGCGAGCTGGGGCTGGGCTACGACGGCCTGGCCCGGGCGCTGCCCCCCATTCGCCGCCGGCTGAGGGCCCGGCTGATGGTGTTCACCGCCATCCTGGTGATCGCCCCCGCGGCGATCACCGCCGACCTGGCGATCTCCATGCTCAGACGGGCGCTGGGCGCGTTCCTGATGGAGGCCAGCCCCACCACCCGGGCGCTGAACGCCGCCGCCGCCATCGACCACGCCACCACCGCGATGATCGTCCTCGGTGCGCTGGTGCTGCTGTTCGCCCTGGCCATCGCCTACGCCGGCGGCACCTCGTTGGGGGCCCCGCTGCAGGCCCTTGCCCGCGAGGCCCAGCGGCTGGCCTCGGGGGACCGCGGCTCTCTGCAGCCGGTGCCGGCGGAGGACGAGCTGTGGGCCCTGTCCTGCGCGTTCCTGGCCCTGCGCGCCCAGACCGCGGAGGTGCTGGCCCGGCTGCGGGTGGCCGGGGAGCGGATCTCCACCACCACCACCACCCTGGTGGAGGTGACCCGCGAGAGCGAGGACGGGTCGGGGCTGCAGGCCGCCGCGCTGGGCGCGACCTCCGCTACCACCGCGGGCCTGGCCAACGCCGCCCGGCTGATCGCCGACAGCGCCGAGCAGGTCTCTGGCGCGGCCCACAAGACCCTGGCAGCGGCGCAGGCCGGGCAGGCCAGCTCACGGGCGTTCCTGGAGTGCACCGAGCGGCTGCGCGGAGACAACAGCGCGCTCTCCGAGGCGGTGGGCGCGCTGCGCAGCCGGGTGCAGAAGATCTCGCAGATCGTGGGGTTCATCAACGGGGTCGCGGACCGCGCGGATCTGCTGGCGCTCAACGCCGAGCTGGAGGGCACCAAGGCCGGGGAGATTGGCCGCGGCTTCTCCCTGGTGGCCGGGGAGATGCGCCGGGTGGCCGAACAGGTGGTGCGCACCACCCGGGAGATCGAGACCCTGATCGCCGATGTGCAGCGGGCGGCCCAGGCCGCGGCCTCCGCCACCGAGGCGGGCCAGGCCGGCACCCGCTCCGGTGCGCAGCTGGCCCTGGATCTCTCCGAGACCCTGGACCGGATCCACGGCCTGGCCCGCGAGACCTCGGACTCGGCCAGCTCCATCTCCACCGCAACCGAGAAGCAGCAGTCCTCGGCCAACGAACTGGCCCAGGCGATGAGCAACGTCTTGAAGGTCACCGACCTCACCGTGGACACCACCCGGGACATGGCGTCGGCCACCCGGGGGCTGGACGACCTCTCCCGCGCCCTGGGGCAGGCGATGGATCAACTGCAGGTGTCCGCATGAGCGCCGCCATCGCCGAGGCCCTGCGCGCGTCCGCCTCCCGCATCTCCTCGGTGGCCAGCCTGGCCTCGCTGCCGGTGGGCGCGGCCACCGTCTACTACGCCACCAGCACCATCACCTTCCCCGAAGGATCGATCCGCCCCCTGCTGGGGCTGGTGGGAATCCTGATCGTGGCGTTGAGCACCTTCACCGCGCGCCGGTACAACCGCCAGTTGCGGACCCTGAAGCGGATTGGCCTGCCCGGGGTGCCGCTGAACGAAGAGAACCTGGGAAAGGTGGCCGCCGAGGCCTTCGGCACCCCGGACATGGTGTTCAAGCTCAACTCGGTGACCTGGGTGGGCTCGGTGGCCTTCGCGGTGCTGGGGCTGAAGCTGTGGGTCCCGGCGCTGGCGCCGGCCTCGATGGTGCGGATGGCAGTGGCGGGGCTGGTCTTCTTCCCGGTGGGCGCGGTGCTGGCCTATCTGCTCACCGCCCAGCAGACCCGGAAGCTGATCGCCTCCCTCCCCGCCGCCGGCCTGGCCCCCGAACGGCTCAGCGCGGTGCTCCCCCAGAGCCCGGTGCGGATCCGCAGCCGGCTGCTGGTGTTCACCGCGGTGCTGGTGATCGTCCCCAGCGCGGTGATCGCTGACCTGGCGATGACCCTGCTCCACCGGGGCCTGGAGCGGGTGCAGGCGCAGACCGACCCGGTGCTGCAGGCGGCCCTGGCCCAGCAGTCGGTGGACGCCGCGATCCGGGTGATCGCCATCCTCGGCTCCGCCGCGGCGCTGTTCGCCCTGCTCACCGCCTGGGTGGGCGGCTCGGCGATCGCCGGCCCCTTGCGGGCGCTGGCCCGGGAGGCGAAGCGGATGCAGGAGGGGGATCTGACCCACCGCACCGTGGTCCCGGCGGAGGATGAGCTGTGGGACGTCTCGGTGGCCTTCAGCAGCGTCCAGGTGCAGTTGGTGCGGGGGCTAAGCGAGCTGCGGCGGGCCGGCCTGCAGATGGCCTCCACCTCCCAGCAGCTGCGGCAGATGGCGTTGTCCCACGTGGGCGGGGCCGCCAAGCAGGCCGGGGCGCTGCACCAGACCTCGTTTACCACCGAGGCCCTGGCCCGGGTCTCGGAGGAGATCGCCGAGTCCGCCCGCGGGGTGACCACCCGCGCCGAGCAGACCGTCTCCGCCGGCCGGGAGGGCGAGGCGCAGAGCACCGCCTTCCAGGCGGCGATGAACAAGCTGGGCAGCGACAACCTGAAGATCGCCGAGGCGGTGACCGAGCTGGAGCGGCGGGTGATCCTGATCCGCGGGCTGGTCTCCTTCATTGGCAGCGTGGCCGAGCGGGCGGATCTGCTGGCGCTCAACGCGGACCTGGAGGGCACCAAGGCCGGGGACGCCGGCCGGGGATTCTCGCTGGTGGCCGGAGAGATGCGGCGGCTGGGCGAGGAGGTGACCAAGTCCACCCGGCAGATCCACGGGCTGATTGAGGAGGTGCGGGAGGCGACGGTGCTGGCCCTGCGGGCCACCGAGACCGGGAAGAAGACCACCCGCACCGGCGTGGAGCTGGCCCGCCGGGTCTCCGAGGTGCTGGCCCGGATCGTGACCCTGGCGGAGGACACCGTGCGCGCCGCGGGGGCAATCTCGGTGGCCACCGAACAGCAGCAGACCGGCTCGGTCCAGCTGGCGGACGCGATGGCCTCGGTGCTGGCGGTGACCCAGGACAACCAACGCGGCAGCGCCACCCTGGAGGGATCCACCGCCGACCTCTCCACCCTGGCCAACGAATTGAAGGAAGCCGTCCAACGCTTCCAGGTCCCCAACCGCTAACGGACCTGGCGACGGAGGGCCTCGGCCATCGCTGCGATGACGATCGCCTTGGCCCAGGAGGGCATCCCGCGCAGGTCCGGCTGCCCGAGCAGCCGTCCGTGATCGAGGTGCAGAAGGAGCCTCGGCCGTGGAGCGATTCCGGCCGCGGGGTCTCCCTCCTCGCTGTTGTCGTAGACCTTCAACTCGGTCAACGAGGGGATCAGGTCCACCAGGTGCTCTCGACTCTTGTCGAACCGTCGGCGGATGTCCGCCTCTGGGATGGAATGGCCGCCCTGGGCGACCCGCTGCCTCACGCGCCGGAGATGCAGCTCCGCGGTGGCGAGGCCCACGTACCAGACCCGGACTTCAAACCCTTCCGCGGCGGCCTTGGCGGCCAGCCCCGCGAGTGAGTTGCCGCCCAGGGTGGTCTCGAGATTGAAGTCGAGGCGTTCGGCGATGGCGCGCGTCAACAACCGCTTCCCCTGATGCCAGGCTTCGCTGTTGGCCTCTTCAACCGAGAGCAGCGGATTCTTCTCCCGGATTCGCGTGGCCGCCTCGTCCGGATTGAAGTAGTCGGATCCCCTGGCCCGGGTGGTGGCGCCCAGGATGCTGCTCTTTCCGGCGCCGTTGGTGCCCGCCAGGATGAACAGCCTGGGAGCACGAATCTCAGCCACGCTTCGTCACGGCCGCGACGGCCGCCTCTCCCAGTTCCTCAGGAGAGGCGTCGAACGCTGCCTTCATGCCCTTCTGCGCCTCGGGGGCTTGCATCCTGGCCAGCAGCGCGTCGAATTGTTCGGAGAGGCTATCGAGCCGCGAAGCCCTTGCCTGGGTGAGCGCCTGGAATTCCTCATAGGACATGAGGATGGCGCGGGGCTGGTCGTGCTTGGTGATGACGACCGCACCTTCATGGATGGCGGAATCCAGGACCCGGCCGAACTCATTCTTTGCCGCGGTGGCCGTGAACTCCCGGGTGGGTCGAAGGGCCTTGAGCGCGGAGGGGCGCTGGCCCTGTCTGTGCTGGGCGATCATCAGCCCCACGGCGGCGACGATTTCTGCCGGTCTCGCGGGCTTCTGGAGAACCTGGGAGGCGCCATCGCCCAACGCCTTGAGGACCACCCGGTTGTCGAGTTGGTCCGTCAGCAGAAGCAGCCGGGCGCGTTCCTGCAGCTCGCCCACCCGCCGGCTGAAGCCCTTGAGGTCGAAGTCCTGGATCGAGGCATCGGCGATCACCACCTCGAAGGCTTCGCCCTCCAGTCTTGCCAGCCCCGCCGAGGAACCCACCTCCTCGGTGACTCCGAAACCGGCCTGCTCCAACGCCGAGCGAAGCCCGCTGGCTCCGCTTTCGGCCGCCCCTACCATCAGGACCTTGTCCAATTGAGTCTCCTGGGTCCGCTCCTGGAACCGATATGGCCAATATAGCCATTTCAGCTCAACCGCGCCGAGGCTCGCCTAGATTCCTGCAACCACGGCAACTTAAAGAGCCAGCACGCGCCTCAAGAGGGGCTGCGGCAATCGTCGGAGGAGCGGGGCGGTCTCCTCCGGGTGGGCCTCCATGTACCGCTGCAGCGCCGGGCCGCTTAGCCCGCTGAGCGCCTGGGCCATCCCATAGGCGCGGTAGCCGGCGGCCTCCCCGTCGCCCTCCTGGTAGTTCTCCAGCTCCTTCTCCCCGTAGGCGTTGATCAGCGCCTCGTCGTGGGTCAGCCCCGATGAGCTCCCCGATCCCCTCCGCGGTGTCCGACGGCCCCGACCCACCGTGCAAGGTGATCGCCGCCTGGAACTCCTCCTCGGTACCCCCTCGTACTGGAACAGCATGTCCATGAACGCCCGCTGGTCCGCCGGATCCGGGTGGGCCTCCAGCCACTCCACCACCGCGGTGGCGTCGTTGGAGTCCGAGGCCAGGGCGATGGCCTCGAAGGCCTCGTCCGACTCCTCCTCGTTGAACCCCGGCACATCCCCACTGGCGGTCCGCGCCCCGGCCAGGGTGGCCACCTCCGCGCTTCCCCCGGCGGCCATGATCCGCTGCAGGGTGCCGCCCCGCACCGTCCGCTGCAGGGTGCCGCCCCGCACCGTGGCCGGGCTGGGCTGCATCAGCGCCGCGTCTCCCTCGGTGGGGCCGCTCACGCCCTGCAGCGCCACCGTGGCCGGGGCGTTGGGGGTCAGCTGCACCGTTCATTGATTATGGCGGCGGAGGGACCAGGGTTACGTCAGCTCCAATTACGTTCAGCGGCGCGGGGCCGGCTTGGCGCTCTTGAGCGGCCGGGGCGGAGGCAGGGCCAGCGCCGAGGGGCGATCCTCGTCCCCGAACTGGGCCAGGGCGTGGGCGGCGGCGCGGGCCTCCTCCTGCTGGAACTTGCTCTCCTTGGCCAGGTACGCGGCCAGCGCCGCCGGGTGGGGGACCCGCTGCAGCCGCAGCACCGCCTCCCGGGTCAGCTGGGGCAGCCGGTCCAGGATCGCCACCACCGGCGCGCCCAGGGTCGTCCGCCAGGCCTCGGGGACCGCGGCCAGCAGCTTGGCCCGCTCCTCCTCGCCCCAGGAGGAGACCCGGGCCAGATCGTCGCTCAGGTCGCGGTCCAGCCCCGGCACCACCTGGCCCAGCCGGTCCAGGTCCTCGGCGGTCAGCGCGCTGCCGTTGGCCAGCGCGGTCGCCTCCGCCGGTTCGAAGCCGCGGGGCAGCGCCGCCAGCGCCTCCAGCTTCACCTTCCCCAGCTTCAGCCGGATCTGTCGCAGGGTCTCCCGGGCCGCCTTCTCCTGCCGCTGGCGCAAGGCCTCATGGCGGATGGCGCGGATCTGCTCCGGGGTCAGCGACCGGTTCCCCCCGGTCAGGTTCTGCACCCTGCGCTTGGGTCCGGCGAAGGCCTCCCCGGCGGAGATCCGGCTCATCCGCTCGTTGATCACCGGGGTGGCCGGGGCGGCCTGCTCACCGCCCACCGCGTCCTTCAACTTCTGGAAGAGCTGCTTGAGCACACCGCAGTCTTCACCGCCCGGAGGGCGGCTGGCTACTGCCGGGGCTGGGAGAGGACCTTCTCCAGCCGTTGGGCCTGCTCCCGCAGGGGGCTCCTCTCCGGCAGCCGGGCCGCCAGCACCGGGGCCAGCACCAAACGGGCGTGCTCCACGTCCTCCCGCTGGGCCAGGATTAGGGCCAGGTTCAGGCGCGGCTCCAGCTGCGTGGGCGCGCGACGGACCGCCTCCTCCAGCACGGTCAGCGCCCGCTCCTGTCGCGAGCCGGGCCGGCCCTCGTCCATCCGCAGCAACAGCTGCCCCAGGTTGTTGGCGGCGCGCCAGTCGGAGGGATCCAGCCCCATCGCTGTCTCGTAGGCGCGGATCGCCTCCTCCAGCCGGGGCGGCTGCTCGCCTTCGAAGTACATCGCCTCCACCATCTGCAAGGTGGCGTTGGACAGCCCCTGCGAGGCCTGGCTGCGGCAGATGTGCAGCGCCTCCTCGCGCTTGCCCCGCAAGATCAGCAGCAGGGCCAGGTTCCCCTGGGCCTCCGGATCCCGGGGACGCTGGCCGGCCAGGACGATCGCAGTCCGGGACGCGCCCTCCACGTCTCCTTGCAGCAGCTGGACGTTGGTCATCGCCGCCAGCAGCCGGGGGTGATCCGGCAGCACCCCCAGCGCGCGATCCACGATCACCCGCGCCATCGGCAGGTTCTGCTCGCGCATCAGCGCCTGGTACAGCGCCAGGTGGGCGGGGAGGAACCGGTGCTCCAGCTTCAGCGCCGCCTGCAGCTGCGCCTTGCCCTCCTCAAAGCGGCCCACCTCCAGCAGCGCCTGCCCGTAGCGGTAGTGGAAGGCGGCGTTGCCCGGGGCCAATTCCACCGCCCGGGCCAGCGACTGCAGGCCTGCGGGGTGGTCCTTGGCCTTGACCCGGGCCAGCCCCAGCCCGAAGTGGGCCTCGGCCCGCGAGGGGTCCAAGGAGATCACCGCCTCATAGAGGGAGACGGCGCGAGCCAGCTGGCCCTGCTGGGCGAAGAGGTTGGCGCGGATCAGCTCCACCTCCGCCAAGGGGGCGCCCAGCGACTGGGCCTGGTCCACCCAGCGGTGGGCGGCGTCCAGGTCCCGCTGCACGGCAGAGATCTTGGCCTTGGCGAGGTGGGCCTGGAGATCCTGAGGATCAACGGACAAAAACTGATCGGCGCGCAGGTTGGCGTCGATCAGCTTCCCGCTGGCCAGCAACTGCTCCAGCGTCTCCGGGGAACCGCGCTGCTTGTCACCAGCCAGAGAAGATCTTCTCCGCGGCCCCGCCGATGGCGCCGGTCACGCCCTCGGCGATCCCGCCCACGTCCACGTTGACGTCGAACTCCAGGCTGGCGCCGATGCCCAGGCTGGCGCCGATGTCGAAGCTGGCGGAGAACTCACCGTCCTGGAAGCCCACGTCGGCCTCGAACTCGGCGCCGATCCCGGCCATCACCTCCGCGCCGACCGTGCCCTCCACCGGGCCCACCCCGCCGGTGACCTCGGCCCCGGCGCGCACGCCCGCGAAGGCCTCCGCGTTCACCGAGGCGGCCAGGTCCCCGCTGAGCGGGTCGATGCTCACCGTGGCGTTGGCGCTGCCGGTGGCGCCCACCTGGGCGGTGCCGGTGGCGCCGGCGCTGACGATCCCCAGGTCCGCGTTCACCGACCCGCTGGCGTCCACCGCGAACACCGAGGCGTCCACCGAGGCGCTGGCGTTCAGCTCCGCGTTGCGCAGGTCCGCGTCCACCGCGGTGGTGCCGGAGACCGACGCGGTGCCGACGTCCACCGCGCCCTGGCCGCGGACGGTGCTGTTCGGGTTGCCGAACGAGCCCTCCGCGTGGGCCGCGGTGGTGCTGGCCTCGAAGCTGTCCCGGTGCAGGTTGATCTGGTTGTCGGAAGGGTTGCTGCCCGGCCGGGGAGTGACCGGGTTCTGGTTCCCGTACTCGCGCGAGGTGGAGGAGGTGCGCTCACGGTTGTAGTTGAAGCTGCCACTGGAGATCGGGAGGGCCATGATTCGATTCTCCGCCGAGGTGGGCCGAAGTTGCTGGCCGGTGCCAACAAAGCTTCCTGACATTCACTGGACCGACACCGGCCCACATCAGGTTACAGCCCGTAACGTCCCGGAGAGAGGACGTTGGCCGGATCCACCGCCTGTTTCAGCCGCCGCAGCACCTCCCGGGAGTCGTCCACCGTGGGGTGGTTTTCGGGGAAGGAGGCGATCCCCAGCCGGGCGGGGAGATAGCCGGCGGCGCCCAATTCCCGCTCCAGCGCCTTGAGGCAGGCCAGCGCCTTGTCGTCCTCGCCGGCCACCTCGCGATCAAAGACCAGGGCGGAGACCAGGGACAGACACCGGCTGACCGGGGCCAGCAGCGCCAGGTTGGGCTCCAGCCCGAACATCCGGCACACCCGCTGGGAAATCTCCTGGGCCGTCGCCGCCTCCTCCCCGGTGAAGGGCACCGCCACCGAACTCCACAGAAAGCCGCACCGGTCGCGATCCAGGTCCGGGCTGGCGGGCACCGGGGTGCGCTTGCGCCAATACGCCATCGCCAGGTTTGCGCCAGACGGGGTGCCCAGCATCGGGCTCTGCGCGTCGGGGGGAAGCTCTGTGACCTTCAGCCGACTGACCACCGGCCCCAGCACCTCCCGCACCCGCGCCTCCAGCGCCGTGCCCAGCGCGGGGGAGGCGGCGTACAGCCCGGTGCTCCCCGCCCAGCGGCCGAAGCCTTCGCGCCACGCCTCCAGCAGCGGCGGCGGCAGCGGGACCCGGCCCCGGGTCTGGGCGAACGGATACTGCCGGGTCACCGACAGCGCCTTGAGCTCGTTCCACACAAACGCGCTGGCCCGCACCGTCCCCTCGGCGATCAACGACTGCAACGAATCAATCAACGGCGGCAGCTGCGCGTCCTCCTCCAGGGCCCAGGACACCTCCCGGTAGGAGGCCGGCCGGGGGGTGAGCCAGAGGGTGATGCGGGTCACCACCCCCAGGTTGGACTGGCTGAACAGCCCATCCAGCGAGGGGCCCAGGCCCCAGCGGTAGCCGTGCTGGGCGCGGGCGTTGCCGAAGCGGCCCAGCCCGGTCTCCACCCGCTCCCCGGAGGGGAGGATCACCTCCAGCGCGCAGACGTGGGCGAAGATGTCCGCGTTCGGTCCCCGGCCATCCCCCCGCTCCAACGCGTTGGCCAGCAAGCTGGCGTCCGGAGGCCCGCCGATGGTGGTGAGGAAGAAGCGCGCGCGAAGCTCCTGGAGGTGGCGGTGGGCCTGTTCGAAGGTCACCCCCGGCTCCACGGTGAGCGTGCCCAGGCGGTCGTCGTAGGCCACGATCCGATCCAGCCGCTCCAACTGCATCAGCACGCAGTCCCCCGCCGGCACCCGCGAGCCGTAGCCCCAGTTGCGCCCGCGGCTGACCGGATGGATCGGCACCCGGTGGCGCTGGGCGATCCGCAGACAGCCGGCGACCTCTTCGGCGTTCGCCGGCCGGAGGATGGCCGGGATCCGCTGCCGGGTGGCGAAGGTGGTCCGCTCGGCCTCCTCCAGCGGCGAGCCCCCGGCGATCACCCACCGGGTCCCAAGCAGGGAGGACCACTCGGCCAGCGCGGCGGACAGTTGGGCGGACATGGCGTTCCAGTCTGCCAGCAAAGGGCCGTTGAGAACTCCGCTCCCGAGGCAAACAGGGGCGGCTGTGGGTTCGCGATGGCTGCTCGATGGGCCTAGAGTCGGGGTCATGTCGCTTGCGTGGATTGCGCTGACCCTGCTGGCCCAGAACCCGGCTCCGGAGGCGAAGGCGGAGATCAGCTACGAGCCGAACCCGCCCGCCCAGACCCTGGCCCAGCCGCCGCCGGAGGAGGTCTCCCAGACCGACCCGATGGCAATGGAGCCGGAGAAGCAGGAGCCGCCCACCGAGGCGGAGAAGACCACCCTGGGCGAGCCGACCGATCCCGCCAAGGCGGCCCGGGGACGGTCGCTGTTCCGCGGGGCAGTGGAGCTGGTGGCCCACTCCCTTCCGTCCGGCACCCCCGGCGGGCGGCAGGACCTGTTCTTGAACGTGGTGCCGATGATCTCGGTGGATACCGGAGACCACTTCGGCTTCGAGCTGGGCGCACCGCTGCGGCTGCGGGTCTTCGACGAGGTGCCGGCGCAGCGGGACGGGGACTACGCGGGAATCCTGCGGGGCGCGGACTGGGACCAGACCTCCGACTATGGGCAGCTGCTGCGGGACCTGTGGCTGGGGTCGGACGCCGCGCCGCTGCGGCTGCGGGCCGGGCCGCTGCGGCGGGTCTCCCTGGGCCGCGGGCTTTTGGTCAGCCGCTACTCCAACCAGCTGAACCCCGACTACCACCCGCTGGGCGCCATATTCAGCGGGGAGGCCGGACCGGTCCACGCCCAGGTGCTGGCCAGCGACGTGCTGGCGGCCCGGCTGTTCGCCCTGGAGGTCAGCGGAGACATCGGCGGCTTTTTGGGAGACGCGGCCCAGCGCGGCAGGTACCACCTCACCCTCTCCGCCGGTCATGACTTCGGGCAGGCCGGGGGAAACACCGAACCAGTGACGGTGATGCTGGTGGAGGCGGACGCGGCGATCTACCAGGGGGAGTCGATCCGCTCCTTCGCCTATGGCGCCATCGGTTCGCGGCTGCTGACCACCGACTTCGCGATGGGCGGGATGCTGGGCGTCTCCGCGGACGGAGAGCTGGGAGGGGCGCTGATGGGCCTCAAGCTGGAGGGCCGCAAGCTGGGCGGCGGCTTCCGCTTCGGGATGTTCGGCCCAGGCTACGAGCTGGCCCGCTTCTCCGACATGGGCTTTACCCTGCAGGGGATCTCGCTGGCCCGGCTTCCGGACAGCTTCTCCGGCTTCACCGAGCTGCAGCTGGAGCTGGGCCACTCGGCGGACCTGGCCACCTCCCGGAGCGGCGCGCTGGTGTTCAGCGCGTCGGCGGAATACTTCAGCTTCAACCGGCTGGACGTGGACGCCGCGGTCACCACCCGGCTGCCGGGGGACCTGGCGACGTTTACCGGCCGCTTCACCCTCACCGGGTTCAATCAGGTCCCCCGCTACATGGGCTCAGCGGAGGCGCGCTACCGCTTCGCGCCGTCCTTCTATGCCCTGGCCCACGGGGGGATCGTCTTCTTCCCCCAGCCGGACCTGACCCTGGTGCGCGGGTTCTTCGCCGGGGTGGGAGTGGGCGCCGACTTCTCCCACTGAGCCGCCTATGGTGCCCCCATGGACGCGTGGGAGCAGCTGATTGGAAGGATGAAGGACAAGAGCCGCGAGTTCGCCCGGCTGACCCTGGACGACCGGATCCGCCTGGCCGAGCAGATGCTGGACGGCTACCACCAGGTGGCGGAGGAGAGCGTGATCGCCGCCTGCCAGGCCAAGGGGATCGACCCCAACAGCCCGCTGGCCGGCGAGGAGTGGCTGGGGGGACCGATGGTCACCCTGCGGGTACTGCGGCAGACCCTGGAGAGCCTGCGCGAGCTGAAGAAGCACGGGGCGATCCGGATCGAAAAGTCCTGGACCTTCAAGCTCCCCGACGGACGGCTGGGGCTCAAGGTGTACCCGACCACCCGGATCGACTCCACCCTGCTGGCCGGCCACACCGCCGAGGTCCACTTCCGCCCCGGGGTGACCCGCGAGAACCTGCGCCAGCACCAGGCGTCGTTCTACCGCCAGCCGCACCAGGGGAAGCTGTGCGTGGTGCTGGGAGCCGGGAACGTCAACGCCATCGCCCCCACGGACGTGATCTACAAGCTGCTGGTGGAGGGCACGGTCTGCCTGCTGAAGATGAACCCGGTCAACGCGTACCTGGGGCCGCTGCTGGAGCGGGCCTTCAAGGCGCCGATCGAGCGGGGGTTCCTGGCGGTACTGCAGGGCGGCGCGGAAGAGGGGGCGTGGCTGACGGAGCACCCGCTGGTGGACGAGGTCCACATCACCGGGTCGGACCACACCTACGAGCAGATGGTGTGGGGACCGCCGGGCCCGGAGCGGGAGGCGCGCAAGCAGCGCCGCGATCCCGTGCTCAAAAAGCAGGTCTCCGCTGAGTTGGGGAACGTCACCCCGGTGATCGTGGTCCCCGGTCCCTACTCCGCCGGCGAGCTGAACTTCCAGGGGAAGAGCATCGCCGGGATGGTGGTCAACAACGCCTCCTTCAACTGCAACGCCGCCAAGCTGATCCTCACCCACCAGGGCTGGGAGGGTCGGCCCGGGCTGCAGGCGGCGATCAAGCGGGGGCTCCAGCGCGCCCAGGTCCGCAAGGCCTACTACCCGGGCGCGGAGGAGCGGTGGCGGCGGTTCACGGAGGGCCGCCCGGGCCTGAACCTGGTGGGGACCGCTGGGCCGGGCGAGCTGCCGTATGCGCTGATCCCGGAGCTGGATCCCAACGACCCGCAAGAGCCTTTCTTCCGCCAGGAGTCCTGGAGCGCAGTGTTCGGACTCACCGCGCTGGAGGCGGGGGATCCGGCGGAGTACCTGGCCCGGGCGGTGGACTTCGTCAACGAGCGGGTGTGGGGGACGCTGTGCGTGACGCTGGTCGTCCACCCCAAGACCCTGGCCGACCCGAAGCTGAAGCACGCGGTGGAGGAGGCGATCCGCAAGCTGCGCTACGGGGCGGTGTGCATCAACACCTGGCCGGGGGCGGTGTTCGGGTTGGGCACCACCCCGTGGGGCGCGCACCCGTCCTCCACCCCGGAGAACATCCAGAGCGGGAACGGCTGGGTGCACAACACGCTGATGCTGGAGGAGATCGAGAAGGTGGTGCTGCGCGCGCCGGTGAGGACCTTCCCCATACCGCCCTGGTTCCCCGGACACCGCACCCTGGACGTGCTGGCCCGGAAGCTGACCGAGCTGGAGTACGCCCCCGGTTGGCTGAAGATCCCGGCCATCGCCGCCGCGGCGATGCGGGGGTAGCGCCTGGCCGTGGCCATTCCCCACTGTGCGGACCGGCCAGAGAATGATCCGGTGGAGGTCTACCGCGCCCGGCACTGGGGACGGCCGGGCTGGCCCTGGCGGCGGTGGCGACGGTCTTCTGGATCGGGGTGACGTTGGTGTTGGTGTGGTTTACCCGCCAACTCGACCCGTCACAGCTGGGGCGAGATGTTCCGGGTGGAGTCGGAAGGGCGCTCATGACTAGAACGGACCCATGACGCCTATCGGCCTGGCAATCCTGGTGTTGATCGGCTTCATCCTCCCGGTGCCCCTGTTGGTCTGGCTGGATCGCTGATGTACGTCGGTCATTTCGCCGCTGGGCTGGCGCTCAAGGCGGCCCAGCCGCGAGCCCCGCTCTCCGCCCTGCTCATCGGGATCGGCCTCGCCGATTCGCTGTTTGGGCTGTTGGTGGTCCTGGGGATCGAACAAGTCAGCATCACGCCCCAGGTCTCTCCCGGGTTCTCGCTGGATTTCATCGACTGGTCCCACTCGCTGGTAAGCGGCCTGGTGCTGGGTGCGTTGTTCGCGCTGCCCTATCTCCGTCGGGGTTGGGCAGTCGCCGCGGTGTGCGGGTTCAGCGTCTTCTCGCACTTCCTCCTCGACTTCCCCTTCCACCCGGGGGACCTGGCCCTGCTTCCGCATTCGGAGACCCACTTCGGGCTGGGGTGGTGGGTGTCCATCCCCGTCGGCTGGTGGTTCATCGAGCTGGCCTTCGTCTTCGCCGGCTGGGCGCTTTACGCCTGGCGTGGAAGGCAGTTGGGCACCTTCGCGCATCGGCCCTGGGCCACCTTGCTGGTCCTGCTCGTCCTGCAACTGGCCTTCTCTCCGTGGGCGCAGAAGCTGCTGCTGTGAGGCTGGCCCGCCGCGCTGCACAGGTTCCGCGCGGTACGGCGTGCTGGGCGCCCCACCACGTCCCGGACCTGGTCGATGTTCTCCACGTCGAGCACATCACGGTGCACGGGTGCATAGAGCCCGAGGCTCCCGACGACCGCTGCGGAGCGCGCTGTTCCCTTGATGGGCGCGTTCGCCTTGGTGTCGTGGCGGTACTGTGCGCGCCCGAAGCGCCGCCGGACCTGAACCCCTCTTGGGCGGGAACTCTGTGCGGACCTTGCTATTCTGCGACTACTCCGCGCTTGTCGGTCATCTCTGCGCAAAGTCCCAGCATTATTGGCTTGGGCCCGCGGGAACCGACAAGCGATCACGCGTCGAAGGACCGGATGCGGTTCCGGGCCCGAACTTGAGCGCAGGAGCCTGTTCCACCGACAAGTCATTCCTTGTCGGTTCCGTTTCTCAAGCGTTCGAATCCATTGACGTTTGCCTGCTTCGAGCGACAACAAGGAAGTTGTCGCAGAATAGCTTGGTCTGACCGGAGCCTCCCCCCTGTGAGGTATCTCAGTTCGGACCCCCTGTACAAACCGATTGGTCTGACCCTTGGTTTCAGTTGCCCTCCGCGAGGACAGCGCCTTTGGCACTTCCTGTCTCCGAGACGGTACGTCCATCGCCGCGGATGCGGTCACCCTGCCTTGGCAAGGCTCCGGTCATGGCACCCGGTTCGCAGTGCTCGCGCCGATGCCGTTCTTGGATCCCGCCCCTCGCAGCTTCACCTGTCGTGAGTACGCCGACGCGCACGGACTCTCTCGCCAGGCCGCCGAGGCGATCTACCTCCCCGATCCCGATGCGCGGATCCAGATCCCCAAGCGCCTAGGACCCCCCCGACCCCGACGCCCCAAGCGCCCGAAGCGAAGGCCACCGCCTCTGCCGGCGGAGACCTTGGACGAGCTGTGATGAGCACGGGACAGTCCGCTGGGACTTTGCGCCCAACACAGTGGCCTTCTGTCAAAGCCCCGGCGGAAGACGCTTTGAGTCCTGTCCCGGATCAACCGGGGCGCTATGGTCCGCGCGTCTTCCATCCCAACCAGGAGAGCCTCCCGATGACCAAGTACACCCTCCCCGACCTTCCCTATGACTTCGGCGCGCTGGAGCCGCACATCTCCGGCAAGATCCTCCAGCTGCACCACGACAAGCACCACAAGGCCTACGTAGACGGCGCCAACAAGGCGCAGGAGCAGCTGGCCGAGCTGCGCACCAAGGAGGACATGAGCGGGCAGACCCACGCGCTGGAGAAGGCGCTGGCGTTCCACACCTCCGGTCACCTCCTCCACACCCTCTACTGGCAGAACATGAAGCCCAACGGCGGCGGCGAGCCGACCGGTGAGCTGGCCGAGGCGCTCAAGCGGGACTTCGGCTCCTTCGAGGGCTTCAAGAAGCAGCTCAACGCCGCCTCCGCCACCCTGATGGGTTCGGGCTGGGGCGCGCTGTCCTTCGACCCGCTCCAGAAGCGGCTGGTGGTGGCGCAGATCTACGATCACCAGAACAACGTCAACGGCGGCGGCATCCCGCTGATGGTCCTGGACGCGTGGGAGCACGCCTTCTACCTGCAGTACGGCCCCGCCAAGGCGGACTACTTCAAGGCGATCTGGAACGTCTGGAACTGGGACGACGTTTCGGCCCGCTACGCCCAGGTGAAGAACCTGGACCTGCTGCTCAAGAACGCCGCCGCGTAGGCTCGCGGTCGCAGTCGAGGAGTTCGAACGGACGTGAGGCCAGGCGCCTCACGTCCGTTTTCCTTTCCCCGACCTTCCCCGATCAGAACGCCCGGCCCTGCGCCCCGTCGACCGGGACGGTGGCCCCGCTCACCCAGCTGGCGCGCTCGGAGCACAGGAAGGCCACCACCTCGGCGATCTCCTCCGGCTTGCCGAAGCGCTTCCACGGGAAGTCGTTTTCCACCATCCGCATCACCTTCTCCGGGTCCGTCTGCTGCCGGCGATCCCACGAACCCCCGGGGAAGAAGATCGCGCCGGGGGCCACCTGGTTCACCCGGATCCGGTAGCGGGCCAGATCCACCGCCATCTCCTTGGTCAGCGCGGTGATCGCCGCCTTGGCCGCGGTGTAGGCGGCGCTGCTGGCGTACTCGCGTCCGAAGATCGACCCGATGTGGATGATTGACCCGCCGCCGTGGGCCTTCATCCACTCCACCGCCGGGCCGCTGGTGTGCACCGTGGAGAGCAGGTTGGCCTCCACCACCTCGCGGAACTGCTGCGCGGAGACCTCATCGAACTTGCCGGTGCCCCGGCTGCCGCCGACGTTGTTCACCAGCAGGTCGATCCGCCCCAACGTCTTCACGGTGTGGGCCACGGCGCCTTTCCCGCCCTCTTCGGAGGTCACATCCACCGCCAGCGAGGTCACCCGGCCCTGGGAGGCCAGCGCCCGCTCTGCCTCCCCCAACGCCTCCGCGCCCCGCGCGGTGAGGCAGACCGCGGCCCCCTCCCGGACCAGCACCTCGGCGATGGCCCGGCCGATGCCTCGGCTGGACCCGGTCACCAACGCCACCTTCCCCGCGAGTTCCTGTGCCATGGAGGTCCCGTAGCGCAGTTGCCTGGCTCCGCCAATCCATGAGCCTGCGCGCGAGACGACCGTGCGAGACCGCCCAGCGCGACTACCGGGCTACCGCGCGTGGAAGACCGACCGGGCCCGTTTGGGCCCGACCGCCGGGGCCTGCTAAACACTCCGGCCCCGCACCGTGTCGATTCTCCTCCCCGAGCCCCCCGATCCGTTTCCCTCGCCTCCGCCGCCTCCCCGGCGACGCCGCGGCGTTCGGCTGGGGCCACGGACCCGCCGGGCGCTGCTGACCCTTGCCGGGCTGGGGCTGCTGTTGGCGGTCTTGTGGGGCGCAGCCCTGCTGTTCCTCAACTCCGCGGGAACCCGGGCCCAGCTGAGCGCTCGGCTGCGGGCTTCGATCCTGGCGCGCACCGACCTGGTGGAGCTGGGGGACGAGCTGCAGGTGGACTGGCTGGGGCGGGTGAAGCTGGGCCCGGTGCGGGTGCGCTCCGCCAAGGACCAGGCCCCGTTCCTGGAGATTCCCTCCTTGCGGGTGCGCCCCAGCTACCGGCGGCTGCTGCAGGGACAGGTGCTGCCGGCCACAGTGACCCTGGAGCGCCCGGTGCTCCACCTGGATCGCCGCGCCGAATCACTGCGCGCCTTCTGGGACGCGATGCAAAGGCCCCCTCCTCCCCGGGAGCCGAACGCACCCAGGAAGGCGGCCCGCAGTCTGGAGTCACTGGCCCTCTTCACCGAGGGGCTCCAGCTGATGGGCGGCGCGGAGAACACCCTCTCCCTGGCCGGACCGATCCAGGGCTTCCTCTCCGTCAGCCTCGAAGAGGAGACCCTGCGGCTGCGCAGCCGGCTCACCTTCTCCGACGGCGGCCGGGCCACCCTTTACGCCCAGCGGCTGCACGGGCGCTACACGGTGGAGGCGGAGCTGACCGCGCTGACCCACGCCGCGCTGGGCGACCCGCTGTGGGCCAGGCTCCCGGCGCAGCTGCGCGAGGGGACGGTGGAGGGACAATTCCGGCTGGAGGGGGCGGACATGATCACCCCCGCCAGCGCCTCCTGGAAGCTGGCCGCCCGCGACGCCTGGTTCTCCGGCGAGCGGCTGGCGCCCAGACCGGTGGGGCCGATCTCTTTGGGCCTCTGGGGGACCCTGACCTGGAACCCGAAGGAGAACCGGCTGCTGCTGGAGCCGGCCCGGGTCTGGTTGGGCAACGAGGAGACGCTGTTCGTCACCCTCCACAGCAGCGTGGTCTTCGGCGGCAAGGGCGCGCTGGAGTTCCGCGCCGAGGCCAAGGACCTCCCTTTCGAACAGCTGGTCCAGGCGCTGCCCCCCCAGCTGCGGCCGGACGAGTCGGCGCCCGCCGCCCAGGGCCCGCTGACCGCGTCGCTGAGCATCCGGGGCCCGCCCGGCGAGCCGGAGGCCTGGGAGGTGGAGCCGGTGCTGGAGCTGGACCGCCTAAAGCCCTCCCGGGCGCGGGACCTGACCGTCCCCTTCGAGCACACCGCGGTGGACGCCAAGGGGCGCACCCGGAACTTGATCCTCGCCCCGGAGAGCGGGGCCTTCGTCCCCCTGGAACAGCTGCCGGAGCACGTGGTCCGCGCGGTGCTCACCAGCGAGGACGCCGGCTTCTTCGGACACGACGGCTTCGAGTTCACCGAGATCCACGACAGCCTGATCGCCGCCATCCGCGGGACCCGCTTCCGGGGCGCGTCCACCCTCACCCAGCAGCTGGCCAAGAACCTCTACCTCTCCCGGGAGAAGACCCTCTCCCGCAAGGTGAAGGAGGCGCTGATCACCCTGGCGCTGGAGGTCTCGGTGCCCAAGGAGCGGCTGCTGGAGATCTACCTCAACCTGATCGAGTGGGGCCCGAACCTGTATGGGCTGGGCGAGGCCGCGCCCCACTACTTCGGGGTGCAGGCCCCCGCGCTCTCGCCCCGGCAAGCGGTGTTCCTGGCCACCATCATCCCCAACCCCAACCGCTACTACGGCTACTACCTCAAAGGAGAGCTGACCCCCCACTGGGAGGAGCGGGTCCGGACCCTGCTCACCAAGCTGCGCGACGCCGGCCACCTGGACGAGGCCCGCTACCAGGCCGCCCTGGTGGAGCGGTTGGTCTTCCGTCGGGACACAGCCACCCCGGTCGCGCCCCGCTGAAGGGGGCGGCTACTTCTTCACGCAGATGTTGACCGCCATATATTCGCCCTGCCCCGGCAGCCGGCACCACTCACCCTTCGGACACTGGTTGTCGCTGCCGCAGGGGAGCTCGCAGCTGGCCTCCAGCCCGGTCTGATGCAGGTACTGCACGCAGGCGTGTTCCTCACCGCAGCGCTCGAGGAAGCCCAGGCAGCTGCGGCCCCGGGGCATCGGGCAGGCGGTCAGCAGCACCAGCAGGGTGGACGCCAGAAAAGCGCGGATCATGACGCCCCGACCTTCCTCCCGCAATTGGCCGGCCGTCCAGGCGGAACCACAAGGCCAGTCAAAACAACGCAGCGCGACGAAAAATGTTCGTGGAACCTCGTCGGTAGGATCGGCAGGATTCCGCTGATGGCCCGATACACGCTGGCCTACGCCCCGGACGTCGCCCACCGGCTTGTGCTCTTGCCTCCGCGCGCGGAGAAGCTGGGGCGGGAGCGGATGCTCGAACTGGCGGAAGGCCCACGACATTCCGAAGCACGCCCTGCCATCGAGCAGGTGCCCCGGGAGATCTTCGGGTGGGCCTTCGTGTTCCTGGTCGACCACCTCCACCACCGGGTGACCCTGACCGACGTGCGCTGGACCGCCGGCACCCACCGCCCGGTGGACGGCGGCGCGGTCCTCTTCCACTGACTTTAGCCGGTCCGCGACTCCGACTCGCTGTCGCTGGCGAAGATCTGCTCCAGCTCGGCGCGCGCCCCCTCCGCCGCCGCCTGCAGCCGGGGCAGGTCCTGCCGGAACTTGTAGGTCTGCAGCAGCAGCTGCTCGTCGTGCTCCTGGAACCGGTTCATCACCCGGCGGGTCTCGGCGTGGGAGGCGCCCAGGGAGATCAGGATCTCCCCGGTCATCTCCAGGCTGGAGAGGAAGGTCTCCCGCATCACGTGCTTCACCCCCAGGTCCATCAACGCATAGGCGTGCTGCCGGTTCCGGGCCCGGGCGAAGATCGTCACCTGGGGGAAGTGCTGCTTGACCGTCGCGACCGTGCGCAGCGAGGCCTCCACGTCGTCGATGGCCAGGACAAACACCTGGGCCCGGTCCACCTTGGCCGCCCGCAGCAGATCCAGCCGGCCGGCGTCGCCGTAGAACACCTGGTTGCCGAACTTGCGGACGAAGTCGATGTGCTCGGCGCTCTTGTCGATGGCGGTGAACGCGATCCGCTTGGCCCGCAGCACCCGGCCCACCACCTGCCCCACCCGGCCGAAGCCGGCGATCACCACCCGCACCTCCTGGTCCGGCAGCGCGTCGTACTCGCGCGGCGCCGGCTTCTTGAGCCGGGGCAGCACCCACCGCTCCAGGGCGATGTACAGCGGCGGGGTCACCGCCATTGACAGCGACACCACCACCACCAGCAGATCGGACAGCTGCCTCGGCATCAGCCCGTAGGTGACCGCCAGCCCGAAGAGCACGAAGGCGAACTCCCCGCCCTGGGAGATGGCCACCGCCAGGTTCAGGGCCCCTGGGGTCTCCTTCAGCCACACCCGGCCCAGCAGGAACAAGCAGAGGGCCTTGATCGCCACCAGCCCCACCACCAGGCCCAGCACACCCAGCGGGGACTGGGCCAGGATCCCCAGCTTCACGCTCATCCCCACCGTCATGAAGAACAGGCCCAGCAACAGGCCCTTGAACGGCTCGATGTCCGCCTCCAGCTCATGGCGGTACTCGGACTCCGCCAGCAGCACCCCGGCCAAAAACGCCCCCAGCGCCATCGAAAGCCCGGCCGCGCCCATCAGCGCCGCGGTCCCCACCGCCACCAGCAACGCTGTGGCGGTGAACACCTCCTGGGAGTGGGTGGCGGCCACCATGCGGAACAGCGGCTTCATCAAAAAGCGCCCCATCGTCACCACCACCGCCAGGGCGCCCAACATCAGGAGATATTGGACCCAACCCCGCGAGGGCACCCCGGGGGCGGCGGTGCCCAGCACCGGCAACAAGGCCATCACCGGGATCACCGCCAGGTCCTGGAAGAGGAGGATGCTAAAGGAGGCCCGTCCAAAGCCGCTGGTCAGCTGGCCCTTCTCCGCCAGCAGCTGCATCGCGAACGCGGTGGAGGACAGCGACAGCCCCACCCCCACCACCAGCGCGGTGGGCAGCGGCAGCCCGAACAGCAGCCCCACTCCGCCCAGCACCACCGTGGTTCCCACCACCTGCGCCCCGCCCAACCCGAACACCGCCTGGCGCATCCCCCACAGACGGGAGGGCTGCAGCTCCAGGCCGATCAGAAACAGCAGCAGCACCACTCCCAGCTCGGCCAGGTGGAAGGTGCCCTCCACGTCGGTGACCACCCCCAGGACCGACGGCCCCAGCACCACTCCCGCGGCCAGGTAGCCCAGCACCGATCCCAGCCCCAGCCGCTTGAACAGGGGGACCGCCACCACCACCGCCGCCAGCAACACCAGCACCTGAGTCAGGCCCATGGGGGGACGCTCCCACGCACCGGCATCCGGCGCCAATCACCGGCGTGACCTTGCGGCGGCGGGCCGGTCGGCTAGCGTCCCGGGCCCATGGAATTCGTCAGCCCGCATCTTCGCCGTGAGATCTTCGGTTGGCACAGCCCCGCCCTCGGAATGGACATGCCGATCGTCCGCTACGGTCACTGGGGACACGCCCTGCTCTTGTTCCCCACCGCCTCCGGCGACTTCCTGGAGGCGGAGCGGATGTTCCTGATCAAGTCCATCGAGCCGTATCTGATGGAGGGGAAGCTGCAGGTCTTCGCGATCGAGAGCATCAACAAGCACGCGTGGATGAACAACAAGCTGCCGGTGCCGATCCAGGCCCACAACCACGCCCAGTACTCCCGCTACCTGGAGGAGGAGGTGGTCCCCCACATCCGCCGGGTGCTGCAGAACGAGGGCGCGCGGATCGGCGTCTCCGGCGCGTCCTTCGGGGCCTTCTTCGCCGCCAATGCCTTCTTCCGGCGCCCGGACCTGTTCGACACCCTGGTGGCGATGAGCGGGTTCTACGACCTGCAGCCCGGCTACACCGAGGGCTACTGGGACAACAACCTGTACTTCAACAACCCGATGTCCTTCGTCCCCAACCTCAGTGACTGGAACCTGGACCTGGTGAAGAACCACAGCCAGATCCACATCATGTCCGGGCAGGGAGAGTGGGAGAAGCCGGAGGCCTCGCGCCGCTTCTCCCAGATGCTGTGGGACAAGGGCATCTGGCACCACCTGGACCTGTGGGGGCACGACATTCCCCACGACTGGACCTCCTGGCGGCAGATGCTGCCCTACTACGTGGGCAACAAGCTGGGCTGGTAGCGCCCCTTGGCTGCACGGACCCCCTCCCCGAAGCGGGGTCGAATCTGATACGCGCAGCACCATGCCGAAGAAGGTGGGATTGCTGGTGGGGCGCGAGCGGAGCTTTCCGGACGCGCTGATCGCGGAGGTCAACGGTCGGAACCAGGGCGTGGTGGCGGAGTACGCGCAGGTGGAGGCGACCCGGACGGATCGCCCGCCCCCGTACCAGGTGCTGGTGGACCGCATCTCCCACGACATCCCCCACTACCAGCCGGTGCTCAAGCTGGCGGCGCTCAACGGGACCTACGTCATCAACAACCCGTTCTGGCGGATCGCCGATGACAAGTTCATCGGCACCGCGCTGGCGGCCAGGCTGGGGGTGGCCATCCCGAAGACGGCGGTGCTGCCCGCGCATGAGTACAACCCGGACGTGAACTCCGAGTCGCTGGCGCGCAACATGCGCTACGTGGACTGGGACGCGCTGGGCGCGGAGCTGGGCTACCCGATGTACATGAAGCCCCACTGGGGGGGCGGCTGGTACGACGTGCACCGGGTCACCTCCCGCGAAGAGCTGCTGGCCGCCTTCGACAAGACCGGCCGCAAGACGATGATCGTCCAGGAGGAGATCCGCTGGCAGCAATACGTCCGCTGCATCGTCATCGGTCAGGAGCAGGTGCTGCCGGCGCTGTGGAACCCCAAGCTCTCGCACTTCGACCGCTATCGGAAGGCGAAGGAGAGCATGCCCCCCATCCCCCCGGAGGTGATGCGCCGGGTTGAGGAGGACGCCCGCAAGCTGTGCCGGGCGCTGGGCTACGACATGAACACGGTGGAGTTCGCGCTGGTGGACGGGGTCCCCTACGCGATCGACTTCATGAACTCCGCTCCGGACCTGGATGTCTCCTCGCTGGGCCCGGACCACTTCGCCTGGGTGGTGGAGAAGATGGCGGACCTGGTGATCGAAAAGGCGCTGCAGGAGCGGAAGTCCACCTCGCTGCCGCGCTGGGACACGCTGCTGGGGGGATAGCGGGCAGCGCTGCGCCCATCCCATGCACGCTCCCGTCCCGCCCCGTGAAGCGCTGCTCCTCCAACTGGAACAGCAGATGTTCGACGCGCTGAAGGCTCGGGACGCGGAAGCGCTGGGAAGGTTGCTGGCGACGGACTTCGAGCTCAAGACGCAGGGAGAACCGGCGGTGGATCGCCAGGCCTTCATCGCCGCGGTGGGCGCGATTCCGGGGACCCTCCTGGAGGTCGGCTCCGACGACACCCAGGCCCGGGTGATGGGCCAGCTGGGCATCCTCACCGGACACCAGCGCGCGGTGGTGAGACTGGACGATGGCTCGGTGGTGACCCAGCTGGGCGCCTTCACCGACGTGGCCCGCTGGGAGAAGGACCGCTGGGTGCTGGTGCATGCGTACAACGTGAACGTCTCGGAGTCGGTGCAGCGGCCGTGAGCCGGCGGGGGATCGCCGCCTTCCTTCGGGTCCCCGAACAGCGCGTGGACCCCGCTATTCTGCGACCATCGGGTGCTTGTCGGTGACGCCTGCGTAAGCATCCAGAATTGCTAGCTTCCGAGGTGGGGGACCGACAAGCGGCCGCGCGTCGCCACATTCCTTCCCTATCCCAGCGGCGGTCCCTGTGCCCGCGATGTTCGGGCTGGGCCGTAGGGTGTTCCAGCGACAAGCTGACGGTTGTCGGTGCCTTCGTTTGAAGCGCCTGATTCTACTGATCTCTTCTGGGTTCGGTGTGACAACAGGAGAGTTGTCGCAGAATAGGGGGGTCCGGCCGAGGACTCCTCCCCCCGCGGCAGTCGTGTTCGTTTGTGCTTGGGTTCGACTGCCTGGTCTGACCGATACACGTGCGACCCAGAAGGTCCCCGGATCGAACTCGGTGGCGGCTGCCTGATTCAAGAGCGTGCGCGAGCACGCTCCAACCGGCTTTGAGCCACCTCGGGGGGGGCGGACGGGCCCGGGGGAACAGGACGGCGGCGACCGCCTGGAGCTAGGGTCCGCGCCGACCCTGGGCGGCGATCTCCACCTTTGGGGACGTGGTCATCCAGGAGCACGTCACCGGCCTCGCCGGGGCGCTGCCGCCCACCTTGAACTGCTGGCCCAGGTCGAACTTGGTGGCGGTGGGGGTGGCGGAGCTGGAGATCCACCGGCCTAACTGGTTGGTGAAGCCTCAAGGCCCGGTGGGCATCGCGATGTCCGCCAACGTGCCGAACATGTACGGCTGGGGTGAGTTGGGATCTCCTCCCCCTACTTCAGCCTCAGCCCGTACTTCACCACCGGCTCGCCCAGCTCGGTCCTGCTCCCTTGGCACAGGGTGAACCCGTAGCGTTCGTAGAAGGCGCGGGTGCGGTGGTTCTGATCGAACACCCACAGCACCGCGGTGGCGAAGCCGGCCTCGCGCAGATCGGCCAAGCCCTGGTCCATCAGCCGCCGGCCGATGCCACCGCCCCAGCGATCCGGCGAGACGTAGAGCGCGAACAGCTCACCCTCGCCGGGATCGCTGGACTCCGCGGCGGGACCGCTCACCACGTAGCCGACCACCCGCTCTTGCTGGACCGCGACCCGGAAGGTGGCCGGGTAGTGCCCCATCCCCGACTCCCATTGCGCGCGCTCTCCCTCCACCGAGAGACTGTCCAGAAACGCCCGCGGCAGGAGCTCCCCGTAGGCCGCTCGCCAGCCGTCTACCTTCACCCGGGCCATCCCCGAGGCGTCGGCCAGGGTTGCGCTGCGCAGCTCGAAGGGGGGACTCACCGAAGAGCGATGATCGCCCACTCCCAGGCGCACGCGCACCGTCAAATTGATTTGCGCACCCACGCGGGGGAGAAGAGACACCGCCCATGAGCTCCGCGACCTATCGAGTCCGAGTCCTCCCCGAGTCCCACGTGCTGGAGGTCCAGCTGAGCCTGAGCGGACTTCCGCCCGGGCCGATCCGCCTCCAGGTCCCCACCTGGGTCCCCGGCGCCTACGGGTTCATGAAGTACGGGCGCGACCTGTACGAGATGGAGGCCCGCAACGCCGCCGGACCGCTGGGCATCGCCCGCGAGGGATGGCAGGGCTTCTGGGTGGACGGTGCCTCCGGCGAAGCGGAGATCCGCTACCGGGCCTACGCCTATGACCCGGCCTGGGGCGAGCTGACCGGGCTGGTGGACCACGAGCACGCGGTGCTGATCGGTCCCCGCTACCTGCAGGCGGTGGATCACCACGGTCCGGTGCGGGTCCAGTACCAGCTGCCGGCGGGCTGGGCCTTCCATCATCCGGCCGGGGCGCGGGAGGTAGAACCTTTCACCTACGAGTACCCGCGCTTTTCGCTCTTCACCGACACCCCGGTGGTGGCCGGCGGCTTCACCCAGCGCACCCGGGACTGCACCGGGACCCCCTTCCACTTCCTGTTCCTG
Organism: Myxococcota bacterium; assembly: GCA_030857095.1. Classification (GTDB taxonomy): domain Bacteria; phylum Myxococcota; class Myxococcia; order Myxococcales; family Myxococcaceae; genus JALYOC01. The sequence continues at coordinate 48,106 of JALYOC010000091.1, read as the reverse complement.
GATCAGACCCTGGGGTTCGACACCCAGGTGGACCGGTTCATCGACGCGGTGATGAAGGTGGCCGAGGCCTGCCGGGAGATCTTCGGCAGCTTCCCTTTTCCCCACTACTCCTTCGTCTTCACCTTCAACCCGCACGCCGGCTGGGGGCTGGAGCACGCCACCAGCACCATGATCGCCCTGGGGCCGGACGCGCTGATCGACCCCGACGAGTTCTCCCGCGGGGTCCGGGTCAGCGCCCACGAGCTGTTCCACGCCTGGAACGTCTGCCGCCTCAAGCCGGCGCCGTTCATGCGCCCGGACTTCACCCACGGCAGCTTCACCGACGGGCTGTGGGTGGCGGAGGGCTTCACCCGCTACTACGAGTTCCTGCTCCTGGTGCGCTCGGGCGCGATCACCCCGGAGACCTTCCTCTCCAACGTGGTGAACTACTACCGGCAGCTCTCCTCGATGCCGGCGTACGCGCGGGTCCCGGTACGCGACTCGTCGATCACCACCTTCCTGAACCACAACAAGTACCCGGGCAGCACCAGCAACACGATCGACTACTACGACCACGGGATGCTGGTGGCGTTCGACCTGGACGCGCACCTGCGCTGCGCTCCTTCGCCTACTTCGCTGGACCATGAGTTCGCCGCCTTCTACGAGGCCTTCGTGGGCAAGGCCGACGGCTTTACCCACCAGGACCTGGTCGGCTTCTTCGGCGCGCGCACCCCCGGCACCGAGGCGTTGATCCGCCGCGAGGTGGAGCAGGCCGGCACCCTCTCCGTCCCCCAGACCCTGGAGCGGCTGGGGTTCCAGCTCTCCGACGCCGAGCAGCCTCGCCTGGGCCTGGTGCTCAAGCAGGGCGGGGCGGGGGTGGAGAACGTCCTGGACGGTTGGGCGGCGTCCAAGACTGGCCTCGCCCCAGGCGACGAGCTGTTACGGGTCAACGGTTTCCCCTTCTCGCCCAAGGCGCTGAAGTGGGCGATCGGCGCGGGCACCCAGGTCGCGCTGGAGGTCCGCCGCGGCCACCGCACCCTCACCTTCCAGGCCACGCCTGAGCCGCGGACCCAGCCCGCCCGGCTTCACTGGCGGGGATCGGCCGCCCAGCTGGAGCTGCTGCGGAGCTGGTTCGGCCAGCCGGAGCTGACCTTCACCGACGGGCAGGAGCTGTCGCTGGCCGCCTACGACAACTTCCACGGGGTGCAGCAGGTCCTCTGAGCGCCGCTGACGGGAACTCCTTGTCGGTGACGGCCCGCGTGCTCTCACCCGCTGCGCGAGACGCCACCGGCGGCGACCCTCACAGCCAATGACTCACCTGGGTGGTCTATCGGCACGGAGCGGGTCGCGCTGGGCTTCGTACGACGCTGGGGCGCAAGGTGCACGACGCCCACCTGGCCGGGGTTCCCTTCGTGGCGGTGGTGGGGAAGAGGGAGGCCGCCGACGGCAGCCTCTCCCTGCGCGAGCGGGGCGGGCAGGTGCGCTCGCTGAGCCTGGAGGCGGCCTTGTGCCGGCTGGTGCAGGCCTCCTTCAGGGACGGGGACCGGCGATGAAGGCCTCCACCACCATCCCGTGCAGCACCGGCTGCGAGCCGCTGACGTCCTCGGAGAAGCCCCACCGGGATTGCAGCTTGTTGAGGTGGCACAGGTTCCACTCCCGGCTGGCGACTCCCGGCGGGGGGATGGTGCCGGAGAAGCCCCGCCAGCCCTGGGGGATGAGCTGCCCGGAGTAGTAGATCTCCTCGATCACCCCTTCGAGGACCGCCTGGGCCTTGCTCCAGGTGTTGCCTGCCACGTCGGTGGTCCCCACCGCGTAGGTGAGGCTCACCGCGTCCGGGGGAGCGACGAAGAAGTCCTGGAAGCCATGGGTCACATAGGCGGCTGGGTTGTTGACCTGCTGGAGGATCGCTCCGTCCGCATCGGCCAGCGGCACCTCGTCCAGCAGGTTCCAGGAGGTGGTGTCCGAACCTGACAGCGGGAGCACGGTCACCGGATCGGTGCGGGTGCCGAAGAGCTCCGGGCCGGCATGCGGTCCCGCCGAGTCCGGGCGCAGGGCGATCACATAGCCTGCACCCAGCGGATCCGGCGAGGTCAGCGAGGTCACCACGTCGTCGAACTGCACCTGGAAGTTGGAGGCCAGGCCGCTGCCCAGGGTCAGCACCTGGACCTGGTCCGCCGGACCGGCCAGGTCCTCGGCGCCGGGCAAGGCGACCCCATCCACCCACCCCTTGATCCGGTGGCCTCCAGCGAAGCTGAAGATCAGGTCCAGCTGGTAGGTCCTCCCGGTGATCGCCGGGACTCCTCCGGTCGGGGCGCTGCCCGGCAGACGCAGCGCGAAGTTGCCGTCGCCATCCACCCCGAAGGCGGCGATCACCGCGTTGGAGGTGCTCACCGAGAGCAGGTTGGCCGACCCGCTCAGCGAGCTGAGGGTCATCGACGCGCGCACCACCAGCCGGTCCGGGTTCAACTCCACGTAGGAGCGCACCCCGAAGGCTCCGGTGCCGGTGGACACCAGCTGCAAGGCGTGGCCGCCGGTCACCGGCACCACCTGGGCCTGGTATTGGTTGATGAACTGGCTGGCTTGCAGGGTCCCGGTCTCAAAGCCGGTCACCCACTCGGTGTCCAGGGCCGCACCGTTGCGGGCGGCAGTCACCGGAGCGGAGAAGGCACGGAAGGTCCGGGTGTGGCCCTCGTACTCCGCCACCAGATCGACCCGCAGCACCCCCACCACCTCCCGGGGAATGACGACCCCGGTCCCAGTGGCCAGGGCGCCGCACGCGGTCGGAGGGCTGTCCTCGGCAGGGCAGGTCGCCCACTGGAGGGAGGTGCGCAGGGCGGGCACCCCCAGCTCGCTGGTGGTCACCGCCACGCTCAGCTCGCCGCACTGCTCGGGGGTGCCCATCAGTTGCAGCCCGTAGGCCATCGGTGAGGTGGGGCAGATCCCCTCGTTCCCCTCGCGCAGACAGAACTCCCGCTCGGCATCCTCCAGCTCGATACAGCCCGCGGAGGCCAGCAGCGCCAGGCTCAGCAGAAGCCGCTTCACGGAAGCACCCCCGCCCACACCACCGCGGCTCCGTCGGGCGAAGGCACCACCGCCACCGGCGCCGGAGGTCCCCAGAACGCCATCCAGGCCGCGACTCCCAGGCCCAGCACCCCCAGGGGCACTCCGGCGTAGGCGATGCCCCGGGACACCTCGGCCGCGCTGCGGACCTTCTCCAGCTCCTGGTAGTTGGGGAAGGGTCCGGTGCGGAGGTCGGACTCGGCGTTCTTGGCCAGGTACCAGGCGCCACCGCCCGCCAGCAGCAGGGCGCCGCCGGCGGCCGCCGGGATCCAGGCGCGGGATCGCATGGGAGGACCCGCGGCGAGCGCCTGCGAGGGGACGGGGGACGGGGGTGCGGTGGAGGCGGCGCTGACCGGCTTGCCGCCCAGCTCCTGACGAACCTGGGTGGACAGCTCCCGGGCGGTGCGGGTGAGCCAATCTAGCAGCTCCTCGTCGTTGGCCAGCTTCTGGGAGAACACCGCCAGCTGCCGTCCATCGCTGGCCTTGACCACCTTGACGTTGACCACCAGCGCCTTGCCGATGGTGGCCAGGCTGCCCAATATCATCCCGTCCACGCCCAGCGCCCCGGCCAGCTCCGCGGTGCAGGAGTCGGTGCTGCAGCCCAACAGCGCCTTTTGACGCTCGAAGCCCAGCAGCGACTGGATCTCCGCGGCGGTGGTCACCCGCACCCCGCTCAGCGCGATCTGCTGCGCCAGGTAGTCGGCGAAGAACTCGCCCTTCGACTCCTCCACCCCCACGAACTTCCAGGTGGGGGCCGCCAGTTTGATCGGCTGGGTCGGGGCCTGGGCCAGCGCCACCGTCATCATCAGTGCAAGGATGCTCACGGCGGCGGAGCCTAGTCGCCGCGCGGACAGGCTGGAAACCAGCACCTCACCGGAAGTGGAGGAGGCCGGCACCTTCCGCTTCTGCCACCTGGCGAGCAACCTTGGCGGGGTGGATGCGTTCTGCCATGGCGTCCCCGCCCGATCGGCATTACCTGTCCCCGCATGGCCGAATCCTCTCCGTCCAAACGGGTCTGCGTCTTCTGTGGGGGCGATGCCACCCAGGCCGTCTCTCTTGATCGCTTCGGCGCCCACTCCTGCGGGGAGTGCGTGGGTCGCCTGGGTAAGCTGGTCGGCGCCGGCGCCCCCTCGCTGTTGGAGCTGTGGCCGATGCTGGCCGACGACGAGAGCGAGGCCCTGGAGCCGGAGCCGAAGGTCCGCCGCAACGACGGCTCCTCGGTGGAGCTGCGGGAGGTCACCGCCGAACTCAAGCGAGAGCTGACCCCCGACAAGCGGGTGCAGCTGGCCGTCACCTACGGGGGGCTGAGCATGTGGCGCGAGCAGATCCTGGAGTGCGCCCAGGTGCTGCAGTCCGACGCCCCCCAGGAGGTGGTGCAGCAGGCCACCGACCTGCTCTTCTCCCGCGCCCTGTACCGGTCCAGAGATCTAGAGACGCTGCGCGGGCGGCTGTACCCCGCCTGACTAGTCCGCCAGGACCGGCAGCCGGAAGGTGAAGGTGGTGCCGTCGCCCGGGCGGGAGACGAAGGTCAGGTCTCCTCCGTGCGCGTGCAGCGTCTGCCGGGAGATCGGCAGCCCCAGCCCGGTCCCCTTCCCCGGGCGCTTGGTGGTGAAGAAGGGCTCGAAGATCCGCGACTGCAGTTCGGGAGGCACGCCTCCCCCCTGGTCGATCACGTCCACGTAGACGAAGGGCGCCTCCAGCCGGGCCTGGACCCTGAGCTCCGCGTCCGGCAGCCCCTCCATCGACTGTGCCGCGTTCACCAACACGTTGAGGAAGGCCTGGGAGAGCCGGCCGGGATCGGCGTCCACCGCCAGCGACGGGGGGATCTCCACGCTCACCCTGCAGGTCTTGATTTCGCCGCCGGCCAGCCGCAGCGCGCTGTCCATCGCCTCCACCAGCAGGGTGTGGTGGGGGGCCACCGGATCCCGGCGCGACACCTGGCGCATGTCCCGCACCAGCGCCGAGATCCGGTCCGCCCCCTCCACCGCCTCCTCCACCGCGAACTGGACCTCGGAGAACAGCCCCGGCCCGCCCGCCGCATCCCAGGCGTTGAGCGCGTCGGCGGGCCGGCCCTCATTGAGCAGGGCCACCGTGCCCAGCAGCTCCAGCAGGCAGTCCTCCACGAACTTGAGGTTGGAGCGGACGAAGGCCATCGGGTTGTTGATCTCGTGCGCCACCCCGGCGGCCATCTCTCCCATCGCCGCCAGCCGCTCCATCGCCGCGTAGCGCCGGGACAGCTGGTACGACTCCAGCGCCACCAGCGCCTGGGTGCCCAACACCGAGGCCCGGAGCAGATCGCGCGGTCGAAAGATTGGCCCCCCGGGAAGGCGCTGCAGCGCCAGCACCGCGGTCACCCGGCCGGCGCTGCGCATCGGGAACAGCAGGATCGATCCCAGCGTCTCCAGCCCGGGGATGCCCGTTAGCCGCTCGTCGGCCCGCGCGGCCGATGCATCGAGGATCCGCGCCTGGGTCTCCAGCCCGATCCGCCGCGCCAGCTCCAGCAGCGGCCCCGCCAGGCCGTCCCCGGCGCGGTGGTAGGCGGAGATCAGCTCCAGTCCGCTGGCCCCGTCCGGCACCAGCACCGCCCCCAGGTCCGCGCAGAGGGCCCGACCCGCCCAGGGGGCCAGGGTCTTGGCCACGTCCCCGGGTTCGTTGAGCAGGAACAGCTGCCGGCTGCTCTCGAAGATGGCTGCGGTGGTGTGCAGCCGCTGGCGCTCCAGGGCGCGGTTGACGCTGGAGATCAGCTCCACCGTCTCGAAGGGCTTGAGCAACAGATCAAAGGCCCCGGCCCGGACGCACTGCACCGCGGTGTCCATGGCCGCGTGGCCGGTGATGACGATCACCTCCACCTCCGGCTGGCGCCGCTTGGCCTCCTGCAAAAGCCCCAGCCCGTCCATCCCGCCGCGCAGGCGCACGTCGGTGATCAGCACGTCCGCGCCGTCCAGCAGTCCCAGGGCCTCCTCTCCCGAGCGCGCCGGGGTGACCTCGAAGCTCCACGCCCTCAGCGCGTGGGTCAGCGCATTGGCGAGTGCCGGGTCGTCCTCCACCAACACGACCGATACCGGTGTCTCCATCCCCTCGGGCAAGCGGCTGCTCCTGCGCTGCTGTGGTGGGCCTCGATACTATCCGGCGCTGCGCCGCGAACGGGCTGTCCGGCGCTTTGATCGCCGAACGCATACTGGATCCCCCGGGGGCGCCTCCGACCCACCTTCCTCGGCGATTGTGGGCTGCGTCCGGCAGTAGACGCTTGGATGGCGCCCGGTCCCAGGGATGCACACCCTGCGAGGATGGGTCTCTGGGTGGCGGTGGCGGCGGTGGTGCTGGCCTCGGGCGGCAAGCCGATTCCTGAGGGCTGTGAGAAGCGCTGCGAGAAGCAGTACGTGCCCTGCCGCGATGCCCGGGTGGAGGACCAGATGATGTGCGTGGAGGTTGTCCGCCGCTGTGAGATCCGCTGCCCCGGCCAGGCCTCTTCCCCACAGGCCTCGGCTCCGAAGCAGTCGAGGTAGCGGGAATGGCGTGCGTCCACCACATGCGGGTAGACGCAAGCGGGCGGTGAAAAACAGCGGGGCCGGACCGCCACTGCTGGCGACCCGGCCCCGGAAGGCTTGAGTTGGAGCGGCGGACTACTCCACGCCCACCGCGGTCCAGACCTCCATCACCTTGGCCACCTCCGCGGAATCGGCACCGAACATGTCGGTGGCCGCCTGGAGGGTGGCGGCGCGCGCCTGGGAGAAGGTGGTGCTGGGGGTCATGTAGGTGGTGAGCGCGCGGCCGAAGATCTTCAGCGACGCCTCCATCCCGATCCCGTCCTTCACCTCCAGGCCGGAGGTCTTGTTGGTGCCACCCTGGGCCAGCAGCACGAACGCGTTGTTGGCGATGCCCGAGGAGTAGTGGACGTCCTGGTTGTTGAACTTGGAGTAGTGGTCGAAGGACCGGCCATCCTTGCTGGGGTCGTCCATGTACCGCAGCGCGTCGCCGTCCTTGCCCGGGGTCCAGACCGCCTCGCCCACGCCCCAGGTGAACTTCACCGCCGGGTTCTGCTGGGAGGCCATCCACTCCACGCCCTTGCCGAAGATGTCGCTCATCGCCTCGTTCAGCCCGCCGGACTCCCCGCGGTAGATCAACCCGGCGGTGCGCTGGGTCAGCCCGTGGGTGATCTCGTGGCCGGCGATGTCCAGCGAGGTCAGCACCGAGGCGGTCTTCCCGTCCCCGTCGCCGTAGTTCATCGTCTTGCCGTCCCAGAACGCGTTCACGTAGTTCTGGCGGATGTGGACGTTGGACTGCAGCGCCTCACCCTTCCCGTCGATGGAGTCGCGCCCCAGCACCTGCTTGTAGAAGTCGTAGGTCATCTGGCCGCCGTACTGCGCGTCCACCGCCGCCGCGTTCCGGGGCGCGTCGGTGACCTCGCCCCACACGTTGTTGTTGTCGGTGATCTCGGTGGCGCCCGACGCGGTGGACTTGTTCTGCGCGTCCTTGGTGACCACGCCCTGGCCGCGGGTCTGGTCGGTCAGCGAGAAGGACCCGTCCTCCTTGGGGGTGGCGCCGATCTCCACCTGGCCGGAGTAGAGGGTGGTGTCGTCCTTGCTGGAGGGGGTGGGGGGCTCGGTGGGGACCGGCTCCTCGGAGATCGCGCCGGAGGCCTTGGCCGCGGCGATGTCCTCCTCCTTGATGAAGGTGTCGATCTGGTTCCAGCTCTCCATCACCTGGCCGCTCTTGGCGTCCACCAGGTAGTTCTGCCGGCGGGGCTCGCCCTCGGAGAGGTTGGTCAGCTCCACGTGGAAGGCGTGCACGTACTCGCCGTCCGCGTTCTTCACCAGCACCGCCTGGTTGGTGATCTCCCCCTCCGGCGGAGAGCCGAAGTCCGCCTGCGCCGCGGCCAACGCCTGCTCGGCGGTGATGGTGGCGGTGCGATCGGCAGCGACGCTGATCGCGCCCTCATCCCCGAACACCGAGCTGAGCTTGCCGTCCTTGGTGAGGGTGGCCACCACCTGCTCGCCGAACACCTTGGTGCCCTCGTGGGTGCGGTCCAGCCGCAGGTGGGTCATCCCGTAGGCGTCCACGGTGACGTCCTTGGCGGAGAACTCATTGTTGGTGCCCGCGCCCCGCCGGGCATTGAGCTGGGAGATGGTCCGCTGGATCACCGTCTGGGCCTCGGGGGTGCTCAGGTCCAGCGACACCGCCGCGGTGGGCGAGAGGTTGGGCTGGGCCCCGCCAGAGGCCGACGCGCCGGTGAGCACGTTGCTGGGCGCGCCGCCGGGCTGGAAGCTGGAGGGAACCGGGGTGCCGCAGTTGCGCACCAGCGGGGTCTGCGTCGGGGCCGGAGCCGCGGGGGTGGTGGGAACGGCCGGGGTGTTGCGCGGATCGATTCGAAGGGTCATGGGTGACTCCGAGTTCAGGTGTGTGCGGCGGTTGCACACATTGTCGGAGAACGCCGCGGCTTGTTTCGTGAGAGATGCAACCGAGAGTGAACTCTCAAGCTAAGCGTCCGTGGTTTCTAGCCAATTTTACATACTTGACGGTATGTAACTCGACTCGAGGGCTCCCAGTCGGTGAAATAGGTAAACATGTTTTACGCGATGGGAGGGCGACCTTTGGCGCCAGCCCAGCGCCGGACCGTCAAAACCGAACGCTCGTCGCCGCTGACCGCTTACCCGTGCGACTGGCCCAGCACCAGCGAGAGGAGCAGCAGGGCCAGCACCGTCGCGGAGATCCAGGTGTAGATGCGGTCCTTCTGCTGACGGAAGGCGATCATCGACATCGCCACCCGGAACACCGGGGTGGCGATCATCACCAGGATCCCCAGCATCACGAAGCCCCGGCCCTGGGCGGTGCGGGCGGACTCCAGGATCTCCTGGAAGGTACGCGGCGCCGGGGCGGTGAGCACCCGGGACAGCTCCTCGCCAGACGAGAGGTACTCAGGGTGATTGAGGAAGGAGAGCGTGGTCCCCAGCCCCACCAGGCCCACGCAGGCGTAGACCCCGAAGCGCAGGATGGCGCTGAGCAGGTCTTCAATCGCCAGCCCCTGGACCACCGGCTGGGCGGCGGTGGTGGCGGTCGGCTCTTCGGGCGGAGGGGCGTTCATTCGGAGAGTCCCCGGATCCCCATCTGGACCGAGATGAACAGCAGCGCCACCACGAACAGCGCGCGGATGAAGCGGTTGCTCAGTTTGGGGAAGAGGCGCGAGCCGAGGATGGCGCCCGCCACCGCGCCCAGGCAGACCGGGGCCACGATCAGCGGTTCGATGTCGCCCCGGGCCAGGTACACCCCGGCGCTGGCGGCGGCGGTCACCCCGATCATGAAGTTGCTGGTGGCGGTGGAGACCTTGATCGGCAGCCGCATCGCCAGGTCCATCGCCGGGACCTTCAGCGCGCCGGAGCCAATGCCCAACAGCCCGCTGATCGCTCCGGCGAAGTACATCAGGCAGAAGCCGAAGTACGGCCGGTGGACCTGGTAGCGCACCATCGAGCGGGTGCTCTCGTCGTAGTACTCGCCCGCCAGTGCCAGCCTGCGGGTGAGCGGACTGGGCTCCGGCGGCGCGGAGCTCAGCGCAGCCCGCGAGCGCAGCATGTTCAGCGCCGAGTAGGCCATCACCCCCGAGAAGATCACGAACAGCCACTTGCCCTGGATGAAGCCGGTCAGGGCGGCGCCGCTCAAGGCCCCGGTCACGGTGGCCAGCTCCAGGAACAGCGCCACCCGGATGTTGGTCAGGCGATCCCGGACATAGGCCGCCGCGGTCCCGCTGGAGGTGGCGATCACCGCCACCACCGACGCGCCGATCGCATAGCGGATGTCCACCCCCAGCATCAGTGTGAGGATGGGGACGATGATCACCCCGCCCCCCAGCCCGACCAGCGAGCCGATCAGACCGGCGCCAGCGGAGGCGGCGAAGGCGGAGAGGGTGAAGAAGAGCGGGCTCACGCAGCGCCCATCATGGCGCGGGGAGCGCGGCCGGCAACCCGGGTCCGAAATGCCTGGCTGCTCTTCATGCGAACGCTCGGGTTGGGGTGCGGGGCTGTGCGCCCGTGGAGCCACGGCCGTCCGCGCGTGGACTAGTAGATCGCCTGAATCGCGGCGATCGCCAGCTCGACCACGATCAGCACCACGATCATCGCCTCCAGGGTCAGGGCCCGGTCGGTGTCCACCTCGCCCTTGAGCAGCTCGTAGACGTGGGCGAGCAGCTGCTGCTTGCGCTGGACGGACGCCTGCCAGGCGTTGATCCGCAGCCGCTTGAGTGAGGCCTCGTAGATCTTGGCCAGGTAGAAGTCGCCGACGATCTTCAGCGAGTTCTCCACCCGCTCCACGAACTCGGTCATCTCCACCACCGTGGCCATCACCCGGCGGGCCAGCTGCCGGTAGGGGCTGCGCAAGAACCGCCACCACTTGCGGCGCCGCTGACCGATCTCGTCGTAGGTGACCTTCAGCTCCTGATCCAGCTGGGCGTCGAACCAGCGCAGCTCCAGCAGCTGGGCGTTGACGATCTCCAGGATGTCCGCCACGTCCGCGCTGCCCGACGGCTCGTAGACGAAGGCCGCGTTCCAGTCGACCACCGCCAGGTCGTTCTCGGTGTAGCTAAACGCGTGCTGGGTGACCTCCCTGCGCTCCCGCTCGGAGAGCTGCGGGGCCTGCACCTCGCCCAGCAGCAGCTTGGCCAGCGGGGCCTCCATGAGCAGCTGCTCGGCGGTGGGCGCGCCGTCGATCGCCTCCACGAACACGATGGTGTAGCTCTCGAACTGCTCCCACAGGTGCGCGTCCTGCAGCGCCGGGGCCACCGTCTTGAGCACCCCCTGGCACAGCTCCAGACACAGCGCGTCCACCTGCTCGCTGTCGTAGAGCTCGTCCGCGCGCGGGGTCAGCCCCACCATCGAGGTGCCGGGGACGATGGGGGCGCGCAGCACGATGGAGGCGGCGCCGAAGTTGAACAGCCGCAGCGAGGCCTGGATCGCAAGGCTGCTGCCGTCCCGCAGGGCCAGGGCCCGGGTCCCCAGCTCCAGGGTCAGCGGAGGCTCGGGCAGCTCCAGGTACTGCGACCCTTCGCGGCCCAGCTTCAGCCGCTTGGTCTGGGAGCTGATCAGCCGGCGGGCGTGTTCGAGATCGATCTCGTCCGCCACGTCGAACATCCGGTAGCAGAGGACGCTGCCCTTTCGGAGCACGAAGTCTGCCCGCGGAACAGAGGCGTCGATGGGGTCGTGGATTCGCATCGGTCAGAGGGCCGGCTTCTGTTCGAGTTCGGTGCGCACCGCCCACAGCTCGGGGAAGAATTGCAGGTCCAGCGCCTTGCGCAGGAACCCTACCCCGCTGCTGCCGCCGGTGCCCTGCCGAAAGCCGATGATCCGCTTCACGGTCATCATGTGGCGGAAGCGCCACAGCTGGAACCGCTCCTCTACGTCCACCAGCTTCTCCGCCATCTCGTACTCGTTCCAGAAGCGGTGCACGTCCTCGTAGATCCCCTTGAACACCTGGACCACCCCGTCGTGCTTCTCATAGGGCTGGGTCCAGTCCCGCTCGATCCGCTCCTTGGGAACCGGATGTCCCTTGCGGGAGAGGAAGCGGAGGAACTCGTCGTACAGCGAGGGCGCGGCCAGCAACTCCGAGAGCTGCTGATGGACCAGCGGGGTGTGCTGGTGCGGCGCCAGGGCGTTGGGGTCCTTGTTGCCCAGCATGAACTCGATGGCCCGGTACTGCACCGACTGGAAGCCGGAGGCGGGGCCCAGGTAGGAGCGGAACTCCAGGTACTCGTTGGGGGTCAAGGTCTCCAGCACGCTCCACTGTTCGAACAGCATCCGCTGGATGTGTCCCACCCGGGCCAGGATCTTGAAGCAGGGCTCCAGCCGGTCGTGGCGCACATGCTCGATGGCCGCGGACAGCTCGTGGAGGAGCAGCTTCATCCACAGCTCGGAGGTCTGGTGCTGGATGATGAACAGCGTCTCATCGTGGTGGGGAGGGACGCTCCTGGGCTCCTGGGCCGAAAGCAGCCGGTCCAGGCGGAGGTAGTCGCTGTAGGTGGTCTTGCCGGCGAGGTCGGTGTGGATGCCGCTCTCCAGCTCGCGCTTGTTCATACGGGTCCCTTACGCCTCTCGTTAGCCCCTATCAACGAACCTTGCACCCACCCGGGGGGTAAGGAGCCGAGCGGCCAACGTCCGGTTGCGTCCACCCGTCCATGACGTGACATATGGACCACCATGCGCTGGCCGCACGCGCTCCGCTCACTGCGACATAGAAACGTTCGTCTCTTCGCGATGGGCCAGTCGGTCTCGCTGCTCGGGACCTGGATGCAGAACGTGGCGATGGGCTGGCTGGTGTACCGGCTGACCAACTCCGCCCAGATGCTGGGCCTGGTGGCGTTCTTGACCCAGGTGCCCTCCTTCGTGCTCGGGGCCTGGGCCGGCTCGCTGGCAGACCGGGTCTCGCGGCGGAAGCTGATGTTCGGGGCCCAGGCGCTGGCCCTGGTGCAGGCGATCACCTTGGCCGCGCTGACCTTCTCCGGTCGGGTGGAACCCTGGCACCTGATCGGCCTGGCCCTGGCGTTGGGCCTCTCCCATGCGATCGAGGTCCCCGCCCGGCACTCGCTGCTGGCGGACCTGGCCGGTGCGGACGTGGGCAACGCCACCGCGCTGAACTCCACCATCGTCAACGGGACCCGGATGATCGGCCCGGCGATCGGCGGGCTGCTGGTGGCCTGGGTGGGAGAGGCGTGGTGCTTCGCCCTCAACGCGCTCAGCTTCGGCGCGGTGCTCTTCGCGCTGACCCGGATGGAGCTCTCCGAACGCCCCCGGGAGGCCAAGGCCACCTCGATGATGGACGGGGTCCGCTTCGCCTGGAGCCAGCCGATGATCCGCACCCTGCTGGGGATGCTGGTGGTGGTCAGCTTCGTGGCCTTCCCCTTCCAATCGCTGTTGCCACTGGTGGTGGGGGAGGTGCTCCACGGCGGACCGGCCCTGCTGGGCCAACTGGGCGCCTGCTTCGGCGCCGGGGCGTTGATCTCCGCGGTGGTGCTGCTGCGCCGGACGTCCCTGGAAGGGCTGGGCCGGCGGATCGCGGTCGGGGCCTCGGCGCTGGCGGTGGGGTTGGTGGCGCTGTCCGTCTCCCGCAATCCGTACGCCAGCGGGCTGGCATTGGTGGTGGTGGGCTTCGGGTTCCTGCTCCAGGGGGCGGGGACCCTCACCCTGCTGCAACACCTGACCCCGGACGCGATGCGCGGGCGGGTGATCGGGCTGTTCTCGATGATCTTCATCGGCGCCACGCCGTTCGGAGCGCTGCTGTCGGGGTGGATCGCCAGCCAGCACGGGGTGGCGGTGACCCTCCTCTCCGCGGGAGGGGTGGTGCTGGCCGCCAGCGCCGCCTTCCACGTGGCCCTGCCCAAGGCGGAGCGGGCTTCGGCCTCGGCCACGGGCGTGGAGCCGGAGATCCGCACCGCGGCGTAAGCTCTCTGGGCTCAAGAGGACTCGCCGCCCAGCGTGAAGCTGATTCGCCGGCCCGTCCACGCTTCCCTCCAGGACTCTTCACTCGCGGGGGGATGCAGCTTCGCGGATGTGGGTTCGGTCCCCCACGAGTGAAGAGCCCTGGAAGGCGGCACCTACAGCAGCGTCTCCGGCCCGGTCTCGGTGACCACGATCATCCCTTCCGTACCCGCTGCTGCGTCTTGGGCAAAGTTGGGGATCGAGTCCGTCTCCCCGGAGACCGCGCCGCCCAGGCCGCCGTTCCCGGCCGACGCGCCGCCTCCTCCACCACCGCTGCGGGCGTGGAAGGTGACCGGGGTGCCGGTGCCGCCCGGCTGGCCGCCGGTCACGTCGAAGCCGCGCACCACCGTCACGTCCGGTGCCAGGGCGTGGACGATGCCGCCGCCGCCGCCGCCGCCCGCGCCGGTGAGGCTGGTGTTCGCGCCGCCATTTCCACCGCGGACCGACACCAGCCCCTCCACGGTAAGGAAGGTCTTGGAGGCCAGCACCACGTAGCCACCGCCGCCGCCGCCGCCGCCCTCGCGGCAGCTCTCGCCGTCCGCCAGGATCCGCGCGTCCGGCTCCAGGTGGAGCTCACCCTGGGCGACGACCACCACGCTGCCGCCACCCGCGCAGCCCGGGCTGTCGAAGGAGGGGGCACCGGCGCCGCCGCCGAAAAAGTGGGCGCGGACCATGCTCTGCACCGCCGCCGACTGCAGCCCGCTGATTCCGCCGCGACCACCGGCCCGGGTCCAGCCAGCGTCGCCCAAATCACCGGCAAAGGCGGAGACCGAGGCGATGCCGGCGCCGGGAGTGGCGGGCACCGAAAGGTAGCTGCCCGGGGCAGGGCGCACCAGCATCTGCGGCCCGCTCACGCCCGGGCGGACCCGAACTGTTCCCCGAAGGGTGACCGGACCGCGGCTGCGCAGGACCGTTCCGCTGGCCACCTCCACGGTGGCGCCGCTCTCGATGGTCAGCGAGGCGAACTGCAGCTCGCGGGCGCCCAGACGGGACCAGTCCTCGTGGCCGGTGACCAGCTTGTCTCCGGCGGAGCCCAGGCCGTAGACCCGTTCCAGCCCGGGATCACCGTTGCAGGCGTAGCTCACCCCGTCCGCGCCAATGAACTTCGCACCGCCGAAGGTGCACACCGCGTCGCCCACCGACACCGGCTCGGTCTTGACCGAGGTCCCGTTGAGGCCGTCCCGACCCGCCGCGCCGGCCACCGGCGCGGCAGTGGCCTCGGACCCGGTGGCGGAGATGACCTGCGGGCTGGCGCTCCCACCGGAGAACGGGTTCCCAGAGCAGCCCACCAGCGAAGACAGGGACACGGCGGCGATGAGTGCGCTTCTCATGGCCGCTTCCTTGTGCAGCGCCCGTGCCCGGACCCGTACCTCCACCTTGAGCAGGCAAGCGGCCGGAACGACTGGCCTCGCTTCCCGGTGACGCACCCAGGCCTACCGGGTGGCCAAAACCACAGGGGTCATCGCCGACCACCCAAAACCCAGCCATCCCAGTCCTCCGCTGGGCCCGCCCGGGTAGGTGATTCACCGCGAGGTGAACCTACGCCGCGATCAGCCCCCGGCGGTTGAAGCTGACCTGGTCCTGCAGCGGGTCGGAGACGACCTTGGCCGAATCGATCCAGTCCCCGATCTCGCTGAACAGGTCGTCCCCCTCGGTGTTCATGTTCTGGAGCCGGGCCAGGAACTCCTCCTTGGGGAGGGTCTCGGTCTTCCCCCACGGATTGACGTAGGTGACGTACTCCTGGCCAGAGGCGTCCTGCGAGATATCGGTCACCAGCAGCTTGTGGCCTCCGGTGCCCCAGCGCACCCCGACCTCCACCTCCCGTCCCTCGTTCTCCACCTCGTCCACCAGCTCGTCCCAGGCCTCCTCGCGCTCCTCGTCGGTGTTGATCCCGGCGCGGTTCTCGAAGCGGTGGTCGAACACCCCCTCCAGCAGCCGGTCCACCTGCGACGAGTAGAGCCCGGTGTGGACCTTCTTCCCGTCCTCGTCCCGGTGCTCGTCGGAGGCGTTGTCGTAGTCCAGGTCCGCGCCGTTGGCGTACTCCATGAACGCCGGCTCGAGCAGCCGCTGGGAGAGGCTGCGCCCCGACCCATCGGCTCCAATGGTGCCCTCCTCGCGGAGGATGGTGTCCCCGTTGGCCAGCTCCACCTCACCGGAGGGTGAGGCCAGCCCGGTCATCAGCCGCACGTACTCGGCCGGGTTCTCGTCGGCCAGGTGGATGCCGACCACGGTGGCGGCGCAGGTCCCGCGCTGGTGCTGGGCGATCGCGCTGGGGACCGCCACCTCGCGCACCACATCCGCCAGCAGCTCCCGGCGGTCGATACCTTCCGCCAGCGGCGCGCCGCAGGGATTGGCCAGCCCGGCCAGGTTCTCCAACAGCGTCCCTCCGCCCTGGGCGTCCTCCGCTCCCGGCAGCTTCCCCTCGAAGAGCAGCTTCTGCAGCGCCAGCTGGGCCTTCGGATCCTCCTGCTGCTCCAGCTCGGACATCACCGACTCGTATTGGGCGCGCTCCTGGGGCGAAAGCCTCTCCAGCTCCGCGGCCTCCAGCTCGGCGTTGGCCTCCACCAGCTTCGCGGCCCGGAGGTCGTCCAGTCCGCCGGTGGGCGCGTTCACGTCCTCCGGATCAGTGACCACCGTCCCCTGCCCGCCTTCCCCATCCGGGTCCTCGCCAATCTCCCCGCCGATCAGCACCCGGTCGATCTCCGAGAGGGCCTCCTCCTTCGACTTCGGGGTGTTCACCTCCAGCAGCCCGGAGAGATCCACCTGCCGCTCGCCGGCAGAGAAGTTCAGCCGGCGCACCACCGGGTCGAACACATCCGACGCCTGGGGCGCGGCGGGACGGATCCCCGCCACCGGGGGACGAACGACCTCGGCGGTCTTGAGCGGGGTAACGGCGGGCAGGATCCGGATGGTCATCGGTCTCTCCAGTGGGGCCGGGCAGCGCCGGCTTCTGAAGAGATTCTCGAAGGGGTCCCGGACGGAGACTGTCAGCATTCTTTACTGCTGGGAGTCCCCCGCTCTCCGCCCAGCCGCAAAAGCAGCACCATCCACCCACCCGGGGGCTCTGTCGGCCGCCTGCCCCCCCGAGGGTGTCGCCTGCTCCGGGGCGTCCGTAGCTTTTGACGGTGGACGCCCTGCAAGCCGAAGACCCCATGGCCGGTCGCTGGATGCTGCGGGTGGCGGAGCGGGCCGCGAAGCTGGCCACCCGCTACCACCGGGCAAAGCTGATCGGCGCCCACCACCTTCCGACCGGTCCGGCGCTGCTGGTGGGGAACCACGGCCTCTACGGCTACGAGACCCCGGTCTTCTTCTATCTGCTGCTGCAGGCCACCGGGCGCTACCCGCTGGGACTGGCCGACCGCGGCTTCTTCAAGCTGCCGGTCTTCAAGACGGTGATGCCGTTGATCGGTGGGATTGAAGGCACCCCGGACAACGCGCTGCGGGCGCTGAACGGAGGAGGCCTGGTGGTCTGCTATCCGGGAGGCGCCCGGGAGGTCTTCAAGCGCCCCACCGCCCGCTACCAACTTCGCTGGGAGCACACCTCCGGCTTCGTCCGGGTGGCGATGGCCGCAAGGGTGCCGATCATCCCCTTCGCCGGTCACGGCATCGACGACATCTTCGCCGTCTCCGAAGCGCTGACCGTTCGCCTCTCCAAGCGGAAGCGCCGCTACACCGCTCCTTTGGGGATGCCGGTGCCGCTGCCGGTGCGACTCAAGTTCGCGCTGGGCCGGCCGATGTACCCACCCGCTCCGGACGCGCCGGGCCATGAACGGCTGCGCTTCCGCGATCAGGTGGCGGCAACGGTGCAACGACTGTTGGTAAGGGCCAGCGATGCTTGAGGGCGTGTTTCCCACCACCCCCCTGGTCCCAAGGCTGGACCAGGTCCAGTCCGGCTATGAGGCGGTGAGCTGCCGCGACCACCCGGTGGAGGGCAGCCTGGTGCGGCTGTTCACCGTTCCCTCCTCCGCCCCGGCCGACAAGCTGCTGGTGGCGATCCCCGGGCTGGGCGCCAGCGGCCGCTCCTTCGCGCTGATGTCTCCTTTGGCCAGGAGGCGCCGGCTGTGGTTCTGGACCCCGCCGCTCAAGACACCCGCCCACCACTCGCCGCTGTGGCACAACGTCTCGCTGCTGGCGCATCCCGAGGCGGGGCTGCCCCAGCGCTTCGTGCTCCTGGGCTCCTCCTTCGGCAGCCTGGTGGCCCTGGCCTTCGCCCTCCATCATCCCCACCGGGTCAGCGCGTTGGTCCTGGCCAGCCCGGTGGCCTCCACCCGGCGGATCCGCCGCTTCGCGATGACCGCCGCCAACCTGCTGCGGGTCCCGCTGCCGTTTGCCTACCTCCTTGCGCCGGTGGTGGCGCGGATCCTGGGCGGAAGGCACCTCCCGGAAGAGGGCCGCTCGGAGATCGTCCGCGAGTCGCGGCGAATCGCCCCCCTGGAGATGGTCCGCCGGCTGCGCGACATCCTCGGCACCGATCTGCTCCCGGAGCTGGAGGGCCTGCAGGTCCCCACCCTGATCGTCCACGGCCGCCGCGACCTGGTGGTGCCGCTGGGGAACGCCCGGGACGTGGCGGCCCGGATCCCCAACGCCCGGCTGGAGGTGATCCGCGGCGCGGCGCACCTGCCCTACATGAGCCACCCGGACCGCTTCAACGCGGTGGTCACCCGCTTCCTGCGGGAGGTGGCGGAGGTCTGACCACCTCCGCCTACGCGCCACTTCTTCGAGATTGCCCCGGTGGATGGCAGGATGGCCCGCCGTCTTGGGGGGCGTTCATGCGGGCATGGAGCACAGCAGCGGCGACACCGATCCTGGCCCTGGGCCTGACAGCGGTCCTCGCCTGTGGCGGACCGGTGGAGGACCGCGGACGGGCCGGCGCCGAGCGCTCCCTGCAAAGCATCCTGGCCACCATGGCCTCTGGACAAGGCGGGCTGCAGGTCAAGCGCCGGACCCTGGCCTTCTGGGAGCCGGCCAGCGTGGGCACCACCTTCATGGCCGGGGACTGGGTTCAGTCCGGCCCCGGCGCCTCGGCGCGGATCGAGTTCGTCCCCGGCGGCCGGCTGGACCTGGATCCGGGGGCGATCGTGGTGATCGACGCGCAGACCACCGATCCCCAGTCCCCGGGAGGACCTCCCACCGAGGCGCTGTTGGCGGTGGAGACCGGCGTGGTGCGCGGCGTGCTGCGCAAGTCTGGACAGACCGTGGGCATCCGGGCCCCGGACGGCTCCACCGCGCGGCTGATCTCCCGCGAGGGGGACGGGCCGGTGGAGTACCGCCTGGCCAAGCGACCCAAGGGCACCGAGGTCGCCATCCACCGCGGCACCGCCACCCTGGCCTCCCGCCAATCTACCCGCGAGCTGCGGGCCGGTCAGGCCGCGGACGTGGCCCAGGAAGAGGTGAGCCCGGTGGTGCAGCTGCTGGAGGCGCCGCTGCAGCAGCAGCCGGAGGCGGACGCCGCGGTGGTGGTGGCGGAGGGAGGAACGCTCTCCCTGCGCTGGAGGGCGGTGGCCCGGGCGGTGGGCTACCGGATCCAGCTGGCGGCCCGGGAGGACTTCCAGGATGTCTCCGACACCGCCGAGGTCCCCCGCACCGAGCTGATCTTCCGGCCCACCCACGCCGGGGCGCTGTTCTGGCGCGCGGCCGCCCGGGATCCGGAGGGGCGCTTTGGCGTCTACGGTCCCCCCCGCCGGCTGGTGGTGATGCGCCCGGCAACGGTGGAGCTGCTGCAGTCCCCTGAGTCTGGGGCCCGGCTCACCGGTGCCAGGGGAGCCCTGGTCACCTTCCGCTGGGGGACCGCGCCGGAGGGAGGCTATCGCTTCGTGGTCGCGCGGGGAGGATCGCTGGAGGGGGCGACGGTGGCGGATGAGGTGACCTTGGAGAACTCGGCCACCTTGAACCTCAGGCCCGGGCAGTACACCTGGGGGGTGTACGCGTTCGCCGACGAGTCCACCGCCCGGCCGCTGTTCCTGCGCCCGCGAACGCTGTTCATCGACGCGGCGCCGTCGGTGTCCGTGCCCAACACCTTGAAGGAGTGGGGCCAGTGAGCGCCAGCGATCCGGACAGCCGCCCCACGCCCGCCAGGGGACTTCCCGTCCTCCCGCGGGAGGCGGAGCCGGTCTCCCCGCTGGAGCGAGTCACCGTGGCGGTGGGGACGGACCTTGAGAAGCTGCGCCGGGAAGAGCGCGCCCCGACCCATGCCCCAGGCGACGCGGCCGTGGCTGCGGCCACCGACCCCGCCGCCGGTGCGGGCCCCGCCGACGTCCGGCGGACCGCGGCGCCGGTCGGAGAAGTGGAGCCCTCCCGGACCCGGGTGGCCTCCGATCCCCGCGCCGCCCTGCTGGATGCGCCGACCCGGGCCACCGATCCGGAGGAGCCGGTGGCGGCCGCCGCCTTCCCGGACAGCACAGGTCTGCGGCCGTACGACGTGCTGGGCGCGTACCAGATCCTCACCACCCTGGGCGGCGGAGGGATGGCGGAGGTGTATCTGGCCCTCGCCACCCTGGGCGCCGGGGTAGAAAAGCTGGTGGCGCTGAAGACCGCGCGGCCCGCCTACGGTCCGGACACCAGGCTGGGGGCGCTGTTCCTCAACGAGGCCCGGGTCAGCGCCACCCTGCAGCACCCGAACGTGGTGCAGGTCTTCGACTTCGGCGAGGCCGCCGGCCGCCCCTACATGGCAATGGAGTACGTCCACGGCCGCGAGCTGCACGACGTTCTCTCCCGGGTGAACGAAGGTCAGCCGCTGCCGGTGGACCTGCTGGTGGCGGTGCTGGCGGAGGTCTGCGAGGCGCTGGAATACGTACACACCCAGCGCGGCCTGGACGGCGCGCCGCTGAACCTGGTGCACCGGGACGTCAGCCCCTCCAACATCCTGATCACCGACCGCGGTCAGGTGAAGCTGATGGACTTCGGGGTGGCCGCCGGCCAGGACGACCAGACCGGGATGGTGGTGGGCAAGAAGGCCTACATGCCCCCGGAGCAGGCGCGCGGTGAGCCGCCGTCTCCGCGGTGGGACGTCTACGCCACCGGCGCGATTTTGGGAGAGTTCCTGTCCCGCAGCCGGTTCGGCCCCACTCCCACCGGGGGTCCGGTGGAGGTGCTGGCGGATCTGGAGGAGGTCTCGCGCAAGGCCACCGCGGAGGATCCCCGTCACCGCTACGGCACCGCCTCGGAGCTGGGCGGAGAGCTTCGCCGGGTCGGCCTGTGCCTGGATCGCCCGGATCTGGGCGGTAGCATCCGAGCCCTGTTCGGCGCCGAGTTGGAGGAGGGGCGGGCCCGAATCGAACGGCTGGTCCAGGAGGGCCGTCGTCGGGCACCGCGGGCGCGGTCCGGATCACTGCCCGGGCCGCTGCGCGCGCTGAGCGCCTGGCGCAGGAAGATCGCCTCCACCCGCTGGGCGATGCGGCTGGCCGCCAGTCCACGGGCCACCTGGACGCTGGGGTGGGTGCTGGTGGTGCTGGTGGGCCTGGCCGGGCTGCAGCTGCTGCGGACCCGGCGGCTGGAGCAGAGCCTGGTCGCCCACCTGGTCACCGCCGACGCGCGGATCGACACCGGCAGGCTGGTGGGGCCGGGCGGGGACTTCGCGCTGGATCACCTGAACGCCGCGCTGGCGCTGGAACCGGCAGATCCAAGGGTGCGCTCCCGGCTGGAGGCGCTGGCCACCACCTTCGAACGGCTGGGAGAGCTGGCCCTGCAGCGCGGAGACCACGCCGAGGCCGCGGTCCATCTGCAGGCGGCGCTCCAGGCCGCCCCGCAGCGGACCAGCGCCCAGGAGAAGCTGACCGCGGTGGAGACTGCGGTGCGCGAGCACTCCCGGAAGCGAAGCCGACCCCGGGCAGAGCAGTAGCGCCAGCCGGGCCCTGACCGCTGAACTCGCCGTGGCCCCGCACCCATGGTCGACTGCGCGTTACCCCCGGGAACTCCCACGCCCGGGCCGCCAGGGGAGACGAACCGTGAAGGGACTGCCGTGGGGATTGCTGGCCGGTGCGCTGTCGCTGGTCTCGCTGGCGGCCGAGCCCTCCTTCGTCGCGGAGCCGGCGGCGCCGGTGCTGGGTCGTACCGACCGGGTGCGGCTGACCTTCCAGGTGCCCGGGCAGGACACCCAGCAGCTGCGGGTGGCGGTGAACGTAGGGACCCTGTCCACGCCCAACCGCGTCGGCGCGGGCCGCTACACGGCCACCTACACCCCGCCTCCCACCCGCTTTCCCCAGGCGGCGCTGCTGCTGGCCTGGCAGGACGGCCCCGGCGCGGAGGTGGCCTTCTACCGGCTGCCCCTGCTGGGAACCACCCGGCTCCCGGTCTCCACCAACCCGAACACCGAGGTGCGGGTCCGGGTGGCGGAGGCCGTCTTCGGCCCGGTGCAGACCGACGCCCAGGGTGAGGCGACCATCCCGCTGGACGTCCCCCCCGGCGTGGTGGAAGCGGAGGTCCTGGTCGGCGGCGCGAAGACCGGCCGCAAGGTCGCGTTGGAGGTGCCCCCCTACAACCGGCTGGTCGCCGCGGCGGTGCCCGCGCGGTTGGTGACGGACGGGAGCCAGGAGGGGCGGATCGACGTGTACTTCGAATCGCTGGCCAACGATCCGGTTCGGCCGACTGATGTGCTGGTGATCCCCTCGGTGGGGACCGTCACCCCGATCGACTCCAGCGCGTCCCGGATCCGCTACCGGTACCTGCCTCCCCGGATGACCGGAGCCACCGAGGCCCAGGTGGCGGTGACCCTCAAGCGGCGCGCGGCCTCCGCCACCGAGACCCGGGTGGAGCTGAGCCAACCCGAGGCGCAGACGGTGAAGCTCTCGGTGTCCCCCGGGACGTTGCGGCTGGGGTCAGGGAGGACCGCGGCCATTGAGGCGCGGGTCCGGGACGCGCGCGGGGGGCCGGTCCCCGGGCGGAAGGTGCTGCTCCGTGCCGGAGGAGCGCCAGTGGGGCCTATGCGCGATTTGGGCGATGGATCCTACCGGCTGGAGTACGCCGGCCCGTCCACCGTGCCCCCTCCCGAAGCGGTGGAGTTGGTGGCCCGGGTGGAGGGCGGCCCCACCGCCGCTCCCGCGAAGCTGAGGCTGGAGGTGTCCAGCGATCCTGTCACCGCCACCATCCGCTTCACCCCCGATCCCCTTCCCCCGGAGGGTGGCGCGGCGGCGACGCTGGAGATCCGCCTCTTCGATCTGGCCCGGCGGCCCACCACCCACTCCTCGTTGAAGGTGGTGGCGAGCCATGGAACAGTTTCCGGAGTCCGGCCGCTGAAGGATGGCCGGTGGGTGGCCCGCTACACCGCGCCGGCAAGGTTGCCTTTGGGAGGAGACACCGTGACCGTCTCCGATGGCACCCTGACTTCGGCGCAGCGGGTGCCCCTGGGCGCGGCGGACTATCGGTTCGCGGTGGGGGTGCTGGGCGGCTTCACCCACTCGCTGGGGGAGACCTTCAGCCCGACTCTGGCGGTGGATGCCTGGATCCCGCTGCGGGTGGCGAACCTGTCGCTGGGGGCGGGCGCGGTGGTGCACCTGGCCGGCGCCACCCAGCGCTTCAGCGGCAACGGCCCCCCGGTGGAGGGCTCGGCGCTGTGGTTTCCGCTCTACCTGCGGGGCGGCTACGAGCTGTCCTTTGGCGCCTCCACCTTCCAGGCCGGACTGCAGTTCGGCGTCGCACCGGCCCGACTCGGCAACGCGCTGACCGGCGAGACGCAGTGGGTGGTGGGTCTGGGCGGAGGCCTGTTCGGGACCGTCACCCTGCCGATAGGGCAGGGACAGCTGGTGGGCGATCTCGGCCTGGCCACCCTCCCCCTGCAGGGTCGCGACTTCACGGTGCAGGGCGCGGGGCTGAGCCTGCGGGTCGGCTACCGCTTCGCGATCCAGTAGCGCGCGCTAGGCCACCCGGGTGCCACAGCCCGGACCCAGCAGCGGGTGGTGGAGGCGGTTCATCGGGCGGCGCGCCAGCGAGGTATGGCAGCCCGGACACGGACCGGCGGCTACACCGTCCGGCGCAGTCCCTGAGCGCGCCGGGGCGATCGGGCGGCGACTACCCTGCCCGCTTCTTGATCTCCGCCAGCAGACTGGCGGGGAGGAGGAACTGGGCGGTCACGTCCCCGAACTTCAGCGTGTCCTTGTCGCGCAGTAGGACCGGCGCGCCCGGCTTGAGCTTCGCCGCGCTGAGGATGGTGCCGTTGGTGGAACCGGCGTCCTCGTATTCGAAGCCCTTGGGGGTCCGGGAGAGGTTGCCGTGGACCTTGGACATGGCGCCGAAGGGGAGGATCACATCGCAGACCCCGGCACGGCCCACGCTCAGCCGGTCCGGGTTCTTGTTCAGCTTCCCCTGCACCAACTCCACCACCATCGTCGGCAGCATCCGCTTCGGCGCTCCGAAGGCGTGGACCTCGGTGACCTCGCTCCACACCTGGACCGGCGCCTGGATCAGGAACACCGGCTGGGTATAGCGCTGGGCCAGCTTCTCCACCCCGCCGTCTGCCTGGGCGACGGCCACTGCCTCCTCCAGGGTGGGGATCTGTCCTGCGGGACTGTCGATTGGCATCGGTGGGCGGTCAGTGCGTGAGGGAGGGAGAGGACCGGAGCTGGCTTTGGGCCATGCCCCAAGCCGGCCCGTTAGCGCCGCGGCGAAGCTCAGATGCAAAGCCCGGCATTCACGACCTCCAGACCAAAGCATAACGGCCAGCGCCACAACTGCACGGAGTCGTTCTACGGAGGGGTCCCGGTCCGCTCCAGCCCACCACAGGCGGCGGCCGCGGCCTTGACCTCGTCCTCGCTGGAGCCAGGCGCGGTGGAGCACAGGAACAGGTCCTTCCCCAGCCGCTTCGCGCCCAGCAGGGTCAGCCACCGGGGGCCGGCCGCGCCGCCATCCAGCGCCGGCCCCACCTCGAGCACGCTCAGCGAGTGGTTGTTATCGGACTGGGAGTCGATCACCTGGACGCTCAGCGTCGGGATCCGCTCGCGGAAGTTGGCCACCAACGCGTCGGCGGTGGGGACGGTCTTGACCTCCGAGCGCAGTTCGATCCGGAGGACCGTCTTTCCGGCCGGTCCGGCGACCAACGCCTCTTCGGGGGTGGCGCGTGCGGCCCAACCGGGCGGCAGCGGGACCTTGATGCCACGCGCTCCCGAGCCGGGCGGGGTGGGCGACGGTGGGCGTTCCTCCTTCGAGGGCCCACCGTCCCTGCATCCACCCGCGGCCACGGCGAGGAGCGCGATCACCGCGCCCGCTCGCAGCCAGGCGCTCACTTCTTCTGGTTGGCCTGCGCGGGAACCTCGGCGGGGGTGCCCTTGCCGAGGTTCTCCATCTTACAGGTCCCTTCGAACATCACGCCCTTGTCGATCGACAGGTTGGGCGTCTCGATGTTGCCCTTGATCCGACCAGGCTGGTGGACCTCCACCAACTGGGTGGCGCGGATGTTCCCCTCCACCAGGCCGTGGATGATCACGGTCCCCGCGTTCACCTCGGCGTTGACGCGGGCACCATCGCCCACCACCAACACGTCCTTGGTGAAGATCTGACCGCTGAACTTGCCGTCGATCCGGACCTGCCCCTCAAAGGACAGCTTCCCCTCAAACTCGCTCCCCTTGCCAAGGAGCGTGTGAACCTCGCCAGGCCTTGAAACCATCACTTCATCCCTTCTCGGCACAGGTGCCGATGCTTGCTTCGGGTCCTTTGATCCACCCAGGAGCGCCATGGTCAGAGCCTACTTTCCGAACAGGTTGATGAGGCGGTCCAGATCCTCGTAGCTGAAGAAGTCGACCTCCAGCGTGCCCTTGCCTCCGCGGTCGACCAGGCGGACCTTGGTCCCCAGTCTCCGCTGCAGGCCCTCTACCAGCTGACGAACCTGCGGGCTTTCCTTTTTCGCCGAGCCCTTGGCCGGCTTACCGGCCGGTGACCGCTTCTGGCGGACCAGGTTCTCGGTGTCCCGCACCGACAGCTTGTGGGCCGCGACCTTCTCCGCCAGCTCCACCATCTCCGGCAGGCGGGGAACGCCCAACAGCGCGCGGGCATGCCCCATGGAGAGGGTGCCGTCGGAGACCATCTCCTTCACCTCGTCTGGCAGCCCCAGCAGGCGCAGTGCGTTGGCCACCGACGAGCGATCCTTGCCCACCTTGTGACTGACCTGCTCCTGGGTGAGCTTGAACTCCTCCACCAGCCGGCGGTAGCCCTCTGCCTCTTCGATGGGATTGAGGTCCGCGCGCTGGAGGTTCTCCACCAGGGCCAGCTCGAAGGCCTCGGCGTCGGTGGCCTCGCGGATGATTGCCGGGATCTCGGTCAGACCGGCCAGTTGGGACGCCCGCCAGCGGCGCTCGCCGGCGATGATCCGGTAGACCGCACCGTCCTTGCGGACCAGCACCGGCTGGATGATCCCCTGGGCTTTGATCGAGTCCGCCAGCTCCTTGAGCTTGGCCTCCTCGAACACCTTGCGCGGCTGGGTGCTGTCCCGCTGGACCGATTCGATCGGCAGGCGGGTGACCCCGGACCTGGCGGGGAGCTCGCCCTTGACCGGCACCCCGCCCGACACGATCCCCGCCTGCGGGATCAGCGCCGAGAGTCCCCGTCCCAGTGCCCGCTTCTGCTGCTTGTCCCCGGTCTGCATCGGTGCGCTTTGCCTTCTCTTGCTTTTCTGGGCCCTGGGCGGTGGCGACTACGCCGCCGCGCGCGGGCCCTTCTCACGGCGCATGATCTCGTTGCCCAGCGCCAGGTAGCTCTCGCAGCCCTTGGACTTGATGTCGTAGAGCAGGATCGGCTTGCCGAAGCTGGGGCACTCGGAGAGGCGCACGTTGCGCGGGACCACCGACCCGAACACCAGGTCCTTGAAGTGGGTGCGGACCTCGTCCGCCACCTGGTGGGCGATGTTGGCCCGCCCGTCGAACATGGTGAGCAGGATGCCTTCGGTGGACAGGCCCGGGTTCAGCCCCTGCTTCACCAGGTCGATGGTGTGCAGCAGTTGGGAGAGTCCCTCCAGCGCGTAGTACTCGCACTGCAGCGGGATCAGCACCGAGTGCGCCGCGGACAGTGAGTTGATGGTCAGCAGGCCCAACGAAGGGGGGCAGTCGATCAGGATGTAGTCGTACTGATCCACGATCGGCGCCAGCGCCTCGCGGAGCCGGAACTCGCGGCCCTCGGCGGAGACCAGCTCCACCTCCGCGCCGGTCAGGTCCGGGGTGGCGGGGACCACGCTGAGGTAGCGAAGTTCGGTGGGGTGGATCAGCTCCTGGATCGGCCGGCCGTCCAGCAGCGCATCATAGATGGTGCCGTTGAGCTCATCCCGCTTGAGGCCCAGCCCGCTGCCGGCATTGCCCTGGGGATCCATGTCCACCAGCAGGGTCTTGCGCTCGGCGCTGGCCAGGCTGGCCGCCAGGTTGATGGCGGTGGTGGTCTTCCCGACCCCGCCCTTCTGGTTCGAAATGCAGATGATCCGTCCCACAGTTCCTCCGCTTCCGCCCACCGGACCGCCCCCCGGGAAGGGGTCCGGTAGGTAGCACGCCGTTTGTTGAGTGTTCAAGGGAAGAGCCCCCTGTGGCTGCATCCTCGGTGATCGGTCTGACGATCAGCCGCCGAGGTGTTCTTGGGCCATGACGTGACATGAGCATACGTCGCCATGCCTCGTTTCGCCTTCTTCTGGCCGAGGCTCGCTGGGATGGCTTCCGGGCAAGCGGTTCGAAACGGGGTCAGATCCTTTCCTGGGTTTTTCAGGGGTCTGGGACCGGAGCCTGTGCGGGCACGGGCGTTCCACGTGGAACAGCACCGCGCCCAAAGCCGGTCCGCTTGGGGAACCGCCATGAGGACCCGCACTCCAACCCCCTCCCATGATGGCAGCCGGATCGAGCCAGGGGATTGGGGTGGTGCGGGTTCGATCCTCCTCGGTTCGGATCCAAAGCACGTCATCGTCGGTGTCCGATCCATGAGGGTCAGAGGTAGGCCGTCGCGGCTACCCGCGTAGCGCCCCTCCGGGTCTGCGCCTCCATCTCTGATTCCGAGTCTCTGGCGGTCTCCCCCCGACAGAGACAGCTCGTGGTCCGGAGATTTGGCGGAGCGATGTCGAACAGTCCTGTGCGCCACCGGGAGTGGCCCCAGCGTCGGACAAAACACCAGGTCACGGCGAGTCGACTCCGCCGGTGGGGTCGGCCTCCCCCTCCCGGTGAGTCGCCAGCATCGGGAGCGTTTGGCAAGCACAGGAAGCGGTGGAAGCGGCGAGTTGCTCGCCGCACCTGATGGAGGTTCCACGTGGAACACCGAACGCAAGGAGTGCCGGATGCCCGGGGACACAGACACGGTGACCCGGCAGGGAACGCGGCTGGTCATCGGGCCACTGGAGCCGCCCCGAAGTCCTTTTCCGACACCGACCCCCCCCCCGAAAAACCAAGGAGAGGTCCAAGACCCCCTTCCCGTTCCACGTGAAACGTCAGGCCTGGAAGCGCGCGACCCGCCGTTCGGCCTTGGACCAAGGCAGCGGATATTCCCGGATTCCAACCCGCTTGAAGCCCAACTCGGTTACCAAGCCAGAGAGATCTCCCGGATCCCTGCCGGTCATGGCGATCAGCGCCCCGCCCTCCGCCACATACGGCCGGCCCAGCCGCGCCCACTCCGGCACATCCATGAAGGCGCGGCTGATCACCCGGCTGGCCCGGGGCAGCTTCTCCGCATCGGGATCCCCACGCAGATGGAGATGAACCGCCTTTACCCGAGGGGCCAGCCCCAGGGTGGCGATCACGCTCTTCAGGAATCCGACCTTCTTCGCCACCGCATCCACCAGGGTCAGCTGGAGTTCGGGTAGGACGATCGCCAGCGGGATCCCCGGCAACCCACCTCCGGTCCCCAGATCCAGGACGGTGGTTCCACCGGCGATCTCCGGCAGCACCGCCAGCGAATCCAGGAGGTGCTTCTCCAACCCGTCCTCGATCGACCGGATCGCGGTCAGGTTCACCTTCTCGTTCCATTTCAGCAACTCCTGAAGGTAGCGAACCAGCGCGGCCTCCGAGCCACCGGGCAGCACCAGCCCCATCGCCGCCGCGCCCTCCCGCACCCTCATTTCCCACGCCACGTTATCCACAGCAGTCCCCTCCCTCTGATGACCTAAGTCCCCAGAACCACTCGGCCGATTCGCCGGACAGCAGTTGCAAACACCTTTTCCACAGCCATGTAGGCAGCCCGCGGCCAAGTGGCCGCAATCACTCCGGCACCGTCTCTGCAATGGGGTTGAGCATGCTGCTCACCGTCATCACCGTGCTACTGACCCAACTTCCCACCACGCCGCAAGTTCTCGTCCCAGGTGGCACCTACGATGCGGAGCTGCTGGAGCCGATCCGCGGCGCGGAGGCCGTGGAACTGTGTGACGGAACAGCCACCGCCACCACCGTTCAGCTGATGGGCCGACGCGACGACCACCGCCGCACCGTCGCCCCCTCCACCTGCGAGTCTCCGGTCCTGTTCGTGGGCAGCCGCCCGGTGCCGGGCGAGAGGATCTCCACAGCCGCCTTCGCCCTGGATCGCGTCCCCGGGGAGACGATCCTCCAACTGGACGAGACCCGATGGAGACTGCGCTGGCGGCCCTACTCCGATGGGGGGATCCGCGTCAGCCTGATCGCCCCCGAAGGAGCCGAACACACCCTCTTCGAATCCGCCGCCCCAGGCGCCACCCTGGAAGTGCTGTGGGCCGGGGACCTGAATGGGGATCACCGGTTGGACCTGGTGGTCGAGGCCAGCGAGGGCTTCAGTCCGTTCCAGCAGTTGCTCATCTCCGACCAGGACGGACTGACCCACCTGGTGGCGGAGACGCTGGTCGCGATGCGGTAGTGGGTTGGACCACACGGTCCAACCGAACGGCGCCGGAGGAGCCAGGTCTGGCGCTGCGTTTCGAGTCGCCTCCACCCGGTGGGCTCCCTCGTCGAGCGGTCGGAGAGGACTCGGCGTACCATCCTATTCTGCGACTCGCCGCAGCTTGTCGGTGGGAAGTGCCCGGCCAGAGGAGAACCTTCCAACAAACCGACAACGGCTGACTTGTCGCAGAATAGCAACCGGCGCCGAGAGACCCGTCCCCGGACGGCCATCAGGAAGACCGACGGGGGCGGCGCTCCGCGGCAACCCGGATGAGGTGCAGGCGCTGATGGCCCAGGCACCGTTGCCGAGTCCCTGTGACGGGAGCAGGGAGCCATTCGCCTCCCGCGCTTCGACATCAGCCCCTTCCGTGGTCGGCCCTCTCGTGGCCTGCGCATCGACATCCAGCCGCTGGCCCCGTCGCTGCTGGGGTCGCTGCCGCCGGCGGAATCGAGGAGCGCGAAGACCGGCCACCGAGCAGCTCACCCCTGCTGGGGGATCCCGCGCTTGAGGTGGATCAGCAGCAGGGAGATCGCCGCCGGGGTCAGCCCGGGGATCCGCTGCGCCTGCTCCACCGTGGCCGGCCGGGACCGGGACAGCTGCTCCGCAGCCTCGCGGGAGAGCCCGTTGATCGCCGAGTAGTCCACCCCGGTTGGGATCTTCCAACGCTCGAAGCCAGAGGCGGTGCGGGCCAGCGCGCGATCCTGCTGGGCGATGTAGCCCGCGTACTTCACCTCCACCTCCACCTCCTCCACCACGTCCGCCGCCAGTGCCGGCCGCTGGGGATCCCGGGAGGCCAGCGAGGCGTAGTCGTGCATCGGATTGCGCAGCGCCGCCGCCAGCCCACGCGCGCCAAGCCGCTGAACTTCCTCCTCAATCGCGTGGCGGCGCGCCTCCACCTGTTCCAGCCGCTGCCGCGAGACCAGCCCCACCCGGTGCGCGTGTCGGGTCAGCCGCAGATCCGCGTTTCCCTCCCGCAGCCGCAGCCTGTGCTCGGACCGGGAGGTCAGCATCCTGAACGGCTCGTCCACCCCGCGGCTGACCAGGTCGTCGATCAGCACCGCGGCGTGGGCCTCGTCCCGGCGCAGCACCAGCTCCGGCTCGCCCCGGACCGCCAGCCCGGCGTTGATCCCGGCCAACAACCCCTGGATCGCCGCCTCTTCGTAGCCGGAGGTCCCGTTGAGCTGCCCGGCGAAGTACAGCCCCCGGACGGTACGGGTCTCCAGGGTCGGCAGCAGCTGGGTGGGCGGCGAGTAGTCGTACTCCACCGCGTAGCCGTACCGGGCAACCTCCACCTGCTCCAGCCCAACGATGCTGCGGAGGAACTGCAGCTGCACCTCCGCGGGCAGGCTGGTGGAGAGCCCGGCCGGATAGACCAGCTGGCTGTCCGGGCCCTCCGGCTCCAGGAACACCTGGTGTCGCTCGCGCTGGGCGAAGCGGACGATCTTGTCCTCCAGCGACGGGCAATACCGCGGCCCGGTCCCTACGATCTCCCCCTGGTACAGCGGCGAGCGGTGGAGGTTCTGGCGGATCACCTCGTGGGTGCGCGCCCCGGTGTAGGTGATCGCGCAGTCCAGCTGCGGCTGGCGCGGGAATCCGGCGCGCGGGGTGCGGTGGGACAGCGGGCGGATCACCGGGTCGCCGGGCTGGGGCGCGCAGGCGGACCAGTTGATAGAGGCCTTGAGCAGCCGCGCCGGAGTCCCGGTCTTGAAACGGCCCAGGTGGAACCCCAGCGCCCGCAGCGACCGGGACAGCCCCTGCGCCGCCTGATCCCCCAACCGGCCACCGACCTCCTTCTGCTCGCCCAGATGCATCAACGCCTGCAGAAACGTCCCGGTGGTGAGGATCACCGCGCGGGAGGTGATGCCGGTCCCGTCGCGCAACTTCGCGCCCCGGATCACCCCTCCCTCCACGATCAGCGCCTCCACCTCCCCCTCCAGCAGGGTCAGGTTGTCGGTGGCGCCCAGGGTGGCCTGCACCGTCCGGGCATAGGCGTCGCGATCGCACAGCACCCGGCTGGCCCGGACCGATGGGCCCCTGGACTCATTGAGCGTCTTGAAGTGGGTCCCGGTGGCGTCCGCCGAGAAGCCCATCTCCCCGCCCAGCGCGTCCAGCTCCCGGACCAGGTGGCCCTTGGCCGTCCCGCCGATCGCCGGATTGCAGCTCATCACCGCCGCGCGATCCTTCCGCAGGGTGATCCCCACCGTCCGCAACCCCATCCGCGCGCACGCCAGCGCGGCCTCGGTGCCGGCGTGCCCCAGTCCCACCACCAGGATGTCGGTGTCGTGCATCGAAGTTCCGGGCTTCTATCCCGGCCGCGGCGAACGATCACCTCCGAGGTCGCGCCTCCTCGGCGCACAGCCACGGAGGCGCACAGCCACGGAGAGTATTGGACCGCCCGGTCGGACCGAACCTACTTGCCGATGCAGAACCGCCGGAAGATGGCGTCAATCACCTCTGCCGAGGCGCTCTCCCCGGTGATCTCCCCCAGCGCCTCCAAGGCCAGTGCGACCTCGCCGGCCACCACCTCCAGGGTGCTGGATTCCAGCGCCTCCCCGGCGCGACGAAGGGACTCGGAGGTCCGGCGCAGCGCATCCAGGTTCGCCTCGCTGGCGGCGAACACCGCCGAAGGAGAGCCCCTCCCCCACAGCTGCTGGCCGAGCAGCTGGAGCAACGTCCCCACTCCCTCGCCGGTCCGACCGCTCACCTGGAGCCCCGCGGCCGGCAACGCCCCCTCGTCGGCACGACTGCCCACCACCAGCAACGGCACCTCCCCCGCCTCCCGACTCCAGGCCGCCAGCTCACCGGGGTCTGTCCCCGGCGGAACCATCAGCACCGCCAGATCCGCGCCAGCGATCGCCGACCGCGCGCGTTCGATCCCCAGCCGCTCCAGCCGTCCCGGCTCGTCCCGCAGCCCGGCGGTGTCCACCAGGGTCACAGCCCCCCCGCCCAGCTCCAACCGCGCCTCAAGCAGATCGCGGGTGGTGCCCGGCTCTGGATCCACCAGCGCCCGCTCGGAACCGACCAGGCGGTTGAAGAGGGTGGACTTGCCGGCGTTCACCGGTCCGAACAGCACCACCCGAGCGCCGCGACGGATCAACGCTCCCCGCCCGGCATCCTCCAGCAGGCTGTCGGTCTGCTCCCGCATCGACTTCAGCCGCGGGACCAGGCCTGACTCCGCCCCTTCCGCCTCATCGGGAAAGCTGAGCACTCCCTCCAGGTCCGCCTGCATCTCGATCAACGGACTGCGCAGCGCCTGCACCCGCTCCGACAGCGCCCCGTGCAGCTGCGCCGCAGCCGCCCGCACCGAGGACCCGCTCTCCGCCGACACCAGCGCCGCCACCGCCTCCGCCCGGGCCAGGTCCATCCGCCCATTGAGGTATGCGCGCTGGGAGAACTCCCCCGGCCGCGCCAGGCGCAGCAGCGGATCCTTGAGCACCTCTTCGATCAGCAGGGAGAGGAGGCGCGGGCCGCCATGAGCCTGCAGCTCCACCACCTCCTCGCCGGTGAAAGAGTTCGGAGCGCGGAAGTAGAGGAACAGCCCCTCGTCCAGCAGGGCGCCCTCCCGATCCACCATCCGGGTGAAGTAGGCGCGGCGGGGCTCGGGGACGGCGGGGACTTCCGGGGCCAGGCTCCGCGCCGACTCCAGCGCGCGCGGACCGGAGAGCCGGACGATTCCCACCCCACCCATGGCGGGCGCGGTAGCGATGGCGCAGATGGTGACGGGCTCGGACACGGGGGAAGACGAACATGCCACGAAGCCCTACGTCAGGCCCCGCTGCGCCGCCGGCAGCAAGGGCCGCCGAGGTGGGATTGGGCAGGTCTCAACTCGAGGTATCTGAGTATTCCGAACGCTCGAGCTGGCCCTCTCGCGGTCCAGATCCAGCGACAGGGCGGTGCGCGATCCAGGTGCTCAGTCTCCAGCAGCGTCTCTGCCCAGAACGACAGCGCACCGCGCGAAGACTTTACCCAACCGCACGGGGCACGCCCGAAACGTCCTCGGGTGGTGCCTCAGCGCCATCGGGCGCGCACCGTGCCACCCAGGAGAGTTCCGCGCACCTGCGTGATAACCTCCGGGCCCGGATGAACCTGCCGGCAGCGTTTGAGAAATACCTACTTCTCGAGCGGCTGAGGTCCGGACGGACGGCGGAGGTCTTCATCGCCAAACCTGTGGACGTCCCGGGGTTCGACCAACTGGTGGCGCTCAAGCGCTACCCGCCACGCACCCAGGAGAACCGCCTGGCTTCCGACGAGGTGCTGGAGGATGCGCAGGCCACCGGGGATCTGGAGCACCCGAACATCGTCTCGGTGCAGGACTTCGGGGCGATCAAGCGCACCCCGTACGTCTCGATGGAGTACGTCCGCGGCGTGGACCTTCGCGCCCTCCTCGCGCGCGGCGAAGCGGCCTCGCTTCCGCTCTCCGTTCCGATGGCGGTCTTCCTGGCCTCGCAGGTCTGCGCTGCGCTGGAGCACGCCCACCAGCGGGAGGTCATTCACGGCCGGGTGTCTCCAGCGAAGGTGCTGCTGTCCTTCCAGGGCGACGTGAAGCTCCTCGGCTTCGGACTTCCCGGGCGGAGCGCGCAGGACCTCAGGGCGGATCCCAGGCTGGATGTAGGCGCCGTGGGCTTCCTGCTCGATCAGCTGCTGGCGCGGGCCCGGCCGAAAGGGCCGCGGGTGTTGGAGTGGGTGGTGAAGCAGGCGATGTCGGCGGATCCGAGCCGGCGCCCGCCCCACTGCGGCGTCCTCCAGGAGGATCTCTTCCAGTTCCTGGTCAGCGACGACACGTTCTACGCCGCTGAGGACCTGGGCGCCTTCCTCCGCAGCGCCTTCGCGGTGGAGCTGGAGCAGGATCGTGCGCGGCCCGAGCGCTACGCCGCCGAGGCCGAACCGAAGCGACCCGCGCCGCGCCCCCGGATCTCGAAGAACGCCGGCTCGCCGCTGCGGCCGAGGCGCTCCCGTTCCGACACGGACGAGGCGCCCGCCGGCGACGCTGACGTGGACGTCCACCAGGAGCGGACCGTGGTCGTGAACGTCGCCTCGTTCGTCGATCCGCGCCGCCGTTTCGCCACCGCGCCCGATCCGCCGCCACCGGGGCCCGTCCCGCAGCGGGCAGACGAGGACGAGGCCGACGACGAGGCCGACGAGCTCCAGGCCTCCGACTTCACCTTCGTGAAGCCGTTCCCGACGCGCCTTCCGCGCCGGGAGTCCGGAGGGACGGAGCAGGCGGCCTCGTCCGGTGCGCCCCGGCCACCGCCGCTGCGCCGCGGCCGGAAGAAGGCCGCCGAGGCGCCGGAGGAGGATTCGCCGATGCTCACCGCGGAGGACTTCACCTTCGTGAAGCGTGCGCCGCTGCTCCCGGAGATCCCCGACGAGGAGCCTCCTCGCGAGAAGGGGCCCGCGAAGCCTCCGGAATCCACCCGCGGGCGGCGGAAGAAGTAGCGCGCGCTGGCGCACGGGGCGACGCGGGCGGCGCGGCTGCCGGCTCATTCGCGTGGGAGGCGAGGGAGTACGGGCAGGCCCACCACCGCCGAATAGGCCTGCTTGTTCGTCCTTGAAGTTGAGCCTCAGCTCAGCGGGCTCTCGGCCATGCGGGGGAGCCGGAGCAGGAAGTGCGCGCCGCGATCCCCCTGCGCAAAGTCGAGCCGGCCCTGATGGGCCTCCATGATCGAGCGACTGATGAACAGGCCGAGGCCGAGCCCCGAGGCGCGCGCGGCCTGCGCCCGAGCAAACGGCTCGAACAGGCGGCCCCGCAGGTCACCTGGGATGCCGGCGCCCTGGTCTCGCACCGAGACCACAGCGTCGGCGCCCTCGGAGAAGACGCGCACCTCGAGCGGAGCGGCGGGCGCGTACTTCACGGCGTTGCTCAGCAGGTTCACGAGCACCTGATCCAGCCGCGAGGGATCTGCGTCGACCCGCAGCCCCGGGTCACGGTCGCCGGTCACCACAATGGACGCCTCGGCGAGCTGGTCGGCGAAGCGCTCCAGCACCTCGTTCACCAGCGAGGTCAGGGCGACAGGCTCGGTTCGCAGCTCAAGCCGCTGGGCCTTCATCCGGCTCACGTCGAGCAGGTCTTCGACGAGGCGGGTGGTGCGCCGCAGCTGCCGGTCGATCCTGGTGCCGATGGGCTGGAGGCGTTCGAGCGGGTGCCCCGCCGCGAGCGCGCGCGTCAGCTGGTTCGTCGTCAGGGTCAGGGACGTCAACGGCGTCTTCAGCTCGTGCGCGGCGATGGAGAGGAACTGCTCGCGAGCCGAGACCGCGCGCGAAAGCTCGGCGTTGCTCTCGGAGATTCGCTCGGTGGCGCCCGCAAGCGCGCGGGCGAGGACGCCGATCTCGTCTCGGCGCCCCTGCATCCGGGGGATCGTCGAGGACGGACCGTCGACGCCCACGCGCCGGCTCGCTTCGGTGATCGCCCGGAGCGGACGGAGGACCCCTCGGAGCACATACAGCGCGAACGCGATCACCAGCAGCGCGCACGCCGCGGTCAGCGCCACCATCGCGGCGTCGATGCGTCGTTGTGCCTCGGCGAAGTCCGCCAGCGCCCGGTCGAGTCGGGAGAGGTTTCCGACACTGAGGTCGGCCAGGATCGCGTCCGCCTTCTGCGATACGAACCACCAGCTCACGTACGCGCCAGCGTCGGGCGCCGAGGAGCCGGCCTGCGCGGCCCGGACGACGCGGCCCTGCACCTCGACCATCGCGGCATACAGCCGGCTGAGATCCCGGACCAGCCCGCGCTCGCGAGGCCCGAACTCGTGGGCCTCGAGCAGCCCAAGCAGCGCCCGGGTCTCGGTCGCGGTCTCGTCGATCCGCCTCCGAAGCCGCGGCGTCGGATCGGCTCGGAGGATGAGCAGGTCGCGGTGCAGCTCGGCCGTCCGCAGTTCCAGCTGCTGCAGCTGGATCCCCGCGTCGCTCAGCTTTCGGACGCTCTCCTCGAGCCGATGACCCTGCTGGCTAGAGACGAACACC
This sequence comes from Myxococcota bacterium, assembly GCA_030857095.1. Classification (GTDB taxonomy): domain Bacteria; phylum Myxococcota; class Myxococcia; order Myxococcales; family Myxococcaceae; genus JALYOC01. Next base: position 11,858 of record JALYOC010000091.1, on the reverse strand, counting down.
TGCCAGGTCGTCAGCGCGACCAGCGCCGCCAGCACCACCAGCTGTGGGCCGAGCAGCTTTGGAGCCAGGTTCACGGCGAGCGCTCCCTGCGCGCGTTCGACGAGTGCAGGAGGGTGACGACCTCGGGGGCCACCGCGCTCAGCGGCTCCTCGAGGAGCACGCTGCGCATGCGGACGCCCTCCTTGGCAGGCGTGCCGGAGCGCTCGAGCCACGTGGCCTCCAGCCGGAGGGCCGCCAGCAGGAGGTTCGAGAGCGAGACCTCGAAGCGACCGTGCGTGAGGACGGCACGGAGTTCGTCGGGCTCCATCTCAGGCAGTCGGGTCGTCAGGCTCAGCAGCGCCACGGAGGGGTCCGCCTCCACCTTGGCCTCGGCATCCCTCAGCGCAAGCAGCAACCGCCGGACCGCCTCGCTCTTGCGCTTGAGGTTTCCGCGCTCCCCCGCCAGGGCGCCCAGCTCCGTATATGCGCTGGTGGTGAGCACCGTCGAGCCAGGCCCGAGGCGGCGCCGTGCGACCGACAGGTTCGGGGCCCAAAGCGACGCGCCGTCGATGCTGCCGCTCTCCAGGCGCGCGAGCAACTCTGGCGGATTTCCAAGCACCCAGTTCACCTCCCCGGTCTCCAGCCCTTCCTGCGCCACGAGCAGCTCGGCGTAGAGCTGCGAGCTGGTGGCCGGGGTCACGCCGATGGATCGCCCACGAAGGGATGCGGCGGTCACCCGCCCCAGGCGCGGGTGGAGCAGCACCCCCGTCAGCCCCTCCACCCGGCCCGTCGTGGCGATGACCGCCACCGGCGCACCGGCCAGCGCCTCGACGGCGATGGGCGTCGGGTAGACCGTCGCGACATCGAGGCCGCCCTCCAGCGCGACCCGCAGCGCGTCCCGGCCCGAACTGAATGGGAGGACCTCGACATCGAGCCCGCGGGCCGCGAACAGCCTGTGGTCCTGCGCGACGAACATCAGCGCGTGCGCGGGGATGGCGACCACCCCGAGGCGCAGGAACTCCGGTGGTGGTGGAGGGGTGACGCAGGAGGACGTCGCCAGGAGAGTGAGCAGCAGGAGCGGACGCACGGGCGCCTCCTTACCGGTGCGACCGGACGCGCACAACGGCGTCCCGCCAGGACCGTTCACCACGGACCGAACAGTCCACCCCCTTTGGTCCGCGGACCGCCGCCGGGCGCTACTCCTCCCCGTGCACCAGCGGCTCGCGCTGTCCCACGAAGGAGCGGACCGCGGCCAGGATCTCCGGGGATATCTCCACGAACTGGATCCCCAGTCCGGCGGTCAACATCGGCCGGCGATCATCCGGGGTCCTTCTCCAGCGCACCACCCCGTGCAGCGCAACCTGGCTTCCGCAGGGGAGGGTGAACTGGAGCTCCACCTCGGTGCCCACCGGGACGGCGGTGGCGGTGGCCACGAACAGGCCGCCCTCGCTGAGGTTCAGCGAGGTGCCGACGAAGAAGTTGGTCTCGGTGTGCAGCCCCACGTTGACGTTCACCCGGACGCGGCGCGCGCGCTCCAGCCTGGCCAACGGGGTTCCGGGTGAATCCACCCGCGCATTGTGGCCCATCTCCGGCACCCCAAGGGAAGCAAGCCAGCAGGCAAGCCAAACCTTTACCCTCTACCTTCCGGGCTCCCTGCTGCCGAGCTTCATTGGCGCATGGCTCGCCTCGTCATCGTCTCCAACAGGCTTCCGGTGACCGTGAAGTTCGAGAACGGGAACGCGCGGGTGCAGCGCAGCCCGGGCGGACTTGCCACCGGCCTCTCGGGTCCCCACGCCGAATCCGGCGGGGTGTGGATTGGCTGGCCGGGAGACACCTCCCAGCTCTCCGAGGCACAGAAGCAGGAAGTCCAGGCCCAGCTGGACGCCGAACGGTTGGTCCCGGTGCACCTCACCCGAGAGGAGGTGGACGGCTACTACGAGGGCTTCTCCAACCGGGTGCTGTGGCCGCTGTTCCACTACCTGGTGGACCACGTCCCGGTCGAGACAATGGAGTGGGAGCTGTACCGCTCGGTGAACGAGAAGTTCGCGGACCGGGTGGCCAGCCAGCTCCAGCCCGGGGACACGGTCTGGGTGCACGACTACCAGCTGTGCCTGGTGCCGGCCCTGCTGCGTCAGCGGGTGCCCAACGCGCGGATCGGCTTCTTCCTCCACATCCCGTTCCCCGCGCCCGAAGTCCTGCAGGCGCTGCCCTGGCGCAACGCGCTGCTGGAGGGCCTGCTGGGCGCGGACCAGCTGGGCTTCCACACCTTCCGCTATCAGGAGAACCTGGCCGAGGCGCTGCGGCGGCTGTTGGCCCTGCCCGCGGAGGCGAACCGGGTCTCCTACCAGGGCCGCACCATCCGGCTGGGGACCTACCCGATGGGGATCGACGCCCAGGGCTTCGCCACCGACGCGCAGCGGGCGGAGGTGATCACCGAGACCCAGCGGATCCGCGCCGAAGCCCGGGGCGCGCGCATCCTGTTGGGGATCGACCGGCTGGACTACACCAAGGGGATCCGCCGCCGGCTGCTGGCGCTGGAGCGGCTGCTGGAGCGCAACCCGGGGCTGCGCGGGAAGGTGAAGCTGATCCAGATCGCCGTCCCCTCCCGCACCACCATCACCGACTACGCCGAGTTCCGGCAGGACGTGGACGAGGCGGTGGGGCGAATCAACGGCGCCTTCTCCACCACCGGCTGGGTCCCAGTGCACTACCTGTATCGTTCCTTCTCCCAGCACCAGCTGGTGTCGCTGTACGCCGCCGCGGACGCGATGCTGATCACCCCGTTGCGGGACGGGATGAACCTGGTGGCCAAGGAGTTCATCGCCTCCCGGGTGGACGAACAGGGAGTGCTGCTGCTCAGCGAACTGGCAGGCGCCGCCGCCGAGCTCCCCGACGCGCTGCTGGTCAATCCGTACGACGTAGACGGGCTGGCGGACGCGATGCGCGAGGCGCTGCGGATGCCCGCCGAGGAGCAGCGGGAGCGGATGCAGCGGCTGCGCACCCGGGTCTTCGGTTGGGACGTGCACCGCTGGGTGGCCACCTTTTTGGACGACCTGGAGCGCGCCGAGAAGCACGCTCCGCTGCGTGAACGAGCGCTGAGCCTCAGCCCGGCGCTTAGGATGGAGGCGCTGCGGCGCACCGTGCAGCGCGCTCCCACCTGCGCGCTCTTCCTGGACCTGGACGGCACCCTGGTCCCCATCGCCCCGCGGCCGGAGTTGGTGGAGGCGGACCCCGCGCTGCGCCGACTGCTGGCGGGACTGGCCGAGCGGCCCGGGACCTCGGTGCACGTGGTCAGCGGCCGCCCGCGCGAGAAGCTGGAGGAGTGGTTCGGGGATCTGCCGCTCTCCCTGCACGCCGAGCACGGGCTGTGGTCCCGTCCGCTGGGGGAGGCGCAGTGGACCACCAACGCCCCACTGGACGCGACCTGGAAGCAGGCGATCCGCCCGCTGCTGGAGGACTGGTGCTGGCGGACCCCGGGGGCCTTCGTGGAGGAGAAGTCCGCCGGGCTGGCCTGGCACTACCGGCCCGCGGATCTGGAGCACGGGATGCTGCGCGCCGCCGAGCTCCAGGAGAGGCTGGCTGCTATCGCCGACGAGCTGGACGTGGAGGTGCTGGACGGCGACGCGGTGGTCGAGGTCCGGATGCGCGGGGTGCACAAGGGGCTGGCGCTGCGCCACGCCCCACCGGAGGCGCTGATCCTGGCGCTGGGCGACGACCGCACCGATGAGGACTTGTTCCGCGCGCTGCCTCGCGGAGGCCTCGCGGTCCACGTCGGACCCAAGGACAGCGTCGCCCCCTTCCGGCTCGCCGGGGTGCCCGAGGCCCGCGCGCTGCTGCGCCGGTTGATCGAGGACCGGGCAGGGGAGTGGGCGGCGGCCAGCGCACATGGCCCCCACTGAGCTGTAACCGCCCGGGGCCTGCCGCGTAAGAAGGATCATGACGACCCGGATCCTGCTGGCGCTCTCGCTGCTCTTCTCGGCCACCGCGCTGGGTCAGCCCAAGAAGTCCGAACCGGTGAAGACCGAGACCACTGTCCTGGCGGGCGGCTGCTTCTGGGGGATGGAGGATCTGCTCCGCCGGATCCCTGGCGTGGTGGAGACCGAGGTCGGCTACGCCGGCGGTGCCTTCGACCAACCCGGCTACGAGGACGTGAAGACCGGGCGCACAGGTCACGCGGAGTCGGTCCGGGTGGTGTTCAATCCCTCCCGCCTCTCCTTCGAGACGCTGCTGGGCTGGTACTTCCGCATGCACGATCCGACCACCCCCAACCGGCAGGGCAACGACGTCGGCACCCAGTATCGATCAGCGATCTTCTACGCCAGCGAGGCGCAGCGGCTGACCGCGGAGAAGGTGAAGGCCCAGGTGGAGCAGTCCGGGAAGTGGAAGAAGCCGCCGGTCACGGAGATCACCCCGGTCGGCAAGTTCTACCCCGCGGAGAGCTACCACCAGGACTACCTGGTGCGGAACCCGGATGGGTACACCTGCCACTACCTGCGGGATTGAACCGCGCCCCCACGCGCCTGGGGTATAGCAGCGCACATGTTCACGCTCCTGTTCCTGGCGGTGATCCCCCTCGACGCCGGCGTGCCCGCCTTCGCGGGGGAGGAGTGCAGCCCCCAGGACCCGGTCACCTGCATCGCGCGCTGCAAGAAGGGCGACCAGCCCGCCTGTGTGAACCTGGGCGTTGCGCAGCAGCGAGGCGACCGGGTCGCGCGGGATGTGACCGGCGCGTACACGCGCTTCGCCAAGGCCTGCGAGCAGGGCGTGTGGACCGGCTGTGGTCACCAGGCCAGCTCGCTGGAGTGGGGGAGGGGAGTCACCCGCGATGAGCCCCGGGCGCGCGTCCAGCATCGCGAGGCGTGCGCGCACTCGGTGGAGTTCAGCTGCAGCGCGCTGGGCGACATGTTGGCTGAAGGAAGAGGCGGGCCCGCCGACTCCGAGGCCGCAGTTCCGCTCTTCGAGCACGCCTGTCTCCTCGATGATCCCCTGGGCTGCGCGAAGTACGCCGACCTGCTCGCCCGGGGCCAGGGCGTGGAGCGCGATCCGCCGCGTGCCCGCGAGCTGGCCAAGCGCTCCTGCATGCGGCTCCATGGCTTCGGCTGCCACCTGTTCGCCAGCCTCGCGCTCCGGGAGGCAGACTCCCCCGAGCAGCGGATGGAGGCGGTCAATGCCTTCCATCGCTCCTGCAACGTGGGCTTCGGTCAGGGCTGCGCGGCGCTGGCGGTGATCTCGTCAGATTCCGCCGAGACCCCGGCCCAGAGGAAGAACGCAGCCAGGCTCTGGACCCGTGCCTGCGAGCTGGGCTTCAAGACCGCCTGCCAGACGAAGCTCCCCGGGGTCCGGTCGCTGGAGCGCTGAACGCACTGCGGGGCGGCCCGCAGCGGACCCTTCCTTCCACATCAGTTCCGGGCGGTCTTGTTCACCCTGGCGGCCGGGCTGCCAGGGAGCGCCGGGGCGAGCACGATCTCAATCCGCCGGTTCAGGCTCTTCTGTTCCAAGGTGCGGTTGGGCGCGATCGGCTGGTGCTGCCCGTAGCCCGCCGCGGACAGCCGGCTGGGATCCACGCCCTGCGACTCCAGGTGGGCCACCACCGCCATCGCCCGCGCCAGGGACAGCTCCCAGTTCGAAGGGAACGGGCCCGACTTGTCCACCGGATCGCTGTCGGTGTGCCCCTCCACCCGGATGATCTTCCCCTGCACGTTCTTCAGCGCCGCCGCCACCTTGTCCAGCGCGGCCTGCCCCTCGCGGCCCAGCTTGGCGGACCCGGAGCTGAACAGGATCTTGTCCTTCATCTTCACCGTCATCCGGCCCTTGAGCTCCGAGAGCTCCACCTTGCCGGCCTGGATCTCGCCCTTGAGGCTCTCCGCCAGCCCCTCGTACTCGGAGGACCTCTTCTCCAGCTCCGCCTTGGCCTGCTCCAGCTTGCGGGTGTTCTTGGACAGCTCGTCGTTGAGCGCCTGCAGCTGGGTGTGCTGCGCCATCAAAGCGTTCTTCTCCGCCGACTGATCCGAAAGCTGCCCCTCCGTCTCAGCCAGCTTCATTTCGGTCGCCGCGCGCTGCTGCTTCTCCGCCGCCAGCTCAGCCTCCACCGTGCCCAGCCGCTGCTCCAGCGCCGCCGCGCTCTTCTCCGCAGCCTGGATCTTCTCCGAGCGCAGGTCCGCCTCGCGGCGCAGCGTCTCGTATTGATCCTTGGGAACCAGACACCCGCTCAGGGCCAGGGCCCCTACCATCCACACCGCAGTCTTCGTCATTGGGCACGAGTACCCATCGTCGATGTCGGTGCGCTAGGCCCGCTACAGCGCGATCCGACTCCGAGCCAGGAAGGTTGCAGCAGAATGGGACCGCGCGCGCCCAGGTGACCACACCTCGGCACATCTCCTGCCGCCACGCCCGCGAACAGCAGTCCTCAGAGATAGGCGATCGCCACCCGGAAGAGAGCCAGGTCCCGACCCGCGGGAGTGACCAGCTGCTCGGAGAGTTCGTCGGCGCTCACCGCCCTCGCCTCCGCGAGCTGGCGCTCCAGCACCTGGATCTCGGCGGTGAGCAGCTCCACCCGACCCTCGGCGGCGCCCTCCATTCGATGCTTGGAGATCACCCCGCCCACTCCACTGACGCTGCGCTTCTTGCCGAAGACCAGCCCCAGGTTGCCCAGCACCGCGGACCCCACCGAGGCCCACTTCTCCGCCTTGCGACCGGAGAGCTGTTCGGTGGCCTGCTGTAGCTCGCGGCGTTTGCGATCCAGCTTGGTCTGCAGCCCGGTCAACGCGGTGGAGCGCCCCATCGACTCCTCCGCGCGCGCCAGGAACGCCTGCTGCGTCTCTCCCGGGCGGCTCAGCAGCCGCGACTCCGGATGCGACCACAGCCGGGTCTCCAGCTTCCCAGGGAGTCGGGCCTTCGCCAGCCGGGTCAGCTTCTGGGAGGTGACGGTCCCCAACCAATCCGGGGCCTCCAGCACCGCGAACCCCGGCGGCGCGGACTCCTGCAGGGCAGACTCCTCGACCTCGCGGGGCGGGGACTCCAGGGCCTCGTCCAGCGTCGCGGCGTTGGCCACCGGGAACGCCAGTACCCGCGTCAGCTCCTCGGTGCTGTCCTTCCCCAATTTGTAGCGAACGGCGCATTTGATCAGCACGTGCGCCGAGCCCTGGCTCTGGCCGCGCGCGAACAGGGGACCCAACGCGCCATCGGAGAGCACCGGGAGGTTGGAGGAGGAACTCACCGGCTGCGCCCCACCCGCCGCCGCGCCCCCGACGCCGACGCCGACGCCGACGCCAGAGGCCGAAGCACCGGTCCCGGCGACGCTCGACCCGCCAGCCTCCGGAGTCGCGGGCGGAGTCGTGGCCGCTCCTGGCGCTCCCGTCCGCGCCAGCCGCGTCACCTCCTCCCGGGAGAGCGGACCGCGCAGGAAGGAGTAGGCGTACCGGGACTTGAACAACTTCGGCGGCCCCCGGTGCACGCTGTGCAGCAGGAACACCCGCTTCTCCAGCTGCGAGAGCATCGCTCCGATGTCCGGCGCAGCGGTGCCTCCGCTGGTGGCGGCGGCGGTCAGCCCGTCTCGCAGCCGGGCGCGATCCTGTTCGGTCTGCAGCCGGCCCACCATCCAGGTGCCGGTGTTGGCCAGGCCCTTGTAGTCCAGGTCAATCGGGTTCTGGGTCGCCAGCACCACGCCCACCCCGAAGGCGCGGGCCTGCTTGAGCAGGGTCAGCAGCGGACGCTTGGTGGGGGGATCGGCCGGGTGGGGCGGGAAGTACCCGTAGATCTCATCCAGGTACAACACCGCCCGCAGCTGCCCGGTGCCGGGCTGCTTCCGCATCCACGACTTCACCCGGTCCAGTAGCAGCGCCACCGCGAACAGCCGCTCCGCGTCCTCCAGGTGGGCGATGGAGTAGACGGTCAGCTGCGGGCCGTTGCCCAGCCAGGCGTCCAGGTCCATCGGCTCGCCGGTGCGCCAGGCGGCGAAGCTGGGCGACGCCAGCAGCCCGTTGAGGGCCAGCATCAGCCGGGTGCGATCCTTCTGGGGATAGAAGATCTCCAGCGGCAGCGCACCGATGGTGGGGAAGGGCGGATCGGCCACCCCGCGGACCAGGTCCGCCAGCTCCACCGACCTGCCCTGCGAGAAGGCGTGGTTCACCAGCGCGTTGAGCAGCAGGTACTCCCGCGACTGGACCGGATCGGCGTCAATGTTCAGCAACCCCAGCAGGGCCCGGACCACCGTGTCCGCCGCCTCGTGCGCGTCCTCCGGATCTGCGGCCGGCGCCATCGCGCCCAGCACGTTCACCGGGGCACCGAAGGTCGCGCCGGGGGTGACGATCCGCGCGCGGCGTTTCCCCCGGTAGGCCAGCAGGTCCTCGCGGGACAGCCCGCTGGCGGCCAGGCCATCCGCCAGCGACCGGGCAGCGCTCTCGGCGGCGGTGGGCGCCGTTCCCGGAGGCAGCCAGGCGCGGAACTCCTCCGGGTCCTGCGGATCCAGCGCCAGGCACAGGTTGCCCAGGTCGCCCTTGGGATCCACCGCGATCACCGGGATCCCCTGGGCCAGGACCTCCTCCAGGAGCACCGAGCACAAGCCTGTCTTTCCAGAACCGGTCATCCCCACGCAGAACGCATGCGTGGTGAGATCCAAAGGAGCGAGCACCACGTCGTTCCCACCCACCGACTCCGCACCAAGGAACAAACCGGGACGTTGCATGGGCCCTGGTTTAGTCCGGCCGGGGTAAGAGAGGGGAGCGACCAGCGGTGCACCGTTCATTCGTGGTGCGTCGCCCCCGGGGGCCAGCGGTAGACTCCGCGCGCCGGGGGGTCCCGGTGAGCCAGGCTTCGGCCAGGGAGACCGATGCAACGTGGATGGCGGGTGGCGGTACTGGCGGGCGCCGGGCTGTTGGGCGTAGCGGTGGCCCGCTACGCACGAAGCGGCACCGGCCAGCCTCCCTCCAGGGTCCAGATCGCCGCCGTCCCCCGGCTTCGGCAGGCGGCGGAGCGGACGCGGGCGCGGCTGGAACAGGAGACGCTTCGCAGCACGTCCCGCCACTCGCTGCAGGGCGACTATGAGGTGCTGACCGAGAGCACCTTCGCGCCCGGTGCCATCCACCTCCGGCTGGAGACGGTGGAGAACGGACGTGAGTCCACCTTCATCGACCTCACCGAGTGGGACCGGACCTGGGAGGTGGGCTGGCCCCGGTTGGAGTCCTCAACGTATCGGCTCCACGAGGCACCGGTGGAACCTCCCGAGCTGTACGCCTATCTCCAACGCGGCCGCCTCCGGCTCTTCGATGCAGAGGAGCCCGAGGTCGGGGCGCTGCAGCGGGTAGAGACCGGGGTGGCGCTGTTCCGGGAGGCTCCACCCCCCGAGCATCTTCGGGCAGTCGAGCAGCGCTTGACCGACTCCCACTTCCGGGTGCGAGAGCGCGCGGTGGAGCGGCTGGCCCAATTGCGCGATGGCCTCGAGCACCGCTTCGACACCGAGCACGGCTGGCTCCTCTACCAACGGGGGCCAGGGGTGGAGCTGACCTTCGAGGTGGGTTGGGGCCCGTCTCCACCGGACTCCGGAAAACCGATCTTCTCGGCCACCCCGGCACCGGCACCGGCACCGGCACCGCCAGCCGCTACCCGTGACCTCTACCCGCTGCTGCTCTCCCGCTGCTGGGGCAGCGACCATCGCCAGCCCTGCGCGGACGACGCGGTGCTCCTGCCCCTGGAGGGCGCGCGCACCCCTCGCCGACTTCCTTCCGCCGGAGCGGCCACCCCGGTCGCCTATCTGCCGGATGGCAAGCGGGTGGTGATCCTCCGCGACAATCCGCGAGGACGCCGCGCCTACCTCCTGGAGTTGGAGAACGGGCGAAGCCATCCTCTGGGCGGCAAGACCCTGCAGTGGGGCTACACCGTCTCCGCCGCGCTGGCCCCGGACGGCGCCCGGCTGGTGCTGGGCCACCAGGTGGTGGACGCCGAAGCGCAGACCCAGCACTACCTGACCGCGATGGAAGGAGAGGCCTCACCGCTGGGAGCGCCGGTCGCCGCCGGAGCGCCTGAGTGGTTGCGGGACGGCTCGGCGGTGCTCCTCTCCACTCCCGGGAACAAGATCCTCCGGCTGGCGCTGGACGGCACCACCACCGAGCTCACCTCCGGAACCGAACCGGTAGCGGTCAATGAGCGGCTGCTGCTGCTGCGCCGCAATGGCCGGCTGCACACGTTCCAGTTGGACACCGGGGCAACACGACGGGTGGGCGATGGCTTCGTGGACGCCGGTCGTCCCGCAGTGTCACCGGACGGACGCGAGCTGCTGTTCGTCCGCCAGTCGGGTTTCACCTTCGTCGCCGAGCGGGTGGCGCTCACCGCTCCGGCCCAAACTCAGCGGTTCGCGCTCCCGCCGGGGCGGTACCGCCGACCGATCTGGCGCTGAAGGGCAGCGCCCAAAAGTTGCGCCGGGAGCAGCCGAAGATGGCCGCTCCGGCGCTTGGGGCCGCGCTACTTCTTCTTGGCCTTCTTCTCGTCCTTCTTCTTCTTCTTCTCCGTGGTCGAGAGCTTCGGCTTGTTGCTCTTCGCGTCCTTCTGCTGACCCTTGGGCATCTGTTGCTCCGTGTTGAGTAGGGCGACCCGACCGGGCCGCTTCTTCCGATTGTGCCACAGCGGATCGTCCCCGGCCCCACTCTCGTGGTGGGAACGACCTTCTCCACCCTGGGAACAGCCTCCCGTTACGTCCCCGACCCCGTCCTCACCTCCCCGGAAGACAAGCTGGCCGGGCGCAAGCCCCGGTCCCGCACCCAGTCCCCAGTGAGCGGCGTTTCCGCGGCACGCTCCCCGCGATCAATCGACGCCGGGACCACCCGCAAACAGCTTCGTGCTCGCTCGCCTCCCCGGTGGAGGTGGCGGGGATGGGCGGGGCGGCCGATGACTGTTCTGGCAATGGTGGTGGCGATGTCTTTGGGCATGGGACACGAACCTCGGACGTTTGCCCCCCCGGCGACCCGGCAGTTCTCGCTGGGCCTCACCCCGGCCGCGACGCCCGCCTCACCCGTCGCCCCCGGGCTGGAGGTCCTGCTCTCCACCGACAAGCTGTTGCACATGAGCATCAGCGCCAACCTCGCCTTGGGCAGCGTGGCCCTGGCCCGGGCCTTTGGTGTCTCCAAGCGCTGGGCGTTGGTGATCGGCGCGGCCACCGCGCTGGGGGCGGGGCTGCTCAAGGAGCTGTGGGACCTGCGGGGAAACGGTCAGGCCGAGTGGGCCGACCTGGGAGCGGATGTGATCGGCACCACCGCCGGGGTCTCTGTCTCGCTGATCTTCGGAACCTTCTAGCCGCGGAGGACTACCCGTCCTCCGGCTTGCCCCGGGCGGCCCTCTCCACCGCGTCCCGGTGCTCAGCGATGTACTTCTCCACCTGCTCGTCGGTCAGCTCCAGGTCCCGCAGCACGCCGGGGAACATTGCCTTGAAGGCCGGGGTCTCTTCGTTGCCGCGGAGGCGGAAGCTCATCTTCACCACCGCCGCACCGAACAGCCTGTTCTTCAGCGCCTTGGGCTTGCCCATTTTGGGACCTTGGAGGGGCGAACTACGCCTCCTCGTCCTCCTCATCGTCGAAGTCCGGCATCACACTCAGCTTGGGCATCGGCGTGGGCTTGTCGGGAGTGAGCACCACCCGGCGGCCCCGGCCCTCGCCCTCCAGCAGGCTCCTCATCCCGGCGACCCCGGCGCTGGCCTTCACCACCCGCGCCCGCTCCTCCGGCTTGAGCGGGGCGATGGCGTAGAAGCGGCCCAGCGCCGCGCTCTTCTCCGCCAGCGCCCGCACCGCCTGCGCGAAGGTCGGATCCTCGGCGACCTCCAGGCTGTGCTCATCCGGTCCTGGCGGGGGCTTGCCGCCGGCCTGGGGTCCCGGGGGCTGACGACCGGGCTTGGG
>JALYOC010000090.1 GCA_030857095.1 Myxococcota bacterium | reverse complement strand
GAGCGTCAGAAGGCGGCCGCGGCGGAGGCCCAGAAGCAGCAGGCGGCGGCCGCGGCCAGGGCGGAGGCGGACCGCAAGCAGCAGGATCAGCAGGCCCAGGCGTCCGCCGCCGAAGCGGAGGCCACCCGCAAGCGCGGGGAGCAGGAGGCCCAGGCCGCCCAGGCGGCGGCCCAGGCGGAGGAGAAGCGCAAGGCGGAGGCGGAGGCCAAGGCCAGCAGGGAGGCCGCCGAGGCCGACCGCAAGCGTGGGGAGCAGGAGGCCCGCGCGGCCGCAGAGGCCCAGCGACGCGAACAGCAGGCGGCCAACCAGACCGAGGCCCAGCGCAAGGCGCAGGAGGCCGCGGACGCCAAGGCCCAGGCCGCCGAGGAGAAGAAGCGCCAGCAGGAGGAGGCCCGCGCTGCCGGCCAGGCCAAGGGGGAGGAGGCGGCCAACGCCAGGGCGGAGGCGGCGGCGGAGAAGAAGCGCCAGCAGGAAGAGGCCCGCGCCGAGGCCAAGGCCAGGGCGGAGGAGACGGCCAACACCAAGGCGGAGGCGGCGGCGGAGAAGAGGCGCCAGCAAGAGGAGGCCCGGTCCCAGAGGGTGGCCGCGGCCACCCCGCCGCGGGAGGCCCCCTCCGACACCGGCGGTCAGCTCAGCGTCTCCGGGCGCCGCAAGACCATGCAGCTGGTGGGATTCAAGCAGCAGTCGGGCTCCTCGCGGGTCTTCGTGCGCACCGACGAGCCGGTCCGCTACACAGTCTCCAAGGGCCAGGGGAACACGGTGGTGGTCGAGCTGGAGAACACCCGCATCGACCTGGACAACAACGAGCGCAGGCTGGACACCTCGTTCTTCGACACCGCGGTGGCGATGATCGATCCCCGCCCGGGTCCGACCCGGACGGTGCGGATCGAGATCAAGCTCAAGGAGTCCGTCCCGTACCAGACGTCCCAGCAGGGCAACGAGCTGTACGTGGACTTCGAGCGGCCCGCGCGGAGGTAGAAGCCGCCCTCAGGCGGCCCACCTTCGTTCATGACATCGCCTCTGTTCCTCGCGGTCTGGTTGGCCACCGCCGCGCAGCTGCCCATTGCCACCCAGGCCACGCTGCCCACCGGCGAGACCGCCGAGCTGGCCGCGGAGCAGCTGGTCTATGAGCCCTCCAAGCAGCTGCTGACCCTCAAGGGGAACACCCTGCTCAAGACCGAGCAGCTGACCTTGCGGGCCGACGAGCTGATCTACGACCAGCTGGCCCAGCGGGCCACCGCGCGCGGCAAGGTGATGCTGGTAGCGCAAGGGATGATCGTCGCGGTGGCCGACGAGATCACCGTCGACATCAAGACCCTGGAGGCCACCGTCAAGGGCGGCCTGTTCATGCAGAAGCGGAACGTGGACGCGGCCACCCTGCTGGCGGCCAAGTCCCCCGAGGAGCTCAAGGCGCTGGGGGAGAACCTGATCACCCTCAGCGGGGAGCGGATCCGCAAGACGGCCGAGAACCAGTTCACCGTGGACGGGATCTCGTTCACCCCCTGCGACTGCAAGCCGGGCGAGCCCACCTGGCGGGTGGAGGCGGCGGGGGCCACCGTGGAGGTGGGGGAGAAGGCGATCCTCACCTGGCCCAAGGTCTACGTGTACGACGTGCCGGTGTTCGCGCTGCCCTGGGCCTACCTGCCGCTGGCCGAGCGCCGCACCGGGCTGCTGCTTCCCAAGCCGCAGCGCAGCGCGCTCAATGGCTTCGCGATCGAACAGCCGGTCTACCTCACCCTGGGCCCAAGCTACGATCTGACCCTCACCCCCGGGTACTTCTTCGGAGCTCCGGCGGCGAACAACAACCTGCCTGCCTTCGGCATCCAGGGGCCAAGGCTGCACACCGAGTTCCGCTACCACCCCACCGAGGCGCTGCGCGGCCGTCTGGCCCTGGCCGGGATCTACGACCTGCGCCCCCAGCGGGATGTGCTCCGCCCCTCCCTGATGCTGGGGGAGCTGAACAACGAACAGGCGGGCGGCCTGGCGCGTGGGCTGCGGGGCGAGGCTTCCTTCCAGCACACCTGGGACCTGGGAAACGGTTGGAACAACCGCGCCGATCTGTCCCTGGTTTCCGACGGCAACTACACCCGGGATGTGCAGGCGGACGTGCTGCTCAAGGAGGTCCAGTACCTGCGCTCCTCGGCGGTGCTCTACCACCGGGCGGATGATCACTACGCGGGGCTGGACGTCACCCTCCGGCAGGATCTGCGCTGGGGCTTTAGCCTCTTCCAGCAGGACTATCTGCTCAAGGATGAGCCGGACCCGGAGGACCCGGCCCGTATTTTCCGGGTGAGGGAAGGAGAGCCGTTCCTGGGGCCCAACACCTTCCAGCGGCTGCCGGCGCTGACCTACGGGATCCCGGAGCGGCCGCTGGGGGGGCCGTTCTTCGGCGGGGTGAAGACGGAGCTGGTCCGGGTCGCCCCGCTGCTCAAGAGCTTCGGGGACGAGGGCAGCGACGGCATCTACGAGTTCGAGCCGGGGCTGGGCTTTCCGGAGCTGCTGGCCACGGGGCAGGGGAATGGCCGCTACGATCCCGGAGAGCGCGAGTCCCGGCTGCGGCTGGATCTGCAGCCCCGCCTCTCCGCCCAGGTGCTGGTGGGAGAGGTGCTTCGGGCACGCCCCTACGCCTGGTACCGCCAGGACGTCTACCTGGTCGAGCGGAGCGGAGACCTCTCCCAGCGCGGCTACCCGCTGGTGGGGCTGGAGCTGGACACCGAGCTGGCGCGGACCTTCGGCCCCACCACCGGGCTGCTGCGGCACTCCATCAATCCCTCCCTGGATCTGCGCTGGGTGCCGCTGGTCCTGGGCGAGGCCCCCGGCGACTACGACGAGGTGGACACCGCGGTCACCACCCACCGGGGCGGGGTGCAGGCCGGCTTTGCGCAGGGGGTGGTGGAGGTCCACCAGCAGCTGGCCACCCGGAACGCCAGCGGCGCGGTGCGCGAGCTGTTCCGGCTGGATCTGGGCCAGCCGTTCGATCTGGGCTACCGCTCCCAGGCGCGGCTGGGAGACGCCTTTGCCCGGGCCAGGGTGGCGCTGGATCGGGTCAGCCTGGAGTCGGTGGCCCGCTACAACCTCCAGGAGGAGCGGCTGACCCAGGTCTCCGGCAGCGCCGGGATCAACGACGGCAAGGGGAACCACGGCTACGTCCGCTACGACAACCTGGTGGTGGACGGCAGCGACCAGCTCCGGCGGGGGATGGACACCCTGATGGGGCACTCCTCGCTGCTGTCGTCGGTGGGGAAGCAGAACGACACCGCCACCCGCGCGCAGCTGCTGGTGGCGGGCGGCCGGTACAACTTCCCGTTCGGACTGGGCCTACGCTACGAGGCGGTGGTCACCCCGAACTTCCAACAGCCGGTGGTCAGGGGACCGGGAAAAGGGTCCGCCAAGCAACCGACCGGGGGCTCGTTTGTCGCCAGCCCGCTTGCCCAGCAGGTGGTGGGTGTATCCTATGGACCTGCCTGCGATTGTTGGCGCCTCGAGGGGTTTGCGGTTATTCGACGGAACGTTGCCGTCCCGGACTTCGGAGTGAACCTCACGCTCTCGCGGTTCGGGACCTTTGGCAGCGGGGGCTAAGCGGCCCCGGATAGCTTGGTGGTTTCAAGTCGCGCTCGCTCTGCTAGGAAGCGCGGCGTTTTTTCGAAAGTTGTTCCTACCTTGGCGGCGGACCGGAGGTAACGGCCCGTCGCACACATCTCGACCCTGCATCCCTGGAAGAACAACCCGTGTCCGACATCGGCAAGCGCATTGGCCAGAGAATCCGTGATCTGCGCACCCAGCGGCCTGAACGCTGGACCCAAGAGGATCTCGCCGAGCGCGCGAAGATCAGCGTCTCCTTCCTCTCCATGATCGAGCGCGGCGAGCGCGTCGCGCACGTGGAGACCCTGGCCTCGCTGGCCGAAGCGCTGGGGGTGACCCTGGCGGAGCTGTTCGCAGGGGCGGACACCCGGACCGACGGCGACGAGACCGAGCAATTGCTGCGGCCCCTCTCGGAGTTCGCCCGGGCGCGCCGGCTGACCTCCCGGGACGTGGAGAAGCTGCTGGGGGTGGCCCGCGCCATGTTCAGCGGACATCCGTCCAATCCTTGACGCGTCCGCATGCGGGCCGGGAAGATGGGTGCCGGAAGTCCATCCGCCCGAAACCGGAGTCGTGTCCGCATGCTTCGACGCCTCGCGCTCGCCGTACCCTGTCTGTTGGTCCTCGCCTGCGGAGGCGTGGTGCCAGCGTCGCTGGAGTTCGTGGGGGCCTTCCCTCCTCAGCCGCGGATCGGTGAGACCACCACCTTGCAGTTCCTGGCCCGGGACGGCCGGGGCGAACCGGCCGCGGGCGTGGAGGTGGTCTTCTCCTTCGCCGGGGGGGGCGACCCCGCCGGGGTGACCCTCTCCCCGCGCACCGCGCTGAGCAACCGGGGCAGCGGGGTGGTGGAGGTCCAGGTCACCTCCACCCGGGTGCAGTCGGTGATCGTCGTTGCCACCGCCGGCAGCGTGGACGAGGAGGGCAACGGTGAGATCCGCACCGCCCAGAGCCCGCCGATCACCTTCGCCGGTGAGGGCAGTCCCAGCGGCCGGTCGATGACCTTCCAGTGCGGCGAGGTGGCCGGCAACGCCTCCGGTGGCGCGCACGCGATCATGGCCTACGACGACACCCGCCACCTGATCGCCGGTGTGAAGCTCAACTGCATCGCCCATGTGGCGGATCGCAATGGGGACGGGGTCCCGGGCGCGGTGGTCTCCTTCCTGACCGAGGCCGGCCACATCGGACCGTCCGCCACCTCCAGCGCGGACGTCGTTGGCAACGCCTCCACTCTCTACAAGACGGCCCTGCCGCTCCCCAAGGACGTGGCGCCGGGCAACTTCGTCCTCAACCCCCCTGCCGCGGACTCGCTGACCATGCCCACCCTGCTGGCGCCGCTGTGGATGCACCCCTTCGACTGGAATCAGAACCCGGTGCTGGACTACGGGGTGCCCGACCCCAGCATGCAAGAGCCGCGCAGGATCGACCCCATCCGCGGGACCCTGAACAACCCCCGGGACAACCTGGTGACGATGATCGCGATCACCCGGGGCGAGGAGGGCTTCACCGACGTCAACAACAACGGCCAGTTCGACACCGGGGAGCCGTTCGACGACCTCACCGAGCCCTTCGTGGACTCCAACGACAACGGCACCAAGGACGACGACGAGCTGTGGGTGGACACCGACGGCGACGGGGTCTGGGACGGGAAGAACAACGCGCACGACGCGGACACCAACATCTGGGTCTCCGAGCGCATCCTCTGGACCGGGGTCCCGCATCCGCGCGACTACGACGACGCGGTCACCCCGGTGTTCCGCCAGGTGACCACCGCCCCGGTGGTAGGCCACCTGGGGTTCGCGCCGGTGGAGCTGCTGGTGTCCGATCCCTGGTTCAATTCACTGGCCCAGAACGGCGGCGGGGACGGCTGCTCCGCGGACACCGACGATATCGTCGGGGTCTCGCCGACACGCTTTGGCGGCGGCTGGGTGGGGGTGGCGCTGACCTACCCGTCCCCGACCCTGTTCAAGTTCTTCGTGGTCGACGGCCACGAGGACACCGACGCGCCCTACCCCTCGCCCCTGTTCTTCACCCTGGTGATTGGCTGTCAGTTCACCGGCTCGCCGGTGGAGCCGTTCATCCTCGATCTGCCGATCTACATCTCCGGCTCCGTGCAGTAGCGGGCCAGGCCCGGCGCTGCGCTTCGTCCGCCTTGACGCAGCGCAGCCCGACCCCTACGGTACCCGCGGCTGATTCTTGAATCAGTACGCGGTCAGCCGGGAGTGAGGTCGGACGCGGTGACGGCGCAGAATCCAGCTTCAGACGGTCCGGGGGGCGAGAGCGCCTCCGGGCAGGATCGCAAGGCCACCATCCTGCGGGCGGCGATCGACGTGTTCGCCACCAAGGGGTACCACGGCTGCCGGATCGCGGACGTGGCCCGGGAGGCGAAGGTGGCGTACGGGCTGGTCTACCACTACTTCAAGAACAAGGACGAGCTGCTCCAGTCGGTGTTCCGGGTGGGGTGGGACTTCTTCCTGGGCCGGGTAAAGGAAGCCATCGCCGCCAACGGGGACCTGGAGTCCCGCATCCGTGGCATCTGCGATGTGTGCTTCGAGGCCTACCGCAAGGATCCCCGCGTGGTCCGGGTGCTGGTGCTGCAGGTGGCCCGCAGCCCGGCGATCGGCGGGCGCAGTCGGCAGACCGCCTTCGAGGAGATCATCGGCCTGTCCACCGCGATGTTCACCGAGGCCCGGGCCGCCGGGCAGCTGCGGGAGGGGATGGATCCCACCATGGCCGCGCTGCTCTTGTTCGGGGCGCTGGAGATGGGGCTGACCGCCTTCGTGGTCGGCCTCAGCGACGCGGGCGATCCGGCCGCCCTGGAGCGGGCCAAGGAGCAGATCGCCGACTCCTTCCTCAACGGAATGCTTGCCCCGGAGGCCGAATGGAAGAGCGAGAGGTCCGCTACCAGATCCAGGGCCGCGCGGCGGTCCTGACCATCGACCGGCCCCGGGCGCGCAACGCGCTCTCGGCGGCGGTGCTGGCGCAGCTGGGGGAGGGGCTGACCCGGGCGGAGGCCGATCCCCAGGCGCGGGTGATCGTCCTCACCGGGGCCGGGGAGAAGGTGTTCTGCGCCGGCGGCGATCTGTCCACCCTGGGCGGGGACGGGTTCCTCTCCGGCCACCAGGCCAGGCGTTCCTACGGAGAGCTGCTGTTGCGGCTGGCTTCGGCGCCGAAGCCGACCCTGGCCAGACTCAACGGGCACGCGCTGGCCGGCGGGTTGGGGTTGGTGCTGGCCTGCGATCTGGCGGTGGCCGCGGACGATGTCCAACTGGGCACCCCGGAGATCGACGTGGGGCTGTTCCCGATGATGTTGATGGCGCTGTTGCAGCGGCACCTGGGCCGCAAGCGCGCCCTGGAGCTGGTGGTGACCGGGGATCGGCTGCCGGCCTCGTCGGCCCTGGAGTGGGGGCTGCTCAACCGGGTGGTGCCGCGCGCGGAGCTGGACGGGGCGGTGGCGGTGCTGGCGGAGAAGGTGGCCGGCAAGAGCGGGGCGGTGCTGGCCCTGGGTCGCAAGGCGTTCCTCACCGCCGAGGACCTGCCGCTGGCACCAGCGGTGGAGTTTTTGGCCTCGCAGCTGTCGCTCAACGTGCTGACCGACGACGCCGCCGAGGGGGTGACCGCCTTTTTGGAGAAGCGGCCCCCCGCGTGGAAGGACCGCTGAGCCCCCCTTTTCGAAGGACCTGGAGGACGTGATGGCAGCATCGAAGGACAAGGTGATCGTGACCTGCGCGCTGACCGGCGTGCTGGCCAAGCGCGAGCAGTGCCCCCACCTGCCGTACTCCCCGGTGGAGATCGCCGAGGAGGCCCAGCGGGCCTACGACGCGGGCGCCGCGGTGGTGCACATCCATGGCCGGGATCCGGTCAACGGCGATCAGTCCTGGTCTTCGGAGATCTACGGGCAGATCAAGGCGGAGGTGCAGAAGCGCTGCCCGGTGATCATCAACTTCTCCACCGGTGGCTTCAACATGGGGGTGGAGGGGGCGGCCGAGAAGAAGCAGCGGCTGGAGTACGTGTGGAGGACCCGCCCGGAGATGGCGGCGCTGAACATGGGGTCCATGAACTACGCCAAGTACTCCGCCAAGCGGCGGGAGTTCGTGTTCGACATGGTGTTCATGAACCCCTTTGGCGACATCCTGATGGCCGCCCAGGCGATGCGGGAGGGCGGGGTCAAGCCGGAGCTGGAATGCTTCGATCTGGGCCACGTGCAGAACGCCGAGCCGCTGCTGGCAATGGGGGCGCTGCGGCCTCCGCTGCAGTACAGCTTCATCCTGGGGGTGCTGGGAGGGATGCCGGCCACCACCGAGACCCTGACCCACATGTCCCGGTCGATTGGCCCGGAGCACAGCTGGGAGGTGATCGGGATCTCCAGGGTGCAGTGGAAGCTGGTGGCCACCGCGCTGGTCCTGGGCGGCAACATCCGGGTGGGGCTGGAGGACAACTTCTACCTGGACGCCGCCGGGACCCAGATGGCCAGCGGGAACGGTCCGCTGGTGGAGAAGGCGGTGCGGATGGCCCGGGACGTTGGCCGGGAACCGATGACCCCCGACGAGGCCCGCGCCGCGCTCAGCCTGCCGCAGGTCTGGTGACGGCGGCCCCGGCGCAGTCTCTCTAGCGGGACAGCCAGGCGGCGAAGGGCAGCTTCACCAGCGTCTCCCCGTCCACGTAGAAGCTGTCGGCCTTGACGCTCCAGTGCAGGTGGGGGCCGGTGACCCGGCCGGTCCTCCCCACCTGGCCCAGCCGCTGCCCCTTCTTCAACTTCTGCCCCTGCTTCACCTCAAAGGCGGAGAGGTGGAAGTAGAGGGTGTAGAGGCCGGCGCCATGGTGGAGGATCACTGTGTTGCCCGAGGCGTAGCACTCGCGCACCAGCACCACCGTGCCGTCGTTGGCGGCCTGGATCGGATCGCCGACCCGACCGTCCAGATCCACCCCGTAGTGCTGGCTCTGCTTCTTGCCGTTGAAGGTCCGCAGATCGCCAAAGGGCGCGGTCTGCTCGCTGGCGGTGGGCCAGGCGAAGTCCGATTTGAACAGCGGGGGCCCAAACGGCTGGGACTGCGCCTGGGTGAAGGCCAGGCGGTCCTCCTTCATCCATTTCTTCACCTTGGCCGGCGGGCTGACGAACTTGCTGGCCACGGTCAGCTCCCGGACCCGGTAGCGGGGATCCACCAGGGTCAGCGTCCCCTCCAACAAGACCGGGCGGGTCCCAAAGGTGGGCGAGACCACCTCCGCGTTCTCCTCCAGCTGCAGCACCTTCGGGCCAGGCTTTGCTTCTTCGGCCACCGTGGCCTCGACCCGCACCGGCAGCTCCCCGGGGACAAGCTCCACCGGCAATCCGGTCAGGGCCTGGAAGCCGCCTGGCACCTCGTAGAACTGCAGTGGCCTCCCCGCCAGCTCTCCGGAGGGAAGCCCCATCACGCCGGTGACCGTGACCAGCACCGGGTCTCCGGGCTTGGCGGAGCCGGGATCCAGCCGCAGCTCGGCGGCGCGGGCGGGGGGGCCCAAAAGGGTAAGGAGGAAGGCGAAGGCGAGGAGCGGGGCTGTGAAGGCGCGCATGCGAAGGTCCCCAGGTTCTACGCTTTGTGTGGACGGTCCGGAACCCAATGCCAAGCCTCCCTGCCTGCCCTCCAGACGGACCGGCCAGCGGAGTCGTACCTACGCGGCAGGCGTCCCTACCTTCGTTGACGACACCGAAGGACACGACAAGGGAGGGCGAATGCCGCGCTCGTATAGCTTTGATCACTACCTGGCCCCCAAGCGGGACACCACGCTGGTCCACGACGAACGGGACATGCCGCAAGAGCAGTACACGGAGGCCGCGCCGGTGATCCATGGGGAGACCAAGATCCACTACGGAAAGAAGTTCTCCCAGACCGAAGAGCTGTTCCAGGCGCGCCGGATGAACCATCAGCTGGAGGAGCTGGCCGGCATCACAGACGAGGACGAGGCCCAGCCTCCCGCCTCCGCCGAACTCCCCGAAGCGCCGCAGGTCCACAAGAGCTCTCCGATCGGCGCGCTGCCTCCCACCGAGGAGGCCACGACCCTGCTGCCGGAGACCCTGCTGCACGAGCTGCGGGACACCACCGCTCTCAACCTCCGCCAGCTCCGGAGCGCGGCGCGCGACCTGTGGTCCGCGTCCTTCCGACTGGCCACCCTGCCGCTGGAGGTGGCGAGACTGGCAGCCCGGCGCCTGCGCCCGGTCCCGGCCTAGCGCGAGGGGGCGATGGAGCTGATGATCGCCTCGTACAACATCCACAGCGGCATCGGCACCGACGGCCGGTTCGATCTGGAGCGGATCGGCCTGGTGCTCCAGGAGATTGGCGCGGACGTGGTCGCCCTCCAGGAGGTGGGCGACTTCCGCAACAAGACCCCCTCCGAACAGCACCCGGAGCTGTTGGCGGATCTGCTGGGGATGCACATGGCCTTTGGACCCAACGTGGTCCGTAAGGGGCGGCGCTACGGGAACGCCATCTTGTCCCGGCTGCCGATCCTCAAGTCCAAGAACTACGACCTCTCCGTCGGGCGGCGCGAGCCCCGCGGCGCGCTGAGGTGCGATCTGGACCTGGGGGGAGGGGACATCCTGCACGTGTTCGCCCTCCACCTGGGGCTGGGGATCGGCGAGCGTCGTCGGCAAGAGGGGCTGCTGCTGTCCTCGGACATCCTCGGGGATGCGGTGCGTCCGGACCCGGTGGTGCTGTGTGGAGACTTCAACTACTGGGGCGGGGGACCAGTCCCCTCGATGGTGCTCAAGGCGCTGCACGATCCGGCGCTGCTGCTGGACTCCCCCCGGAACACCTACCACTCCAAGGTGCCCTTCTTCCGTTTGGATCGGATGTTCGTGGACGAGCAGGTCCGGCCGTTGTGGGTCCACCCCCACCGCACCCCGCTGTCCATCCTGGCCTCCGATCACCTGCCGCTGGTGATGCGCTTTGAGGCGCCCATCCTCCAGCCCGGACGGGAGACCGCCCCGGTCGAACTGATCCGATGACCCCCCTCGTTCGGCGCTAAGGTCCGACAGCGGAACTTTGGGGGGAATGGTGGTTGTCGGGCGGCTCGTGTCCTTCTAGTTTGCCCGCCCGACGCTTCCGCTCCCTCAATGGCCCCCAGCTCGACCGACCCGAAAGACCGCGGCATCTCCGCGCAGCTTGGCAACCTGGCCGACGGCCTCTCGCGTCTGGTGGCGCAGCACCTGGCGCTGGCCCGGCTGGAGCTGGCGGAGGACGTCAAGGTGCTGGGCAAGAACGCGGCGATGGTGGCCGCTTTCGTCCCCTTCGTGCTGATCGGCTACGTGTTCCTGTGCGTGGGGATCGCCGCCTGGGTGGCGCAGTCGCTGGGCTGGGCGGCGGGGTTCGCGATCGTGGGAGGGGTGCACCTTTTGCTGGGCGGGGCGGGGATCGCCCTGGCCGTCTCCCGACTCAAGGGCCGGACGGTGCTGGACGACAGCATGCAGGAGATCCAGCGCAGCGCCTCGGTGCTCTCCCCGATCCACCTCCCAGCCGCCTCGGCCCTGGCCGCGGGGGAGCCTCGCCATGTCCGCTGATTCGGGGTTGATTCTCCCCGGCCGGCCTCAGTCGGCCGACGAGATCCGCCGGGGGCTGGAACAGACCCGCCAGCAGATCCAGACCTCGGTGGCGGCGCTGCGCGAGGAGGTGGCGGTGGCCACCGAGTGGCGTGGCTGGTACCGCCGCGACCCGTTGCTGTGGGTGGGCGCGGCCTTCGCCGTGGGGCTGTACCTGGGTATCCGCAGTTCAAACCGCTGAAGAGTCACGCTGGTCCAAAGGAGTCGCCTGGGATGGAAACCTCTCCGCAGCAGCTTTCAGAACGCGCCCGCGAGATGCAGGCCAAAATCGCGCCGCAGCTTGAGGAGGCGCGCGAGAACCTGATCGATCTCAACCAGCGGGCCATCGCCTTCATCAAGGAGCGTCCCGGCACCTGTCTGCTGGGGGCGCTGGCCTTCGGATTCATCGTCGGTAAGCTGGCCTCGCGCCGCTGGTAGGAGAGACCCATGGACGCCACCAACGGAAACGGAGCCGCGCAGCCTGGAATCGGCCAGCGGGTGGATCAGGTGGGCCGTGACGCCCAGACCCTGATCGACGACGCGCGCACCGCGGTCAACGACATCCAGGGACGGCTGGACCTGAGGGGGCGGGTGGACCGCAACCCCTACGGGACACTGCTGGCCGCCGCCGGGGTAGGCTATCTCCTCGGCGGGGGGCTGTTCTCGCCGCTGACCGCGCGCTTCTTGCGCCTGGGCGTGAAGCTGGCCGCGCTGCCCTTCGTCAAGGACGAACTTTTGGCCATGGCCCACGGCGCGGTGGATGGCTTCGTGGCCTCCGCGCGCGAGCGGGAGGTCCAGGGCCGCCAGGCCCCGGCGCCCGCCACCGATCCGCACCCGGCGGTTTGAACCCACTTTTAGTTCCACTGACTTCCCAAGGAGCCTCTCAATGGATTTCCGTAAGCAGCTGCGCCACCTGACCGACTGGGACAAGGACGATGTTCTGGACCTGGTGGGGCTGGAGACCCGCCGCACCGCCTCCGACGCGCTGGTGCCAACCCTGGCCGCCTTCGGGGTCGGGGTGTTGGTGGGGGTGGGCGTGGGCCTGATGATCGCCCGCAAGCCCGGCGCCGAGCTGCGCAGCGAGCTGGGCGCGCGCATCGGCGCTGGCACGGACAACCTGGGCCTCAAGCCGGCCGGGACCTCCAGTCAGCCCAAGCAGTCGGTCTGATCGCGGTGCGGGCTGGCCCCGGATAGGTTCCAATCCGACGATGGCCGACCCCAAGCATCCCGCCGATCAGGGGTTGGCGCCCTCCGCGGCGCTGACCGTCCAGTCCTCCCTGGAGACGTTGGAGGCGGCCTACGCGCAGTGGCGGGAGGAGAAGCTTCGCCACGCCGCGGCGCTCGCCCGCCTGGCCCAGCAGCGCCGCCGGCTGGACGACGAGGCCGCCTTCCTGGTG
>JALYOC010000074.1 GCA_030857095.1 Myxococcota bacterium | reverse complement strand
GCACTCCAGCCGAAATTTCGCGTCCGACGCCCGGTCACGGCGCCCGGAGCACAGGAACTCCAGGCGCCACCTGATGCCGTGCCCGAAAACATCGGCGCAGGTGGACCGATCAACACCAGTCCCCTAGGCGGGGAACGGCTGGTAGTGCTTGAAGTAGGTCTCGGTGGAGTGCGACTTGCCGAACAGCCCCAGCGGGTTGGGCCAGCCGAACTTCACCACCTTGGCGCCCTCGCCCGCGTCGCTGCCGGCCATGCCCAGGCCCAGCGCCATCGGGACGAAGTCGCCGCGGTTCACGTAGTGCATGTAGCGCGGCCCGTCCGGGTAGCTGCTGGCGGCGCCGCCCAGGGTCTCCACCCCGATCCGCCCCATGGCCGCCTTGGCCTGCGCGGAGGTCATCCCCCCCTCCAGCATCAGGCGGTTCTTCACGTCCTGCAGCGCGCGGCTGGTGATGATTGCGCCCTGGCTGTGCCCGGCGATCCGCACGTTCTCCCCGGCCATCACCTTGGCGAACACCAGATCCGCCAGCGCATCCACCGCAGGGTTCTTGCCCAGGTCCGTCTTGTCCCCGGCCGCCTGGATCAGATCCTTCACCGTGCCCTCGGTGGCGTTGTACAGGCCCACCACGTCCATCCCGGTGCCGTTGGCCATGGTCTGCAGCCGCCGCTGGTTGGAGTCGCGGCTCTCCCCCATGCCGTTGACGAAGATCAACGTCCCCTTGCTGGGGCCGTTGCTGGGCCGGGTGGGAGGGACCTCGGAGAACGGGGTGCCGGCGGGATAGGCGTTGCCGTCCCCGCCAATCAGCTGGCCGTCATACGCCCTGTTCGGCTGGCCTGGCTTGGAGGGGGAAGCCCGGGCGGTGCGCTCCAGGGTGTCCACCCCGGCCCAGGCGTTGGCGGCGGGGGGCAGGGAAGCGGACTGCACCGTCGAGGGCTGCGGCTGCACGGTGGGGGCGAGGTCCTTGGGGGCGGGACCGACCGGGGCGGCGTTGGCGGCGATGCGCATGTAGGTGTTGTCGCACCCACCCGCCCGGAAGTTGCCAACCGACGGTGAACCTCTGTCGATCGCGACGCAGTGCGTTGGCGTGCGGCGCAGAGGGCGCCGGTCCGGACAGGTGCCCTCACCGCCTGGGCGCGCGCCGAGCTCTCACCTTCTTCGGGGTAAAGATCTCCTGCCGCGCCGCGTTGACGATGGCCATCACCGCAGGATGCTGGATCCGCCGGTCCACCGAGATGGCGTAGAAGTGCTGCCGGACCGTGCTCATCCGGCCCACCACCTGGACGCGGTACCGGCGCCGGTACTCCTCTTCGAACACCGAAGGCGCCGGGAAGATCCCCTTTCCCTCTTCTCCGAACGCGTACATCAAACCGGTGTCGTCGAACTCGGCCACCACCGCCGGATGCACGTTCGCGACCTCGAACCACTGGTCCAGCGCGCGCCGGACGGTGGCGTGCGCACCCGGGAGCAGGCAGGGGACCCCCTCCAACGAGCGCGGGAACCCGTTGCGGCAGCGCCTGGCCAGCGGCGCGGTGGCCATGAAGGTGGTGCCGGACTCGCCCAGCTCGTGGTTGAACGCCTGGACGTTGATGCCGGGTCCCAGCGGGCGGTCGGCCAGCACCAGGTCCACCTCCTGGCCCGCCAGCTGCCCCAGGAAGTCCTCCACCACGCGGTCCTCGCGGCAGACCAGGTGCACCGGCTTGCCGATGTGGAAGGCCGGCTCCAGCAGCTTCTGCACCAGCACCTTGGGGACCGCGTCGGACACTCCCACCGTCAACCGGAGCGGCCGGGTCGTGGAGCGCCCCTTGAGTGAACCCATCAGGTCCTGCCCGATGGAGAAGATCTCGTCCGCGTAGCGGAACACGTTCCTCCCGTCGTCGGTGAGGACCAGGTTCCGCCCCACCCGGTCGAACAGCTTCACGCCCAGCACGTGCTCCAGGCGCCGGATCTGCCCGCTCAGGGTGGGCTGCGCCAGCCGAAGCTCGGCGCTTGCCCGGACGACGCTGCCGTACCGGGCGACGGCCCAGAAGTAGAGCAGGTGGTGGTAGTTGAGCCACTCCATGTCAAACCTCGCTTTTTACGAACCTTGGTCGGCTTATTTCCTAATATTCGAAGTGTCCAGAGCGGCCGTATGAGGGGGCCATGAAAACAACCCGCTCATTCCTGCTCTGCCTGCCCCTCCTTGCCGGTGCGCTGCTGGTCCTGGCCTGCGGCCCCGACAACAACCCGCGCAATCCGACCGGTGAGGGTCCCGCCACCGTCGACCTGGGCAAGGACGGAGTGGGCCTGGCCCAGGCCGGCGCCTACGTGTTGCTGGCCAAGACCGGCATCACCAACGTCACCGGGTCCTTGATCACCGGCGGCAACCTCGGGCTGAGCCCGGCGGCCGCCAGCTTCATCACCGGCTTCTCCCTGATCGCTGACGGGACCAACGAGTTCTCTACCTCCTCCTCCGTCGCCTCCCCGGGCAGGATCTACGCCAGCGACTACGCGTCCCCGACCTCCAGCAACCTCACCCAGGCGGTCCTCAACATGCAGACCGCGTACACCGACGCCGCGGGACGCTCGAACCCGGACGAGCTGAACCTCTCCGGCGGCAACCTGGGTGGGCTGACGCTGGCGCCGGGGCTGTACACCTGGGGCACTGCGGTCACCATCCCCACCGACGTCACCTTCGCGGGCGGCGCCAACGACGTGTGGATCCTCCAGATCAGCGAAGACCTGGACCTCAGCAGCGCC
This sequence comes from Myxococcota bacterium, assembly GCA_030857095.1. Classification (GTDB taxonomy): domain Bacteria; phylum Myxococcota; class Myxococcia; order Myxococcales; family Myxococcaceae; genus JALYOC01. The sequence goes on along the minus strand of JALYOC010000074.1, from coordinate 26,463 downwards.
AAGCGGGTGCTCCTCAGCGGCGGCGCGCAGGCGAAGAACATCTTCTGGCAGGTCGCCGGCCAGGTGACCCTGCGGGCGGGCTCGCACTTCGAAGGGGTAATCCTCTCCCAGACCGCGATCACCCTGCAGACCAACGCCTCGCTGTTTGGCCGGGCGCTGGCGCAGTCGCTGATCGCCCTGGACGACAACGCAATCAGCGCGCCCTGAGGCCCCCGCCTCAGCCGATGACCGGATACACGCTGCATGTCCCGCCGGTGATTGAGCGGCGGATCTGCCAGCTGGCTGCGCTGACGCAGCGGGCGATCCGCGCGGCGCTGAAGCAGACGGTGCTCGGCGCGGCCACCAGCCGCTTCGCCACCCGGGCCCAGCCGCTGGACCCGCCCCTGCGGTTCTATACCCACGGATATCGCGTCCTCTATCAGGTCGAAGCCGACACCCACCGTGTGGTGGTGGTCCAGCTTCGCAAGGCCTTCGCCTAGGCCTGTTCCCGGCCTGCGCCCCACCGCGCTTCAAGTCACCGCTCGCGGTTCTCGAGCCCCTCACCAAGAAATGGAGCACCGCATGAAGCGCAGCTTGAAGTCGAACCACGGCCTCGGTCTGGCGCTGTGTCTGGCGGGCCTCGCCGGGACGGCACAAGCCCAGGAGTCCATCCCAGGACGGATGGTGTCGCTGGACGTCGGCCGCTTCGTCTACAGCCTGGTGCAACCCAGCACCGCGGTCCTGATCCCGCTGGAGTTCGAGGGCGCGGTCAGCAGCACCGTCTCGATCTTCGCCGCGCCGCGGCTGGCGATCCGGTCCGGCAGCATCGGCCTGGGCCTGGGAGTGGGCGCCCGGTTCTACTTCTTCCAGGGGCCGGCGCTCTCCGGCCTGTGGGCGGGACCGGAGCTGGGAATCCTCTACGGCGCGGCCACGCCGTCCACGCTCTCCGCGACCTGGGCCTTGAGCCTCGGCGGCGCGGCCGGCTACAACTTCATCTTCGGTCGCAGCCTGATCCTCTCGCTGGGGATCAACATCGGCGTGGTCGGGGTCGGCAGCTCGTCACTCCTCTTCGACCTCTCCCCGCGGCTGGTTGTCGGGTACGCGTTCTAGGTGCGCACTCCGATGGCCCTCCACCCCTCACCTCAACCGTCCACCTCTCTGGAGCACACCATGGGTCGCCTTCTCTTCGTCACCTTCGTCGCCTTCTCCCTGTCCGGCTGCGCCGTCATCCTGCCCGGTCGCAGTCACCCCAAGCACGACGACAGCAGCAGCAAGCCGGGCCACTGCAAGCCGAGCCAGGAGTGGGACGGCACCCACTGCCGGCACAAGGGCCAGGGCAGCGGGTCGCGCAAGCACGACGACTGAGGTGCGCTCGCGGCCAGCTGACCGGGTGCCCGAGGTGCCGAGGACAGCTGTCCGCATTCCCTCCTAACCTGCCTATCCGATGAACTTCTGGATGCGCGGATGCGGGCTCTCCCTGGTGGCGATCCTGTTCGGAGGCTGTCATTTGCTCACGGACAATCCGGTGGCCAATGCCGGGCCGGACCGCCAGGTCCCCCGGAACAGCCAGGTGACGCTGGACGGAAGCAACAGCTACGGCGGACAGCAGTTGGTGTACCGCTGGGCGGTCGTTTCCGCTCCCTCCGGCGCGGCGGTGATCCTCTCCGCTCCCCAGGCCGCCCAGACCACCTTCACCGCCTCGGTGGAGGGCCCCTACGTCTTCGCCCTGGCGGTGTGGCGTGGGCAGGTGTTCAGCGAGGTGGACCGGGTCACCATCACCGCCATCAACTCCACCCCCATCCCCCGGTTCGCGCTCGGCGCCTACGCGGCGGTGGGAGAGACTGTCACCCTGGACGGCACCGCCTCCGCGGACCCGGACGGGGACCCGGTGACCCATGCCTGGAGGCTGATCGTTCCGGGGGGGAGCAATTCCCAGCCGTCTGATCCCGCAGCGTCCGCGTCCACCTTCGTCCCCGACGTGGAGGGGAACTACACCGCCCTCCTCTCGGTCAGCGATGGGGTGAACCCTTCGGGGGAGCTGCGGGCCACGATCTCCGTGGTGCGGGGGATGATCCCACTGGGCAGCTCGTTGGTGGACGCCGAGTACAGCCACGCCCTGGACCGGCTGGTGCTGGTGGGGCGAGGAGGGCTCCACTCCGCGGACGGCGCCCGCCTGTATGTGCTGGTGCGGCCGGATCCAGATTCCCCCTCCTCGCTGGGCTTCGGCCTGGTGACCTTCTGAGCTTCTCCCCGAGGCCCCTCTTGGAAAGCATCCGTGGCGCAGTGTTTGCCGCTGCCCTCCTCGCCCCGGTGGCGATGGCGGAGGAGCGCGGCTTCGTGGTCGGTCGGCTGGCGCTGTTCGACCGGGGCAGTCCCTTGAGCATCTCCGCCGCGGAGGAGGAGGTGGGCGGGGAGTCGATCTCGCTGGAGCTGCGCAAGGACGCGCTGACCTACGAGGCCACCTTGTTGGACGACGGCTCCTTCCTGGTGGAGGGCCCGCCGGGGGACTACCGGCTGGAGTACATCCGGGTAGGCGACCGCGCGGAGTTCATCTTGCCCCAGCAGCTGAGGGTGGAGAAGGACGCCGTGACCTGCGCCGGCACCATCGCGGTGAAGACCGGTCCCATCGAGAACCTGGGCGCCAACCAGACCAACACCACCGAGGTGAGCGACAGCTGCAAGGGGCTGATGCCCAAGCTGACGCGCTTCGCCAACGGCCGCGGCACGGCCCGCACCGAGCTGGCCCGTCCGGGGCCGTTGATCCAGCACCTGGAGGAGGTGGGCTGGATGGAGCGGGTCGGCGGGATCCGCCTGGAGCTGGGCGGGCTCGGGGTAAGCGCGCTGCGGCTGGGCTACCAGCACGACTTCCCGCTGGTCCCCGGTTGGCACCTGGCCGCCCAGCTGTACGTCAGCGCCGGGCAGCTGCTGAACTACCTGCCCCAGTTCGGTGAGGCGACCGGCAAGGAGCTGCTGGGGGGCGGTGGCCTCTCATTGTTGGGACTCGACGTGGTGGGCTACGGCGGAGCCCGGCTGTACAGCGTTCCGGTGGGGCCCCAGCCGGTGGTGGGGGCGCTGGGCCGCTTCAACCTCGGCGCCTTTGGCCTGGGGATGCGTGCCGAGCTGCTGCCCTACCAGGACTGGACGGTCTTCGTGGATGTGTCGCCCCTGGCGCTGGTGGGGCTGATTCTGTGAGGCGCGCACTGCTGGTCGCGGCGACGGTCCTCTTCTCCTCCTGCTTCCGCGTCTCGGATCCGTTCTACGTGCACAAGCCGTTGGAGGCGCCGGAGCCGTTGGGCGCGGAGTACTCACTGGTGTTCCTCACCCTCCGGGCGGCCTCGGGGCTGTTCGGCACCAACGAGATCGAGAACGTGTGGTTCACGCGGGTGGATCCGCATGGGCGGGGTGCCCCGCTGGTGGGGACCAGCACCGGGGGGTGGTTCCGCGTCTTTAGGCCGCGTCCGGTCAAGGATGGTCACTTCCTGTTCCTGGTTCCTCCCGGCGTCTACGAGATGGATGGGATGGTGGAGAGTGACGTGTGGAACGATCGGGTGTGGCGGATCACCGGGGAGGCCAAGCTGGCGTCTCGGATCCACATCACCCGGCCGGGGGTCTACGACCTGGGAACCTTCTCCATCCAGGACGCTACCTGGGGCGTCTCCGCCGGGATGACCGCCGAGGGCGACTCCTTTAGCGACGAACGGATGCGGGTGCTGCGCGACGCGGTCCGCGGCAAGAGCTGGGAGAAGCTGCTGGATCAGAAGCCGGCCCGGAAGAAGCCGCGCCCCAAGTCGCGCGACGGCAGCACGGTGGCGCTGCTGCAGCAGAACGAGGCCGGCCAGTGAGGGCGCTGCTGCTGCTGGGCTGCCTGGCCCTGGGCGGGTGCATGAAGGCCACCCTCCCCACCCTGGGCCCCTCCACTCCCATCGCCCCCGTGCCGGGCAAGGTGATCCTCGCCGGACACTTGCAGGTGATCCCCCCGCTGACCCAGCAGGAGGAGGGCGCGCCCCGGGCGCTGCTGCTGTCCGACCTCAACGGGAAGTTCTACGCGATCTTCAGCCCCACCCTCAGGGAGCGGTATTCCCGCTCCGCCTTCCCGCCGCTTCAGGATCACCACAGCGCCTGGGTGCCGATGGAGGGCCCCTTCTTCATCGAGGTGCCGGCGGACCGCCCCCTGTACCTGCGTGGGCTGATCCTCACCACCAACGCGGGACGCCGGGACCTGGAGGTCCCGCTGCGGTTGGACCTCCGGGCCCAGGACCAGGTGGTCTACGCGGGTCATTGGACCGTCGTCCGTGGTGCAACCCAGAAGGTGCTGGTGAAGGATCGCCGCGAGCAGATGGAGCGGTTCGCCAAGTCCCTCCAGGGCGGCGCGTTGCTCCAGCGCCGCTGGGTCACCCGCCTGGCGTCGGCGGTGGACGGCAGGGACGAGAAGACGACCATCGCCGCGGTCCAGCGGTAGCCCGGCCCCGGTTCACGCCGGTGACCACGAGCTCCGTGCCGGTGAGTGAGAACGGGGGGCTTCCAACCGGGGTCGGTCAGGTTGACTTGACTGGACGGCCCAGGTTCGGAATCAATGTCCCCGCCTTGAACTCCGTGTCTCCACTTCCGTCGCGACGTCTGGCGAGCTTCGTGCTCGCGCTGACGCTGTTGGCGTCGAACGCGGCGACCCTGGTTCATGAGTTCACCGCCCGGCACGCGGTCTGCGCCCAGCACGGTGAGATCATCGAGTCAGGTCCGGATCAGGACCCGGCGGTCAGCCACCCCAGCAGCTCCGGGTTGCCGGTCCTGGATGGGGAAGGTCGCAGTGAGGGCGCCCACGACCACTGCGCGGTGCTGGCCGAGCTTCGTTCCCGGCTGGCGCCTCCGGTGGTCCTGCATGCGGTCCTGGTCCAGTCTCCGGAGCAGAAGTCCGCGGTCAACGCCTCGCAGTTCCGTCCGGAGAGCCGGCAGCTCTATCGCCTGGCACCCAAGAGCGGTCCGCCCTCCCTGGCCTAGCGGCCACCGTCCCAGTCCGGAGTTTCGCGCCGGGACGTTGATGCGCCTGCGGTCTCGCCCCATTCCTTCACGTTGAGTCCTCCCGGCGCTCCTTCGCGCGGTGGGGCTCCAGCGTCCCTTTCCCCCTCTTCATTCGCCCGGTGCGGTTCCTGCGCCCTTCGACCTTCTGAGTCCCTCCATGCGTCTTCTCCTGATCGCCTCTCTTGCTGCCGTCTCCCTGCTCCTTCAGGCCTGTCCCCAGCCCGTTCCCACGCCCGAGGACGAGGCCTGCGAACATCTGGCCGAGGGTCCCTCCACTCCGGTCACCGCGGTGACTGAAGGTGACGGTCCGCTGATCGCCGACGACCATCGGCGCTACGACGTGACCCTGGTCCCGACCTCCGGTGGGAACGGAGGCAGAGTGCGTTTCGCCGCGGACGAGGCAGGGGATTTTATCTTCTTCACCTCGGTGGTGGTCCCGATCACCTTGACTGACGCAGCCGGAAACGCCGTGGAGGTGGAACAGACGCTGATCGGATCCGAGGTTTGTTCCGAGATCGCCGCCCGGATAATCGTCCCGCTGGGAGTGGGCACCTACCACCTGGAGCTGGGCCCGGTGGACCAGACCCTGCTCTCCTTCGTGGTTGAGCATGGCGGCGGGCACGAGGAGTGATTCGGCACCTCGACCCGATGGAGGTGGCCAAGTGAACCGGTTCGCTTCCTGGCCGCTGCTGCTCGCGACGGTGTTTCTCTCCGGCCTGGCCGCCGCGAATCCGGAAGCGGGGACCCTCGACGTCACCGCAGCGGTTGAGACCGAGGCGGACGGCGGAACCGGGTCGCAGGAGGACACGGTCTCCGCCGACGAGGCCGCCGAGATCCAGCGCGCCCTCCAATCTGACGCCCAAGCCACCCCTGCATCCGGGCCGACGCCCAGCCCTCCGCCCGCGCAGGGGCTGGCCGGGGTGTTCCAGTCGATGAATCCGGACCTCTCCTTCATCTCCGACGTGGCGCTGGCGGTCTTCTCCGACGAGAACCTCCAGACCGGCGGGCACGATCCGACGCGCACCGGCTTCAACCTCCAGCAGCTGGAGCTGGCGGTGGGGGCCTCGGTGGATCCCTACTTCCGCTTCGACGCCAACCTGGTGTTCTTCCAGGAGGGAGTGGAGATCGAAGAGGTCTACGCCACCACCCTGGCACTGCCTTACGGGCTGCAGGGGCGGGTGGGCCAGTTCCTCACCCGCTTCGGCCGGCAGAACGGCACCCACGTGCATACCTGGGACTTCGTGGACCAGCACTTCGCCCTGGGACGCATCTTCGGCGCGGAGGGCAACCGCGGGCTGGGGACCGAGCTCTCCTACCTCACCCCGCTGCCCTGGTACGTGGAGGTCTCGGGGTCGCTCACCGAGGCCGGCGGGGAGGCCACCGCGCGCAGCTTCTATGGTTCGCAGGATCTGGGGGTCAGCTCCCCGCTGCACTTCCAGTCCACCGGGGCGATCAAGCAGTTCTTCGAACCCTCGGAGGCCTTCTCCGTCCTGTGGGGGCTCTCCGCCGCCACCGGCCCCAACAGCTCCGGGCGGGGGAACCGGACCGACGTCTGGGGAACCGACCTGTACCTCAAGTACCGGCCGCTGACCTCCGGGGACCCCACCATCGTCTCCCTGCAGACCGAGTGGTTCTACCGCCGCCGGCAGCTCCCCCACGACCTGCTCTCGGACCTCAGCGGCTACGCCACCCTCTTCTGGCGCTTCGACCAGCGCTGGGGCACCGCGCTGCGCTACGAGTACGGCTCGCCGGCGCTGCTGCTGGACGGCGCGGTGGCGGCGGAGCGCGATTCGCTGGACCCCGAGTGGACGGCGGACCGTCACCGGGTCAGCGCCAACGTCACCTTCTGGCCCACCGAGTTCTCCCGGCTGCGCGCCCAGGTCTCGGCGGACTTCCCGCGCTGGCGTTCCACCCCCATCTACGCGGCGTTCCTGGCGATGGAGTTCTCCGTCGGCGCGCACGCGGCCCACAAGTTCTGAGGAACCCACGATGATGCGACTGCTGCTGGTGTCTCCATGGTTGCTGTTGAGCGGCTGTGCCCTGGGGCCGGGTCAGCCCTTCGCCATCCTTCATCCCTCGTTCTCCGCTGCGCTGGAGGTCCCCGAAGGCCGCGACGCCGGCGACGGCTGGCAGCGGCTGGACACCAGCTACCAGGTGAAGTTCACCAACCTGGAGTTGGTGTTCGCGCCGCTGCAACTCCAGGAGGTCGGCGCCTCGGGGCCGATCACCTTCGACCCCGGCAACCCGCCTCCCGGTTACACCGTTTGTCACAACGGTCACTGCGACCGCGAGGACGGGGCCCTGGTCCCCTACGCCGAGGTGCAGGCGGAGCTCAACGGCGGCGCCGGCGGTCCGCGCACCGTGGTCTCGCTGCCGGTGGGGACGGTGGACCTCCTCTCCGGAGGCGAGCGCCCGCTGGAGTGCCAGCCCTCCTGCGACCTCCCGTTCACCGAGCTGACCCGGGCGCTGGCCCCGGTGATCCGGGTGCGGATGGCGGGGCTGCTGCGCGACGGCGCGGTGCCCGCCCGCATCGCCGAGACCAGCTGGACGCTGGAGACCGACCTCCAGGCCGCGCCGGTCACGCTCTCTGGCGAGCTGTCGCTGATTGCCAGCAACGAACATCCGCTGCACGCCGAGCTCCTGGTCGCCGCCCCGCTCTCCGGGCGGCTGTGGGACGGGATCGACGCTGCGACCCTGCAGCCGGCCGCCGGCCCCGTAGACCTGAACATCGAAGCCAACGCCGACGTCCGCGAGGCGCTGCTGGAGAACCTGGCCGGCCTCCCCCTGCACACCGAGGTATCCCGCCGATGAGAACCCTCTGCTTCTGGATCTGCTTGGCGCTGTCGCTTTCCGCCCACGCCAAGGTGAAGGTGGTGGCCACTGTCTCCGACCTGGGCGCCATCGCCCGCGAGGTAGGCGGCGCGGAGGTGGACGTGCAGCTGCTGGCCGCCCCCACCCAGGACCCGCACTTCGTGGACGCCAAGCCCAGCCTGGTGCTGCTGCTCTCCCGGGCGGACCTGCTGCTGCTCAATGGGATGGAGCTGGAGGTGGGCTGGCTGCCGACGCTGATCACCAGTTCGCGCAACCAGAAGGTGCAGCGGGGCGCGCCCGGCTACCTGGATGGTTCCACCCTGGTCACCGCCAAGGAGATCCCCCCGGGCAAGCTGGACCGGGCGATGGGGGACATCCACCCCGGTGGCAACCCGCACTACACCAAGGACCCGGCCAACGCGGTGGCGCTGGCCCGGGGGATAGCCCAGCGGCTGGGGCAGTTGGATCCTCCCCACGCCCAGGACTATCAGCAGCGTGCGGACGCGTTCGCCGCCCAGACCCAGCAGAAGGTCGCCGCCTGGAAGCAGGCGCTGGCCCCGTACAAGGGCACCCCGGTGGTGCCCTACCACCGCAGCTGGATCTACTTCACCGAGTTCGCCGGACTGGAGGAGGTCGCCTTCGTGGAGCCCAAGCCGGGGATCCCTCCCTCCAGCGCGCACGTGGCCGCCGTGCTGGGGGTGATCCGCCGCCGCGGCGCCAAGGTGCTGCTCCAGGAGGAGTGGTATCCGGCCGGCACCAGTGAGCTTCTGGCCCGGACCTCCGGCGCCCGGCTGGTGCGGGTACCAGGGATGACGCCGGTGGGAGCCACCTATCTGGGGTACTTCGACCAGCTGGTCACTGCCACGGTGAACGCGCTGGCCCCGCGCTGATTTTGAGGGTTGGCCCTTCCTCCCACATGGGGGGATCGGATTACGCTGCCGCTGCTGAGTGGTGGAGGGGCTGAACGGCTTTCCGAGGACCCGGCGGGAATTAGAAAAACTATTCCCTCGAAACTCGCAGACCGATCCGCGGACAATACCTACACAGACTCACTTTCGCCCACGGAAGTCTTCGGAGCCCGCAATGACCATCGACACCAAGCTCATCACCCCGCGCCCCCTGCCCGTCGCTCCGAAGGTGGAGTCCCCGGCCACCCCGGCGGCCCAGAACACCGTCAGCTCCGCGGGCACCGCCCCCACCAAGGACTCCTTCCAGACCGGCCACGTGCACGGCGCCTCCTGCGGCTGCGGCAAGCCGAAGGTGACCGGCGACGAGCTGGCCAAGGTGGAGGCCAAGGTCGCGGACAAGGTCGCCGAGATCCAGGCCAACAAGGCCGACGGCAGCACCAGCCTGACCCCGGTGGAGCCCAAGGTCATCGACGTGTACTTCCACGTGATCACCAAGGGCGCGGGCCCCAAGAACGGCGACGTCTCCCAGGAGCAGATCGAGGCCCAGATCAAGGTCCTCAACGACGCGTACAAGGACGCCGGCTTCCAGTTCAACCTGGTCGAGGTGGACCGGACCAAGAACGCCAAGTGGTACACCGGCCAGCCGGGCACCAGCGCCGAGACGGACATGAAGTCCACCCTGCGCAAGGGTGACTCCGAGGCGCTGAACATCTACTCCACCAGCCCCTCCGGCGGGCTGCTGGGCTGGGCCACCTTCCCCAGCGACTACAAGGACTTCCCCAAGGATGACGGGGTGGTGATCCTGAACACCTCGCTGCCCGGCGGCACCTCTGCTCCGTACAACGAAGGTGACACCGCCACCCACGAGGTCGGTCACTGGATGGGGCTGCACCACACCTTCAACCAGCCCGGTCTGCCGGACAACGACTCGGTCAGCGACACCCCGGAGCACGAGGTGAACTACGGCAAGCCGCCGGAGACCACCGACACCGTGCCCGGCAAGCCGGGCAACGATCCCGTCCACAACTACATGAACTACACGGACGACGACTGGATGTACGAGTTCACCCCTGGCCAGGTGGACCGGATGCAGGCGCAGTGGGAGCTGTTCCGCGAGACCAGCCCCTCCAGCACCGAGCTGCTGGCCGCGTAGTCGGTCCCGGGTAATGCAGCACGAGGCGGGGGTGGGACGTCGGCCAAGCCGATGGACCGCTCCCGCTTCTGCTTTGCGGGGTCACGGAACGCCGAGGACGGGGCGGGGGAGACCCGCCACCGCCCGGTCGGTGGATCAGGCCTGGATCGCGGCCCGAAGCTCCGCCTTGCTGCCTCCGGTGTAGCCCTCCTGCTCGGTGCCGCGGCGCACGCACAGGTCCAGCTTCTGGCTCACCGCCAGGGCCAGCGTGTCCTGCAGCCGCTTGCAGAAGGCCAGCGCCTCGTCGAACAGCGCCCGCTCCTGGGCGGACAGCGCCACCGGCGTGCCCACCGCCTCCTGCAGCCGGGGCAAGAACGCCTCCAGGCTGGCGCGCAGCGGCGCCTCCTGGAACTTCTGCAAGAGCGGCAGCAGTGGGCGGGGGTTCACCCGCACCAGACGCAGCGTCTGCAGCCCCTGCAGTTGGGGATGGGGCGCGCTGAGCTGGGCGGGCTGGAACAGACCCAGGATTCCCTCCTGGGGCGCGTCGGGGAGCTTGGGCATCTCGTGCAGGAAGGCCACCAGCGGGCCGGCGCCCTTCTTCATCGCGGTCACCGCCTGGGGGCGGATGGTGGCGGTCTGGGAGGCGTCCACCGAGAGCAGGCGCAGCGCCACCTGGGACCAACCGGACTCGGTGGTCAGCCCGGTGCCATAGCGCCCGGCGAACAGCTCACCCACCCGCTCGATGGCGCGCGGGGCCCGCTCCGCCTGATCGATCAGCCGCTGGTTCTGATCCAGATCCCGCAGCTCCGCTAACACCGCCGTCTCCAGCCAGGCCCCGGTCTGCTTGGAGAGCTGGGCGCGGAACAGCGCGTCCTTCAGCTCCTGGATCAGCCGCCGCGGGCTCAGCTCCCACGCGCCGTGGGCCCGCTTCTCGTCCAGGGCCAGGAATTCGATGAAGGAGGCGTCCATCGACCGCTGGTAGTCGGCGGGGGTCAGCACCTTGGGGGACCCCTCGCGCGCCTTGGCCTCGGCCCGGTCCTCCAGGATCTTGGCGGCGGCGGTCTGTAACCCCGCGACGCTGTTCTTCACCAGCGCCATCGTGACCACGGTGAAGGGGGAGACGGTGAACACCACGTCCGGAAAACCCAGCGCCAGCCCGGCCACAGCGTCGCTCTGGACGAACCAGAAGCCGCCGCCGGCGCGGGCCAGCCGCTCCCCGAACAGCGCCCCCAGCCGCAAAGAGAGCAGCCGGTGTCCGGGGTGGCTGGCCTGGAACGTTCCGTCCAGCACCTTGTGGATCGCAGGCTCCAGCTCCGCCCAGGAGGCGGTGAGCGGGTCCAGGGTGGGATACCCGGCCGCGGTGAGGGTGGTCTGGAGTTGCTCGAGGGCGATCTTGATCTGGGGAGGGGGTGCCAGTTCCATGCCCCCAGCATCCCACGGTCGTCCGGCCAGGAGCGGAGCAAAACACGCCGTTCGCTGTGTCCACCTCCAAGCAGAGCAGATGTTGGGCCCGGAACGCAGGCCCTCCGGTCCGCTGCACGGGGGGGAGGGCCTCCATAGGTTCGACCTCACCGTGGTCCTTCCCCAAAACCCAATGGCCCTCGGGGCCCTGATGGCGGTCGGTGTCTCGGCCAGCTGCGCCACCGTGCAGCAGCTGGGGGGCAGCGCCGGGTGGAGCTGGGGGATCACCGCCGCCGCCCTGCTGTCCGCGGCCTACCTGGGGTTGGTGTCGCGGTCCCGGCGGCCACCGCCCCAGGCAGCGGAGAACGAGGCTGCCCGAGTGGCCCTGGAGACCCTGGCCGCACAGAACGCCGAACTCTCCTCCCTGCTCTGGAAGACCGTGGACCGGCTGCAGGTCCTCTCCTCTATCGACCGGGACTTCAGCGAGCGGACCCTGGACCTGGACAGCCTGCTCAAGTCGCTGGCCTCCCGGACCTGTGACGCGGTGGGGGAGGTGGTGGGGGTGTACCTGGTGGAGGAGCACCAGCCGGCGCTGCGGGCCTTCGAGGTCCGGCACCGGCACCTCAAGGACAGGGTCCAGCCGTTGCTGGAGTCCGAACCCCACTACCTGCTCCCCACCCTGCCGCGGCTGGCGATGGAGTCCGGCTGCACCCGGACCTACGAGCAGCTCACCTCGGCGCTGGACGCGGGGGAGCGGGCCTTGTTCTCCGCCCTTCCCCAGCTGCGCCACGCGCTGCTGGTGCCGATCAAGTCCCGCACCGGAGAAGGGGTGGGGGCGGTGTGGCTGATGCGGTCCGACGCCCAGGGCCCGTTCACCCAGGAGGATCGGGAGCTGATCGAGCAGGTGGTGGAGCGGGCGTCGCTGGCCATCGACAACGCCCGGCTGTACCGCGCCCGGGAGACCTTCCTGGGGCTGGCCGCCCACGAGCTTCGCACTCCCACCACCGCGCTGCGGGCCCAGGCCCAGCTGATGTTGCGGCGGCTGGAGACGCTGCCGGTGGAGCGGGTCCGAAGCGGCCTGGAGACCATCGAGCGGCAGACCGGGCGGCTGACCCGGCTGATCAACGATCTGCTGGATGTCACCCGCATCGAGGCCTCCAAGCTGGAGCTGCGGGAGGAGCGGACCGACGGGGGAGTGCTGGCCGACGAGCTGGTGGAGCGCTTCGAGCAGCTCACCAGCCGCAATTGCTTCAAGCGCGAGGGCGACGCGCATGGCTGGGTGGCGGTGGATCCGGTGCGGCTGGATCAGGTGCTGTCCAACCTGCTCACCAACGCGGTGAAGTTCTGCGAGCAGGGGGACATCCTGCTGCGCACCTGGCGGAAGGACCGGGAGGTGGTGTTCTCGGTGATCGACCACGGTCCGGGGATCAGCCGGGAGAAGCAGACCCTGCTCTTCGAGCGCTTCAGCCAGGTTGGCAACGACGCCGACCGCCGCGGAGGCCTGGGGCTGGGGCTGTACCTCTCTAGGGAACTGGTGCTGCGGATGGGCGGGCGGATCTGGGTGGAGAGCGACGGGGTGCCCGGACATCCCACCGCCTTCCACGTCTCCTTCCCGGAGGCTCCCGCGGAGAAGGTGGCGGTGCAGCGTTCCCAGCCGGGCGGGCCCAACGCGCTGACGATCTGAGCGGCCGTTAGCTTCCCAGGCCGGGGCTCACCTTGGTCTGGACCACGGCGCAAATGCACGCCAGTGGCCCCAAGGCCCCGAACCCGTGCCACGTCCCGGCGGGGGTGTGAATCGACTCTCCGCGCCAGAACTCACGACCCTGGTTGTCGCGGGCTCCTCCCTGGAGGACCAGCAGCTCCTCGTTGCGAGTGTGGGGATGGTGCGGAAATCGGGCGCCGGAGCGGAGGCGGACAAAAAAGCGCCGGGCTCCGGCCACCCGCGGGCCGCCGGAACGGATCGGCCGAAAGGAACAACCGGGGAAGGGGAGGGGCACCCAGAGTGCCCGCCTGGCAAAGGCCCCTTCGAGGATCCTCTGCGCGGAGGCTTCGGTCAGATCCATCAACTGGCCGAACTCGGGAGCCATCCCGGAGAACTGCCGCTCCGGGGTGGCTGCCCGCAGGAGTCTCTCCAGCACGCCCGGGGGGACCGGCTCCAGGCCATCCAGCGGCGGCTGCGCGGAGATCAGCTGGGAGAACCGCGAACGGCACTCCGGGCATTGTACGAGGTGGGCCCGCGCCGCTGCGCCCTCGGCGGCGCTGGATGCGCCTGCCGCCACTGACTGAAGGGTGATCGCCTCAAGATGGGACACGCCGAGAGGATATCCGCATCACCCACCCAACGCAGCGCCCGGCGCTATTTGCTGGCCAGGCGGGTGGACAGCCGACTGAGCCCCAGGCGCAGCCTCGTCTTGACCGTTCCTACCGGGATCTGAAGCCGGGCGGCGGTCGCCGAGGAGCTGAGCCCCTCCCAGTAGCTCAGCCGAAGCGCCTCTTGCTGGGAGACGGGAAGTCTTTCGACCTCGCCTTGAAGCTTGGCCTCGGTCCCCCAGCCCGAAAGTCGCTCGTCCGGCGCCGGCGGACTGGAAGGCCCCGAGGACTGGGGCTCGGCGCGATCCCGTCGCCCCTGGGCCTCCAGGCGATCCAACGCGCGCGATCGAACCCTGACCAGCAACCAGGAGCGTGCGGGGCCGCGCGAGGGATCGAACTGGTGGGCTCGCTGCCAAACCTCAAGATAGACGTCCTGGAGGAGGTCCTCTGCTTCAGCCGGAGATCGCGTCAACCGGAGCGCCCGGGCGTAGGTGAACGACGAGGTTCGCAGGTAGAACTCGGTGAACGCCGCTGGATCTCCCGATGCAATCAGGAGCACCAGGTGTGCCTCGGTGGCGATCGTCGAACCCATCGGGAGGGCAGATTACGCACGCCGAGCCCAGGCAACCTCCTGGTTGCAGCACCGTCGCTTCCGGGAGTCGGGTGCCAGACAGGCAGCCGAGGCCTCATGCCCGATTTAGGGCAGCGGGCACCGATCACCGGAACCAGAATCCCGGAGAAATCCCCCGGAAAGGCCGGTGCCCGCCGACGCACCGTGAACTCGCTGACATCGGAAGTCCGGGTAAGGAATCCGATCACGATTCTGGAGATCCAGCCGGACCCTGGTCCCGTACCTGTACGCCATTTCGGAGCCCGCGAAGTGGTCGAAACGGCGGGGAGGAAGGTGGCCCCGCTGGTTCCACTCCATCAGGGCGAAGGAGTTTCTGTATGTTGAATCGCATCAAACTGTCGGCTTTGGCGGTGGCCTTGTCGGCCGTAGCCACGCCGGCACTGGCATCCAGCCACCGTGAAGCTCCGTTCATCACCAGCATGCCGAAGGTCGACGCTACCGACTTCTACATGTTCCGCTCCTACGAGTCGGGACGTGAAGAGTACGTCACCATCCTGGCCAACTATTACCCGCTTCAGGACCCGGGCGGCGGCCCCAACTACTTCTTCCTGGACCAGGAGGCGCTCTACGAAATCCACATCGACAATGATGGGGATGCGGTGGAGGACCTCACCTTCCAGTTCGACTTCGACAACGACCTTTCCCAGAGCGACAACCAAGGACTCAAGCTGGAGATCGGCACCGCCGGGGCAACCAAGATGGTCGCCATTCCCCTGGTCAACTCGGCCCCGGTCACCGAGGCCGACCAGGCCGGGCTCAACGTTACCCAGTCCTACACCTTGAAGGTGGTGACCGGAGATCGCCGGTCGGGCACCTCCCAGACGGTCACCCGGGTGGGCGGCGGTGACTTTGCAAAGCCAATGGACCGGATCGGCGACAAGTCCTTCCCTGACTACCAGGCCTACGCGGACTCGCATGTCTACGAGATCGCCATCCCGGGATGCACCGCGCCGGGCGGCAGCAACGCTCGCGTCTTTGTCGGTCAGCGCTCGGATCCCTTCTTCGTCAACCTCGGGCAGGTGTTCGACCTGGTGAACACCGACCTGAGCGGTGCAACCAGCTTCAACGTGCTGGGTGCCCGTCAGCAGGGATCGGCGACCAACGAGACGGGCAACAAGAACGTCACCACCCTGGCGCTGGAGATTCCCCGCAGCTGCCTCAAGGCCGCGGACGACAAGCCGATCATCGGCGCCTGGACCACCGCCAGCCTCCGTCAGGGCCGCGCGCTCAACCCGACCCCCACCTACGAGCTTCCGCAGCGTGAGGGGGGTCCGTGGACCCAGGTCTCCCGTCTCTCCCACCCGCTGGTGAACGAGCTGGTGATCGGTCTGAAGGACAAGAACCTCTTCAATGCTGCTTCGCCGCCGGGCGATGCGGCCCTGATTGACTACGTCACCCACCCCAGCTTCCCGGAGCTCCTGGAGCTCCTGTTCTCCTCGGCAGGGGTGATGGCTCCCAACAACTTCCCGCGTGCAGACCTCGTGGCGGTGTTCCTCACCGGCGTCGAAGGGGTGAACCAGACAGCCGGGATGACCGCTGCCGGCGCCACGCTGCCCGGCGTCCCCAGCGAGATGCTCCGCCTCAACACCGCAGTGGGGACCGCGACTGGTGCCAACCCCACCGCTCGGGACGACCAGAATTCGTTGGGTGCGGCGGCCTGCTTCGTGGATGGGGCGCTGGATCTGACCAACGCGGGCTGCGATCCGTCCGGCTATCCGAACGGGCGCCGTCCAGGCGACGACGTGGTGGACATCGCCCTGCGGGTGGTGATGGGCTACCTGACCCCGGACGCTCCGAACAAGGATCTGCCCTTCACCGACGGCATCCTGGTCGAGGCGGCGCAGAGCAACGTCTCCTTCCCGTACCTTGTTTCTCCGCACAAGGGCTCGCCGTAGGCCGCGTTCGGTCCCTGAGGCTCAGCCATGAAGCAACTACTCATTGCAGCACTCGCAATCGGATCGTTCCTGCTCCTCCCCGCATGCGGGGATGACAACAACAACCCCCCCGACGGTGGTCCCGGCCAACCCGACGCTGGCCCCGGCCAACCCGATGGTGGCCCCGGCCAACCCGACGGTGGCCCCGGCCAACCCGACGGTGGCCCAGACCCGGTGGAAACCTTCCCGCAGTTCGTGATTCGGCTGGTCACCCAGCCTGAGGAGGAAGCGAACTTGGCCGCACCTTTGGCCCTGCCCACCGAAGCCGAAGCCGCCGACGACAACTCAGAGGGCGTCTTCGACTCACTCTTCTAGGTCCTCAAGCAGCGAGGAGGTCTCCCCACGGAGGCCTCCTCGTTGCCTTTCCTTCCCTACCCCTGACGAGACCTTGATCCATGAACCGCGTCCCCCGCAGGTCGGTCGCCTTCGCCATCTTGCCCGTGCTTTCCCTTCTCACGGCCGGTTGTCAGCGGAGCCCCCCCGCAGAAGGCTCCCCGGCGACGGCAAGCCCGGCTGGACCCGTGAGCCCTTCCCAGGCAGCGCGGCTGGACGAGGCGAACCTTGACGCCGCAACCACCAGACGGGTGGTGGAAGCCTTGGCCAAGGCGGGAATCCAGGTTGGGAAGTCCAAGCCGGTCCGGGCCAGCACCGTTCGCGCCCGCTACTGCACCTTCGCCGAGACCGCTTCGTCCGTTGGGATCGCGGTCTGTGAGTACGGATCGGAAGCGGCTGCCATCGCCGGAAGAGAGTTCTCGCTGACCACCTACGCAATGATCAAGAACCGGGAGGTCATCCAACGCGGTTCGCTGACCCTGACCGTCGCCGGGAGCAGGGACCTCAAGACGAACCCCGAGGCGCGCAAGGCCCTCGAAGTGTTCAGGGGGTTGTGACCGTGTTTCGTCTCCGTCGCCTCCCTGCCGTTCTGGTGCTCTTGCTTTGCGCCTGCCGCTCCTCCTCGACCTCCACTGAGGATGTTCGGGAACTCTCTTCCCTCCAAGACGACACCGTGCTGGCCAAGGTACCAAAGCGCGACGCCGCCGAACGCTCCCGCGTGGACACGGCGCCCACCGAGGTTGGAGAGGCGGTCCGCCTGGCCCGGCGCCACCTGGATCGAGCCAGGCTCACCGAGGATCCCCGGGAGCTGGGCTCTGCGCAGGCAGCGCTGAAGCACTGGTGGGACCACCCGTCTCCGCCCCCCGAGGTCCGGGCGATGCGGGCCACCCTCCGGCAACGGGACCATGACTTCACCTCCGCGGTCGAGGACCTCAAGGCAGTCGTGGCGACCGACCCCAAGAATGGTCAGGCCTGGCTGACCTTGGCCTCGGTGGAGTTGGTTCGCGGAGAGCTGGGCGCGGCGCAGGAGGCCTGCGCGCGCCTGCCGGAGCTGGTTGCCCCGCTGGTGGCCACCACCTGTTCGGCCTCGGTGGCCGGGATGCGCGGCGGCTCGGTGGAGGCGATCCAGCGGCTGGTCGTGGAGCTGGAGAAGCGAAGCGACGTCTCCCCCCAGGTCCTGGGTTGGAGCATCAGTTGGCTCGCGGAGCTGCTGGAGCGATCCGGGGACTCTCGCGGCGCGGAGAACGCGTTCTCCGCGGCGCGGAAGGTCGACCCCTCCGACGTCTATCTCCGGTACGCCTGGGCAGATCACCTCCTCGACTTCCAGAAGAATGAACAGGCCCTCGAAGCGCTGGGCCAGACGTCGGAGGCAGCGGCGGTCTCGGCTATCCCGGACGGAGCGCTGCTCCGGGTGGCGATTGCCCGGGTGCGCCTGGGTCATTCCGGCGCGGAGGCCGCCGCGGCGGAGCTGGACCGTCGCTTCGCCCGGCTCCGCGCCAGGGGAGAGCGCAGCCATCTCCGCGAGGAAGCCCGTCACCTGCTCCAGGTCCGCCGTCGGCCGTCCGAAGCGCTGACCCTGGCAATGGAGAACTGGAATTCACAGCGGGAGGCCGCGGACGTGCGAATCGCCGTGGAGGCCGCGGCTGCGGTGGGGCCGGAGGGCCGGGAACAGGCACAACCCCTCCTGCGCTGGGTGGCGGAGCAGGGCTTTGAGGATGCCAGGCTGAAGGCTTCGCTGGCCGCACTGACGACAGTGGGAGCGCGATGAGACCTGGCCTCTGGGGAATCGTCCTTGCGTTGGGAGTTCCGGGAGTGGCCGGGGCGCACCAGGCCAGCGACAGCCTGATGACCGTCTCCGCCGACGGCAAGGAGGTCGCGGTTCGCTGGGACATCGCCTTGCGAGATCTCGACCGGGCGCTGGTGCTGGATCGCGACGGCGATGGAAAGCTGACCGGGGCCGAGG
Source organism: Myxococcota bacterium (assembly GCA_030857095.1). Classification (GTDB taxonomy): domain Bacteria; phylum Myxococcota; class Myxococcia; order Myxococcales; family Myxococcaceae; genus JALYOC01. Next base: position 8,045 of record JALYOC010000074.1, on the reverse strand, counting down.
TTCGCGACCAGCAAGAGCGGATCGCAGGTTATGCGCTGTCGCGCCTGGGAATCTCCACTGGCGCCGGGCCCTGTCACCCGGGCCCGGTGCGGCAGCAGTGGACCCAGCACAGCGATGGGGCCTACCAGGTGCTCTCCTTCCAGGCCGCCTGTGACGGGCCGGCCAAGGGAGCCAGCCTTGACTATCGCCTCCTCTTTGACGTGGACCCGCTCCACCGGGGGCTGATCCGGTTTGCCGGGAACGCGTCGGCGCTCCCCAGGGTCGCCAGTCCTCAATCCACGGTGGTGACCCTGGAGGCGGACGGAGCCACCCGGGGTGCGGCGTTCGTGGAGATGGTTCGGCAGGGGATCTGGCACATCTGGATCGGCCTGGACCACATCTTGTTCCTGCTGGCGCTCTTGCTGCCAGCGGTGCTCCGGCGGGACCAGGGCAACTGGGTCCCCAGCCCCGGGTTCTGGCCCGCGGCAAGAGAGGTGCTCAAGGTGGTGACCGCCTTCACCGTGGCCCACTCCATCACCCTGGCCGCGGCGGAACAGGGATGGGTCTCCTTCAATCCACGACTGGTGGAGGTGGCCATCGCCATCTCCGTCGCTGTCGCGGCCTTGAACAATCTCTGGCCGCTGATCCCTTCGCGGTGGATGTTGGCCCTGCCCCTGGGGCTGCTGCACGGCTTCGGATTCTCCACCGTGCTGCGGGAGCTGGGCGCCGCCGGTTCGGACAGCTTGCTGGGCCTGCTGGCCTTCAACCTGGGGGTGGAACTGGGGCAGCTGGCAATCGTCGCCGCCTTCCTGCCCCTGGCCTATCTGACCCGCACGACCCGAGCGTACCGTTGGGGTGCGATGGTGGCGGGCTCCTCGCTGATTGCGCTGGTCGCAATCCGCTGGTCGGTGGAGCGGGCGCTTGGCGTCTGAGGCCTGGCTCAGGGGGTCGGCTGCCTCCAGGGCCTGACTGCTCCGTCGCCGCGGTCGCCCATTTCGCGTACCCTCCGCGCCGATGATCACCGTGCGTGTCCTGGGAGAGGGCGGGCTGCAGACTGGCGGAGCGGAGCTGCTCGGCGCGGCCGGGCTCAAGTGGATTGACATCCTCAACCCCACCGCCGAGGAGCTGGCCCCGGTGGCGGTGCAGTTCGGGCTGCACCCGCTGGAGGTGGAGGACTGTCTGCACCTGGACCAGCGCCCCAAGCTGGAGGAGTACCCCGGGCACCTGTTCCTGGTGCTGCACGGGTTCCAGGTGGCCAACGGGGACCTCGACTCCCTGGAGCTGGTGGAGCTGCACACCTTCTTGGGACCGGACTGGTTGATCAGCGTCCACCAGCACGCCTGCACGCCGGTGGACGCCGCCGCCCGCCGCCTCAGCGCTGATCCGGAGCACACCCTGGGCCGGGGGGTGGACTTCGCCCTCTACGTGCTGGCGGACGCGCTGGTGGACTCCAACTTTCCGATCCTGGATCTGCTCAGCGACGAGGTGGAGGATCTGCAGGACAAGGTGTTCGAGTTCCCCCGTCCCGCACAGCTGCAGCGGATCTTCGCCCTCAAGCGTTCGCTGGTGATGGTGCGCCGGGTGCTCTCCCCGCAGCGAGACGTGGTGGCGCTGTTCGCCCGACGGGGGATGCCCCAGGTGCAGGAGCGCACCGCGCTCTACTTCCGGGACGTCTACGACCACCTGGTGCGGCTGTACGAGCAGATCGACTCGGCGCGGGACCTGCTCTCCGGGGCCACCGAGGGCTATCTCTCGTCGGTGGCCAACCGGACCAACGACATCACCAAGCAGCTGACGATCTTCTCGACCATCTTCCTGCCGCTGTCGTTCATCACCGGCTTCTTCGGGCAGAACTTCGAGCTGCTGTCCGCCCGGGGGTTCTTCTGGGCGATGGTGACGCTGGTCGGCGTCTTCCCGGTCGCCCTGGTGTTCTGGTTCCGCCACAAGGGCTGGATCGGGGCGGGGCCCTGATCCGGCCGGACGGGACCTACTTCAGCGCCTCGGCGCCGGAGACGATCTCCATCAGCTCCTTGGTGATCACCGCCTGACGGGTGCGGTTGTAGACCAGGGTCAGCTTGCCGATCATGTCGGTGGCGTTGGAGGTGGCGTTCTCCATCGCGCTCATCCGGGCGCCGTGCTCGGAGGCCACCGACTCCAGCAGCGCGCGGTACAGCTTGATCGCCAGCGCCTGGGGCACCAACTGGTCCAGCACGTCCTGGCGGCTGGGCTCGTACTCGAAGTCGATCAGGGAGGTGGCGCCCTCGCGCGGCTTCTGCCCCACAGCCTGCAGCGGGAGCAGCTGGGTGAGGGTCACGTTCTGGCTGATCGCGGAGACAAACTCGTTGTACACCAGGTACACCGCGTCCACCTCGCCGGAGATGTAGCGTGCGCTCAGCTCCTGGGCGATGTCCGCCGCGGAGCGGTAGTTCACCTTGGCGTACGTCCCGGCGTAGTCCTTGCGCAGGCTGGCCTGGGGCTGGCGGCGGAAGAACTCGTTGCCCTTGCGGCCAATGGTGCTGACCTGGATGTTCAGCTTGCCGGCGTTCTCGTACAGGTACCGGCTGGCGCGGCGGATGACGTTGGAGTTGAAGCCACCGGCCAGTCCGCGGTCGGAGGTGAGGACGATTACCTCCACGTTCTTGATCTCCCGGGCCGCCAGCAGCGGGTGGGCCAGGCCACCCTCTCCGGCGCGCTGGGCCAGGTCGGCGATCATCTCGTCCAGGGTGGACGCGTACGGGCGGGCGGCGGTGATCGCCTCCTGGGCACGGCGCAGCTTGGCCGCGGCGACCATCTTCATCGCCTTGGTGATCTGCCGGGTGTTCTTGACCGACCGGATGCGCTTGCGGATGTCTCGAAGGGACGCCATGTGTGCGGAGGCTCCTGAAAAAGCGCGCGGACCCTATAGGCCACCGCGGTGTGGGTCAACGTCCACCGAGGGCCGGGTTCCCCCGGGAGAGGGGCCTGCTTATAGGCCGGCTGATGCGGCCTGTCGGACACGAACGGCCCGCTTTCCCCAGATGTCTGTTCGCCCAGGCGCCGGATGCCGTAGTTTGGTGGTTGAGGATGGCCAGGGCACGCGGCGCAAGACGTTGGTTGGCGAGGGCGGCGTTCTTCGGAATGACCCTGGCCGCCGCGTTGATTGCCCTCTCCTTGTTCGTAGAGCACCGCTACCAGGACCGGATCGTCCCCCTGGCCGACGCCCCTGCCCGGAAGGTGGCCCTGGTGTTCGGGGCCGGGCTGGCCCCCGGGCAGGAGCCCAGCCCGGTGCTGGCCGAGCGGCTGGACGCGGCGATCGCCCTCTACCGGGCGGGGAAGGTCCGGAAGCTGCTGGTCAGCGGGGACAACTCGGACCGGTTCCATGACGAGACCCGCGCCATGCGCCGCTACGCGGTGGAGCACGGGGTGGCCAAAGACGACGTGGTGGGGGACCACGCCGGGCTGTCCACCTACGACTCCTGCGTGCGGGCCCAGAAGATCTTCGGGGTCTCCGAGGCGATCCTGGTCACCCAACGCTTCCACCTGACCCGCGCCCTGTACATCGCCAACTCGATCGGGATCGACGCGGTGGGGGTGGCCGCGGACGAGGACCGTAGGGGCGGGTCCAGCTATGCCTTGCGGGAGCTGGTTTCCCGCCCGGTGGCCTGGGTGATGGTCCACGCCGGGTGGGAACCCCAGTTTTTGGGCAAGCCGCTGCCCATCGAGTAGCGAGGCCTTCTTGGGCTACGCTCCCCGGCGTTCAGGGGGAGTTCCAGAGGATGAGCAGACAGCTACGCAGGATCGTCGGCGCGGTCGCACTCTCGATGGTGGTGGCCGGCTGCGGGCCTGGGCCGGGCGGACCCGACGGCGGCGGCGGAGTCCCCGAGTCCTGGACGATCCTGGTCTACATGGTGGCGGACAACAACCTCGAGCCGTTCGGGGTCGCCGACCTGCTCGAGATGGCCGACGCCACCGCCGGGGCCGGAAACGGCAGCCCACAGGTCCGCTTCGTGGTCCAGGCGGACCGGGCCGCGGGCTACAGCTCCCAGAGCGTGGGGACGCTGGGCAACTGGGAGTCCACCCGCCGGCTGGTGGTGCGCAATGGCGGGTTCGAGCCGGTCTCCGACCTGGGCGAGCTGAACATGGGCGACCCAGGCGTGCTCTCCGACTTCATCCAGTGGGGGATGGGCAGCTATCCAGCGGATCGCTACATGCTGGTGTTCTGGGACCACGGCGCCGGCTGGCCGGGGTTTGGCGGGGACAACTCCACCCCCACCGATGATCTGCTCACCCTCACCGAACTCAACAGCGGCCTACAGGCCGGGCTGGGCAGCGGCCCCCGCCTGGAGATCATCGGCTACGACGCCTGCCTGATGGCCACCTACGAGGTGGCGAAGACCATGCAGCCGTACGCGAAGTACCTGCTGGCCTCCGAAGAGCTGGAGCCGGGGACCGGCTGGGACTACCGCAGCTTCTCCGCGCTGCTCTCCGGCGCCACCGTCACCCCGGCCCAGTTGGGCAAGGAGGTGGTGGATGGGTTCATGGCCCACTCCGACGCCATCAACCAGGGGCAGGACGCCACCTTGAGCCTCACCGACCTGGGAACGCCCCTGGACGCGGTGACCACCGCGGTGGCCTCCTATGTGACCGCGGCCAACGGCGGAATCCAGGCCGGGCAGGCCACCGCCACCGCCATCTCGCAGCAGCGCGTGGCGGCGGTGAAGTTCGGGGACATGCCGGATCCTGCGCGCAGCGTGAACCACGTGGACTTCGGGGATCTGGTCACCCGGCTGGCGGGGGTGGACTCCGCCCGCTTCGCCACGGTGGCCACCCAGGTCCAGACGGCGCTGGGGTCGGCGGTGGTCTACAAGCGCGGCGGGCCGCTGCGTGCCAGCGCCACCGGGCTGTCGATCTACTTCCCGCCTTCGGCGGACTACTACCAGAGCGCCTACGACTCGGTGGCGGCGGCCAGCACCTGGCGCGGCTTTTTGGGGACCTACTTCCAGGCGGCCACCGGGACCTACGGGACGGTGACCACCCCGGAGTTCGTTTCCGGCGCCCTCACCACCCAGGTGCTGACCGCGGACGCGGCGCTGTGGTTCTACATGGAGAACGCGCTGACTCCCGCCTCCGCGCCCGGCACCGCGATGGCCACCTTGACCTACGGGGTGAAGTCCACCGCCGCGGCGAACACCTACATCCTGGTGGGGGACAAGCCGGCCGGCTACGAGATGGTGAACTCGCCGGCCGCCTGGGGCTACTGGAACCGGACGCTCATGGGCGTGTGGCAGGGCAGCGACTGCGGCGCGACCAGCCCGGTGGACTGCCGTTTCGGCTACATCTATCTGAGCGGACAGCAGACGCCCTCCGGCGGGGACGCGTACACCTTGCCCTTCGCCTACCAGGAGAGCGCTTCGGCGCCGGCCCAGTACGCGGTCCGCCAGCTGGTCTTCGACAGCGCCAACACCCTGGTGGAGGACGCCTACTACCTGGAGAGTCCGGGCGGATGGGGTGAGCTGGTGGCGGTGCCCGGCGCCAAGCTGTGGCCGCTGCTGCAGATCTTCGACTCCACCGGCCTCAATTGGGGCTACGGGACCGACGGGGACTTTGAATACTTCGACCCGATGCGACTGGACACGCTGCAGTTCGGAACCTTCGCGGTGAACAGCGGGACCACTCTCTACGGCATCCTGGAGGCGCTGGACTTCGGTGGCTACGGAGACGCGGTGGGCGGAGAGGTGGTGAACCCGTGAGGCGGGCACTGATTGCCGCCGCGGCGGTGTTCCTCTGCGCGTTCACCACCTGCGGGTCGAAGACCCAGCCTGCCTCGGGGGCGGTGGTCCCCCTCAAGGACACCTGTCCCACCGGGGACGTGGCCGCCCTGGAGGCAGAGGCGGTGGCGGACCTGGAGGCCACCGGGGACGCGGGGACTCCGCTGAGCACCGGCCCGGCGCTGCGTCCGCCCAGGCCGAACTTCACCTCCCGGTTGCTGATTCCGCCCGCCAAGCCGGGCGAGATCGTGGCCGACTTCGCCGGCTGTCTGTCGCTGGCCGAGGCCACCGCCGAGGCCGGGGCGCGGTTCCCGGTGCCGCCGCCTACCCGCGGGCCCAACCCGGACCAGGTGCGGGTCAATCCGATGGGGGAGGGAATCGTGATCGCCCACGAGCTCTCCCACGCCTGCTGTCTGCAGGGAGAGGCCACCGCCCGGGTGGAGGGGACGAAGCTGGTGGTCACCGAGAAGCTGACCGGCACCCCCTGCCGCTGCATGTGCGCCTCCACCATCCGCAGCGCGGTCGGGCTGTCGCCGGGCACGTACACGGTGGTGGTGCAGGTCGACGAGAGCGGAAGTCTCCGCGACGCGTTCCAGGGCGAGGTGACGGTGACGAAGTAGCGGTGGGGTGCGCCCCGGCGGAGTGCACCCGAGGCGTGGCGGTAGCGAAGTCGCCGTGGGTGGTGCCCCCAGCGTGCTCCGTGGAGTTGATGCGGGGAGATCGATCTTCAGGCGATCTTCCGCGCCAGCAAGACCCAGCGCACGGGTCCCGGAATAGAACGGGGGCGATCATCGGCCGGGAGTCCGGCGAGGCGTCTTCGCATTGTGGGGAAGGGGAGCTGCTCGCTCCCTCGCCCTCCGGGTTGACCGCTCGAAGTTGCTGCCCGGCTGTCTGGTCCCAACCTTTGATCCAAAGGAAGGAACCTCCATGGACATCAAGGATCGGGACAGCGGGACGGCACGCCAGGCGAGGACCGGACGGGACGAGGAGCCGGTCCGGGAGCAGACTCCGACGCGCCGGGTTGTTCGTTACGACGCGGACCTGATGGCCGATGACGACGACATCCTTCCCCGCCGGATCGTGGGGGAGGAGATGCTCTCCCGTTCGGTGCGTGACCAGGTGTCCTCGATGCGCAAGGAGCGGGTTCCTTCGGAGAGCGACGTCTACAACCTCTCGTCGGATGCGCTGCGCGCCGATCCCTACGGTGAGGACCTGACCGGGATCCCGCCGCTGGAAGACGAGCCGGAGAACCGGGACATCATGCCGGACCAGATCCAGGAGGAGGCCCCGGGCGCCCAGGGCGACGAGGACGTGGAGCTGACTGCCCGCTCCCAGAAGCAGATCCGGCCCATCCTCCCGGACGAACTCCCGGAGGGGTAACCCGGCCTCGGTGGCCAATGGAGGCAATCGCGCCGCGGCTGTGTGGTGGTGCAGAGACGAAGGTCTGGAACTGGGCGCACGTCCGCCGAGTTCACTTCGCTGGGTTGGGCTGCCCGCGCGTCCCGCCGACCTCACAGTGCTGAGCCGCAACCGTTGGCAGTCACCCCATGTGATGTCGCCAATGCGCACCACGTCCAGAAGGTGGAGTCCCCGCTGGAGGCGCGCTTCCTTCGACCAACTCCGAAGCACGCTCGCTGGTCCGACCGACGCCACCGCCGCATTGGCGCGCAATCAGGTTCTCGCCTCCTTCGACCTCTTCCCGCGCGGGGCCTCGGATGGGCGATCGGCGCTTTGTCCCAGTCCGCCATCCGCGATCGCCGCATCGGGTCCCGGGGCTCATCCACCTTCGGCCTGAGCCCGGCGACCAATACCGCCAAGACCGAAACCACGCGCCGCCTCCGGCCGGGCCTCAGGTCGTTGATCGGGGCAGGTGCCCGCTGCGGAGCGTGCCCCCTGGACCCGGGGCATCCGATCGCAGGTGGAAGATGTCGCGAGGCCCCGCCTCGTGGGGGTGGAAGCCGAAGGCCAGAAGGGACAAAGACTGGCTGCTGAGAAAGACACAGGTGTCCTTCTTGGCGTCCAGTCCTCTTCAGGGTGTCGGCGTCGCGGCTCAGGTCAGGATGAGCCAGCGGGCCCCGAGCCGGGAGGCGCCTACTTCTCCAACTTTCGCCACGACCCTCAGGGCGGTCAGCGTCTTCGCTGCGGGCGCTGACCCCGTAGGCGCTACCTCTGCGACTTCTTCCCCGCAGCCTTCCGGGCGGCGGGTTTCTTCGCGGCAGCCTTCCGGGCAGCGGGTTTCTTCGCGGCAGCCTTCCGGGCAGCGGGTTTCTTCGCGGCAGCCTTCCGGGCAGCGGGTTTCTTCGCGGCAGCCTTCCGGGC
>JALYOC010000064.1 GCA_030857095.1 Myxococcota bacterium | reverse complement strand
GATCTGGAATTGGGGCTGGAGGAGCGCCTGCGCGCGCCGCTGGCCCGGATCTCGGTGCTGGCCGCCCGGGCGGAGGGGCTGACCCGCGCGGGGATCTCGCGCCTGATCGTGGGCGCGGGATCCGCCCGGCCGCAGGAGCTGGATCCCGCCGGCTTCTCCCGCTGGGTGCCGGCCCCGCTAGTCCCCGCGCCCGCCGCCCCGGGCCAGGCCCGGGTGGTGACCCTGGAGCGGTCCCTGTCCACTCCCGCCGGGACGGTGCTGGCCCGCTGCGTCCAGACCACCGTGGGCGGGCAGGTCCTCCACTCGGTCTGCACCCATCCTGGGATACCCTTGCTGGGCATTGCCGAGGTGTCGCTGCCCCGGCTTGGCCACTCGCTGCGGCTGCAGGCTTCGGGGGTCGCGGCCAGTCGACGGATGCCCCCGGACGCGGTTCGTCCTACCATCGGGCAGGAGCGGTAGGATGGCTGCCGCCCGACGCCACACGGAGAGCTCTACCGATGAAGGTCCAGGTCAAGCAGCGCAAGTCGCGACGCAATCAACGCGGCCAGGCCATGGTCGAGTACTCGATCATCAACTACATCCTGATCATGGGCCTGGTGATGGTCACCACCGTCCCGGTCTTCAAGTCGCCCGCCCCCAGCGGGGGCCTGGTGGTGAAGACCAACCTGATCGAGATGATGCTCAACGCCTACCAGAGCTACTACGACTCCTACTACCTGGTGCTGAGCATGCCGTACCCGTAGGCGGGTCGGCCCGGACCGCCCTGCCCTGGCGGACTGCGTTGCGCAAGCCGCGCTGCGTCCGCCTACACTCCCAAAAGCCGTGGATGCAAGCCTGCTTACGAGGCGGCCCCGGCTGTTGGCGCTTTGACACCCCTTCGCACCCACAGCTAGGATCCGTCGGGTCGATGACCTCTGCGGTCACCGAACTCCATCTCTCGCGCCCCACCCACTTTTACCCCGTCGTCCTGGCGTCTCGCTCCCTTCCGCGAACGACCAGCGCCTCTAGGAGGAACTGAGAACATGCTCAAGGGAAAGACCCCGCTCGTCGTCGCCCTGGTCCTGGGTCTGCTAGCGGGTGTCGTGGCGTACTCCGCCATCAAGAAGAAGGAGTCGGACGTCCGCCGGGGCTGGAACCTGGTCCCGGTGGTGGTTGCGGCGGCGGACATCCCGGAAGGGACGGTCGTCACCTACGACATGATCTCCCAGCGCCAGGTCCCCGAGCAGTTCGTGACCTCCTCGGTGGTCAAGCCGGACTCCGCCAACTACGTGCTCAGCCAGAAGGTGCTGGTCCCGCTGCAGGCCGGTGACCCGCTGCTGTGGAGCCAGTTCGAGACCACCAAGGCCGCCGAGCGCCTCTCCAGCAAGATCCAGAAGAAGGGTCGGGCGATCTCGATCCAGGCCGCCAAGACCTCCGCGGTGTCCGGCTGGGTCCGCCCCAACGACCACGTGGACATCATCGGCACCTTCCGGGACCCGGCCACCAACGAGAACACCGCGGTCACCCTGCTGCAGAACGTGATCATCCTCGCCACCGGCAAGATCACCGGCACCACCAACGTGAACCTGATTCCTGAGAGCCAGCGCGAGTACCAGAACGTCACCCTGCTGGTGCTGCCGGAGGAGGCGGAGATCCTGGTGCTGGCAGGCGAGATGGGGACCTTGACCCTCTCGCTGCGCAATGAAGACGACGTGGACACCATGGAGGACCGCGGCCGGGCCACCATCCACACCCTGCTCTCCGGCGAGCGCACCCGCGCCCTGCAGGAGAAGCGGCGGGAGATCATCCAGATCATCAAGGGTTCGGGTTCGGCCGGCGCTGGTCCGGGGCTCAAGTAGGGCCCCCGCGGTCCCACCCCGTCTTGTAGGGAGAGCCCAAGCGCATGCTCGCCGGAATCGTTCTGCTGTTGGTGACCGGGTCGGTCTTCTTCTTCGCCCTGGTGATCTTCAGCGTGTTGTCCAAGGCGTACGAGCAGTACCAGGAACGCTACGTGGCCAAGTCGATGTCCGACTTGAGCGACATGGCGCTGTTCATCGACCCGCGGCAGATGTTGGTCCTGAACATCTCCAGCATGTGCTTGATGGGGATCCTCAGCTGGATCTTCTTCAATCCGATCGTCGCGGTGGCGATGACCATCTTCGGCTTCTTCCTGCCGATGCTGCTGGTGAAGTACTACCGCAAGCGGCGGATCAAGAAGTTCAACACCCAGCTGGTGGACGCGCTGCAGGCGATGGCCAACGCCTTCAAGGCCGGCCTCACCTTCCCCCAGGCGATCGAATACGTCTCCAAGGACGCCTACCCCCCGCTGCAGCAGGAGTTCGGCCTCTTCGTCAAAGAGGTCAAGCTGGGCGTCCCGCTGGAGGAGGCGCTGATCAACATGAGCAAGCGGGTCGGCTCGGACGACCTGGAGCTGGTGGTGGTCTCCACCAACATCGCCCGGCAGCTGGGCGGCAACATGGCCGAGATGTTCGAGACCATCTCCACCACCATCCGGGAACGCTTCCGGCTGGAGGGCAAGATCGACGCGCTGACCTCCCAGGGCAAGCTGCAGGGGTGGGTGGTGGCGTCGATGCCCGCCCTGCTGGGGCTGGTGCTCAACTACATGCGGCCGGACCTGATGGAGCCGATGATGGACCACATGTTCGGCTGGATCCTGGTGCTGGTGATCATGGTGATGGAAGCGCTGGGCGTCCTGATCATCCGCCGCATCGTCAACATCGACGTTTGAAGTAACGAAAGCCGCGGCGCATGGAATCCACGATCACGACCATCCTCTCCGTCGCCGCGGTCATCCTGGCCGGTGGCGCGGTGGCCTTCCTGGCGCTGGGGCTGTACCAGACCATGCTGGCCTCCTTCCTCACCGAGGTCCGGGAGGAGTCCGCCGGCGGGATGAAGGGCGCCAGCACGGTGGCGATCCGCAAGATGGGCGCCCTGAACCGCAAGCTGATGTGGCCCGGCTACGAGGCCAAGATGCGGCGCAAGCTGATCAAGGCCGGCGAACCCTCCGGGTACAAGCCGGAGGACATCATGGCGCTGCAGGAGATCGGCTTCGTGGTGGGCATGATCTTCGGGCTGATCGTGGTCAACTTCCTCAAGGAGAACCTGATCCTCTCGTTGGGCGGAGGTCTGCTGGGCGCGGCCTACCCGCTGATCTGGGTCAACGATCAGGTCAAGCGGCGCCACCACCTGATCAGCCGGGCGTTGCCCTACAACCTGGACCTGCTGACCCTCTCGGTGGAGGCCGGTCTGGACTTCACCGCCGCGCTGGCCAAGGTGGTGGAGAAGGGGAAGGGCGGCCCGCTGCGGGATGAGCTGCAGCTGGTGCTCAAGCAGCTGAAGATGGGCAAGACCCGCGAGGAGGGCCTCAAGGCGATGATCGTCCGGGTGGACCTGCCTCCGCTGACCACGTTCGTGACCGCGCTGATCCAGGCGGACAAGATGGGCACCAGCCTGGGCAAGGTGCTGCGCATCCAGTCCACCCAGATGCGGATCGATCGGACCCAGAAGGCGGAGAAGGCGGCGGGCGAGGCGCCGGTGAAGATGCTCTTTCCGCTGATCGCCTGCATCTTCCCCACCGTGTTCATGGTGCTGTTCGCGCCCATCGTCTTCGCCTTCATGTTCGGCAACGCGGCGGGGTAGCCCCTGGCCTTCAAGCTGACCATCGCCAAGGGGTACGAGCAGGGCAAAGAGATCGTCGTCCACAAGGACGAGGCGACGATCGGCCGCACCGGGGACAACGACGTGGTCCTCACCGAGCTGGGCGTCTCCCGGCGGCACGTGCGCCTGTTCACCCGCGGAGGCAGGCTGCACGCGGAGGATCCGGGCCACCACCGGACCCTGCTCAATGATCAGCCGCTGACCGAACCCCGGGAGCTGAAGGCCGGGGATCTGCTGGCCCTGGGGCCGGTGGTGCTGAGGGTGGATCCGCTGGCCCCGCGGGAGGCGCCGCCGATCGACCGGGGAGAGACCCGGGTGGCTCCCCCCGATCCGGGAGAGGCGCCGGACCTGCACCGGCTGCCCACCGCGCCGGCGCAGGGTGGCCGCTCGGGGCAGAAGGTGATCCCCATTGATCGCGCGCCCACCGCGCCACTGCCGGCGCCGATCGACCGCGAGCCCACCGATCCGCTGCGGGGCAGCGACAAAGAAGAGGAGGGGCCGGCGGCCCCGGTGTTGCCGCCGCTGCCCTCGGCGCTGATCGCCCGGCTGCAGCAGGAGTCCAGTGCGCTCTCGCGGTCGGAGACTCCCCTGGAGGAGGGCGCGCTGACCCCTCACGACAGTCCGGTCTTCGAAGGGCGGATCGGCGCGCCGCCGCTGCCTCCTCCCCGGGCCTCGTTGGCGGAGAGCTCCGCCGGGCGCTCCCCGGCCCCCAGGGCAGTGGGGGAGCCGGGACCGGTGCGTGGCTCGGGGGTGAAGGCCTCGCTGGGCGACCCGGGGGCCCCGCGGGCCTCGGGCAGCAGGTCCGCGCTGGGCGAAGCCGGGGCGCCGCGCTCCTCCGGGCAGAAGGCCAGGCTGCCCCCCGATCCTTTGCCCCGCGCCTCGGGACCGAAGGTGGCGCTGGGGTCAAATGGCAACCCGCGAGCCTCGGGCGCCCGCTCCGCGCTGCCCAACGTGCTGGACGACTCGCTGCGCCCGGTCTCCTATCCACAGGACGAACCACCGACCCAGGCGCGCAGCCAGGCTCCGGCCGGCCGGCGTCGCGGGCTGGATGCCCGGTACCTGGCCGCCGGGGTGGCCGCGCTGGCGGCGGTGCTGCTGCTGGTGCTGGCGGTGCGCTGGATCGCCCGCTCCGATCCGGGGCCCGGCGGGCCGGAGGTCCTGGGCGCCCAGCCGCTGGAGGGTTCCTTTGGCGCCGGGCCGGGGGTGACCTGGCCTGTGGCGGACTGGAAGCGTCTACGGCTGGAGGTTTCCCCCCAGCCGCGGGAGGTGGCGGTGCTGCACTTTGTGGCCGAGTCCGTCTCGGCCGGGGAGCTGGAGCTGCGGCTCAACGGGAAGGCTTTGGACTCCCGCTTCGGGGAGTCCGGACTTCCGGGGGCCGAGGTGGAACTGGTGCTGCCCCGGGAGGTGTTGAAGACCGATGGGACCAACGCGCTGGAGTTCCGCCGGGTGCCCGGCTCCCCGGTGGACTCCCATTGGAGGCTCAGTGGGCCCTGGGTGGAGCGGGTGGCGCTGCCCCCGGTGGAGGAGTCGGCGCTGCTGGAGACCGCGCTCAAGTATGCGGCGCGGGGCCGCGAGCACCTGGACCGCAGCGCCGCCGGACCGGACTCACTGTACCAGGCCTGGCGCGCCTACCGACTGGCGTGGCTGACCGTGGAGCCGCTCCGCCCGCCCCACCCGCTGTCCGCCGAGGCGCACGCCAAGTACGAGGCGATTGGTCAGAGCCTGGACCAGCGCTGTCTGGCGCTGGTCTCCGCGGCTGAACGCTCGCTCCGGGAGCGGGACGCCAAGGGTGCCCGCGATTCGCTGGACCAGGTCTCCAGGTACTTCCCTAGCGGCGAGCATCGCTGTCACAATCTGGCGGTCGAGCTGCTCAAGCAGCACGGTTTGTAGGTCGTTTCACCACAGGAAAGACTCGACATGGCGAATGGAATGCCCCCTCCCGCGCGTCGCCGGCCGTCCGGTGGGAATGCGTCGTTGCCACGGTCGCCCGGAGCACCGGTCGCCCGCCGTCCCAGCACGTCCTCGGCGCGCGCCGCCCCCGCGGGTGGCGGGAGCGCGAAGCTGGTGTGCACCGCGGGGCCGAAGGCGGGGGAGGAGTTCCCCCTGGACGACAACGAGGTGGTGATCGGCCGGGCGGTGGAGAACGCCGTCTCGGTGCCGGACACCTCGGTCTCGCGGCGCCACGCGATGCTCAAGCGGGTGGGCGGCGGCTGGGCCGTCAGCGACCTGGGCTCGGGGAACGGCACCCTGGTCAACGGCGAGCCGGTGGAACAGGAGACCGTGCTCCGCAACGGGGACGTGCTGGCCTGCGGAGACACCGAGCTGACCTTCGCCGACGGCGGCAACAGCACCGACCGCCGGCCGGTCCCCCGCCGCACCGTCTCCAACCCGGACTCCCCGGTGCGCCGGGCGCCGACCACCGGGCGTCCCCGGGTGGCCCGCAGCAAGGCGCCGGATCCGGTCGCGCAGGGCAAGAAGAAGCGGCTGATGGCGCTGGGCGCGGTGTTCCTGTTGCTGGTGGTCGCCTCGATGGGGGCCATCAAGTACAAGGCCAGCGTCCGCAGCGCCGAGGAGAACCGCAAGGCCGCCGAGCGTGATCAGGCCCGGGCGCAGATCGGCTCCATCTTCCAGGAGGGCAAGAACCTGGTCCGGGTGGGCAACTGGGAGGAGGCCAAGGTCCGCTTCGAGCAGATCCAGGCGGTGGCCCCCGAGTACCCGGGGGTGGCCGACTACCTCAAGCGCGCCGAGCAGGAGATCCCCAACCAGCACGCGCTGTCCGCGGCGGAGACCGCGCTTGGCGAGAGCCGGATCAACGACGCCTTCGCGGCCCTGGGGAAGGTGTCCCAGGACACCCAGCAGTTCCAGAAGCTGCGGGACCTGCGCGCCGCCCTGGAGGGCAAGGTGCTCAAGCGGGTGCAGGAGATCTCCGAGGCCTCCACCGCCGCGGCACGGATCTCGGACAAGCCGGAGTCGATCACCGAGTTCCAGAAGGTGGTGGCGATGACCGACGATGTGCTGGCCGCCTACCCGGACCACCGCGACGCCAGCATTCTCAAGGAGCAGGCGCAGGCCAAGATCTCCACGCTGTCCTACGTGGCCCCTACCGTCCGAGGCCCCGCCCCGCAGCCGTGGGAGGAGGCGGCCAAGATCTTCATGGGCGGTGACTTGACCGGCGCCTTCGCGGTGGCCAACTCCTGCGCGGCCAAGCACAAGAAGTGCCAGGACAAGCTGGACCAGATGAAGGCCTTCGGTGACCTCTACAAGAAGATGGAGGACCTGGACGCCAAGGGGCTGAGCACCCTGCTGACGCTCAGCGAGAAGATCACCGACGGGCGCGGCAGCAAGCTGACCAACAGCGCCGGCACCCGGGTGGCGAACCTGTACTTCAAGAGCGCGTCCGCCTCCAAGGCGGCGGGCCAGTACGGGCGGGCGCTGGAGTACGCGCAGAAGGCGCTCAAGGCCGACCCCAGCCACAGCGGCGCCACCCAGATCGTGGTGGAGCTGCGCACCAAGGCCAAGGACGTGTACCTGCTGGGCTACACCCTCAAGGAGACCACTCCGGACGAGGCGATCCAGAAGTTCAAGGAAGTGATGCTGATGGCCCCGGCCGGCTCCGAGTACTACGAGAAGGCCAAGCGGCAGATCGTGGAGCTGGGGAGGTAGTCGTTGATTCGCAAGCCGCCATCGGGAGGCGGTCCTCCCGGTCCGGCGAACCAGGGAGACCTCTTCGACGCGCTCTCGCCGAAGCCGGCCCCGGCGCCAGCGCCGGTGGTCTCGCGTCCCTCGTTGACGGTCGTCCCCAGGGGAGAGGAGGCCGCTCCCGCCGCTCCCACGCCGGTGGCCGCCCCGGCCTTGCAACAGGAGGAGCTGATCCCCGGCTTCGAGCGGATCGATCTGGAGGCGGCGTCTCCCTGGAGCAAGCCCGCCCGATCCCGGGCCAAAGCGGCCGGGAGCGAGCCGCCCCCACCCAATGAAGCGGGCCCGGCAGGAGGCGGAGGAACCCTCGCCGGTTCCGAGGCCCGGGAGGAGGGGACGGGGGCGGGCCTGCACTCCGCAGCCCCGGCGCAGGGTGCGGCGGCTCCTGTTGCGGGCGGTGGACCCTCGCCAGGGACGAGTGTCCCCGTTCCGAGCGGTGTCGCCGCCGCAAAGGAGACGGCCACTGCTGTGCCCAACGGAGTCCAGCAGACAGCAGCTGTCCCCGCCGCGCCAGGGGCGACCGCTTCCACTGCGAAGGGAGCGCCCTCAGGACGGGGAATGACCGCGGCTGGCCCGGAGTCGTCCGGGGCCGACCGGACTGCCCCTGCGGTGGCCGATCCGCCCCGCGCGGTTCCCGGTGCCGTTGCTCCAGAAGCCACGGGCCCCACCGCTCTGTCGCCGGAGGCCAAGGGCTACAAGCCGTATCCCTGGCGGACCCAGACCGACGCGGCGGATCCGGCCAAGGCCAAGACGGTGCTCACCGTCGCGGAGCTGACCCGGCAGATCAAGAGCACCCTGGAGCGTGGCTTCCCCCGGGTCTGTGTGCGCGGGGAGATCACCGGCTTTCGCGGCACCAACCCGCGCGGCCACGCCTACTTTAGCCTCAAGGACGCGGACGCCTGCATCGAGGTGAAGATGTGGGCCTCCACCGTGTCCCGGCTGAAGTTCAAGCTGCGGGACGGGCTGCAGGTGGTGGTGGACGGCAGCGTGGATGTCTACGAGCCGTCGGGCAAGTACAGCCTGATCGCCTCCAAGATTGAACCCTCCGGCGAGGGGGCGCTGGCGCTGGCCTTCCAGCAGCTCAAGGAGAAGCTGGCCGAAGAGGGCCTGCTGGGAGATCGCCGCCGCCGGGCCCCGCGCCCGCTGCCGTTTCTGCCCCGCCGGATCGGGGTGGTGACCAGCCGGACCGGGGCCGCGCTGCAGGACTTCCTGCGGGTGCTCTACCAACGCCATCCCCGCGCCTCGGTGTTGGTCTGTGATGCCCGGGTGCAGGGGGAGGGCGCCGCCCGGGAGGTGGTCTCCGGGCTGCAGCGGCTGGCGCGGACCGACGTGGACGTGATCGTGCTCACCCGGGGCGGTGGCTCGGTGGAGGACCTGTGGACCTTCAACGAGGAGGTGGTGGCCCGCGCGATCTTCGCCTGTCCGGTGCCGGTGGTCTCCGCCATCGGCCACGAGGTGGACTTCACCATCGCCGACTTCGTGGCCGACCTGCGGGCGCCCACCCCCACCGCGGCCGCCCAGCTGGTGGCGCCGGTGCTCCAGGATCTGCAGGCCCACCTGCTCACCCAGTCGGGCCGGCTGCGCAAGGCGGTGGAGCGGCGGGTGCTGGAAGGCCAGACCCGGCTGCAGAAGGTCCAGGCCCGGCTCTCCGATCCACGGCGGCTGCTGGGGCAAAAGCAGCTGCACCTCTCCGAGCAGTCGGACCGGCTGGTGCGCTCGTTGCGCAAGCTGCTGCGCGCGCAGCATGAGCGGCAGAAGAGCCTCTCCGAGCGGCTGCAGCGCAAGCGGCCCCAGGCGGAGCTGGCCCTGCGTCGCGCCGAGCTGTCCCGGCAATCCACCCGGCTGCGCAAGGTGCTCCTGGACCGGATGCGCCAGGAGCGGCAGCAGACCGGGCGGCGCAAGGACCGGCTCACCAGGCTCTCTCCTTCGCCCCGGATCGAGAAGGCGGCCGGCGATCTGTCTCGGCTGCAGTCCAGGCTGCAGGCGGCGATGAAGGCGCTGGTGGCCCAGCAGCGGGCGCGGCAGGGACAGCTCAACGCCACCCTGCACGCGGTCAGCCCGTTGGCGGTGATGACCCGCGGCTACGCGGTGGTCCGAAACCAAGGCGGCCATGTGGTGCGCGGGGCCTCGGAGGTCCAGCCCGGCGACACCCTGGCCATCCAGCTTGCTCCCCGGCCGGCCGAGGATTTGTCCGGGTGCGATGAAATCGTGGTCCAGGTGACTGGAACCAAGCCCGGCGCGCCTTGAGGCCCCGGGAGCCGCAGCGTACATTGCCAGTGAACATGGCGAAGGACTCCGAGGCTCCCGCGCAGCTCCCCGAACGCTACGACCAGGTCGTGGAGCGGCTGGATGATGTCGTCAAGCGGTTGGAAGGCGGGAAGCTGACGCTGGAAGACTCGCTCAAGGCCTTCGAGGAGGGGATTCGCCTGGTGCGGCGCGGCGAGGGGCTGCTGACGCAGGCGGAGCGACGCATCGAGGAGCTGTTGCACGAGGACGGTCAGGACCGGCCGGCACCGTTGGAGGTGTCGACCCAGGCCCCGGCGGGTCCGCGTGCCCAGGGGGCGGCCCGGCCGGCGCCCGCACCGCAAGAGGCCCCCGATGACGACGTCCCCTTCTGATCCCCCTCCCCGCAAGGTGATGATCGTCGATGACGATCGCGAGATGCGGGACATGCTGGCGATGGCCCTGCGCCACCAGGGGTTCGAAGTGGCCCAGGCCGCCAACGGCCTGCGGCTGATCTCCACCCTGCACGTGGATCGCCCGGACCTGATCTTGATGGACGTGAACATGTCCTGGATCGACGGCTTCGAATTGTGCCGCTCGGTGCACCAGAACGAGGAGTTCGCCCGGATCCCGGTGGTGTTCGTCTCCGCGCGCGCGTCTGCGTCGGACGTCAAGCGGGGCCTGGATGCCGGCGCCGCGGACTACTTCACCAAACCGGTCGACATTCAGACGCTGATCGGCAGGATTCGCGAGCTGGTGTCGCCGGACGGCTCCGGGTCCAGCAGACCGGAATGAACGCAGAGCGAACCGACTTCGATCTCACCCACTACCTCGAGCTGAGGCAGGCCCGGGTGGAGCAGCTGCTGGGCCAACGTCTGGAAGGCTTCGGGGACAAGGTCCCCGCCCGGCTGCTGGACGCGTCCCGCTACTCACTGCTGGGCGGAGGCAAGCGGCTGCGCCCGGTGCTCTGTCTGGCCTTCGCCGAGGCGGTTGCCCAGCAGAGCAACGCCGGCGGCAAGCTGACCGAGGACGCGGCCTGCGCGCTGGAGTTCATCCACACCTACTCGCTGATCCACGACGATCTCCCGGCGATGGACGACGACGACCTGCGCCGCGGCCAGCCCACCAACCACAAGGTGTACGGGGAGGCGACGGCGATCCTGGCCGGGGATGCCTTGCTGACCGAGGCCTTCGGCCTGCTGGCCTCGGGCCCCGAGTCGCTGCGGCTGACCCTGGTGCACGAGCTGGCCGCCGCCGCCGGCGCGGCGGGGATGGTGGGCGGACAGATGCTGGACATCGCCGAGGATCGGCCCGCCGAGGAGGGCTACCTGCTGCGGCTGCACCGGCTCAAGACCGGAGCGCTGATCCGCGCCGCCTGCCGGATGGGCGCGCTGTGCGCCGGAGCCACCCCGGCGCAGCTGGAGGCTGCGGCCACCTACGGAGACAGCATCGGCCTGGCTTTCCAGGTGGCGGACGACGTGCTGGACGTCTCCGGAGACCCCAAGCAGCTGGGCAAGCCGGCGGGGGCGGACGCCGCGGCGGGCCGCTTCACCTTCCCGGCGGTGATCGGTCTGGCCCGCTCCCGGAAGATGATGCAGGACCGGGTGGAGATGGCCATCGCCGCCATCTCCTCGCTGGAACCTTCCCCCGGCCCGCTGGCCGCGCTGGCGCGGTACGTGGTGGAGCGGCAGAAGTGAGCCCGGTCCCCGGGGCGGGGGACTCCCTGCTGGGCCAGGTGGAGTCGCCCAAGGCCCTGCGGGCCCTGCCCGAGTCCCAGCTGCCCCGGCTGTGCGAGGCGCTGCGAGGGGAGATCATCTCCGTCTGCGGGAAGGTGGGCGGCCACCTGGGCGCCTCGCTGGGCGCGGTGGAGCTGATCGTCGCCCTGCATCGGGTGTTCAAGTCGCCGGAGGACAAGCTGGTGTTCGACGTGGGGCACCAGACCTACGCCCACAAGCTGCTCACCGGCCGCGCGGCGCGGATGAACACCCTGCGGCAGCAGGACGGGATCGCCCCCTTCCTGGATCCGGCGGAGAGCCCGCATGACGCGCTGTTGGCGGGGCACGCCTGCACCGCGGTCAGCGCCGCGCTGGGGATGCTGGAGGCCAACGCCCGGCAGAACCGGCCGGGCAAGGTGGTGGCCATCCTCGGGGACGGCGCGCTGACCGGAGGACTGACCTTCGAGGGGCTGAACAACGCCGGCAACTGGCCCGAGCCCCTGGTGGTGGTGCTCAACGACAACCAGATGTCGATCTCTCCCAACGTGGGGGCGGTCTCGCAGCTGCTGCGCACCACCCGCGCCCGGTCCTTCTTCGAGGCCCTGGGCTTCACCTACCTGGGCCCGGTGGAAGGGCACGACCTGCTCGCGCTGATCGCCGCCTTCCGGGAGGCGCGCAACGCCCGAAAGCCGATCCTGGTCCACGTCCACACCCAGAAGGGCCGCGGCTTTCCGGACGCGGAGGCGGACGCCACCACCCGGGGCCACGCCATGGGGCCGTACGAGTGGCGGGACGGGAAGCTGGTCCGTTCCCGCGGAGGACAGCGGACCTACAGCGAAGGCTTCGCCGACGCCCTGTCGGAAGCGATGGAGCGGGATCCGAGGGTGGTGGTGGTGACCCCGGCGATGTTGGAAGGCTCGGCGCTGACCGGGTTGAGGGATCGCTTTCCCAAGCGCGTGTACGACGTGGGGATCGCCGAGCAGCACGCGGTGACCTTCAGCGCCGGGCTGGCCGCGCGGGGCCTGCGGCCGGTGTGCGCGATCTACTCGACCTTCCTGCAGCGGGCGTACGACCAGATCATCCATGACGTCTGTCTGCCCAACCTCCCGGTGGTGTTCGCGGTGGATCGGGCGGGGCTGGTGGGCGCGGACGGGGCCACCCATCAAGGGGCGTTCGATCTGGCCTTCCTGCGGCCGCTGCCAAGGATGGTGATCGCCGCGCCGGTGTACGGAGAGGATCTGGCCCCCACCCTGGAGGCGGCGCTGGCCCACGACGGCCCCTCGGCGATCCGCTTTCCCCGAGGCACCCTGGCCAACGCGCCGCCGGGCTGGGAGGCGGGCACTCCGCTGCGCCAGGCCCGCTGGCTCAAACGCGCCGCGTCAATAAAGGGGACAGGCTACATTTTCGGGCCCGCGGATTGCTTGCCCTCGCTGACACTGGTGGCGCTGGGCACCCTGGCGCTGCCGGCGCTGGAGGCCGCCGCCAACGAACCGGGCTGGAGCGTGCTCGATGCCCGGGTGCTGCCCCTGGATCGGGAGGCGATCCTGGAGGCGGCCCGCTGCGGCCGGCTGGTGACGGTGGAGGAGGGGACCACCCAGGGAGGACTGGGCAGCGCGGTGCTTGAGTTGCTGGCCGAGGAGGGGCTCTCCGCCAAGGTGCGGCTGCTGGGGCTGCCGGATCGCTGGGTGCCCCACGGAGACGCGCGGGTACAGCGGCGTGAGCTGGGGCTGGACGCTGCGGGGATCCACCGCGCGGCCAAGGAGCTGTCGCCGTGATGGAGCGCCGACCGAAGAAGGAACGCCTGGATGTGCTGGTGGTGGAGCGCGGCCTGGCGGATTCCCGGGCCAAGGCCCAGGGCCTGATCCTGGCCGGGCAGGTGGTGGTGGACGATCAGCGGGTGGACAAGCCCGGGCACCAGGTCCCGGTGGACGCGCCGATCCGCCTCAAGGGCGAGGTGCTGCCCTACGTCTCCCGCGGGGGTCTCAAGCTCAAGGGCGCGCTGGACCAGTTCGGGCTGAAGGTGAAGGGCGCGGTCTGCGCGGACATTGGCGCCTCCACCGGCGGGTTCACCGACTGTCTGCTGCAGGAGGGCGCGGTGCGGGTCCACGCCATCGACGTGGGCCACGCGCAGTTGCACGAGAAGCTGCGGGCGGATCCGCGGGTGATCTCCCGCGAGGGAGTCAACGCCCGCTACCTCACCGACGCGGAATTGCCCGAGCCGGTGGACGTGGTGGTGATCGACGTCTCCTTCATCTCCCTGCGTCAGGTGCTGCCCTCGGTGCTCCCCAAGCTCAAGCCGGGCGGCCTCCTGGTGGCGCTGGTGAAGCCGCAGTTCGAGGTGGGCAAGGAGAACGTGGGCAAGGGCGGGGTGGTGAAGGATCCGGTTGCCCGGCAGGAGGCGATTGACGGGATCCGCGCCTTCACCGAGGCCGCAGGGCTGATGACTCTCGGGGTGGTCGACTCCTCGATCGCCGGACCCGCGGGAAACGTGGAGGCGCTGCTGGCGGCGCGGAAGCCGTAGCCGCCGTTAGCGCTCGAACGCTTCCGAGAACTGCTCCAACTGTACGGCACTCATTCCGAGGCCACGACCCACCTTGTGCCAGGTGGCTACCGCCGCCTCCACCTCGGAGAGGATCTGCTTCGCGCGCGGGATCGGAATCCGGAAGTAGGGGACCACGGACATCAGCGCCGCGACGGAGGCCTCCGGCCCTGTCTCCTCGGAGATCCAGGTCTTGAGTTCGCGGACCCGGTCGGGAAACGGGTTGAGGTCGTAGGCAGGCGCGAGCCTCCGTCCTCGATCCTGTCGAAGCGCCGGATGAGGGCGACGGGAACGCCATCACTGTCCACCACCCTGGCCTCGGCAACCTGCAGTCCAGCTGTCTCGGCGAGCTTCATCGCCAGCACCTCGCCCAGGGTGACCGCGCGCTCATCGGCCACGCTGGGGAGCTTGCCGATGGAGAGGCGCCCCTGATGGCATGGGGAGTTTCGGCAGTGAGCCACTGAGGATCGTACTCAAAGGACGAGGCTTCCTTGGCGCCTTGCAGCGTCATGTGGAACCTCAGAGCGGACCTGGGCGGTGGCTTGCCTTCCACCCGTCGGCGAGACCGTCACGGTCGGAGCACCGAGGACTCCACCTCCCAGCACCCGTTCAAAGGCGACATCGACGGCGCCAGGCTGACCCGCTACCTCGAGGAGCACCAGGGCAAGGTGTCGGCGGTGATCCTCACCGTCACCAACGGCTGGATGATCCGATGGCCGCCCAGGGCTACTCGATCATCCAGTTCGATCTGCCGCTGAGCTACTGAACGCAAATTGTTCGCGGCGTTTTTCGCCCGATCACGCGCATTCCCCATGCGAGGCCCGCGCCAGTCTCCGAGCGAGGTGCGGCGTCAGCAACGGTTGCGCGTATGACCGGGATCACAGTGACCCGACACTAGCGCTCTAGATCCGTTTTCGAGGGCCCGTGACACGCGACCGCGCAGATCCCGTGTTTGCGTGCTCGCTCGCGCATTCGGCGCGCATCCACCAAGCGCCTCCCGAGCTCGCCCGCTCCAGCGCGCGCGAGAACACGTCTTGCACTATCAGTCGCCGCAAACAGTTCACGGGGGCTCACCTAATGCAGATCAAGTTTAGCAGGGTACTGGGCGCAGTGTTGGCGCTCGTCGCGGTGAACGCGGTCGGCCAGGAGCTGCCGGTGGAGAAGGCGATCCTCACCGACCCGCCGTTCGTGCCACCGCCGATCACCCGCACCACGCCGGCGAAGGTGGTGGTGGAGATCGAGGTGCAGGAGAAGGTCGGGCAGCTCGCCGACGGCGCCGAGTACACGTTCTGGACCTACGGCGGCACGGTGCCGGGGAAGTTCATCCGCGTCCGGCAGAACGACACCATCGAGTTCTACCTGGCCAATCACCAGGCCAACAAGCTGCCGCACAACATCGATCTGCACGCGGTTACCGGGCCGGGGGGCGGCGCCGCCAGCACCTTCACCGCGCCGGGGCACCGCTCGAAGTTCACCTTCAAGGCGCTCAACCCGGGCCTCTACATCTACCACTGCGCCACCGCGCCGGTCGGGATGCACATCGCCAACGGGATGTACGGGCTCATCTACGTGCAGCCGGAGGTCCCGCTGCCGAAGGTGGATCACGAGTACTACGTGGTCCAGGGCGACTTCTACACGGACGCCGACTTCGGGGTGAAGGGCTACCACCCGTTCTCGATGAAGCGGGCGATCGACGAGAACCCCAGCTACGTGGTGTTCAACGGCTCGTCAATGTCGCTGGTCGGCGACCGCGCGCTGAAGGCCAAGGTCGGCGAGACGGTGCGACTGTTCCTGGGGAACGGCGGCCCGAACCTGGTCTCCTCCTTCCACGTGATCGGCGAGATCTTCGACAAGGTCTACACCGAGGGCGGGACCCGCGCGCAGGAGCACGTGCAGACCACGCTGATCCCGGCCGGCGGCTCGTCGATCGTCGAGTACAAGGTCGACACCGACGGGACGTACATCCTGGTCGACCACAGCATCTTCCGGACCTTCAACAAGGGCAGCCTGGGGATGATGAAGGTGGAGGGGCAGGGCGACAAGGTCGTCTACTCCGGCAAGGAGCTCGACGAGCCGTACCTGGGTGACGAGTCGGTGGCGACCGCGATCCGGGCGCAGTCGAAGGCGATCACCGCCGCGGTGCCCTCCAAGGGCGCGACCGGTTCGAACGGGCGGAAGCTGTTCGCCGCCAACTGCGCGATGTGCCACCAGCCAGAGGGGCAGGGGATCCCCAACGTCTTCCCGCCGCTGGCCAAGTCCGACTTCCTGGCCCGGATCTCCAACGCCAAGGACCGCACCGAGCTGGTGAAGATCGTGCTCCAGGGCATGTCGGGCAAGATCGTGGTCAACGGTGCCGAGTACAACGGCGTGATGACCCCCGTGGCCGGGCTCGGCGATGCGGAGCTGACCGCGGTGCTGAACTTCGTCACCTCGACCTGGGGCAACCGCGCGCCGAAGTTCACCCAGGCGGAGATCGCCAAGCTCCGCGCCAACGTGATGGCGGCCGGGGGCACCACCGCCGCCGCCGCGCACCCCTAGGGGTCGACCGCGATGCGCCCGCTCCTGCCGGTGTCGCTGGTCGTCCTTGGCCTCGCCGCGCCCGCCGTGGCGTGGGCGCAGGCCGGGGTTCGACTGCCGGCGGGAGGGGTCGCGCCGCTGTTCGGGCTCGGTCCCGACGAGCAGAGCGCGAGGGTGGCGAGCTTCCGGCTGGACGCGCGGCTCGTCACCAACGCGCAGTTTGATGCCTTCGTGAGGCGGCAGCCGCAGTGGGCGAAGGGGACCGCCCCCGCGCTGTTCGTCGAAGCGCCGTACCTCTCCCACTGGGAGGGGGGGACGCCGCCGCCGGCGCTGCTGGATGCGCCGGTGGTGTTCGTCTCCTGGTTCGCGGCCCGCGCCTACTGCGAGGACCAGGGCGGCCGGCTCCCCACCACGCTGGAGTGGGAGTACGCCGCCGGCGCCGACGAGAGGAGGGCGGATGCCTCGAAGGATCCGGCCTTCGCGCGGCGGATCCTGGAGTGGTACGCGCGGCCGTTCCGGATGGAGGACCTGCTGCGCCCGGCCGGGCCGGCGAACCTCTGGGGGATCAGGCAGCTCCACCAGTACGTCTGGGAGTGGAGCGAGGACTTCGACGGCACCTTCCTCACCGGCGACAACCGCCAGGATGGGGACTCGTTGCCGGCGCTGTACTGCGGGGCCGGCAGCGCGGCGGCGGTGGTGCGCGACGACTACGCCGCGTTCATGCGGTACGCGCTCAGGGGCAGCCTGCGCGCCAACTTCACGCTCACCAACCTGGGGTTCCGGTGCGCGTACGACGTGGGGACGAAGCGATGAGGAAGGTGCTCGCGGTGATGGCGGCGTCCCTGGCGGTGGTGGCGCTTGGCGCCGAGCCGGCGCTGCCCGGCGACTCGGTCTACCGGGTGGAGGCGAAGTTCAAGACCGACGAGGGGAAGGCCTTCGCGCTCGCCAGCCTGCGCGGGCGGCCGGTGATCCTGGCGTTCGCCTACACCACCTGCGGCAGCACCTGCCCGCTGGCGATGCGCAAGCTCAAGCTTCTGGAGGCGCAGCTCGGCGACAGGCGCGGCGCGGTCGACTTCGTGGTGGTGAGCCTGGATCCGGAGAAGGACACCCCGCAGACGCTGGCGAACTTCCGCAAGCACCAGGGGATCACCGCTGCGAACTGGCACCTGCTTACAGGCGTGGTCGCCGACACGCGGCTCTTGGCGATGGCGGTGGGCTTCAAGTTCGCCAAGGTCGCGCAGACCGGCCAGGTGATGCACGACAACAAGCTGTTCCGGCTGGACGACGAGGGCCGGGTGGCGGCGGTGGTCACTTCGCTGGACGAGGACACCAGCGCTCTGCTCGTGGGCGTGCCGTAGCGCCCGGATGGCCGCAGTGCTGGGCTCGGATGCGGAGGGCGGAGCGCTCGAGACGTTGCTGCGGCCCGCTTGTTCGTCCATGAAGTAGTTCACGCACCTCGGCGCGGAAGACGCGGCGGCGAGGTTCGCCACCGGAACACCCAGGCAGGTCAACGCGCTGGCCCGGTGACCGGCTCCGGATACCCCGTCAGCTCCAGGTACCCGCGTCCGGCGACCGCAGCCGAAGAGAACGTCCCCTCCACCCGCACGCTCCCTTCCCAGTAGCGCACGCTCACATCCAGCTCCTGGTCCGGGATGGCCGCTTCCACGGTGAGCGCCACCGCGTGACCCGGAATCGTCACCCGCCAGCGGATGGGATAGCGCGTGCCCGATCGGGGGCTGGTCCAAAAGGAGAGCGGCTCCAGCCCGAACTCTGAAGCGGCGAGGTGGACGGCGGCGCCGTCGGGAGCGACCAGTGTGCCTGCGCTGAAGGGGTCCGCCTGGCCCGTCTGGGTGCGCAGTTGATACAGCATCAGGTCGTAGCCGTTGGCGAGGTGGAGTGCGAACCAATCCCAGCCCACCAGTCCCGGCGCCAGCGCAGAGGTGCTCCACTCGCGGTCCATCCAGCTTTCGCCACGGACTGGAACGACCTCGTTCCCCAGCTGCAGCTCGCCCTGCGAAGGCATGCGCGTGAACGCGTAGTACCAGGAGGCGTTCCCCGGCGCGGCGCCCTTCTGGGAGAGCCCGCCGTCCCCTTGCAGCACGACCGGCTTGGCTGTCCCCAGGGTGAGGGTGAGCGCCACCTCTTCGGTCTCGGCGTGAAGTCGAAGCGGCAGGAAATCGTCCCCGGTCGCCGTGGCGTTCCACCCCTCGAGCCAGACCCGAAAGGGCGTGGCCTGGGCTCCGGCGAGCCCCAGCGCTGCCCGGCTGAAGCGTTCGGTGGCGAAGAACCGGTTCCCCGCGACATCGGTCAGCGCGAAGTGGGCCATGAAGACCTGACGCGTTCCCCACCGGGAGGCTCGGCCGGCGTCCGCCGCGGGTTCGGGCGCCAGGGCGCTGCGGAAGAAGGTGAGCTGGTAGCCGAAGGCGCGCCCGTCAGCGGCCTCGAGGTTGCCGGTGAAGTACCACCACTCGGTGCGATACCCGGGATGGGGCCCGTGGTCGCGAGGGAAGTCGAAGGTCCGGCTTCCGATCGCCCGGTCGAACCCCGTCGCATCCGCTTCGCCCAGGAGCTCCGAGACGTTGAGGGTTCCTCCGGTGGAGGGGGAGTTCTCTGGCCAGCGTTCGTACACCAGCAGCGCCACCACCAAGGAGCAGACCGCGATCAGCGCCGCCTTCACGTGTTCTCCCGGAGTGCCAGCGAGGGCGGAGTCCGCGCCATCTGGTGCGCCGGATAGAGCCCCGCCAGGACCGCCGCCACCGTGGCGAGCAGGACGCCCTGCAGGACGATGCCGCCGTCCAGTCGCAGATCCAGCGTCCAGCCGAAAGAGCGGCGGTTGATCACATGGACCAGCGCCGCCGCCATGATGTGCCCGACCGGCACCGCGAGCAGTCCTGCCATCAAGCCCATCACCGCCGTCTGCGCACAGACCAGCTTCCACACCTCGCCTGGGAGCAGGCCGATGGCGCGAAGCAACGCCAGCTCCCGTCTGCGTTCGAGCTGCATCGCCAGCAGCGCCGAGAAGACCCCGACGAACGAGACGCCCAGCGCGAGCAACCGAAGCACCGAGGTGATGGTGAAGGTGCGGTCGAAGACCGCCAGCGAAGCCTCTTTCAACGCGCGGGTGGGCTGAATCCGAGCGGGGGTCTCACCCAGCGCCTCGCGCACCCGCGCCGCCAGTTGGTCCGGATCCACGCCCGCTGCCCCGAAGACCGCCACGCCTGACAAGGACGGATCGTTGAAGAAGCGGTCGTAGAGTCCCCGCGGCATCAGCACGGCGCCCGCGTTGGACGCGTAGTCGCGGAAGATGGCCAGCACCGGGAAGGGCTGTGCGCCCGAATCGCTGAAGACGGTGAGGGTTCCTCCGGCGTCCACCCCGCGCTTGAAGGCGTAGGATTCGCTTACCAGCACGCCCTTGCCCGCAGCGAACGCAGCCCAGATCTCCTCGCGCGCCCCGCCGGTCAACGGATAGGGACGTTCGGCCACCGTCCCGAAGTCCGGCGAGATGAGATCCGCCACGCCACCCTCGGTGCGGATGCGGCGGGTCTTGATCGTGAACAGCCCCGCGCTGCCCTCCACCCCGTTCAGGCGGGTCGTCACTTCTTCGGGGAGCCCGGCCCCGCGGCCCCGTCCTGCGCCGGGACCCACCACGTAGACATCCGCCAGCAGCGAGGTGTCCAGCCAGTCCACCACCGTCCTGCGGAAGCTCTGCACCATGGTTCCCACCGACATCGCCGTCGCCACCGAGACGGTGAGCGCCGCCACCGCGACCGAGGTGCGGCTGAGGTTCTTGATGATCCCACCCGCGGCCAGGGTCCCCACGGTTCCCAGCGCTGCGGTGAGAGGCCGGCGCACCGCCCGTGCGAAGAGCAGGGTGAAGAGTGGCACCGTCAACGCCAAGCCGATGAGGACGGCGAACAGCCCCACGAACGCAATCACGATGCCCGTGGAGGTCCCGAGGAGGAGCGCCGCCCCCACCGTGGCGAGGAGCAGTCCGGCGCCGGTGAGCCTGGGAAGGACCTCTCTGGTGCGGTCCTCTTCAGAGGATCTTCGCAGGACCGTGACAGGGGTGGAGCGCGAGGCTGCCACCGCGGGATGGAGCGCTGACAGCAGCGTCGCCGCCACCCCCAGCACCGCGCCCAACCCCAGCGTTGCCGGATCGAGCTCGACCTGCCGCACCTCCACGGCGAAGTAGAGATCGTTGGTGGTCTGCGCGACCAGCTTCACCAGGATTCGAGCCAGCAGAATGCCTGCCGCCAGCCCCGCGATCGTTCCAGGAATCGCCAGCCGGAGCGCGTCCCCCAGCACCAGGGAAAACAGCTCCCGTGGAGTGACACCCAGCGCGCGCAAGGTTCCCATCGTCCGTCTGCGCTGGACCACCGCGAAGGTCATCGTGTTGTAGATGAGGAACATCCCCACCAGCAGCGCGAGCAGGCTGAGCGCGGTGAGGTTGAGCTCGAAGGCCCGGGTGAGCTGCGCCAGCGACTCGGCCTGCGCGCTGGCGCCTTCCAGCGAAACCTCCTTGGGGAGCGACGCGGCCAGCGCTGTCGCAGCAGCCGGGTCCAGGATCAGATCCACCCGGTCGATAAAGCCTGTGCGGCCCAGCAGCTCCTGCGCCGTCGCGATGTCTGCCACCACCAGCCCCTCGGTGGCGCGGCGGGCACGCGCGTCTTCGGCGCTGAAGAGCGCGGAGATTCGCACCTGCTGCCTCTTGCCGCTGACGAACAGGGTCAGGGCGTCGCCGCGGGCCAGCCCCCACTCCCGCGCGAGCGGTTCGGAGATCAGCACCGCCCCCGGCTCGGTGAGGAAGGAGCCCACCTCGCCCGTCCCCGCAGGCAGCCAGGAACGGAACGGCCGCTCCGCGAAGAAGTCCACGCCCAGCAGTCGCAGGGTCCGCTTCGGATCCGGCACCCCAGCGACCTCGGCCTCGAGGATCGGCGCGGCCTCCCGTAGCCGTCCGTCCACCCGAAGTCGGGCGTAGAGCGCTTCATCAATCCCCGCGGGCCCGCCGACCAGCCGGTGCGTCGCCTGGCCTGCGATCGCCTGGGTGGAGAGTTCGAACGCGCGACGGGCGCTGACGTTCGCCAGCCGGATCGAGACGAACACCGCCACGCCCGTCGCGATCCCCAGGATGGAGAGGGCGGCCAGCCAGGGATGCTGCTTTGCCCAGCGGCTCACCTCGCGCCTCGCAGCAGGTGTCCGCCGGAGACCCGGAAGGCACGGTCCGCGCGGGCGGCCAGCACCGGATCGTGCGTCACCATCAGCAGGGTCTTACCGCGCGCCCGGGTGAGGCGATCCAGCAGGGCGATCACCGCCTCGCCGGTCTCATCGTCGAGGTTGCCCGTCGGCTCGTCCGCGAGCACCACCGCGGGGTCGTGGGCCAGCGCGCGGACGATGGCGACCCGTTGCTGCTCACCGCCCGAGAGCCGGTCAGGAGAGGTGTCGCGGCGGTCGGCCAGCCCCACCTCGTCCAGCAGCCCCAGCGCGAAGGCCCTTTGCTCCGCGTGGTTGCCGGTGAGCTCCACCGGGAGGAGCACGTTCTCCGCCACGGTCAGTGTCGGGATGAGGTTGAATGACTGGAAGATGAAGCCCACCCGGCGGCGGCGGAGCAGCGTGCGCTCCTTCTCCGAAAGGGAGTGCACCGGGCGTCCCTCGAGGAGGATCTCTCCTGAATCCGGGAGGTCGATGCCGCTGATCAAGTTGAGCAGCGTGGACTTCCCGCTTCCGGATCGGCCAAGAAAAGCCACCCACTCGCCCGTCGCGACCGTGAGGTCGACTCCGCTCAGGACCTCGCGCCGCTGACCGCCTTCGTCATATCCGCGGACGACGTTGCGCAGCTCCAGGACAGGCTCTCTCGGCAAGGGGGGCACGGGCGCGAGGGTGCGTCAGTTTGCCGCCCGCGCCTAGGAGGAGATTCGCGGGAGCGTCATCGAAAGACGCTCCGGCTGCGGCGAACCGGAGCACGTTAGGCGCCGCGAGCCCGGACGCAGAAGAGGCCGACCCGCTTGGGTCGCCTCGTGGAGCCGCTTGAGCGTGTCGAGCCCGGACCGATCATCATCGAAGCGACCGTCGCCCAGCTCGAGGCGGCCATCGACTCGACTGTCACTTCCGGCTCCGCGCGGCGGACGCCGCATCTCGAAGGATGGCAGCGCGCCTTCGGGCTCGAAGCGCTGACTCTCGACGCTGCAGGTCGCTCGTGATCTTCGCCTCCTCGGCGGCCTGCTGGCGCTCTGTGTCTATCGGAGCGGACCCCACCAGCGCCTGCCGCTCGGCTTCGAGCTTCGCCTCCAGCAGCTTCCGGAGGGTGCGTTCGCGCTCCAGCATGTCCCGATGGGCCGGGTTGTCCCCGAGCGCGTGGCCGCGCGTCATCGCGAGGTACTGGAGCACCGCGCGGTGGGCCCAAAGAGGGTCCGCCTCCTGGTTTGCGATGATCCGCATAGAGAGCGACCTGGGGCTCACACCCGAGCGCCGCTCGACGCCGTCCAGGACCTTGAGGCACTCCGCGTACTTGCTCTCCTCGCAGAGCTTCTCAGCGCCCACGAGCGTCTGTCCGAGCAGTGTGACGAGGATCGCGGTGACTGGAAGGATCATCATTGAACCTCGAACCCGTGGGTCCGGCTCACGACGGCGAGGGATGGCGTGAGGACGAAGCGGACGACCTCCACCGCCCGCTTTCCGGACTCCGAGCACACGTAGCTCGCGCCGCGAGAGGACTGGCCGCTGGCGACTGCCTCCTCGATCCTGCGCCGCTGCGCCTCCGCCGCGTGCTCGTAGTACCCCTTGACGGCGTCCTCGGCCGCCCCCTGCGAGGAGTGGAGGCCCTTCTGGTCCTCCGACATCCCCGCGCTGAAGCAGGGCTTGCCCGGCACGGTCGGATGACGCTTGATCACCCGGGTGGCGACGAGGTGGCCGCCGACGGTCTCGACGCGGTGGAACTCGGACTCGCCGTCGAAGAGCTGCGGTTGACCTCGCCGATCCGTCAGCAGGGTGGTGCCGCCGCAGCTGGCCTTGAAGGTGCGCGCACCAAGGCGTTCCACCCTCTGACAGGTGCTCGTGGACCACTGGAGCAGGACCCGGCCTGACGAGGTCTGGACCCCGACGAACTTGCCCGCTGAATCCCGGAACGGCTCGGTACTGGCCTCTTCGAACGGAAGGCTCTCCGGCCGTCCCCGCGGATACGGCTTCGCGGCAGGGACGTAGCGGGGGCTCAACGACGCGTAGCGCTCCTCCAACTCGTCGGTCTTCCGGGCGCGTTCGGCGACCGTACGGCCGATGTCGGCGAGCTCCTCGTTCGGGAGCCGGAAGCCTACCAGCCGGACGCGCGCGTCACGCACGGAGACGAACTGCTTCCAGAGCTCTCGAAGCGA
>JALYOC010000057.1 GCA_030857095.1 Myxococcota bacterium | reverse complement strand
CGGGGCCAACGGGCCGGACGCGGCGGTGCTGGCGATGCGCGAGGTCCCCTACGACATCGTGCTGACCGACTACGCGATGCCCGAGCGCAGCGGGGTGGCCTTCGCCCGGGAGCTGCGAGGGGGCGGTTTCCACGGGCCGATCGTGCTCTTGACCGCCGATCCCACCGCGCTGGACCTGCCGGAGGCCCTGCACACCGGGCTGATCCAGGCGATTGTCCCCAAGCCCTGGAGCTACCGCGAATTGGTCCGGCTGCTCAGCGCCCGGGTCGCCTGAAAATCACCCCCGGATTCGGGATTCCCGCAGGACACGTCATCCCTGGTTTGTCAAGGATGGGGGATTCGTCTATAAGGGGCCGTCCTTTGACGCGTTTCCGGCATCTGACGGAAAAACTCAAGTCAAATCAGTTGTTTGGGAGAACGAATGGCCTCGCAAAACGGCTTTACCGTTTGGCTGACCGGCATGTCCGGCACGGGTAAGACGACGATCGCGAACTACATCGCCGCACGTCTTCGGCAGGTGAATCGGAACGTCGAGATTCTGGATGAGGCGGACGTCGCCAACGAGCTGTGGAAGGGGATTGGCGACACCAAGGAGGACCGGGTCCTCACTGTGAAGCGGCTGGGCTTCGTGTCCAGCCTGCTCTCGCGGAACAACGTGGCGGTGTTGGCGGCCGCGGTCAGCCCCTACAAGGCCAGCCGCGAAGAGAACCGCCGGGCGATCGGCAGGTACGTGGAGGTCTACGTGGACTGCCCCACCGACAAGCTGATCGAGCGGGACTCCACCGGTAAGTACAAGAAGGCCCTGGCCGGCGAGATCCCCAACTTCATCGGGATCACCGAACCCTACGAGCCGCCCAACTCCCCGGAGGTCACCATCCACTCCGACCATGAGGCGGTGGAGGAGGGCGCCCGCAAGGTGTTCCAGGCGCTGTTGGACCTGGGCTACATGACCACCGACGAGCTGAAGGTGATCACCGGCAAGAAGATGAAGGCCCAGCCGCTTCCCAAGAAGGGCGCGCGTCGCGAGGTGGCGGCGCCTCCGGCCAAGAAGGCGGCCCCCGCGGCCCGCCCGGCCGCCCGGACTGCTCGGGCCCAGAAGCCCGCACCCAAGAAGGCCGGGAAGAAGAAGTAGGCAACGGTTCGCCTCCGGGCGTAACAACGGGCGGCCTCCGGAGGTCCCGGCGGGTCGCCCGTCTTCTTTTTTCGTGAGCAAGGTATCCGCATGCTGAGCCCTGATCGGATCGTCTCCCTCTGTGAGTCCTCCGCCCCCAAGCTGGAGCGGATGCGCCAGCTGGTGCGCGGCTACCAGAGCGCGCTGGTCGCCTTCTCCGCCGGGGTGGACTCCACCCTGGTGCTCAAGATCGCCGCCGACGAATTGGGGGACCGCGCCCTGGCCCTGACCGCGATCTCCGCCTCCATGGCGCCGGAGGAGCAGACCGAGGCCCGCGCCCTGGCCGGATCGCTGGGGGTGACCCTGATCACCGTCTCCTCGGAGGAGATCGCCAATCCGCAGTACGCGGCCAACCCGCAGAACCGCTGCTACTTCTGCAAGACCGAGCTGTACACCCTCTGCGGCCACAAGCGGGCGGAGCTGGGGGTAGACGTCATCTTCGATGGCTTCAACGCCGACGACTTCAAGGATCACCGCCCCGGCCGTCAGGCCGCCGAGGAGCACCAGATCCTCTCGCCGCTGGCGGTGGCCGGGCTGACCAAGGACGAGATCCGCGCCTGGTCCCACCGGCTGGGGCTGCCCACCTGGAACAAGCCGCAGATGGCGTGCCTGGCCTCCCGGATTCCCTACGGCACCTCGGTGACCAGCGACCGGCTGCTGCAGCTGGGCCGGGCCGAGTCCGAATTGCGCCGGCTGGGCTTCAAGAGCTTCCGGGTGCGCTACCACGGGGAGATCGCCCGGCTGGAGATCTCCGCCGAGGAGTACGGGCGGATCCTCGAGCCGGGGCTTCGCCGCGAGGTGGACGCCTCGCTCAAGGCCCAGGGCTTCAAGTTCGTGGCGGTGGATCTGGAGCCATTCCGCAGCGGCCGGATGAACGACGGGCTGGCCCACAAGGCGCTGTCCCTGCCAGTGGTGCAGTAGCCGTTTTCTTGATCCGCTACAGGGCCGTGAGAGTCTGTAAGCCCCTGTAGGAGAAAACGCACATGAACGACGACGCCCGCCTCACCTCCATCGTCTTCCGCCTGAACCGTGATCGCCTGGACTCCCTCAAGGAGCTCTCCCGCACCTCGCGGATCCGCCAGAGCGAGTACCTCCGCGAGGCGATCACCGACCTGCTGGAGAAGTACGACGACCCGCTGCACGAGTAGTCGCCACGCACCGCGCTAGCCGCCAACAAACGGCGGCCCGGAGGGAAGTGCTGCTCCCCCGGCCCGCAGCGACGCGAAGGGATCCACCTCGGGTGGGTAGCCCACCTCCCACAAGATCAGCCCCTGACCCGGCGCCTTGAGCCCGGGGATCGCCACTCCCCGCTCCAGGGCCTGGACGAAGTCGTTCTCCGCCAGCACCCCGGCCGCCACCGCCACCGCGCTGCCCACCAGGTAGCGCACCTGGTAGCGGGCGAAGCCCTCCCCCTGCAGCGTCGCCTCGTAGAGACCGCCGCCCAGCGGGACCAGCTGCGCGCGGGAGAGGGTCCGGGGCTTCTGCACGCTGCTCTTCTCGTGGAAGGCGATGAAGTCCCGGGTCCCCACGATCCGCCCCAACACCGCGGCGATCCGCTCCGGGGTCGGCTCACACCCCTCCAGCCGGGGATGGGTCCGCGGCCGCCAGGCGAACGGCTCCCACTCCGGGCGG
The DNA here is from genome assembly GCA_030857095.1 of Myxococcota bacterium. GTDB lineage: Bacteria > Myxococcota > Myxococcia > Myxococcales > Myxococcaceae > JALYOC01. Next base: position 6,136 of record JALYOC010000057.1, on the reverse strand, counting down.
GGGTCGGGGCCCAGCAGCAGCCGGTAGCGGTACTCCTTGGCGTTGGCGCTCCACTGGGCGTGGAAGGAGGGCGGGGCCAGGGTGGCCGCGGCCACGCCCACCCCGGCAGGGAGGCTGGCCTCCAGCAGCCGGCGGATCTCCTCCGGCTGGCCGCCCCCCTTGGGACGGAAGCTGACCACCTGCATCCGGGCGTGGACCCCGCGATCGGTGCGCCCAGAAGGCGCGGGGGTGGCCTGGTACCCCCCGGCTGCCAGCGCCTCCTCCAGCACCTGCTGGACGGTGGGGCCCTCCAGCTGCCGCTGGTAGCCCCGGAAGAGGTCTCCCTGGTACCAGAGCCACAGCGCGACCGGAGACGTCTTCACTGCATCCTTTCGGGTCCGTTGCGGTGCGGGAGACGACCGCTACAATACGCGGCCTCTCATGCCAGCGCGTCAAAACCTCGGGATGGATCTCAGCAGTGGTGGCGACTGGCTGTTCAAGGACGGAGAGCTGATCCTCGGTCCGGTCCACGCCTACCAGGTGGTGGAGAAGCTGTACGCCGGCGAATTGCACGGCCGCAGCCAGCTCTCACCGATGGGCGAGCACCGCTTCCGCCCGGTGGCGGAGACCGACTTCTTCAAGGTCCACCTGGCCAAGGCGGAGGCCAAGCTGCGGGTGGAGGCCACCGCCCGGCAGGATCAGTCCAAGGCCAACAAGAAGCGGGCGGCGCTGATCGGCGCGGTGGCGGCGGTGGCGATCCTGGTGGCGGCCGGGGCGGCGGTGGTGGCCCGCTACCTGGCCGTCCACAACCCCTTCAAGGACGACGACGAGTTCGCGCAAGGGATCCAGATCGAGCCTCCCAAGATCACCCTGGCCCGCGCCCAGCCGCGGAACCAGGAGGAGCTGCTGGCCTACGACGGGCCCCGCAAGCCGGCGCCTACCCCCACCAGCCCCAGCGGGACCGCCCGTCCGGGCAGCACCACCGCCAGCCGCCCGCCCGCCACCGGCGCCGCCGGTTCGGCCGCGAAGCCCTCCGGCACAGTGACCGAGGACGCGGATGGGATGCAGACCGCGATGTTCGATCAGGATGCGATCAACGCGGTGGTGGCCTCCAACCAGAAGAAGCTGTTCGTCTGCTTCCGCGAAGAGGCGTCCCGCAACCCCGGCTTCGCCGCCCGCATCCCGATGGAGTTCGTGATCGGCAACGGGGGCAGGGTGACCAAGCTGTGGATCGACAATCCGTCCTTCAAGCAGGGCGCGCTGGCCGACTGCCTGCTGCGCGAGCTGCAGAAGTGGCCCTTCAAGACCTTCGAGGGCGAAAGCCCCACCGTCTCGCTCAGCTTCACCATCGGCAAGCCGCGCGGGTAACCTGCCTGCCCGCTGGCCGGGGAGCTGGCGGATCCCGCACCCCGACTCTGCGGAACCCGCATCCGCACCGGTTGCCCACCGGGGGACTCGTCAGCAATCTTGAGCCATTGAAGATGGCAGGCGCCTTGCTTTGAGACCCTCCATCAACCCGTAGTGGAGGTTCCGATCATGAAGGCATTCAAGAAGCTGGGCATCGCGGTGGTGGGTTCGAGCGTGCTGTTCGGCGCGGTGGCGTTCGCCGGAGAGGGCTACGGGCACGGCAAGGGCCCGATGCACGCCGAGATGAAGGCCAAGTACGACAAGAACAAGGACGGCACGCTGGACGACGCGGAGCGGGCGGCGATGAAGGCGGATCGCGCAGCGCAGCACCAACAGATGATCACCCGGTACGACACCAACAAGGACGGCACCCTGGATGACCAGGAGCGCGTCAGCCTCCACGCCGCCAAGATGGAGGAGCGCTTCAAGGCCCTGGACAAAAACAACGACGGCCAGCTGAGCATCGACGAGTTCAAGGCCGGCCATCAGGGGATGCGGATGGGGCGCAAGGGAATGGGCCCGCATCAACGCTAGCGGGCCTAGGGCCCCATCGCGGGAGATTGTCCCAGACGCGATCTCCTGCGATGAGCCCTTCCCGGCGGGCACGGTGCCCGGAAGGTAGAGTGCCGAGGCAGTGATGCCGTCCCCCCACATCCCCCGGAGTCTTTCGCGGTGAGACCCCCAGGCCGTCCCGTCTCCCGGGCGATGCTGCGGATCCGCGCCGACGCGCGGGCGCAGCGTGACTCGGAAGGGCAGCACTACGACGCCCGCTTCGTCACCCCGCCGGATCGCGCCGAGTTCCTGCGGTGGGTGGGGGAGATCCACCCGCTGTGGGAGGACCGCTTCTCCCTGCACCATCCGCCGCCCGCGGGCCAATCCCAGCGGAGGCTGCTGCGGCCGGTGTACTGGCTGGGGAACTGGCAGTTCGCCTGTCTGGGCTACTACCACCCGCCCAAAGGGATGAAGAACCGCTGCGTGGCGGCCGAGCCCTTCCCCCCGGTGATGGCGCGCTGGGTGGCGGAGATCGAGCGGCTGACCCGGGCCATGTTCCGCGGACCGGAGCTGCCGCGGGACTGGCACCTGAACACCTGCCTGGTGAACCTCTACGGCAACCGCCGGGAAGGGGAGAGGTGGGTGGACTCCGCCCGGGTGGGCGAACACAAGGACTTCGAGCCCGGCCCGGTGGCCTCGGTCTCCCTGGGAGAACGGGCCCTGTTCCAGTTCGTGGCCAGCTCGCGCCCAGGGCAGCGGGACGCGGTGGTCAGCCAGCAGTGGCTGGACGACGGGTCGCTGCAGATCTTCGGCGGCCAGCGCTTCAAGCAGCACCTCTTCCACCGGGTGCAGCGGGTGGATCACCGGGGCGGGCAGCGCTTCTCGCTGCAGCATGTCAGCGACTTTGAGACCCGCCGGGTGAACCTCACCTTCCGCTACGTCCCCGATCCGGATGTGATCCCGTATGCCCGGCTTCCGGCGGAAGACCGGGAGGATGTGCGCGGGTACATGGCCACCCTGGCCAAGCACTCGGAGTTCTTCGCCCGCCAGCTGGCCCAGGAACGCTGAAGGGGCCCCAGGCACACAACGGACACTTGGCCAGCGTCCGCCGCATGGACTAAGCACGCCGCCCGCATGTCAGCCGCCGAAGCCATCTCCGAAAAGGCCAGCCAGGTCGTCCCCGGCTCGTTCCGTCACACCGTCCTGCTCTCCGCCAAGCGGTTCAAGGCCACCTGGGCCGAGCTGGGCAAGCTGCTGGTGAAGGTCCGCGACGAGGCCCAGTACGAACAGTGGGGCTACGAGTCGTTCGAAGCCTACTGCCTCAAGGAGCTGCACATCCGCAAGCAGACCGCGCTCAAGCTGTTGCGCAGCTTCAGCTTCCTGGCCAAGCACGAGCCCACCGAGGTGGCGCGCGAGGACTTCACCCAGCGCGCCCCTGCCTTCGAGGTGGTGGAGGTGCTGGCGGAGGCGGAGGCGCGCGGCCAGCTGAGCCCGGCCGAGTACCAGGATGTGCGCGCCTCGATCTGGAACAGCGACCGCCCCACCTCTGAGCTCCGTCGGGAGGTGGCCGAGCGCTTCCCCCGCCCGGCCCCCGAGCCTGCGGGAGAGAGCCAGCAGCTTCGGCGCCTGGCAGTCGCCGCCCGGAAGCTTGCCAGCGAGCTTGCCTCGATGCGCAAGGTCCCCGGCGCGGTCGCTGACCGGGCGTCGGCGTTGGCGGACGACGTGGCAGAGCTGGCCAATGGAGCGAACCGGGACGATTGAGGCCCCGGCCCGTTGGGGAGTGGACTCCCGGACCCCCAGCCGGCCTGTTAAGCAAGGACTCGGGCTTCCTGGGGTCGGGGCCACGGCCTATTATTTTTCCAGGACGCGAATCGGCCCCCGCAGTTAGGGAACTCCGATAGCGTGGCAGGGTCCGAAGTGGTGGATTGCTGGGCGTTTCGTTAGGCTCAGTTGGCGGCGCAGGGGTTGGTTCTTCGTCGGAGGACGCAGTGAAGAAGGAGCATCACGTCAATCTTTCCTGCTCGTTCTGCGGAAAGTCCCAGCGCGAAGTCCGCAAGCTCATTGCCGGGCCGACGGTCTACATCTGCGACGAGTGCATCAAGCTCTGCAATGACATCATCGCCGAGGAGAGCGACCGGGACGACGGCAAGCCCCAGGTCTCTTTGCCCACCCCGGCGGAGATCAAGGGCTTCCTGGACGAGTATGTGATCGGCCAGGACTTCGCCAAGAAGGTCCTCTCGGTCGCCGTCTACAACCACTACAAGCGGATCTACCAGCGGAAGCCCTCGCAGCGTCCGCGGCCCGGCGTCAAGCCGCAGGGCCCCGAAGAGGTGGAGATCTCCAAGAGCAACATCCTGCTGATGGGCCCCACCGGCTCCGGCAAGACGCTGCTGGCCCAGTCACTGGCCCGGTTCCTCAACGTCCCCTTCACCATCGCCGACGCCACCTCGCTCACCGAGGCCGGCTACGTGGGTGAGGACGTGGAGAACATCATCCAGAACCTGCTCCACAACGCCGACTACGACGTGGAGAAGGCGGCCCGGGGCATCGTCTACATCGACGAGATCGACAAGATCGCGCGCAAGGGCGGGGACTCCCCGTCGGCCACCCGAGACGTGGGCGGGGAGGGCGTGCAGCAGGCCCTGCTGAAGATCATCGAAGGGACCCGCGCCAACGTCACCCCGCGCGGAGGCAAGAAGTACAACCAGCAGGAATACGTGCAGGTCGACACCTCCAACATCCTCTTCATCTGCGGAGGCGCCTTCCACGGGATGGAGGGCATCATCCAGCGCCGGGTGGGGGACAAGGGGCTGGGCTTCGGCGCGCGGCTGACGGTCAAGGAGGACCGCAGCGTGGGGGAGCTGCTGCGCCTGGTGGAACCGGAAGATCTGATGCGCTTCGGGATGATCCCGGAGTTCGTGGGTCGTTTGCCGGTCTTGGCCACCCTCAACGATCTCAAGGAAGAGGATCTGATCACCATCCTCACCGGACCGAAGAACGCGCTGGTCAAGCAGTACCAGAAGATGTTCGAGATCGAGAAGGTGAAGCTCTCTTTCACCCGCGAGTCGCTCAAGGCCATCGCCAAGGAGGCGATGCGCCGCAACACCGGCGCCCGCGGGCTGCGCAGCATCATGGAGGATGCGATGCTGGAGATCATGTACGACGTGCCCTTCCGCGAGGGGATCAAGGAGTGCCGGATCAGCGACTCGGTGATCCTCAAGAAGGAGCCGCCCCAGTTGGTGTTCGAGAAGGAGAAGAAGAGCGCCTAGCGCCTTTTTCTCCCTGGGGCAGTCACCGCCGGCCTCGCCAACTCCCTTGGGAGTGGCGAGGCCGAGGTGTTTTCAGCGCACGAACTTCTTGAGGTGCGCCGCGGCCAGCTCGGCCTTCTGCGAGTCGGAGGTGCCCGGGGGCAGGACCAGGATCCGGTCCGCGGTCAGGTTCTTCTTGGCGGTGTCCTGCATCCGGGTGCCGAACATCTGTTCGTACTTCTTGATGTCCTCCGGCTTCATGCCTGCCTTGCGGCCGACCTCCAGCTGCTCCTTCACCGGATCCAGGTCCAGCACCGCGCACTCCGGCTTGGTGCCGTACTCGAACCAGTTGACGCTGTGCAGCGCCAGCTTGGCGGAGGAGAGCTTCTTGGCGGCCAGCGTCTTCTCCAGCGCCTTTTGGAAGTAGGGCCCGATCTGGGGGAACACCGTAAGGTGCTCATCCGGGCGCTGCTCCAGCACCTTGCGCGCCTCCGGATCCTTGCCCAGCTCTTCGGCGATGGGGTCGTTTCCCAGGAAGGTCACCCCGCTCATGGCGCAGGCCTGCTCAATCCACTTGGCCGTCTCCAGCGGGGAGTTGTCGAAGATCACGGTCTGTCGGTTCGGGGGCATGGAGGGATTCTCGCAAGGAGGGGGCCGGGAGATTCTGGGCCCAATGCAGGTGCGCCCGCAACGTAAAGGGGCCTGCCATTGTGCCGGACATTTCGCGACATTTCTCCAGCCAGGGCCCTTCCTCCCTCTGTGCGGGGCTCATTTCCCCCGGGTGGAAACCCCAGTACGCTTTGGTCCGATAATTCCTTCAAGCTGTAGGCCCCCAAGATTGACGCAGTGCGGCTGCACTGCTCCCCGCCTGGAGAATCCCGAATGGCTCGTATCCTGATGGTGCGTGTTGATGGTGGTGGTGGTTCGTCCAGCGTCAACAGCGCCAACAATGACGCTGCCGCCCGTGCCGCCGAAGCTGCTCGCCGCGCCGCAGAGGAGGCCCGTCGGGC